>NZ_BAAJOU010000026.1:0-93453 GCF_057536035.1 Nonomuraea sp. B208
CCGGCGGACGAGGTGGACGGCATGGACCGTACGGCCTTCGCCGAGGCCGTACGGGCGGTGGTGTGCCCGCCGGGCGCGGCCGGCGTCGAGGGATTCGCGGACGGCGCGTCCCTGCTCGTCACCGTCACCGACGCCGAGGCGTCCGGCCGCAACACGCTGATGCTGGACCTCGGGCGGGTGCTCGACCTGTACGCGGAGGCGCGCGAGAAGCGGCCCGACGCGACGCCGGGGGAGGTGCTGGGCGAGGTCGTGCCCGGCATGCTCGCCGCCGGCGGCCCGGGCCTCACCTGGGTACGCCCCCCGACCGAGCAGGAGCGCCACACCGTGACGACGGCCTGCGCCCCAGCCTGAGCCGGCGTCAGCCGCCGCCCTCGGCGCGACCCTCGCGCCAGTACCCCATGAACGCGACCGCCCGCCGATCCATCCCCCGCTCGCCCACCAGATGACGCCGCAGCGTCTTGATCACGCCGGCCTCGCCCGCCAGCCACGCGTACAGCGGGTCGGCGGCGTCCTCCTCCGGCACCTCCCACAGCTCCTCGGCGTCCACGTCCACGTCGCTGAAGCCGTTCGGGCCGGCGCCGGGGGACGTCAGCAGCCGCCCGGCGGCGGCCTGGACGGCGGGGATGAGCTGGGCGCCGCGCTCGCCGCCGTTCCTGGGGAGCCAGCCGACGCGCACCGAGCAGGAGGTCTCGACGGGCAGGGCGTCGTCGTCGAAGGGCACCTCCAGCAGGGCCTCGCCGGTGACCCCGGCGGGCAGGCGCTCCAGGACGGAGCAGATGGCGGGCACGGCGGTCTCGTCGCCGGCGAGCAGCACGGTCGTGCTGCCGGCGGGCAGCCGGAACTCCAGCCCGCCGTGCACCCCGTCGTAGCGGGCGTCGGGCCCGAGGATCGCGACCTCGTCGCCGGGCTGGACCCGCTCCGCCCACTGGGCGACCGGCCCGCCGTCGGGGTGCATGACGACGTCAACGTCCAGCTCCCTGACGTCCGCCCGCACCTGTCGCGCGGTGTAGGTGCGGATCGGGTTGCGCCTGGTGTCCTCGAGCTGCCGCCACTGCTGGTACCAGTCCGGCCCGGACGGCAGGTACGACAGCCCGCAGCCCGGCAGCGGCAGAATGAGCTTGATCCGCTGGTCGTAGCCGTTGTCGGCGAAATGGCCGAGGTCGTCCCCGGTGAACGTGACCCGCAGGAACGACGGGCTCAGCCGCTCAAGCCGGTCTACCTGGACGTGGAACATGTGAAACGGCGAGCTCATCCCCGACTCCTCCAACAAAATTAGGCGAGCCTAACCTAAACGATCGCCGGAGGAGCCGGCTACCGCACGCACAGCCACAGTCGATGCACGCATCGGACTCGCCGCAGGTCACAAAGCGGATCATCGATCCCGACAAGCTGCTGTCATGAAAGTTTCAGTGACGTTTGACAGTCGGAAAGCGCTTACCTATGTTGTGGCGTGTTCGCTCTCACGTACGTCGATCACGTATGTGAACGGATGCTCGCTGGGGGGACACCATTCGCGGACCTGACGGTCCGCTAGGGCCAGCAAGGAGCAGAATCGTGCGACACACATCCATCGGCAGAACGGGCGCGGTCCTCACGGGCGTCGTCACCCTCACCGCCTCCGCGGTGACCGGCGTCGTCATGGCCTCGGCGGCGGCCGCCGCTCCGGCGCCCGGAGCGTACACGCTCGTGAACGCGCACAGCGGCAAGTGCGCGGGCGTGGAGGGCGCGAGCACCTCCGCGGGCAAGGCCGCGCAGGAGAGCTGCGCCGGCGGCTCGTCCCAGACCTGGACGGTGACCGGGTCCGGCGGCACCGTCAGGATCGCCAACGCCAACGGCAGCGCCCCGAACGACCTGGTCGGCTGGGCCACGCAGGGCGGCGGCACCACGGGCGGCGGCGGCACGAGCCCGACCACCGTCACCTCCTCCTCGGCCCTGACCAGCGCCCTGTCCGCGAGCGGCTCAGGGGTGATCCGGGTCTCCGGCACGATCTCCTGTTCGGGCATGCTGAAGGTCGGCTCGAACAAGACGATCATCGGCAACTCCGGCGCCGTCATCTCGGGCTGCGGGCTCAACATCTCCAAGGCGTCCAACGTGATCGTGCGCAACCTCACCTTCAGGAACTGGAACGACGACGCCATCAACGTCCAGTACTCGACCCGGGTGTGGATCGACCACAACAGCTTCAGCAACGGCTACGACGGCGCGGTGGACGTCAAGCGGGCCAGCGACTACGTCACCATCTCCTGGAACAGGGTCAGCTCCCACGACAAGACGATGCTGCTCGGTCACGACGACGGCAACGGCTCGGAGGACCGCGGCCACCTGCGGGTGACGTACCACCACAACTGGTTCGACGGCACCAACCAGCGTCACCCGCGGGTGCGCTTCGGCAACCCGGTGCACGTCTACAACAACTTCTACGGCAACATCGGCAGCTACGGCGTGGCCTCGACGCAGGAGGCGGGCGTGCTGGTCGAGGGCAACTACTTCGAGAACACCGACGACCCGTTCCACCGGGGCGAGGGCGACTCCGGCCCGGGCAACCTGGTGGCGCGCAACAACTGCTTCGTCAACTCCGGCAGCGGCCAGGCCGGCGGCAGCGTCGCCTCCATCCCCTACTCCTACACGCTGGACACCCCCTGCAACGTCAAGTCCATCGTGACCGCGGGCGCGGGCGCCGGGCGGATCTCCGTCTGAACGCCGTCCCCGCCCTGATCGAGGCCCCTCCGGCGACCGCCCGCCGGAGGGGCCTTCCCTCGCCCCGGCGGAGCCGGGTTCGATAGCGTCTTTCCGCGCGTCACACCCCCTGTGCCTGTTGCGTAAGGAGCCCGGCTTGTCCTACCTGATGCTGTCCGCCGCGGATGTCGCCCTCCTGCTCGACGCCTCCGGCCCCGGCCTGCCCCGCGTCCGCCACTTCGGCGCCGCGCCCGGCACGGACGACGGGGCCGAGCTGCTTCCCCTGCTGGCGTCCCTGGTGAGCGCGCCGCCGCTGCTGCCCGCGCAGGGCGACGGCTGGTACGGCCGCCCCGGCCTGGCGGGCTCCCGCGACGGCGAGCACTGGCCGGTGCGCTGGACCCTGGGCGGCGCGGACGTCGCGGCGGAGCCGGGCAGGGGCGGCACGGTGACGATCACCGCGGCCGACGAGCGGGCGGGCCTGGCGCTGGTGAGCGAGCTGGGCATGGACGCCCACGGGGTGGTGACGCTGCGGCACACGGTGACCAACACGGCGGCCTCGCCGTACCGGCTGGCGAGCCTGGTGTGCGCGCTGCCGATCCCGGCGCGGGCCGGCGAGCTGCTGGACTTCACCGGGCGCTGGGCGCTGGAGAAGGTGCCGCAGCGGCGGGCGTTCGCGCACGGCGTGTGGAGCAGGGAGAACCGGCGCGGCCGGACCGGGCACGACGCGACCGGCCTGCTCGTGGCGGGCACCGAGGGCTTCGGCTTCCGCTCCGGCGAGGTGTGGGCGGTGCACGCGGGCTGGAGCGGCGACCACGTCCACTACGCCGAGCGCCTGCAGGAGGGGGCGGCGCTGCTGGGCGCGGGCGAGCTGCCCGAGCCCGGCGAAATCGTCCTGCGGCAGGGTGAGAGCTACCGCACCCCGCTCGTCTACTTCACCTGGTCGGCGCAGGGCCTGGACGCCGCGAGCGCCCGGCTGCACGACCACCTGCGGGCCGCCCGGCCGCTGCCGGTCCGGCCGGTCACGCTCAACAACTGGGAGGCGACCTACTTCGACCACGGCCTGGACCGGCTGCTGGAGCTGGCCGAGCGGGCCGCGGCGGCCGGGATCGAGCGGTTCGTGCTCGACGACGGCTGGTTCCGCCACCGCCGCCACGACCGGGCCGGCCTCGGCGACTGGTACGTCGACGAGGGCGTCTGGCCGCACGGCCTGCACCCGCTGGCCGAGCGGGTGCGCGGGCTCGGCATGCAGTTCGGCCTGTGGTTCGAGCCTGAGATGGTCAACCCCGACTCCGACCTGGCCCGCGCCCACCCCGACTGGGTCCTCGGCCGGGCCGAGCGCCTGCCGCCGCCGCACCGCAACCAGCAGACGCTCGACCTGGCCCGGCCGGAGGCGTACGCGTACCTGCTGGAGCGGATCGACGCGCTGATCAACGAGTACGCCCTCGACTACATCAAGTGGGACCACAACCGCGACATCGCCGAGCCCGTCCACGACGGGGTGCCCGGCGTGCACGTGCAGACCCTCGCGGCCTACCGCCTGCTGGACGAGCTGCGCGCCCGCCATCCGGGGCTGGAGATCGAGTCGTGCTCGTCGGGCGGCGCCCGCGTCGACTACGGGGTGCTGGCCCGTACCGACCGGGTGTGGACCTCCGACAGCAACGACGCGCTCGACCGGCAGGCCATCCAGCGCTGGACCGGGCTGCTGGTGCCGCCGGAGCGCATGGGCGCGCACGTCGGCGCGCCGCGCGACCACATCACCGGCCGGTCGCTGCCGCTGGCCTTCCGCGCGGGCACCGCGCTGTTCGGGCACATGGGTGTGGAGTGGGACCTCACCTCGGCGAGCGAGGCGGAGCTGGAGGAGCTGGGCGTCTGGATCGCGCTGCACAAGCGGCTGCGGCCGGTGCTGCACGCCGGGCGGGTGGTCCGCGCCGACCATCCCGACCCGTCGGCGCTGCTGCACGGGGTGGTGCTGCCGGAGCGGGCGGTGTTCGGCTACGCGCAGCTGAGCTCGCGGCCGGAGTCGGCCCCCGCGCCGCTGCGGCTGCCCGGCCTGGACCCGGCCGCCCGCTACGAGGTGCGCGTGGCCGGGCCGGTGCCCGGCTCCGCGCTCATGCCGTCGTGGGCGGACGGACCGGTGCGCCTGCCGGGGGCGGCGCTGGCCGAGCTGGGGCTGCCCGCGCCGGCGCTCCAGCCCGCCTCGGTGGTGGTCATCGAGCTGGAACGGGTCTGAGCCGCCGCGGCTATCGGGGCATGTTGTAGGGGTAGGGGGCCGGGTACGCGCCGGGCGCGGGCTGCCAGGCCGCCCAGTCGATCCGTACGCGCTCGCGCCGCTGCCGGTCCACCCTGACCGGCAGCACCGCGCCGGGCGCGAGGATCCCCATCGGGATGCGCGGCACCGACTGCCGGTGCGTGACCCGGTAGACCTCGCCGTCCGCGCCGCGTACGGCGAGCACGAAGCGCACCACCGGCCGTTCGTTGACCGACATGCCGGTGTCGGTCACGGACTCGACGACGGCCTGCGTGGGGACGCCGGTGGCGAGCAGCTGCCGCCCGGCCCGCGCCGCGACGGCGATGGGCACCCAGACCCCGGCCGTGATGAGCATCGTCACACCCGCGATCGTCAGCGGCAGCCACGTTACGGAGCTCACTGTCTTTCCCCGTTCTTCCTGTTCTCCGACCTTCCTGGCCTTTTCTAGGCAAGGTGGTTTGCATGCCGCTTGATCAGCGCTTGCGAAATACCGGCTTCCGGGCGCGCCGCCGACGGGAACGCATAGAGGCGGAGCGAAAAGCCCGGTAGCCTTCGTGTCGATTCATGACAAAACACCCCATCTTCGGGAGCACACCTTGACAGCTCACGGCGACGCCGGCCAGCTCCGCGTGGCGGAACTCCTGCGGGCGCAGGAGGAGACCGTCCTCAAGCGCTGGATCGACCTCGCGGGCGCCACCGTCGGTGGCAGGGCCGACCGCAGCGTCCTGGCCGGGCGGCTGCGCGAGATCTACCAGGCCCTGATGCAGTTCATCGGTGAGGGAGGGGACGCCTCCGACCTGCGCGGCCTGCTCGCCGACCTGTCGCGGGCGCAGGCCAGGGAGGGCTTCACACCGGCGGAGACCGCCGCCGTGGTGTTCAGCCTGAAGGAGGCGGTGTACGGGCTGGTCGAGGCGGAGGACGACGTCGAGACCCTGCGCGGCTACATCTGGCTGGCGCGGCACATCGACGACCTGGGCCTGTTCACGTTCGAGACCTTCGTCAGCGCCCGCGAGAAGATCATCACCGACCAGGCCGAGCAGCTCCTGGAGCTGTCCACGCCGGTGGTCAAGCTGTGGGACGGCATCCTCGCGGTGCCGCTGGTCGGCACGCTCGACTCGGCCCGTACGCAGGTCGTCATGGAGAAGCTGCTCCAGGGCCTGGTGGAGACCGGCTCCGAGCACGCCGTGATCGACATCACCGGCGTGCCGGCCGTGGACACCCAGGTGGCGCAGCACCTGCTCAAGGCCGTGGTGGCGGCCCGGCTCATGGGCGCCGAGTGCGTCATCTCCGGCATCCGCCCCCAGATCGCGCACACGATCGTCACCCTCGGCATCGAGTTCGGCGACATCGTCACCAAGTCCTCCCTGGCCGACGCCCTCGCCTACGCGCTGCGCAAGAGCGGCGTGCAGGTCACGCAGCGGGCCGACAAGCACGTCGTCGTCGGGCTGGAGCGGGCCTGATGGAACGTGTCCCCGTTCTCAAGCTCGGCGACCTCCTCATCGTCTCCATCCAGATCGACCTGCAGGACCAGAGCGTGCTCATGCTGCAGGAGGACCTGGCGGACGCGATCGTCGACAGCCGGGCCCGCGGGGTGATCATCGACATCACCGCCGTGGAGATCGTCGACTCCTTCATCGGGCGCATGCTCTCGACCATCGCGTCGATCTCGCGGATGCTGGACGCCGAGACGATCGTCGTGGGCATGCGGCCCGCGGTCGCGATCACACTGGTCGAGCTCGGCCTGTCGCTCGGCGGCGTGCGCACCGCGCTCAACCTGGAGAAGGGTGTCGCGATGCTCAAGGAACGCGACGGAGCTGACCCGGCAGCGGTGCCGGAGTGACGCCCGTTCTAGAGCTCCCCATCGCGGGCAACAGCGACGTGGTCATCGTGCGCCAGCAGGTGCGCAACAGCGCCCAGCAGGTAGGCCTGTCGCTGGTCGACCAGACCAAGGTGGTCACCGCGGCCAGCGAGCTCGCCCGCAACGCCCTGATGTACGCCGGGGGCGGCCGGGTGCGGATCGAGGTCGTCAACAACGGCGTACGCGACGGACTGCGCCTGGACTTCACCGACGAGGGTCCCGGCATCCCCGACCTGGACCTGGCCCTGACCGACGGCTGGTCCACGGGCGGCGGCCTCGGCCTGGGGCTGAGCGGGTCACGCCGGCTGGTGGACGAGTTCGACCTGGAGTCCAGAACCGGCGAAGGGACGCGGGTCACGGTGATCAAGTGGGCGAGATGATCCGCTCCGGGGACGAGCCCTGGGTCCGCATCGAGGACGCCAGCGCCATCGGGGCGGCCCGCAGGGCCGCGACGACGCTGGCCGAGGCGTGCGGCTTCGACGAGCAGGACCGCGGGCGGGTGGCCGTCGCCGTCAGCGAGGCGGCCTCCAACCTGGTCAAGCACGCGGTCGAGGGCACGATGCTGATCCGGGCCCACCCCGAGGCGGCGTCCGCCGTCGAGGTGGTCGCCCTGGACAAGGGGCCGGGCATGCGCGACGTGCGCAGCGCCGTGCGGGACGGCTACTCCACCGCGGGCACGCTCGGCGTCGGTCTCGGCGGGATCGCCAGGATGGCCTCGGCCCACGAGGTCTATTCCCTGCCCGGACGTGGCACGGTGGTGACCATGTGCTTCACCGCCACCGACGTGCCGGCCCCCGACTCCCGGGTGAGCGGGCTGACCCGCCCCATCGGGGAGGAGGTCGTCTCGGGCGACGCTTTCGCGTACGTCGAGAGCCGCGGCACGGCCATCTGCCTGATGTGCGACGGCCTCGGCCACGGCCCCGCCGCGGCCGCCGCCTCCCGCGAGGCCGTGCGGGTCTTCGAGCAGCAGCACCACCTGCCCGTGCTGGAGCTGCTGGAGCGCATCCACAAGGCGCTGACGGGCACCAGGGGCGGCGCCGTGGCCCTCGCCCGGCTGGACCGTGAGCGAGGGGTGGTCCGCTACGCCGGGCTCGGCAACGTCTCGGGCTGGATCGTGCACGCCGAGGGCCGCCAGGGCATGATCTCCGTGCCGGGCATCGCCGGGCACCAGCGCAGCCGCCTGCGCGAGTACGAGTACGCCGTCCCGCCGCACAGCGTGCTCGTCATGCACTCCGACGGGCTCTCCGACCGGTGGGACCCGGTCTCCTTCCCCGGCCTGGCCTCCCGTTCCCCGGTCGTCGTGGCCGCCACCCTGCTGCGGGACGCCGGCACGCGCAGGGACGACGCGGCCGTGCTCGCCGTGAGGACGGCTCCATGACGCGCGGCCTCAGGAGGAGGGCGCCGTGAGGGCGGCTCAGCTGACCACGGTCACCGTCGCGGGCGAGCAGGACGTCTTCGCCATGCGCCAGGTGGGCCGCGAGGTCGCCGCCGCGCTCGGCATGTCCCAGCAGGATCAGATCCGGGTGGCGACCGCGCTCAGCGAGCTGGGCAGGGAGATCGTCATCGAGGGCGCGTCCGGCATGGTGGTCGCCTTCGCCCTCGACTTCGACGACCTCGTGATGGAGGTGAGCTTCCCCGGTGCCGCCGCCCGCCACGTGGCCGAGGGCGTGACCATGGCCGGGCGGCTCATGGACGTGGTCGACGCCGGCGAGCGCGGCCGGGTGGTCCTGCGCAAGCGGCTGCCGGCGAGCGCGTCCGCGCTGTCGGTCGCGCAGATCCGCACCAAGGTCAACGCCATGGCGCCGTCCAGCGCGCTGGACGAGCTGCGCCAGCAGAACCACGAGCTCGCCTCGACCCTGGAGGCGGTCCGCCAGCTCAACGCCGAGCTGGAGGAGACCAACCAGGGGGTCATGGCGCTGTACAACCAGCTCTCCGCCGAGCTGGAGGAGACCAACCGCGGCGTCGTCGCCCTCTACGCCGAGCTGGACGAGAAGTCGATGCAGCTGCGCGAGGCCAGCGACGCCAAGAACCGGTTCTGGGCCACGGTCAGCCACGAGCTGCGCACGCCGCTCAACTCGATCATCGGCCTGGTCCGGCTGCTCACCGGCCCCGGCGGGGACCCGCTGGGCGAGGAGCAGGCGCGGCAGATCGAGCTGATCGGCTCCTCGGCCGAGACCCTGCTGGCCCTGGTCAGCGAGCTGCTCGACATCGGCAAGGCCGAGTCGGGGCGGCTCGACCCGCAGTTCACCACCGTCGACCTCGTCGCCCTGGCCGAACGGCTGCGCATGACGGTGGGGCCGTCGCAGAGCACCGACCGGGTCACGCTGCGCGTCGTCGTCCCGCCGCCGCCGTTCACCATGCCGGCCGACGAGGCGATGCTCACCAGGATCCTGCGCAACCTGCTGGCCAACAGCCTGAAGTTCACCCAGGAGGGCGAGGTCGTGCTGGAGATCGCCCACGACCCGGCCGCCGGCGAGACCGTCTTCACCGTCTCCGACACGGGCATCGGCATCCCGGCCGAGCACCTGGAACGGGTCTTCGAGGAGTTCTACCAGGTGCCGGGGCCGGCGCAGACCCGCGCCAAGGGCACCGGCCTGGGCCTGGCGTACGCGCGGCGGCTGGCCCAGGCGATGGGCGGCACGCTGACCCTGGCCAGCACGCCGGGGGAGGGCACCACGGCGGTGCTGCGGCTGCCGTACGAGTCGCACGACGTGCCCGTCGCCCAGCGCATCCTCGTCGCCGACGACGACGAGAACTTCCGCGCCGGGGTGCGGCGCATGCTCACCGGGTTCGCCGCCCACATCGACGAGGCGCCCGACGGCGCCGCCGCGCTCGCCGCGATGGCCGCGGCGCCGCCCGACCTGGCCCTGCTGGACCTGCTCATGCCCGGCCTCGACGGCACGGCCGTCCTGCAGCGCATGGCCGACGACGAACGGCTGCGGAACGTCCCCGTGATCATCGTCACGCTGGCGCAGGCGCACCGGCGTCCCGAGCGGGCCGAGGCCGTGCTCGGCAAGCAGGGGCTGCGCAGGGACGTGCTGCTGAACGCCATCCGCCAGGCACTGGGGAGCCGTGATGAGTGACGCGACGCCGCAGGAGGCGACGATCCTCGTCGTCGACGACACCCCGACCAAGCTCTACATCCTGTCCAGCTGGCTGCGCCGGGCCGGGTACGCCGTGGTCGAGGCCACCGGCGGCCTGGAGGCGCTGCAGCGCATCGCCGAGCTCCATCCCGACCTGGTGGTGCTCGACGTCCGGCTGCCGGACATCTCCGGCTACGAGGTGTGCGAGCGCATCAAGGGCGACCCCGCGACGTCCTCGATCCCCGTGATCCAGATCTCCGGCGCGGCCATCACGGCCGCCGACCGGGCGCTCGGCCTGCACCGGGGCGCAGACGGCTACCTGGCCGAGCCGGTCGAGCCGGACGAGTTCGTCGCCACCGTGGAGGCGGCCCTGCGCTACCACCGGGCGCGGCAGCGGGCCGAGCGCCTGGCCGCCCGCCTCGGCGCGCTCACCGACCTCACGCTGGCCATGAACGCCGCCCAGACCTTCGACGAGCTGCTGTCGACCGCCGTCTCGGGCACCAGCCGCATCCTGGGGCGCAGTGCCGGGGTGGTGGCTCTCGCGCCCGACGGGCGTACCCGCAGGCTGACCGCGCTGCCGCCAGAGGGGACCCCCACGTTCAGGACGGTCCAGCCGCCCGTGCTGCAGTTCCTCGGCGAGCGGGCCCTCGGCCAGCGGGCCGGCACCGAGTTCCTCATCATCCCGCACGACTACTGGTCGGGGATCGCGCCCGACACCCCGTCCCGGCTCGACATCACGGCCGTGCTGTCGCGCACCAAACGCGACCGGCCGCCCGTCCTGCTCGGCGTGGAGCCGGACCCCGAGCTGGACGAGGACGAGCTGAGCATGCTGCGCCAGCTCGGCCAGGCCGTGGCGCTGGCGGTGGAGGCGCTGCGCGCCTACGCCGAGGAGCACGCGATCGCCCTGACGCTGCAGCGCAGCCTGCTGCCCTCGCGCGTCCCCCAGGTGCCGGGGCTCGACATCGTCTGGCGCTACCAGCCGGCGGTGGACAACGTCGAGGTGGGCGGCGACTTCTACGAGGTGCTGCAGCTGGGCGAGCAGGTCCTGGTCGCGGTCGGCGACGTCCAGGGGCACTCGCTGCTGGCCGCCACCGTGATGGCCGAGCTGCGCCACGCGCTGCGCGCCTCGCTCATCGGCAAGGTGGAGCTCGACCAGTCGCTGTCGCTGCTCAACGACGTGCTGCGCCGCTACCACCCGCGGATGACCGCGACCGTGTGCCTCACGCTGCTCGACCCGGTGACCGGCGAGGCGCAGATCGCCAACGCGGGCCACATCCCGCCGCTGCTGCTCGACGGCGACGGCGGGGCCCGCTACCACGAGCGCTTCGGCAACCTGCTCCTCGGCGTCGCCGAGGAGGTCTACCGGATCGACCGGGTCGTGGTGCCGCCGGGCGGGGCGGTGCTGATGTTCACCGACGGGCTCGTGGAGGACCGCGACAAGTATCTGGACGACAGCCTGGAGATCGCCCGGCGCGCCGCCGAGGAGATCGGCGACGACATGGACGAGGCGGCCGGCCGGCTCATCGACACCTTCGGCGCGCGGGAGGACGACGTCGCCCTGGTGATCGTCCGCCGCCACCCGCCGGCCGAGTGATGACGCGGGGCACGGCTCACCGCTCGATGAGCGTGACCTCCAGGGAGTAGTGCGAGGCGCGGTAGACGTGCGAGCCGTGCTCGACCGCCCGGCCCTGGTCGTCGTAGGTGGTGCGGACCATGGTGAGCAGCGGGGCGCCGCGGCGCTCGGCCAGCAGCCGCGCCTCGGCCTGGGAGGCGGCGCGGGCCCCGATGCGCTGGTTGGCCACCCGCATGCGCACGCCCGCGCCGCGCAGCAGCTCGTACAGGCCGCGGGTCTGCAGGTCGGCGCGGGTGAGCTGGGCGAGGCCCGGCGGCAGCCAGTTGTGCAGCACGGCCAGCGGCTCGCTCGCCGCGAAGCGCAGCCGCTCCAGGTAGAGGATGTCCGAGCCCGGCTCGACGCCGAGCACGGCGGCGACGTCCTCGTCGGCCGTGCGCGGCTCCAGCGCCAGCACCTGCGTGGCCGGCTCCTGGCCGGCGCGGCGCAGGTCGTCGTAGAGGCTGGTCAGCTCGACCGAGCGCTTGACCTGGCCGTGCACCACCTGCGTGCCGACGCCCCGCTTGCGGACCAGCAGGCCCTTGTCCACGAGGTATTGGATCGCCTGGCGGATCGTGGGCCGCGACAGGCCGAGCCGGTCGGCCAGCAGGATCTCGTTGTCCAGCCGCGAGCCAGGAGGCAGGTCGCCTCGCCGGATGGCCTCGGCGATCTGCTCGGCCACCTGGAAATAGAGCGGCACGGGGCTGGATCGATCCAGGTCGATCGCCAGATTCGCGGTCATGCTGATCAGCTTAACCGAGGTCAGAATGTCATGACAAACGATCGGCACGTTAGGGTGGGGACGATGGATGCGACAGAGTTGCTCGACACCGCCGCCGAGGCGGCCAGGTCCGTCGGCCCCCGGCTGCGCGAGGCGTTCCGGTCCCGGCCCGAGGTGGACACCAAACGCGACTTCCACGACCCCGTCACCGAGCACGACCGGGCCGCCGAGGAGGAGATCCGCGCGGTCATCGAGGCGCGCGCCCCCGGCAGCGCCGTCGTCGGCGAGGAGGGCGGGGCCACCGGCTCCGGCGACCTCGTCTGGTACGTCGACCCGATCGACGGCACCGCCAACTTCGCCGCCGGCCTGCCCTTCTTCTGCGTCTCCATCGCCGCCGCCGTGCACGGCGAGCTGGTGGCGGGCGTGGTCTACGACCCGGTGCGCGACGACGCGTTCACCGCGAGCACCGAGGGCGCCTGGTGCAACGGCGAGCCGATCCGCAGCCGGGGCGCGACCCGCGACCGCGAGGCTGTGCTGCTGTGCTCCTACCCGCAGCCGGGCGACCTCGACGCCGAGGGGGATGAGGCGCTGCTGCGTTACGGGCGTCTCCTGCGCTCGTTCGCCACCATCCGGCGGCCGGGCAGCGCGGCGCTCAACCTGGCGCACGTCGCGGCCGGCTGGTCCGACGCCACCTACGGCACCTTGTCCAGCCCCTGGGACGTGGCCGCCGGGGCGCTGCTGGTGCGCCAGGCGGGCGGCGTCTATCTGGGCGACCCCCTGGCCAAGGGCGACTATCTGGCGCACGTCGGCGGCTTCGACCTGGCCGGCTCCGCCCTGGCCGAGGTGAGCAGCCGCCCGCGCCGCGCCGCGCCCTGACCGCCCCACGCGCCTCACCGTCCGGCGCGCCTCACCGCCCGACGCGCCCTGACCGTCCGGCGCGCCTCACCGCCCCACGCGCCCTGACCGTCCGGCGCGTCCGGCCCCTCCTCAGTGCCCTCTCCTCAGCGGAGTGACGCGACGAGGGCGGGGAGCTCGGCCAGCGTGGTGATGCGCGGGAAGCCGGCCGGCGCCTCCTCCACGCCGAGCCGGTCGAGCCAGACCGAGCGCATGCCGGTGACCGCCGGGGCCGTCACGTCCCGCACGATGTCGTCGCCCACCAGCAGCACCTCCTCGGTCGCCAGCCCGAGGGCCGCGGCGGCGCCTGTGTAGGCGGCCGGCGACGGCTTGTAGTGCCCGTCCAGCACCTCGCCGGTCAGCACCGTACGCAGCGGCCCGGCCAGGCCGATCGCGCGGACCTTCGCCTCCTGCATCGGCTGCGTGCCGTTGGTCAGCACGCCGAGCGCCGGCCCCGAGGGCCCGGCCAGTGCGGCCACCGCCGCCGCCGCGTCGGGGAAGGCGGTCCAGCTCCGCCGGTAGCGGGCGGCGAAGTCGGCGTAGGCCGCGTCGAGGTCGTCCGGCCCGGGCTCGGGCACGTCGAGCTCCCGGCACAGGGCACGCAGGCGCAGGTGGCGCTGCTCCTGCACCGTGCACTCGCCCGCCTGCCAGCGCGCGAGGTACGGGCCCTCCAGCGCGGCCCACAACGCGGGCGCCTCGGCCTGGCGCGGATGGCCGGGGAAACGCGCCGCGAGCCAGTCCGCGATCGCGGCGTCGGCGGCCGCCCGGTGGTCCAGCAACGTGCCGTCCAGGTCGAACAGAACCCCGTTGATCATGGCCCCGACGATACCGGGCGCGGGGGAGGCGGCGACGCGCTCGGCGCAGTGTCCAGAGGCCGCCCCGCGGCGGTGTCCAGAGGCCGCCCCGCGGCGGTGTCGCGGTTGCCGGAGAAGGTCTGCCGGTAGTGCTCCGCGGCCAGGGCCATGTCGGTGCTGAGGACCTCGAAGAAGCGGCTCGCGGTCCGGAGGCGGATGCCCGCCGGGGTGTCGTCGCCGAGCAGACCGATGCCCACGCGGACGGTCTCGGCCCACATCATCATCGACTGGGTGCCGACCTGCCAGGCGTGGTACCAGACCTCGTCGTCGATGACGTACCGCTCGCGCCGGTGGTCGCGCTCACGTTTGATGAGCCCGATCAGCTCCAGATAGCCGACGCCCTTGGAGATCGACGCCGGGCTCACGCGGAGCCGCTCGGTGAGGTCGGCGGCGGTCAGGTCGCCGGTGTCGCTCGTGAACAGGCAGGCCAGCACCCTGGCCGCCATCGTCGGCATGCCGCTGAGCCGCGCGGTGAGCAGCTCCTCGAACTCGCGTACCGACTCGGGGTCGGGCCTGTCGGCCGGCGTTCTCGGAGGTGGGGGCAGCCGGCGGCGGGCGCGCCATTCGGCCGCTCGCTGAGCGTGAGCCGCGCGGTAGCCGTACGGGCCGCCGTTGCGCGCGATCTCGCGGCCGACCGTCGAGCGCGGCCGGCCGAGGCGGCGCGCGATCTCCGCGTACGACAGCCCGTGCAGCAGCCCTTCGGCGATCGTGCGGCGGTCCTCGTACGACAAGTGGCCTTTCGGCATGCGGTCTCCTGGCACGTCCGTCGTCGCGGATGCCCCCAGTATCCCGCGGGGACCACCTCGTCGCGTCAGCGGTGTGCGGGTGTTGCGTTTGCCGACATCGTCATCACACCGACCGCACCGCTCCGAGCTGGGACAACGCTGTTCGCGCCTTGCCGGATCCTCGATGCCGTCCCTAACTTCTCGCCGTACGCGAACGAAGGAAGACACGAACGGGGAGAGCTATGTCAGTCAAGATCTGCCTGGTGACGGGCGCCTCGTCCGGCATCGGTCACGCGACCGCGCTGGAGCTCCTGCGCGCCGGCCACATCGTCTACGGCGCCGCGCGGCGGGTGCATCTCATGGGCGCGCTGCGCGAGGCGGGAGGCCACGCCCTGGCCATGGACGTGACCGAGGAGGACGACCTGCGGCGCGTCGTGCGTACGATCCTGGACGCGCACGGCCGCATCGACGTGCTGGTGAACAACGCCGGAGCGGTCGTGCACGGCGCGGTCGAGGACACGCCGCTCACGATGGCGCGGGAGCTGTTCGAGGTGAACGTGTTCGGGCCGGCCCGCCTGATCCAGCTCGTCCTGCCACACCTGCGGCAGCAGCGGTCGGGCACGATCGTGAACGTCTCGTCGATCGGCGGCGAGATCGCGCTGCCGCTCGGCGCCTGGTACTACGCCTCCAAGCACGCCCAGGAGGCGTTCTCCGACACGCTGCGCATGGAGACCGCGCAGTTCGGCATCGAGGTGGTCGTCATCCAGCCGGGCATCATCAGGACGGACTTCGAAGCCGGCTCCGCCCGCCAATTACGGGAAATTTCTGGACATGGGGCCTATGGCGAGATGGCCGAGACCATGGCCCAGGCCGCGGAGGCGGCCATGAGCGACCCGAACAGTCCCGCCTCTGACCCGCACGTCGTCGCGACCACGATCCTGCATGCCGTCGAATCGGACCGGCCACAGACCCGCTACGTGGTCGGCTGGCAGGCCGAAGCCCTGCTGAACCTCAACAGGTCGCTGTCGGACCGCGAGTTCGACGCCGCTGTGACCCGTTCGCGCCCGTGACCCGCGCCGGCCGCGTCCCCTCGCTCACGCACCACCTCCTCAGGAGACCCTCATGACCCCTGCCGTCGCCGTGTCCGGGCTGGTCAAGGCATACGGCCCGGCCCGCGCCCTGGACGGTCTCGACTTGACGGTGCACCCCGGAGAGGTGCACGGCTTCCTCGGCCCGAACGGAGCAGGCAAGAGCACGACCCTCCGGATCCTGCTCGGCCTGGTCCGGGCCACCTCCGGCACCGTCCGGCTGCTGGGCGGCGACCCGTGGGCCGACGCCGTGCCGCTGCACCGGCGGCTGGCGTACGTGCCGGGTGACGTCGAGCTGTGGCCGAACCTGACCGGAGGCGAGATCATCGACGTGCTCGGCCGGCTGCGTGGCGGGTTCGACGTCAAGCGCAGGAACGAGCTGATCGAGCGGTTCGAGCTGGACCCGAAGAAGAAGGCCCGCACCTACTCCAAGGGCAACCGGCAGAAGGTCGCCCTGGTCTCCGCGTTCGCCGCCGAGGCGGAGCTGCTGATCCTGGACGAGTCGACCAGCGGGCTGGACCCGCTGATGGAGGTGGTCTTCCAACAGCTCGTCGCCGAGGCCAAGGCGGCCGGGCACACGATCCTGCTGTCCAGCCACATCCTGGCCCAGGTGGAGAACCTCGCCGACCGCGTCACCATCATCCGCTCCGGCAGGGCCGTGGAGTCCGGCACGCTGGAGCGGCTGCGGCACCTGACCCGTACGACGATCGTGGCCGCGACCGACGCCCCCGTCACCGGCCTCGACCGGCTGACCGGCGTGCACGACGCGACCACCGAGCGGCAGGGCGTGCGCTTCAGCGTGGACAGCGAACACCTGGATGCCGCCATCCGGCATCTGACCACGTTCGGCATCCGCTCGCTGGTCAGCCATCCGCCGACGCTGGAGGAGCTCATGCTCCGCCACTACGGCGCCCGGAAGACCGCGAGGGCGGCATGACCAGCACCACGCCCCCGGCACGCCACCCCACCGCGTCTCACCCCACTGGGGGCCACCTGACCGGCACCGCCACCCTGGTCCGGCTGGCGCTGCGACGGGACCGCATCAAGTCGCCCCTCTGGCTGATCGCCATCACGGTCATGGTCCCGCGCTTCCACTACGCCGCCGCCACCGTCGTCGCGCCGACGCCGGAGGCCAGGGCGGAGGCCGCCCAGATGATCAAGGCGTCGTTCATGCGGGTGCTCGCCGGGCCCGTCTTCGGCGAGCGGGCCGTCACCTCGCAGAGCTACTTCCTGGCCGCCTACTGGGTGGAGTTCCTGCTCGCCGCCGCGTTGATGAACATCCTGCTCATCACCCGGCACACCCGGGCCGAGGAGCGGACCGGGCGGGCCGAGCTCGTCAGGGCCGCCGTCGTCGGCCGGCACGCTCAGCTCACCGCCGCCCTGGTCGTCGCCGTGGCGGCCGACGCCGCCCTCGCCGTCCTGGTCGCCGGCGCGGCGATCGGCGTCGGGTTCCCCGCGGCGGGCGCGCTGCTGTTCGGCGCCTCCCTCGCCGCGGCCGGGCTGGTGTTCGCCGCGGCCACCGCCGTCACCGCGCAGCTCACCGAGCAGCCCAGGGCCGCCGCGGGGATCGCCGGCGCGGCGCTGTTCGCCTCCTGGATCACGCGCGGCGCCGGAGCGTTGCAGGACCAGGAAGGCGGGCCGCTGTTCTGGCTGTCCCCGATCGGCTGGTCGCAGCAGACCCGGGTGCTGGCCGGCGATCGCTGGTGGCCGCTCGGCCTGTCCGTGCTGCTCGCCGCGCTGCTCGCCGCCGGCGCCTACCACCTGGCCGGCCGCCGCGACCTCGGCGCCGCTCTGCTCGCCGCCCGTCCCGGCCGGGCCGCCGGCCCGTCGTGGCTGCGCTCCCCGCTCGCCCTGGCCTGGCGGCTGCAACAGTCGGCCATCGGGTGGTGGGCGGCCGCGCTCCTCGCCGCCGGCCTGGCGATGGGGGGTATGGCGGGCGGCATGGTGGGCATCGACCTGGACGTCTTCCCCGCCGGAGCGGACGTGGTGCGCGGCTGGCTGAGCCTCCTGGTGTTCACCGGATCCCTCTGCGCCGCCGTGTTCGCGCTGCTGTCGGTCTCCCGGCTGCGCGCCGAGGAGGCTCGCGGCCTCGTGGGGCCCGTGCTGGCGGGGCCGGTGGGCCGGTCGGCCTGGTTCGCCGCGTCCTTCCTGGTCACGGGGATCGGCGTGGTCGCCCTGCTCACGGTGTACGGCGCGGGGCTCGGCCTCGGCGCCGCCGTCTCCACCGGGGAACCGGGCCTGGTGGCCGAGGTCGTCGGGGCCGCCCTGCTCCGCCTGCCCGAGGTGCTGGTCCTGCTCGCCGTCCCGGCCGCGCTGTTCGGGCTTGCCCCGCGCGCCATGGCCGCCGCCTGGGCCGTGTTCCTCTACAGCGCTCTCGTCCAGGTCTTCGGCCCGTACGCGGGCGTGCCCGCCTGGCTGACCGGCACCTCCGTCCTGTCCCATCTGCCCTGGCATCCCTTGGGCGCGTTCGCCCCGGTCGCCACGGCCGTGCTGACCGTGCTCGCCGCCCCGCTCTTCCTCCTCGGCCGGTACGGCCTGCGCCGCCGCGACCTCGCGTGAGACGACGCGCTCCCGGGCGGGTCAGGTGGTCCGGGCGCGGAAGGCGCCCGCGTGCCGGACGTGCTCGATCATGACGCGCTCGGCCGCGTCGCCGTCGCCCGCCGCGAGGGCTTCCAGAATGGCCTCGTGCGCGTCGAGCTGGGCCTGGACCTGGTCCCGCGCCAGCCACAGCGACGCCTCCGCCGGCACGGGGACGCTGTTGCGCACCGCCCGCGCGTGCGCGCCCAGGAACGCCGGCCCGCCGATGTCCACGATGCGCAGGTGGAAGCGGAGGCTCTGCTCGCCCAGGCGGTCGCCCCGGCCGCGCGCGGCGTCCTCGACCATGGCGGCGTGCAGCTCGCGCAGCTCGGCCAGCTCCTCGGCCGTGACGCGGGCGGCGGCGAGCCGGGCGCCGAGCCCTTCGACGACCGCGCGCAGGCCGTAGTACTCCGCCAGCGCCTCCTCGCCGAGGTCCACCACGGTCGCCCCGTGGTGCGCCTCATAGCTGATGAGGCGGTCCTTCTCCAGCCTGCGCAGCGCCTCGCGCACCGGCGTGACGGACACGCCGAGCCGCCTGGCCACCTCGCCGGCCCGCAGCGCGGTCCCGCCGGGGATGCGCGCGTTGCGGATGTCGTCGAGCAGCGTGTTGTAGACGTATTCGGCCTTGCTGACGGGGGGCCGCGGCTCCAGCGCTGACATGTCGTCCAGTGTCCCGTACGTTCTCGTCGAATTGACCTATGACATATTTCTTATAACTTACAAACCATGACAGTCCTCGGCGACCTGCGGGTCATCGACGCGGCGACGCTGTTCGCCGGTCCCTCCGCCGCGATGATGCTCGGCGACTTCGGCGCCGACGTGATCAAGATCGAGCACCCCCGGCGCGGCGACCCGTCGCGCGGCCACGGCGCGTCGGCCCGCGGCGTCGGCCTGTGGTGGAAGACGCTCGCGCGCAACAAGCGCACCGCCGCCGTCGACCTGTCGCGCGCCGAGGGCCAGGAGATCCTGCGCCGCCTGTGCGAGCGCTCCGACGTGCTGATCGAGAACTTCCGCCCCGGCACGCTCGAACGCTGGGACCTCGACCCCGAGGACCTGCTGAAGCTCAACCCCCGGCTGATCGTGGCCAGGATGACCGGGTTCGGGCAGCAGGGGCCGATGGCGCGGCAGCCGGGGTTCGGCACGCTGGCCGAGGCGATGAGCGGCTTCGCGGCCATGACCGGCCAGCCCGACGGCCCGCCCACGCTGCCGCCCCTCGCCCTCGCCGACGGCATCGCGGGCCTCGCCATGTCGTACGCGATCATGCTGGCCCTGCACGCCCGCGAGCGCACCGGGCGCGGCCAGGTGATCGACCTGGCCATCATCGAGCCGATCATGGCCCTGCTGGGGCCGCAGATGACCGCGTACAAGGCGCTCGGCGTGGTGCCGCGGCGCACCGGCAACCGCTCCAGCAGCAACGCCCCCCGCAACACCTACCGCACCCGCGACGGCCGCTGGCTGGCGATCTCCACCAGCGCGCAGCCGATCGCCGAGCGGGTGGTCACCCTCGTCGGCCGGCCCGACCTGGTCGAGCAGCCGTGGTTCGCCACCGGGCAGGGCCGCGTCCAGCACGTGGACGAGCTCGACGAGGCCGTCGCCTCCTGGATCGCCGAGCGCGACGCCGCCGAGGTGATCGCCCGCTTCGAGGAGGCGCAGGCCGCGGTCGCGCCCATCTACGACGTCACCGACATCGCGCGGGACCCGCAGTACGAGGCGCTCGGCACGTTCGTCGAGCTGCCCGACGAGGAGCTGGGCAGTGTCACCATGCAGAACGTCATGTTCCGCCTGTCGGACACCCCGGGCGAGATCCGCTGGCCGGGGCGTCCGCTCGGCAGGGACACCGACGAGGTGCTGACCGAGCTCGACTACTCCCGCGAGCGTCTGGCCGAGCTGCGCGAGGCCGGGGTGATCGCGTGATCCCGCCGGTGACCTGGCTGTACGTCCCCGGTGACCGGCCTGAACGGTTCGCCAAGGCGGCCGCGTCCGGGGCCGACGTGGTCATCATCGACCTGGAGGACGCGGTCGTGCCCGCCCGCAAGGACGAGGCCCGCGCCAACGCCGTCGCCTACCTGCGCGATCGGCCCCCTGCCGGCGCCGCCGTGCACGTCCGGGTCAACGACCTCACCACGGCCCGGGGCCGGGCGGACCTGGAGGCGGTCGGCGGCCTGGCCGATGGCGTACGGCTGCCGAAGGTCGAGGACACCGCCGTGCTCGACGGGATCGCGGACGGGCGGGCGTACCCGCTGCTGGAGTCGGCGGCCGGGATCCTGCGCGCGGCGGCCGTCGCCGCGCATCCGGCCGTGGCCGGGATCGCGCTCGGCGAGCAGGACCTCGCCGCCGAGCTGTCGATCACCGACGAGGCCGCCATGAACCACCTGCGGCTCCAGGCGGTGCTCGCGGCGGCGGCGGCCGGGCTGCCGCCGGTGCCGATGTCGGTGTATCCCGACGTCAGGGACGAGGACGGGCTCGCCGCTTCCTGCCGGGCCGGGCGCGCGACGGGCCTGTTCGGCCGGACCGCGATCCACCCCCGGCAGATCCCGGTGATCCGGCGGGCCTTCCGGCCGGGGGAGGAGGAGGTCGCGAGGGCCGAGGAGATCGTCGCGGCGGCCGAGCGCGCCGAAGGGGCGGGGCTCGGGGCGGTGGCGCTGCCGGACGGCCGGTTCGTGGACGCGCCGGTGCTGGCCCGCGCCCGCCGTACGGTCGAGCTGGCCCGCCACCTCGCCGCCGAGGTCTGACGTCAGGAGCCGGTCCACCAGCGGGAGGACAGCTCCTCGTCCGTCGCCGCGGGGCCGGGCAGCTCGCGGCGGGCCGGCGGCAGGCGCAGCGCGTCCATCATCAGGGCGAGATAGCGGTGGCGCAGCTCGGAGATCCGCCGCTCGTCGCCCACCCGGATGGAGGCGATCTGCTCCAGCAGCAGCGCGATGTCGGCGGTGGTGAGGTCGGGGCGCAGCACGCCCGCCTCCACCGTGCGCCGGTGGATCTCGGTCGCCAGGGCTCCCGCCCGCATCGCGTCGCGGCCCAGCTCCTCCGTCGGCTGGAACGTCCCGGCCAGCCTGATCGTCAGCGAGTTGGTGTCGGCGTCGACGATGCCGCGCAGGTAGCCGGCGAACGCCTCCCACGGGTCGCCCTCCTCGGCCAGCGCCCGCTCGGTGACCTCGATGTAGAGTTTCAGCCCGTCGCCGCACAGTTTCTGCAGCAGGGCCTCCTTGCTGGGATAGCGGCGGTAGAGCGCGCTGATGCCGACGCCCGCCTTCTCGGCGACGGCCGCGATGGGGGCGCCGGGGTCGGCGGTGAAGACCGCCCGCGCCGCCTGGAGGATCAGCTCGTCGTTCCGCGCGGCCTGCGCCTTGCGGCCGCTCATGGGTGCGCTGGTCATGCTCGTATTATAGGGAACGTAGTCTTCCGTTCTGCAAGTACGTCTGTCCTGATGTCTATACGACACGTTGACACTGAGGTAGAACCGGGCCAAGCCTGTTGGTCTTGGAGGTGTCCTCGTGAGACGTACCCCGATCGTGCTGGCACTGTTAGGAGCCCTCGCCCTCACGGCCTGCTCGTCCCCGTCCCCGGACGGGCAGAGCGCGCCGAGCAGCGCTCCGGCGGCCGGATCCCCGGCCAAGAGCGGCGGCAGGTACGCCGTCATCACCCACGGCGGCGCCGGCGACGCCTTCTGGGACGTGGTCAAGAACGGCGCCGAGGCCGCCGGCGAGCAGTACGGCGTCACCGTCACCTACCAGGGCGACGGCGACCCCGCCAAGCAGTCCCAGCTCATCGACCAGGCCGTCGCCGAGAAGGTGGACGGCCTCGTGGTCTCCATGGCCAACCCCGACGCGCTGAAGGAGGCGATCGGCAAGGCCGTCGCCGCGAAGATCCCGGTGGTGACGATCAACTCGGGGGCCGACTCCTCCAAGGCGTTCGGCGCGCTCACCCACGTCGGGCAGTCCGAGGACGTGGCCGGGCGCGGCGCGGGCGAGCAGCTCAAGGCGGCCGGCGTCACCAAGCTCCTGTGCGTCATCCACGAGGCCGGCAACGTCGGCCTCGACCAGCGCTGCAAGGGCGCCGAGGAGACCCTCGGCGGCGCCGTCGAACGGCTCCAGGTGGACATCGGCAACCTGGCCGACGTGACGTCCAAGGTCACCGCCAAGCTCCAGTCGGACAAGCAGGTCAACGGCGTGCTGGCGCTCAACCCGGCGATCGCCGTGGCCGCCAGGGACGCCGTCAGGGACTCGGGATCGACCGCCAAGGTGGCCACCTTCGACCTGTCGGCCGACGTGGTGGAGGCGATCAAGGCCGGCGAGGTCCTGTTCGCCGTGGACCAGCAGCAGTACCTCCAGGGCTACCTGCCCATCACGTTCCTGCACCTCTACACCACCAACCTCAACACCGTGGGCGGCGGCCTGCCGGTCAACACCGGGCCGGGCTTCGTCACCAAGGACAACGCCGACCAGGTCGCCAAGCTGGCGGAGGCGGGCACCAGATGAGCCGGACGAGCGCGCCAGGGACGGTGGCGGCCGCCGACGAGCGGATCGCCCGCGTCGGCCTGGCCCGCCGCCTGCTCATCCGGCCCGAGCTGGGCGCGGTGGTCGGCGCGGTGCTGGTGTTCGCGTTCTTCGCCGCCCAGTCGCCGGTGTTCCGCTCGCCGGCCGGCGTCGCGAACTGGCTCGACCCGGCCGCCACGCTCGGCATCATGACGGTCGCGGTCGCGCTGCTCATGATCGGCGGCGAGTTCGACCTGTCGGCGGGCGTGCTGACCGGCACCAGCGGGCTCATCCTGGTCACGCTGGCCACCAGGTTCGGGCTCAACGTGTGGCTCGCCATGCTGGCGGGGCTGGCGGTGGCGCTGGCCGTCGGGTTCGCCAACGGGCTGATCGTGACCCGCACCCGGCTGCCCAGCTTCATCGTCACGCTCGGCACGTTCCTCATGCTCCAGGGCGTCAACCTCGGCGTGACCAAGGCCATCACCGGGACGGTCCAGGTCGGCGGGCTGCGCAGGGCCGACGGGTACGACGGCGCCAGCGCCCTGCTGGCCGGCACCGTCGACCTCGGCGGCACCTCGTTCCGGGTGGCGATCCTGTGGTGGCTGCTGGTGACGGCGGTGGCGACGTGGGTGCTCATGCGCTCCCGGGCGGGCAACTGGATCTTCGCGGTGGGCGGCGACGAGCGGGCCGCGCGGGCGGTCGGCGTGCCGGCCGCGCGGACGAAGATCGCGCTGTTCATGACCACGGCGTTCGCCGCCTGGCTGGTCGGCTCGATCCTGGCGCTGCGCTACACCTCGGTCCAGGCCAACATCGGCATCGGCCAGGAGTTCATCTACATCATCGCGGCGGTCATCGGCGGCTGCCTGCTGACCGGCGGCTACGGCTCGGCCGTCGGAGCAGCCATCGGCGCGGTCATCTTCGGCATGGCCGACAAGGGCATCGTCTTCCTCGGCTGGGACGCCGACTGGTTCAAGTTCTTCCTGGGCGCGATGCTGCTGCTGGCCACGCTGGCCAACCGGCTGGTGCGCCGCTACGCCGAGGAGGTGCGGCATTGATCCTGGAGACCCGCGGCATCGGCAAGAGGTTCGGATCGGTGCTGGCGCTGCGCGAGGTGTCGATGGGCGTGGCCGCCGGGGAGGTGCTGTGCGTGCTCGGCGACAACGGCGCCGGCAAGTCGACGCTCATCAAGATCCTGTCCGGCGTTCACCAGCACGACACGGGGGCGCTGCTCGTGGACGGCGAGGAGGTGCGCCTGTCGAGCCCGCGCGACGCGCTCGACCGCGGCATCGCCACCGTCTACCAGGACCTGGCGATGATCCCGCTCATGTCGGTGTGGCGCAACTTCTTCCTCGGCTCCGAGCCGCGCAAGGGCCTCGCCTTCGACGTGGCGAAGGCCCGCCGGGTGGCCCGCGAGGAGCTGCGGGCCATGGGCATCGACATCCGCGACGTGGACCAGCCGGTCGGCACGCTGTCCGGCGGGGAGCGGCAGTCGGTGGCGATCGCGCGGGCCGTGCACTTCGGCGCCCGCGTGCTCATCCTCGACGAGCCCACCTCGGCGCTCGGCGTCAAGCAGGCCGGGGTGGTGCTGCGCTACATCGCCCGCGCCCGCGACCGGGGGCTCGCCGTGGTCTTCATCACCCACAACCCGCACCACGCCCACCCGGTGGGCGACCGGTTCCTGCTGCTCAACCGGGGCGCCGGCATGGGCGAGTACGCCAAGGCCGACATCACCCCGCAGGAGCTGACGGCGCTCATGGCGGGCGGGGCGGAGCTGGAGGAGCTGGCGCACGAGCTGCGGCGCGAGTGAGGCTCTTGGGCGGGAATTGACGGTTCCCGGCGGGTGCCTGGAGGCGGGGCGAGGCACAACCACCCCGGCAAGGTGTACGCGAGAGCCCGGAGGTCGCCGGTGAGCAGGAAGGTCGTGCTGGAGCAGGCGGCACGGGAGTTCGCCGAGGCGACCTCCGAGCCGCCCTTCATCTACGAGCTGCCGCCCGAGCAGGGCCGCGAGGTGCTGGAGAAGCTCCAGTCCGGGTCCGGCGTGCCCAAGCCGGACATCGACGAGGAGTGGATCGAGGTCCGGGGCGGCCCGACCGGGACGGTGCCGGTGCGCCTGGTCAGGCCCAAGGGCGCCACGGGCGCCCTGCCGGTGATCCTCTACATCCACGGCGCGGGCTGGGTGTTCGGCTCGGCCCGCACGCACGACCGCCTGGTGCGCGAGCTGGCCGTGCGCTGCGAGGCGGCCGTGGTCTTCCCCGAGTACGACCGCGCCCCCGAGGCCAAGTATCCGACCCAGATCGAGCAGAACTACGCCGCCGCCCGATTGGTGACGGAGCACGGCGGTGAGAAGGGCCTCGACGCCGGGCGGATGGCCGTCGCCGGCGACTCGGTCGGCGGCAACATGTCCGCCGTGCTGGCCCTCATGGCCAAGGAACGCGGCGACGTGCGACTGCGCGGCCAGGCGTTGTTCTACCCGGTCACCGACGCGAGCTTCGACACCGAGTCCTACCACGACTTCGCGACGGGCTACTACCTCAACCGCGACGGCATGAAGTGGTTCTGGGACCAGTACACGACCGACGCCGGGCAGCGGGCCGAGAGCCACGCCTCGCCGCTGCGGGCCACGGACGAGGAGCTGCGCGGCCTGCCGCCCGCGATCGTGCTCAACGGCGAGGCCGACGTGCTGCGGGACGAGGGCGAGGCGTACGCGGCCCGGCTGCGCGCGGCGGGCGTGGACGTGACGGCGGTCCGGCTGGCCGGGATGATCCACGACTTCGTCATGCTCGACGCGCTGCGCGGCACCAACGCCGCCAGGGCCGCGATGGACCTGGCCGTCGGCGCGCTGCGGACCTGGCTGCGCGCATGACCTACCGGATCAGGAGGAACGGCCGCGAGCTGCTGCGGAGCGGCCCGTTATTACGCCGCTCCCGGCCGGGGCCCTAGGGGGTCCCGGCCGGATCTTCACACCGGCAGGGGTGGGGAGAGGCGCGTCCGCGTGGCATGCTCGTGACAGCCGGAAGGAGGCCCCCCGTTGCCCGCCCGCCCCGATGGCCGCCTGCTCGCGGTCAGTGACCTGCACGTCTCCTACGCCGAGAACCGCGCGATCGTCCAGGAGCTGAAACCGTCCGCGCGCGGCGACTGGCTCCTGGTGGCCGGGGACGTCGCCGAGAACCTGGAGGACATCCGCTGGGCGCTGCGGCTGCTCGCGGGCCGCTTCGAACGGGTGGTGTGGACGCCGGGCAACCACGAGCTGTGGACGCCGCGCGGCGACCAGCCCGAGCTGCGGGGCGTGGCCCGCTACGAGCATCTGGTCGCGATGTGCAGGGAGCTGGGCGTCCTGACGCCGGAGGACCCCTACCCGCTGTGGGAGGGGCCGGGCGGGCCGGTGCGGATCGTGCCGCTGTTCCTGCTCTACGACTACACGTTCCTGCCGCCGGGCATCGACTCCAAGGAGGAGGCCCTGGAGTACGCCCACGGCACCGGCGTGGTGTGCACCGACGAGTTCCTCCTGCACCCGGACCCCTACCCGAGCAGAGAGGCGTGGTGCCGGGCGCGGGTGGCGGCGACCGAGCGGCGGCTGGCGGCGGCCGACGACGGCGTGCCGCTGGTGTTCGTCAACCACTACCCGCTCGTCCGCGAGCCCACGGACGTGCTGTGGTACCCGGAGTTCGCGCAGTGGTGCGGCACCACCGCCACCCGCGACTGGCACCGGCGCTTCCCGACGGCCGCGATGATCTACGGCCACCTGCACATCCCGCGCGTCAACCGGTACGACGGGGTCCGCTTCGAGGAGGTCTCGCTCGGCTACCCGCGCGAGTGGCGCCGCCGCCCGCCCCGCGACCTGCTGCGCGAGGTCCTGGTCGAACCGTGAGCGCGTCACGTGAGCGCCTGGGCCAGGGCGGCGCCGCAGTACGCCGCGCCGAGCCCGGCGACGACGCTGGCGGCGGCGTTGGCCACGGCGTGGAAGCGGGCGCCCACCTCCAGCAGCCGCACCGTCTCGTAGCCGAACGTCGAGTACGTCGTCAGCGCCCCGCAGAACCCGGTGCCGGCCAGCGCCATCAGCCCGCCGTCCACCGGCAGCGCGGCGAGGAACCCCAGCAGCGCCGACCCGGCCACGTTGACGGAGAGCGTCCCCCAGGGGAAGACCGTGTCGTGCCGGGCCTGCACCGCCCGGTCGGCGAGGTAGCGCAGCGGCGCGCCGACCGCCGCGCCGGCCACGATGAGCAGCAGCGTCATCCCGCCGCCCGCCTCCCGGCGGCCCGCCGGGTCAGCCACATGCCGGCGGCGACGGCGGCCAGCGCCGCGGCCATCGTGGCGGCCAGGTAGGCCAGCCCGACGACCGGCGCGCCCGCCTCGACCACCCGCCGCACGTCCACCACGTACGTCGAGAACGTCGTGTACCCGCCCAGCACCCCCACGCCGAGGAACGGCCGCACGAGCCGGTGCGCCGGCCGCACCTCGGTGATCACCACCATGAGCACCCCGATGAGCAGGCAACCCGACACATTGACCCAGAACGTCGCCCACGGGAACCCGCCCGGCGGAGCCGGCAGCGCCGACTGCAGGCCGTGGCGGGCCAGCGCCCCGAGCGCCCCGCCGGCCGCGATGACGGCCAGGACCGGCCAGTGCAGCTCGGCGCGCTGCGCCGGGACGTGGAGATCGACGTCAGGATCGATCGGGCGTTCGGTCACACAATCCTCCCGTGTCGGAACACCTCAAGCCGGGAATTTCTCTAGAGATCTGGAAGCGCGCTCGGAGGCCCGATTGAGCACGAAGGACGCCCTCGCCCTTCTCGCAGGAGCCATCATCGTCGTTTCCCTCGTCGGCACGGCCAGGACACCACCGGCGACGGCGGCCAGCCCGCTGGGCAACACCGGCGGCACTTTACCCGGTCTGGCCCCCATCATCTCCGACGCCGACAAGGCCGAGGCACGCGCCCTCATCCGGCGGCTGCGCACCCGGGCGCTCGGCCCCAACGCCGGCTACGAACGCACCCGCTACGGCGAGAACTGGGCCGACACCGCGCCCGGCGTGCCGTACGCGGGGAACGGCTGCCGCACCCGCGACGACCTGCTGGCCCGCGACGGCAGGAACGTGAAGTACCGCGCCGGCTCGCGCTGCGAGGTCGTGTCGCTCACGCTGGAGGACCCCTACACCGGCCGGATCATCCGCTGGCGGAAGAACCGCGCGGACGAGGTGCAGGTCGACCACGTGGTGCCGCTGAACTACGGCTGGCGCATGGGCGCGCGGCGCTGGCCGATGTCGAAGCGGCTCGACTTCGCCAACGACCCGCTCAACCTGCTGCCGGTGTACGGCGCCGCGAACGAGGAGAAGGACGCCGCCGGGCCGTCGGGCTGGCTGCCGCCGCAGCGGCGGGTGCGCTGCGCGTACGTCACCCGCTTCGCCCAGGTCGCCGTGAAGTACGGCGTCCCGGTCACCCCGGCGGACAAGAGGGCGATGCTCGCCCAGTGCCGATGAGGGGGCAGATGATCAGCGGGGGTCAATCCAGTCGAAGCCGCTCTTGAAGGTCTGCGCGGCCAGCGCCCGCTGCCCCGCCGCGCTCGGGTGGAAGAAGTCCCACTTGCTGACGTGCTCCAGCGTGAACGGGAAGGAGAAGACCGCCCCGCCGTCGGTGCGGCACTGCGGGCCGTAGGCGGCGCAGACCTCGGCGGAGGCCCGGTTGTAGGCGATCACCCGGGCGCGCACCCGGTCGCGTCGCGCGGCGTCGGCCTTCTTCGTCGACGACGGATTGGCCAGCATCGTCGGGCAGACCCGGCCGAGCGTCCAGAACGTACGGGCGACCGGGTCGTCCTTGCCGACCTGCCACAGCCGCCGCAGGTCGGGGACGCTCGCGAACAGCACCCGGGCCCCCGGCATCCCGGCGCGCAGCGTGTCCAGCGCGGTCTCCAGGCGCTGCCGGTAGGTGGCGACCGGGGTCATGGCCTTCTCGGTGCGCACGCAGGCGTCGGTGGCGCCGATGAGCACGGTCACGTAGTCGGCCTTGGCCTCGACCGCCCTGTTCACCTGGCCGAGCAGGTCGGCGCTGGTCGCGCCGGGGGCGGCGAAGTTGAGGTTGTGGCCCTGGAGCGTTCCAGAAAGCTTCGACAGGCGCTGGTAGTGGCTGGAGACGGAGGCGTGGTCGCCCGCCGACCACGAGCGCGAGGTGCAGGAGACGTACCAGCCGCAGGCGTTGAAGCCGGTGGAGATGGAGTCGCCGAGGGCGGCCATGACCTCGGGGACCGGCTCGGCGAAGGAGGTGGAGGTCGCGGCGGCGGCCGGAGCCGTGACCGTACCGGTGAGGACACTAGCAGCGGCGAGAACAGGGGCCAGGCGACCGATCATGGCCCCAAAGGTAGAGAGCCGGGCAGGCCCCGGCCATCGCGTCCGGGCAGGTCTGCCGTTTCGGGACCGACTTCATATGGCGGCTTGACAGCCCGAAGGCCGGCCGGTCGGGCCCGTCCCCCAACCGTTCCGCTTTTTTCCGGATTTGCTTGCCTTAACGTGGCATTCACGGGGGTCAGAGTCGAACATGTTCAGGTGACGCATAGCATGTCTTGAGTGAGTGTCGCGCTCGGAACAACCCGCCCGCTGCCGGTTCGCACCACACCGGTCGGCGATCCCGGCGACCTGCTGGCCTCCCTGCCCAGGTCGTCGCCGTACGCCTGGATCAGGAACGGCGAAGGGATCGTCGGATGGGGTGAGGCGGCCCGCGTCGCCGTGCCCCCGGGCTCGGGCCGTTTCGCCTGGGCCCGCGAGTGGCTGGCCGACGTGCTCGGCGGGGCCGGGGTCCCCGGCGCGGGAGGGCCGGGCACCGGCCCGGTCGCCTTCGGCAGCTTCACCTTCGACGAGGACGCGCACGGCTCGGTGCTCGTCGTGCCGCAGGCCGTGCTGGCCCGCCGCGACGGCCGCGCCTGGCTGACCACGATCGGCGACGCGCCGCTGGAGACCGTCACACCGGTGCTCGACCCCGGCCGCATCAGCTACGGCGACGGCAGCCTCACCGCGCCCGAGTGGGAGCACGTGGTGGCCCGCGCCGCCGCCCGCATCCGCGACGGCGAGCTGGAGAAGGTCGTGCTCGCCCGCGACCTCGTCGCCACCGCCGAGCGGGCCATCGACGTGCGGCTGCTGCTGTCCAGGCTGGCCGGCCGCTACCCCGAGTGCTACACGTTCTCCGTCGCCGGGCTGGTCGGCGCCACGCCCGAGCTGCTCATCCGGCGCACCGGCCAGGAGATCGAGTCGCTGGTGCTGGCCGGCACGACCGCGCGCGGCACCGGCCCCGCCGACGACCTCGCCCGCGGCACCGCGCTGCTCGCCTCCGCCAAGGACCGGCACGAGCACGAGTGCGCGATCGCCTCCGTACGCACCGCGCTGGGTCCGCTCTGCTCGTCGCTGGAGACGCCCGACGAGCCCGAACTGCTCGTGCTGCCCAACGTCCAGCACCTCGCCAGCCACGTCACCGGGCGGCTCGCCGACGGGGCGTCGGTGCTCGACGTGGTCGCCGCCATGCACCCGACGGCGGCCGTCGGCGGCACCCCGACCGACCTGGCGTCCAAGATCATCCGCGAGCTGGAGGGCATGGACCGCGCCGGCTACGCCGGGCCGGTCGGCTGGATCGACGCCAACGGCGACGGCGAGTGGGGCATCGCGCTGCGCTCGGGGCTCGTACGCGGGCGGCGGGCCCGGCTGTTCGCCGGCTGCGGCATCATGGGCGACTCCGACCCGGCCGCCGAGCTGGCCGAGGCGCAGGCCAAGTTCCGCGTCATGCAGTACGCCCTGGAGGGATAGGACGCGTCAGGCGGGGACGTGCACGTCCTCGCCGACGCTCACCCGGGCACGGCCCGCCGTCAGCGTCGCCACCCATTCGCCGAACGCCGTCACCTCGTCCTCGCCCACCGCCACGCTGAAGGTGACCTGGGCGGCGTAGGCGACGTCCTCGACCGCGTACCGCGAGGCGCGCAGGTCGTTCTCCACCCGGCCGGCCTGGTCGTGCGCCACGGCCACGCGCACCCGCCTGGCCGGCACCATCCGCACCGGCTCGGCCCGGTCGAGGGTCTCGGTCACCGCCGAGCCGTAGGCGCGCACCAGCCCGCCCGCGCCGAGCAGCACGCCGCCGAAGTAGCGCGTCACCACCGCCACCACGTCGCTGTAGCCGCGCCCGACCAGCGCCTGCACCATGGGCGTGCCCGCGGTGCCGCCCGGCTCGCCGTCGTCGTCGCCCTTCTGGACGCGCTGCCCGATGACGTAGGCCGTGCAGTTGTGGGTGGCGCCGGCGTGCTCGCGCCGCCGCCCGGCGATGAACGCCGCCGCCTCCTCCACGCTGCGCGCGGGCGCGACCGCGCAGATGAAGCGCGAGCGCCGCACCTCGGTCTCGTGCTCGACGGGGGCGGTGAGGGTGAGGTACGGGGCAGGCACATTCGACAGGGTATGCCCTCGCCTGTGGCGGTCGGCGGGCTACCATCGCCTACAGACCTCAGGGGAGGGTCTTATGCGGAATTCGCGGCACTTGCCGGTGGACGTCGCCGACGACGTCATGCCCTTCGCCACCCTCGCCATCGACGCCTACGGCGTGAGCGTGCTGGCCAGGACCAGGGAGTCGGCCGCCGGCACCCCGGTCGCCCTCGGCACGCGGGTGCTGCAGCGGGTGTTCGGCCGGGGCGACGCCCACACCCGAGGGCTCATCGAACGGGCGGCGAAGGCGACAGGGGACGGCAGGGAGGCGTTGCGCTCGGCGATCGTGGCGGCCTTCCGCGACGACCCGATCCTGGGCCCGGAGGTGGCCGCGATGCTGCTCCGCGCCCCGCTGACCGCCGACCGCACCTGAGCCCGCGGCCTCATGGGCTCCCGGACGGCTCCGGGACGGCGTCGGAGGCGGGCGGGCCCTGGCCGCGGAGGCGGTCCATGTCGCGGGCGGCCGGATGCAGCCCCGCGAGCGTGGTGGTCAGCCCGTAGACCACGCCGCAGGCCACCAGCACCGGCGCCAGCCCGGCCGCCGCGACCGCCGCCCCGGCCAGCACCCCGGCGACGGGGATCCCGGAGAAGGCCAGCGACGTCTGCAACGCGCCCACCCGGCCGAGCAGGTCGCGGGGCACCCGCTCGTACGCGACCGCCCCCAGGATCGGGTTGAGGAACCCGCCGCAGAACCCGCCCACCCCGAACACCGCCATCACCGCCCACACCGGCACCCCGTCCACGGCCAGGATCAGGTACTGCGGCGGCCCGGCCACCAGGAACGCGGCGAAGAACACCGGCCGCCGCCGCAGCCGGTGCGCCAGCGCCGCCGCCACGAGCCCGCCCCCGATCGCGGTCAGCCCCATGAAACCCCGGCTGAGACCCCAGACGGCGGGCCCGTGGCCCGATCCCTCGGCCCACACGGGCCCGAGCACCTGGGCGTAGGCCGCGTCCAGCAGGTTCGTCACCGCCACGGTGGCGATCAGGACGAGCAGCAGCGGCTGCCCCCGCAGGAACGCCCACCCCTGCCCGAACCGCCGCCAGTACCCGCCGTCCTCCCGATCGGGAGAGGCGGGGGCGCGGTGGCCCATGCCGCGCGGCAGCGCCCAGGCCACCACCACCGAGCCCAGCCCGAAGCACGCGGCGCTGACCGCGAGCCCGGCAGGCGCGCCCACCGCCGCGACCGTCGCGCCGCCCGCGACCGGCCCGACGAGCTGGGCCAGCCGCTCCACCGCGCCCATCAGCCCGGTGGCCCGCTCCAGCGGCACCCGCCCCCGGTCGGCCGCCTCGGGCACCATGATCGACTTGGCCAGGTCGCCGGGCCCGCGCGCCGCCCCGATGACCGCGACCAGCCCGGCCAGCACGCCGAGCGGCAGCAGCGACAGCGCGTGCAGCAGCGCGATCGCCCCGGCCGCGCCCGCGCTCACCACGTCACCGGCGAACGACACGCGCCGCGGCCCGATCCGGTCGAGCAGCGGCCCGGCCATCAGCTTGACCACCACGTACGGCGCCATCTCGGCGAAGGCGACGACACCCGTCCAGACCGGGCTCCCGGTGGTCACCAGCACGAACCAGGGCACCGCGATGGCCGACACCCGCGTGCCGGTGAGCGACACCGCCACGGCCGCCAGCACCCCCGCGAGCGGCTTGGGCAGCGCCGTCGCGGCCATCAGCCCTCCTCGGGCTCTTCTTCGAGCTCGGGCAGGATCTCGGTGATCAGCACGACCCGCCGGGCGTCCGGGGGCGCCTCCTCGCCGTCGCGCCGGTAGCGGGCGATCACCTCGCCCAGCTCCTCCCGCAGCCGCCACCCCTCCTCCTCGGTGAGGCGCAGCGCGAAGGAGCTGAGGTCGAGCACCCGCCGCCAGCCGTGCGACATGGTCTGCAGCTCGTTGAGCGCCTGCTGGGTGCGCAGGTTGTACAGGGCCGCGATGGAGTGCATGTAGGCGTGCACGGCCTCCGGCTCGGCGTCGGTGAGCCCTTCGTCGGTGAGCCGGGTGACGCGGTGGACCGAACGCCACCAGCGCTCCCGGGCGTTGCCGCGCTCGGCGTCCTCCTCCACGAACCCGGCCGCGCCCAGCTTGCGCAGGTGGTAGCTGGCGGTGCCGGAGTTGACGCCGAGACGTTCGGCGAGGCGGGTGGCGGTCGAGGGGCCGTGCTTGCGCAGCAGCTCCACGAGCTGGACGCGGACGGGGTGGGCGAGCGCCCGCAACCCTTTGGCGTCGAGGACGACGACGCCGCTCTCCCGGGGATCGGCCATGGCCCCCACCCTAGACCGCAAACACTTCTTCGCAAACAGTTCTTCGCGAAGAAGTGTTTGCGGTCTACGGGATCAGGACGTGACCTCGGGAGCGACCGGCACCACCGTGAGCCGGGCGCGCGGCGCGGCGACGGCCTGCGCAGGGGCCTCCGGGACGGATGGCTCGGCGGGCGGCTCGGCCGTACGCGGGACGTAGGTGCCGTCGCGGCGGGCCAGCAGCTCGGCCAGCAGCGCGTCCCACTTGCGCCCGACCGCCTCCACGCTGTACGTCTCCGCCTTCTCCAGCGCGCCGGCGCCCAGGTCGCGGCGGAGCTGCTCGTCCTCGATGACCCGGATGATGCCGGCCGCGAGGTTGGCGTTCGTCCGCGGCTTGATCAGCAGCCCGTCCACCTCGTTCTTGATCATCTCCTTGGGGCCGTGCGGGCTGTTGAAGCTGACGATCGCCAGCCCCTTGGCCATGGCCTCCAGGACCGTCATGGGGAAGCCCTCGTGGCGCGAGCTCATCACGTACAGCGACGCCTTCTCCAGCTCGGCACCGACGTCGGTGGTCGGCCCCGGCAGCTCGACCTTGTCCTGCAGCCCCGCCTCGGCGATCTGCGTCCGCAGGTTGTCCTCCTGCGGCCCGGCGCCGAAGATGCGCAGCTTCCAGTCGGGGTGGGCGGCGGCGACGGTCTCCCAGGCGGTGATGAGCCGGTGGAAGCCCTTGATCCGGGTCATGCGGCCGACCGCGACGGCCACCTTGGCGTCCAGCTTCGACGGGTCGCCGGACATCGGCGGCACGGCGTTGGGGATGCGGGTGAGCTTGCGCGGCTTCTTCGGCAGCGCCTCGCGGTAGTCGTTCAGGTCGGCCCTGGTGAGGGTGACGAGGGCGTCGAGGCGGCGGTAGCGCCACTTGATGAGCTTCTGCACCGGCTCCGGCTGCGTGCGCAGCGCCACGTGCTCCTGCCCGATCGTGATCACCCCCGGCAGGGCTAACTGGGCCATCACGAGGTTGAGCCCCGGACGGGTGCCCATGAGCACGCCGGTGTCGAGCGACCGGATGTAGCGGGCGAGCTGCAGGTCGGTCCACATGTTGAAGCGGTGGTAGGCCGACTCCTCCTGGGGGATCAACCGGCTCGGCCGCTTCGACAGCAGCGCGCGCAGCGGGTTGCGGCTCGGCCGCAGCCGGTCGTCCAGGAAGCGGAAACGCACCCGGGGGTCGATGGGGAAGAACGGCTCCTCGGCCTCCTTCAGGATGCTCACGATCTCCACGTCGTGCTCCTCGGCCAGGTAGCCGGCCAGGTTGAACACGGTCCTGATCGTGCCGCCCATGCCGTGGGCGTGCAGCAGCAGGATGTGGATCCGCTGCGTCGAAGGGGGCGGCGCGCTCCGCGCCTTGCGCCGGTTGTACCCCCGATAGAGCCGCAGCGCGGCCGATCTGCCCTTGCGTGCGAGTGCGCGCACCGTACGGGTCCCCCTTGAGAACGAGAAAGCGATCAACAACACTTCACGGCCGTACGCGAGGTCGTGTAGCCCCTGCGCCGGCCGGCGTTCACCTGAGCGGTCTTGCGTGAGCGGGAAGCACTGTTCAGCCCCGGTGTGCTTTCCTCACCTATGATCATTAGACGCCGCAGGGGTGACTAAGGTTGCATACGCGGCCGATGCCGCGGATCGGGCGTGTGCGGGGGATGCTCGGCCAGCAGCTCCAGCGCCACGTCGATGGCCCGTTCGAGCTGGGTGTCCACGCCGCGCGCGTAGTCCTGCGGGGTGATGTCCACTTCGATGTCGGGGTCGGTGCCGTAGTTCTCCACCTGCCAGCCGACGTCGTCGAAGGCGAAGGAGAACTCCGGCTGCGTCGTCACCGTGCCGTCGGCGAGCTGGTGGCGTGGCCAGATGCCGATGACGCCGCCCCAGGTGCGTTTGCCCACCAGCGGCCCCAGCTTCAGCAGCTTGAAGGTGTGGCTGAAGATGTCGCCGTCGGAGCCCGCCCACTCGTTGGCGATGGCGACCAGCGGCCCGCGCGGCGACTCCGGCGGGTACGGCTCCGCCGCCCCCCACCGCGGGTAGTCGTAGCCGAGCCGGCGCCGGGCCAGCTTCTCCAGCAGCAGCGCCGAGACGTGACCGCCGCCGTTGAAGCGCACGTCCACGACGAGCGCGTGCCGGTCGTGCTCGGCGAGGAACCCCCGGTGGAACTCGCCGAACCCGTCCGGCCCCATGTCGGGCACGTGCAGGTAGCCGACCCGGCCGCCGGAGCGCTGGTGGCAGCGGGCCCGGTTGAGATTGACCCAGTCGCGGTAGCGGGCCGGCTGCTCGTCGGCCAGGGTCCGCACGGTGACCGCGAACACCTTCTCGCCGCGCCGCAGGGTCAGCTCGACCTCCTCACCGGCCTGGTTGACCAGGCGCTCGTTCGGGGTCGCGACGCCGTCGCCGATGGGCGCGCCGTCGATGGCCAGCACCGCGTCGCCGGGGCGTACGTCGAGGCCGAGCCGGTTGAGCGGCGAGGTCGCCTTCGGGTCCCACGGGTCGCCGGTGACGAGGGAGGCGATGTGGTAGACGCCGTCGCGGCGCTCCCAGTCCACGCCCAGCTTGCCCTGCGTGTAGTCGGGGCCGGGGCGGTACTCGCCGCCGCTCTCGTAGGCGTGGCTGGTGGCCAGCTCGCCGTGCAGCTCCCACAGCAGGTCGGAGAACTCGCCCCGGGTCGTCACCCGGTCCACGAGCGGCTGGTAGCGGTCGTACACCGCCGGCCAGTCGACCCCCGCCATGTCCTCGGTCCAGAAGTTCTCCCGCTGCAGCCGCCACGCCTCGCGGAACATCTGCCGCCACTCGGCCTCCGGGCACACAGACACCTTGATCCGCGACAGGTCGATCCAGCCGCTCTCGCGCCCCGGCCGGTCGTCGTCGTGGCCCGGCACCTCGCCCGCCTTGACCACGCGCAGCCGCGAGCCGGTCCGGTACAGCAGCGTCCTGTGGTCGCGGCCCAGCTCGAAGTCCGTGACGCCCTCGGCGAAGGTCTCGTTGTCGTTCTTGGCGAAGTCGTACAGGTGCAGGACGTTGTCGCCCTCCACGGGGCTGGTGAGGATGAGCGCCTTGCCCTTCAGCCCGGCCACCCGCTCGTAGCGGCCCTCGGGGAGCGGGAAGGCGGTGACCCGGCGGGCCAGGCCGTCCACGTCCACGCGCAGCGCCTCCGGCCGCTCCTCGCCGCCCTCCTCGTCCTCGTCCCCGTCCTCGTCGTCGTCCTTCCGCTCCAGGGGACGCTGGCGCGGCACGAACGGGTCCGGCACGTCGGCGCGCAGCGCCACCACGTACGGGCGGGTGCCGAGCGGGAAGCCCAGGTCGAACTGGAGCTGGTCGTAGACGGGGGAGAAGGTCCGCTGGCCGATGAAGTAGAGGTAGCGGCCCTCGGGGTCGAAGGCCGGCATCGAGTCGATCAGCACCGGCTCGGTCGCCTGCACGGTCCGCCCGCTCTCCGGATGGTGCAGCTTGATCGCGGTGGTCTGGGCGTTGAGCGGGGCGGCGTAGGCGAGCCAGGAGCCGTCGGGCGACCAGGCGGGGTCCTCCGGCGAGCCGTACGGGTTGGCCTCCACCAGGTCGCAGCGGCCCGTGGCCAGGTCGAGCAGGTGCAGCTCGTAGCGGTGGTTGACCACGGCCACCCGGTCGTGCGCCGGGTCGGGCACCAGCGCGGTGATCCGGCCCAGCCGGGCGACCTCCGTGCCGGGGCCGCCCTCTCCGCTCTCCAGGACGACCAGCCGCTCCTCGTCGTCGTCGTCGCTGGCCGCCGCGATCAGCCGTACGCCGTCGTTGAGCCAGGTCAGGAAGCGGTAGCGGACGCCGTCCTCGGCGCCCTGCCGGCGTACGGGGCCCTCCCAGCCGGCCATCGTGTACGCCTTGCCGCGCGCGGTGATCGCCAGCGCGCTGCCGTCCGGGCTGAGCGTGGCGCTCTCCAGGTAGTCGGCCGCCTCGACGAAGCGCCGGTTGCGCTGGGTGCGCGAGCTGGCCAGCGCCACCTCCAGCCGGCGCGGCCGCTCGCCCGGCTCCAGCAGGTAGAGGTCGGCGCCCGCGTGGTAGACCAGCCGGTGGCCGTCGCCGGACAGGTTGCGGGCGTAGTAGTCGTCGTGGTGGGTGAGCTTGCGCAGGTCGCCGCCGTCGGGCAGGCACGAGTAGACGTTGCCGACGCCCTCGTGGTCGCTGATGAAGCACACCCGCCCGCCGCTCCAGCAGGGGGAGGCGAGGTTGCCCGGCAGCCGGATCAGCCGCCGGAACTCGCCCCCGCCGGTGGGGTCGATCCACAGGTCGCCGACCGTGCCGCCCCGGTAGCGCTTCCAGCGGGCCGGGTCGGCGGTGTTGCGGCCGAGCACGATCATGCCGCCAGGGCCGTGGGCGATGGAGTTCGCGGGACCGTACGGCAGCCGCTCCGGCACCTCGCCCGGCGCCACCCGGTGCAGCCACTTGCGTCCCTCGAACGGCTGGGACTGGTCGCTGGCGTAGAGGATGCGGCCCTCGGGGTCCCAGCCGGTCACCGTGCAGCGCGCGCCGTGGAAGGTCACCCGGCGGGCCGCGCCCCCGGACGCCGGCATGACGTAGACCTCCTCGGGGCCCTCCTCGCGGCCGACGAAGGCGAGCTGGTCGCCACGGGGGGAGATGCGCGGATAGCCGGCCTCGGCCAGCCCGGCGGTGAGGCGGAAGGCCCGCCCGCCCTGGGCGGAGACCATCCACAGGTCGTCCTCGGCGGCGAACACCACGACGTCCTGGAACACGGAAGGGAAGCGCAGGTAGGCGGACATCGCGGCAGCTCCACGGTCGATGCGACAGCCGGGAGCCGGGCTCCCGGCTGTCCGATCATGTCACCATAGATCAGCTCTCGTCGGAGCCCTTCCTGGTTTCTTTCTTCGTCTCCTTGGCCTGCCGGCTCGTCTTGATGGCCTGCTTCTTCGACTTGCCCGACTTCGTGGCAGGTTTCTTCTTCGTGTCTGCCATTGGAATCCCCCCTGTACGGACAGAGCGCACGCGATGATTCGTGCACCAAGCTCATTGCTACCCATTTGTGCACGAAACCCGACATGCCGCCTATGTGCGCCTCACAGCAGCCGAAGCTGCTCAGGCGGCGAGCCCTGTCCCAGATCGTGCCCCAGGCCGTGCTGCGGGCCCTGCCCTGGGCCGTCCTGCGGGGCCGGGCGGAGCCGGCGGCGGCGGGCCGACGCCGGGACGCCGCGGCCGACGCCGAAACGCTCCGCCAGCTCGCGCACCTGCGCCGTGATCCCCGCCTGGTAGGCCTTGGGCGCGTAGGCGCCGCGCCCGTAGAGCTCCAGGTAGCGCGGCACCAGGCGCGGGTGCTCGCGGGAGAGCCAGCGCAGCCACCACTCGCGGGCCCCCGGCCGCAGGTGCAGCACCATGGGAGTCACGTACGTGGCGCCCGCCTCGGCGACCGCCTTGACGGTGCGTTCGAGCTGGGCGGGGGAGTCGGTGAGGTAGGGGAGGACCGGCGCCATCAGCACCCCGCACGCGATGCCGTGGTCGTTGAGCGTGCGGCAGACCTCAAGGCGGCGCATCGGGTGGGGCGCGCCCGCTTCGACCGCCCGCCAGGCCTCCGGATCGACGAACCCGGTCGAGACGGCGGCGCTCACCTCGGTGACCTCGGCCGCCTCGGCGAGCAAATCGAGGTCGCGCAGGATCAGCGTGCCCTTGGTGAGGATGGAGAACGGGTTGGCGGCCTCGCTCAGCGCGGTCAGGATGCCGGGCATCAGGCGGTAGCGGCCCTCGGCGCGCTGGTAGCAGTCGACGTTGGTGCCCATGGCGATGTGGTGGCCGCCCCAGCGCGGCGAGGCCAGCTCCCTGCGGGCCAGCTCGGCGGCGTTGACCTTGACCACGATCTTGGAGTCGAAGTCCGCCCCGGAATCCAGATCAAGATATTCGTGCGTTTTCCGGGCAAAACAGTAAACACACCGATGGCTGCAGCCGCGATAGGGGTTGATCGTGTACTCAAACGGCACGCGACTGGCGGCCGGCACGCGGTTGACGATCGAGCGGGCCTGGATCTCGTAGAAGGTCATGCCCTGGAACTCGGGCGTGTCGAACGTCCGCGTGACCGCTCCGCGAGCGAACAGCGGGACGGACGGATCGGCCTCACCATCGGCGGTCAGGCGCAGGTTGTCCCAGCGCATGCCATGATTAGAACAAAAGTTCGAGCTTGATCGCAAACCGAAAAGAGGGTGCAATTACCTGGTCAGGCCGTGGCTAATGATCTTCATGGTTGGGCAGGAAGAGGCCACAGAGCTTGCGTTCCGGAGGTGCACGTATGGCCTGGTCGCAGGACGAGGAGCGGATGCTCGCCCAGATCGAGCAGTACCTCGTCGAGGATGATCCGCGACTCGTCGCACGGCTCGAGTCGTTCAACGAACGAGTCCGTCGCAGCGAGGCCAGGTCTCAGGGGCAGCCCGGCGCCTGGCGCCGGCCGCGCCGCTCGACGGTCATCATCCTGGTCAGCTGGGTGCTCATCGCCACGCTGGTCTCCACACTCCTGATCATGGTCCTGCACAACGAGCCCGCCGCGGGGCTGTCGCTGGGCGCGGTGCCCGGCGAACCGGCAGCCGAGCTCGCCACCGACACCGCCCCGATCCCCGCCTCGGCGGGGGCTCGCTGACGCCCTCAGCGCGCCGTCCGGTCCAGGCACGGTAAGGGCTCTCTGCCGCCCTCAGCGCCGTTCCGCCCAGGCGCGGCGGATGTCGCCGTAGCCGAGCACGGTGATCCCTTCCTGCCGTAGCAGTTCGCGAGCCTGCGGCGAGGTCAGGAACTCGTGGTCGCCGCGGCGCACCCGCCACCCGTCGGGGTCGGCGGCCTGTGACGCGGGCCCGCCGAGGCCGGGGTGCACCGCCCACTCGCTCAGGCCGGGCGGCAGCTCGCGCAGCGCGCGGGCGTACGCCTCGGCCTTGCCCGCGACGTCCAGGGCGAAGCTGTCCAGGAAGTCGTGGTCGAGCGCGGGCAGCCCGCGGGCGCGCAGCAGCTCCCGCGACGGCTCCAGCCAGGCCCGCACCGCCAGGCCGTGCTCGTCGGCCAGCTCCAGGGTCAGCTCGAACACGTCCGGACGCCCCCCGTCGGCCAGGCAGTGCCAGTCCAGGTGCGAAGGCTCCAGTCCCGCGTCCAGCACGGCTCGGAGCTGCGCCCGGAACTCGATCTCGATCTCGTCCAGCCGGGCGCGGGCCAGCACGCCCGGAGCGTCCTCGAAGGAGGGGAACCCGCCGGCGGCGTCCAGCAGCGACGGGATCAGCGCCCGCGGGGCGAGCGGGCCCCACGGGCGGCCCGGCTGCTCGCACACCAGCGTCAGATGGACACCGAACGGGATCTCCGGCCGGTCGCGCAGCAGCGCCATCGCGTGCGCCGCTCCCGGGCAGGGCGTCATGAGGCTGCACGAGGCGGCGACGCCGTCCTCGATCGACCGGATGACGGCCTCGTTGACCTCGGGGTGGAGTCCGAAGTCGTCGGCGTTGACGATCAGCAGGCGCGCCTCGGGCGGGAATCCCGGCAACGAGGCGGACGGTCGTGCAGTCATCTCCTCACCATGATCGTGGTGAACGTCCTGCACAACCTGTTTTCATGACGACGTCGTCGCGACGCGGATCTCCGGCTCGTGGCGTACCGGGAAGTTCACGGAGGAGGCGATGAAGCAGGCCTTGTGGGCGTCGGCGTGCAGGGCGGCGGCCTTCTCCGCCATCTCCGGGGCGGCCACCGTGACCTCGGGACGCAGCACGACCTCCGTGAAGTGGCCGCCCGCTGCGGTCTGCTCCATCGTGCCGCCGGCGCGGTCGACGTACGCGGTGACGACGACCCCGTTGACCGCGCACAGGTGCAGGTAGGACAGCATGTGGCACTGCGACAGCGCCCCGACCAGCAGCTGCTCGGGGTTCCAGCGGGACGCGTCGCCGCGGAAGGCCGGGTCGGAGCTGCCGGGGATGACGGCGGCCGGGCCGTCGGCGGACAGCTCGTGGTCGCGGGCGTAGTCGCGGTAGCCGCTGGTGCCGGTGCCCTTGTCGCCGGTCCAGGTCACGACGGTGGCGTAGGTGTGGTGGCGGTTCATGGGTGCTCTCCCTCGGATCGCGGTTCGGGTGCTCGGCTCGTGGTCGTACGGGTGTCCAGGACGTGGGCGCGGGCGACGGCGGCGGCCTCCTCGGGGCGGCCCGCCGTGATCGCGGCGAGCAGGTCCTCGTGCTGCGCGGAGACGTACGCGTGCCGGTCTGGCGGCGCCAGCGAGCGCAGCGTGGACACCTGGATCTGGTCCCAGACGCGCTCCAGCGTGCGCAGCGCCAGGGCGTTGCCGGCCAGCTCCGCGATCGTCTGGTGGAAGCGGCGGTTGAGCGGCACGGCGTCGGCCAGACGCCCCTCTGCCGTGGCGGTCGCCGTCCGCGCCGCGACGTCGTGCAGCGCGCGCAGGTCGGCGGGGGCGATGCGGCCCTCGCGCTGCCGCACCGCGGCCAGCTCGGCGGTGAGCGCCTCCAGAGCGGCCCGCACCTGGTAGGCCTCGTCCAGGTCGCCCTCCTCCAGGGCGACGACCGTGACGCCGCGCCCGGCCGGCCGGACCAGGCCGTCGGCGGCCAGCGCCCGCAGCGCCTCCCGTACGGGGGTCCGGCTCATCCGCAGGCTCGCGGCCACCTCCATCTCGGTGAGCCGCGCGCCCGGCGGATAGGCCCCGCCGAGAATCAGCTCCCGCAACCGGCTGCACGCCACATCGGTCTGCATGGGATGGATCTTAGCCCTTTGCATACATTGCATGCAAAGCGCGGAACCATTGTCAGAAATTACTCGCAGACGTATAATCGCTGACGAGTAAAGGAGAAACGACATGGCGAAGCGGCGGCCCGTACGCAACCTGCTGGGACTGGCCGTGCTCACCGTGCTCGTGCAGCGCCCTATGCATCCGTACGAGATGGCCTCGGTCCTGCGGGCCCGAGCCAAGGACCGCGACATGCGGATCAAATGGGGCTCCCTCTACACGGTGGTCGGCAACCTGGAGAAACACGGCCTGATCGCCGCCGTGGAGAGCAACCGCCAGGGCGCCCGCCCCGAGCGGACCGTCTACCGCGTCACCGACGCCGGCCTCGCGGAGGCCGCCGACTGGACGCGGGAGCTGCTCGCGGCCCCCGCGGACGAGCCGTCGGCGTTCGAGGCCGGGCTGTCGGTCCTCGGCGGCCTCGGCCCCGACGAGGTCACCGAGCTGCTGCGGCGGCGGCTCGCCGTCCTCGAGCGGCACGTCGCGGCAGACCGGGACGAGCTGGAACGCGACGGACGGGAGGTGCCCCGGCTGTTCCTCCTGGAGGCCGAGTACGCGCTCGCGATGCGGCAGGCCGAGGCCGCCTGGGTGCGCGCCCTGCTCGCCGAGCTCGCGGACGGCACGTTCCCCGGCCTGGACGCCTGGCGCGCCTACCGCGAGACCGGCCGGCTCCCCGACGACGTGGCCGCCGCGGCCGAAAGGGGACGCCTGGACGACTGAAGCAAGAACCCGGCGGCGGTGCTGGCACACCGCCGCCGGGTGACCTCGCATCCGACAGACCCGCGGCGCGGACCCCGGCCACGAGGTGGCAACGGCAACAATAGCCGGGCTCCCCGCCGCGGTCCCGACCATGGGGAGCGAACATGATCACACTTGACCGCGTGACGTCGCAGGACGGCACGGAGATCGCCTACCGCCGCCTCGGCGGCGACGGCCCCGGCCTGGTGCTGCTGCACGGCGCCATGCAGACCGGGCAGGGCAACATCGAGCTGGCCGAGGCCCTGTCCGGCGCGTTCACCTGCTACGTCCCCGACCGGCGCGGCCGGGGCCGCAGCGGCCCGGCAGGACCCCGCTACGGGCTCGCCCGCGAGGTCGAGGACCTCTCCGCGCTGCTCGCCGCGACCGGCGCCGAGCACGTCATGGGCGTCAGCTCGGGCGCCATCGTCGCCCTGCGCACCGCACTGGCACGCCCGGAGCTGCGTACGGTCGTCGCCTTCGAGCCGCCCCTCGACCTCGACGGCTCCAACCCGACCGGCTGGCTGGAGCGCTTCGACAGGGAGTTCGCCGCGGGCCGCGTCCCCGCCGCGCTGGTCACCGGCATGCTGGGGACCCGCATGGGCCCGGCGTTCCTCGGCCTGCTGCCCCGGCCCCTGCTGGAGGCCATGACCACCGCGATGCTCAAACGGCAGGACAGGACGGCCGCCCACGGCGAGCCGACGTTCCGCGAGCTCGCCCCGACCCTCCGCCAGGACGTCCAGGTCGTCGCCGAGACCGCCGACGACCTCGACGCCTACCGCCGGGTGCAGGCCGAGGTGCTGCTGCTCGGCGGCACGAGGAGCCCCGCCTACCTCAGGAACGCCCTCGCCGCCCTGCGCGGAGTGCTGCCCCGCTGCCAGCGTGTGGACCTGCCCGGCCTCGACCACAGCGCCACCTCGAACGCCGCGATGCGCGGCAGGCCGGAACAGGTCGCGGCGGAGGTCCGCCGCTTCCTGCGGCCGGCCGGTTAGAAGTTCTTCAGGAAGGTGGCGGCGACCGGCGCGGCCACCGCGCCGCCCCCGCCGCCGCCCTCCACGATCACCGCGAACGCCACGTCGCCCTTGAACCCCATGAACCAGGCGTGGGTCTCCAGCTTGTCGCCGACGTTGTACTCGGCCGTCCCGGTCTTGCCGCGCGTGCCCGCGGGCAGGCCGGCCTTCTTGGCGGTGCCCTTGGTGACGACGGCCGCCATCATCGTGTGGAGCCGGCTCTTCACCCCGCCGGGCAGCTTGCGCTCGGCCGCCTTCTGCTTCAGCGACGGCACCAGCGTCGGCGGACGCCACGTGCCGTCGGCGATGGCGGCCGCCACCGAGGCGATCGACAGGGGGCTGGCGGTGATCCTGGCCTGCCCGAACGACTCCGCCGCGAGCTCGGCGTCCGACTCCGGCTTGGGGAAGCTCGCCGGGGTCGCCGGGACGCCGATGTTGAGCGGCTGGTTGAAGCCGACCGCCTCGGCCGTCTTCAGCAGCTTCGTCCCGCCCAGCTTCGACTGGGCGAGCGGCGCGAAGGTCGTGTTGCACGAGTGGGCGAAGGAGTCCAGGAACGACAGCGAACCGAACGCCTCGTTGTCGGAGTTGCGGATCTTCAGGCCGCCGACGGTGGCGTACTCGGGGCAGGTGACGGTGTCCTCCGGCGACAAGCCGGCCGCCAGCAGCCCGATCGCGGTGACCGCCTTGAACGTCGAACCCGGCGGATAGCGGCCGTCCAGCGCCCGGTTGAACCCGCCGCGGTTGTTGACCACCGCCAGGATCTCCCCGGTCGAGGGCCGGATCGCCACCATGGAGGTCGGCTTCTCCACGTCCTTCACCGCGGCCACGGCGGCGGCCTGGGCACGGGGGTCGAGCGAGGTCTTGACCGGCTCGCCCTCGGCGCCCTCGATGGTCTCCAGCGTCTTGCCGCCGAGCTTGATGTCGGTGGAGGGGGTGCCGGCCAGCCGCTTCTGGAACGTCTCCTGCAGCCCGCCGCGGCCGATCGCCTGGCCTGTCTTGTAGGCCGAGCCGAGCTTGGCGACGTCGTCCTTGGACGCCTTGTCCAGGTAGCCGACGAGCTGCTGCACCGAGCCGCCGGCCGAGCCGTCGTCGATGCGCCCGCCGTCGGCGTCGGTGATCTCCGCCCGCTGCGGCCAGCGCGTCTTGACCGAGAACGTGGCCCCGTCCGTGAGCTGGGGATGCAGGGCCGTGGGCGACCAGTCGACCTTCCAGGTGCGGTCGGCCACGACCAGGTCGAGCCGGCCGTCGTAGGACCAGTCGCCGATGTTCTTCAGCTTCAGCGTCACGGTGTAGGGGACTCGGGCCTTGCCGTCGCCCTCGGTCACCTGGCCCAGCCGGACCGAGGTGCGCTCCACGCCGAGCGCGGTGCGCTGCTGCTCGTAGACGCCGAGCTGCTGCGGTGTCGCCAGCTCCCTGGCCATCGCGGCGGCGTCACCGGACTGCCAAGCCGCGACGAACCGCTGCGCGGTGCCGGCGGGAGTGCCCCGGGTGTGCAGCACGTAGTAGGCGCCGCCGGCCGCGGCTCCCACCGCGAGCACGGCCGCGGTGGACACGATCGCGATGGTCCGGCCCCGTGCCACCGATCAGCCCCCCGCCTCCGCCGACGTCGTGCGGGCCACGGCCGCTCCGTCGGCCCCCTTGACGCTGGAGGCGTAGACGGGCACGTATTCCTGCCCGGAGAGCCGCTGGATGGCGGCCATGACCTCGTCGGTGACCCGCCGCCGGTCACGGGCGCTGCGGTAGTCGCCCTCGAAACGCATCGGCTCGCCGATCGCGATGCCGATCCGCGCCGGGCGCGGCACCTTCGAGCCCAGCGGCAGCACCTTCTCGGTGCCGCTGAGCGCCACCGGCAGCACCGGCGCGCCCGTCTTCAGCGTCAGCCAGGCCACGCCGATCTTGCCGCGGTAGAGGCGGCCGTCGGGGGAGCGGGTGCCCTCGGGGTGGATGCCGAACAGCTCGCCCCGCTCCAGCAGCGCCGCGGCCTCCTCCAGCATCGCCTGACCGGCGTGGGCGCTCTCACGGTCGATCGGCAGGCTCCGCCCGATGCGCATGAAGAAGCCGGAGATCGGGTTGCCGTCGAAGTACTCGTTCTTCGCCGTGAACGTCACGTGCCGCGGCAGCAGCGCGGGCAGCAGGAACGAGTCGAGCACCGACAGGTGGTTGGCGGCCAGGATCCCGGGCCCGCTCCTCGGTACGTGCGCCGCGCCGGTGATGTGCGGCCGGCACATCGCGTGCGTCAGCGGAGCGGCGGCGAACTTGACCACTTCGTAAAGCAACAGGCTCTCCTGGATCATCGGGCGTTCGGCCACCCACCATAGAGCAGGCGCTCCGCCGGTGAGCGGAGCGCCTGGAAAGATTGAGGCCGATGTGGCGGTCGCCTCCTCGGCGAGGTGCACAACACGGCTCCAGCCGAACGGTATTCCGTGAAGGCGGTAATTTGCGGCCCGGGGGACACTAACCACATCGGCCTCTTGATGCTAACGGACGTTCGGGGCCCGCTATTCCACCGGCTCGCCGACGGCGTGGTCATGTCCGCGTCCAGTGCGGCTGGACGACGTCGAAGACCCGCTGCTCGCGCCCCCGCAGGGCCACCTCGGCGAACTGCCACAGAATCGCCCCCGTGGGCGCGTGGATCACGATGGACGGCCCCAGCGGCATCTGCAGCAGCTCGCCCTCCCACCGCGGCACCCCCGGCGCCAGGAACCACTCCAGCGGCACCTCGTGCACCGACGCCACCTCACGCGGATCGGCCACCGGCCGCTGCCGGCCGCCGAACGCCACCACCGGCGTGATCACGAACCCCGAGTCGGTGACGAAGTCGTCGAGCAGCCCCGCCACCTCGACCCCGGTCAGGCCCGTCTCCTCGGCCAGCTCGCGCAGCGCCGCCTCCACCGGCTGCTCGCCGCCGTCCAGCCGGCCGCCGGGCAGCGCCCACTGCCCCGGGTTGCGGCCCCGCGAGGCCCGCTTGATCACCACCGTGTACGGGACGCCGCCGGGGTCCTCCAGCACGCACACGGTGACGGCGGCCCGGCGAACGCCGCCCACCGGCGGCACCTCCCGCCGGTCGAACGCGGCCAGCCGGGCGGCCACCTCCTCGCGCAACACGTCGATCGGCGACAGCACCCGTACATGATCTCACGCCCGCCCCGCGCGCGGCGGGACGTGACGATCGGGCGTCTCACCTGACGCTCTCCAGCACCAGCGTCAGCACCGTCCCCGCCCCCATGCCCGCGCCCGCGGCCAGCGCGGCCCACCGGCCCAGGGGTTCGCCCCGCAGGTGGCCCAGGACCCCCAGGACGATGCCCGCCAGCCCGAACAGGACGGGCGCGTACAGCACGGCCACCGCCGCGCACACGCACCCGAGAACCGACGGCACCTGATCGATTCCCCGGCGCCGCCGCGCGGCGTCGTCCGGGGATGGAGCGTCGGGGTGGGGCACCGGGCGGGCTCCTTCCGGCGGGGACCTCCATCACACACCTCCGCCTGGGCCTTGTCAGCCCGTTGTCCCCGTGCGGGCGAGCTGGGGCGGGAGCGGCCGCGCGTGGACGACGTCGAGCCGGGACACGGCCCGGGTGAGCGCCACGTACAGCCGGTTGAGCCCGCGCCGCTCGCCCTCGGCGATGGCGGCAGGCTCGGCGACCACCACGTGGTCGTACTCCAGCCCCTTGACCAGCGACGCCTCCACCACGCTGAGCCGGTCGCCGAGGTCGAAGCCCTCGTCACGCAGCGCCGCGGCCAGCTCCGCGGCCTCCGGGTCGGCGGCGATCACCCCGATCGACCCCTCGAACCCGTACGCCTCCCGCACCGCCGCCACCACCCCCTTCCCCAGCTCCTCGACGGCGGTCACCCGCACCCGCCCGTCCGACCGGTACGACCGCGTCGGCGGCACGTCCGCCTCCAGCGACTCCAGCAGCCCGTTGGCCAGCTCCACCACGGCCCCCGGCACCCGGAAGCCGGTCGTCAGCGCCACGACCTCGCCCTCGGGCTTGCCGAGCAGCGCCATCCGCTCCGGCCACGAGGCCGCCGCCCACGGCGTGGTGCCCTGGGCCAGGTCCCCGAGCACGGTGAGCGAGCCGTGCTCGCTGCGCCTGGCCACCGCGCGGCACTCCATCGGGGACAGGTCCTGGGCCTCGTCCACGATGACGTGGCCGTAGCCGCGCGGGCGTTCGATCAGCCCGGCGATCTCGTCGAGCAGCACCACGTCGGCGGCCGTCCACTTGGCGCTCCTGGGGCCGCGCGGGGGCCGGGTCCAGGTGATCGCGGCCCGTTCCGCGTCGGTCAGCACCCCGCGCGCCGGGTCCGCGCCGTCGTCCGCCGGGCCGCTCAGGACCTCGTACAGGATTTCCTCCGGCTTGACCGGCGGCCAGAGTGCGTCGAGGGCGGGGGCGAGCGCGCGGGCCGTCCTGCGGCTCCAGGCGGCGTTGACGGTGACGCCGCGGGCCTCGGCCCGGCGGCGGACCGCTTCGAGCGTCCGCGCGTGCACGCGCTCGCGGCCCACGCCGTACGGGAGCGCGGCGCGGCGGGCGTCGTCCACGATGCGGCGCAGCTCGTCCTCCCCGACCCGCCACCGGTAGGAGCCGTCGGCCACGGTGACCGGCTCGACGGGCTTGCGTATGCGCCCGTACAGCGCCCTCCGCAGCACCTCCGCCATGCGGGCGTCGTGCTTGACGGCCGCCGCCTCCTCGCGGTCGGCGGCGGTGACGGGCACGGTCGCGAGCAGCCGCTCCAGCGTGGTCTGCTCGACGTCCACCTCACCGAGCGCGGGCAGGACGGCGGAGATGTAGCCGAGGAAGGCGCGGTTCGGGCCGAGGACGAGCACGCCGCCGCGTTCGAGACGGCGGCGGTGCGCGTAGAGCAGGTAGGCGGCCCGGTGCAGGCCCACCGCCGTCTTGCCGGTGCCCGGCGCGCCCTGGACGCAGACGCTCACGTCGAGGCCGGCGCGGACGAGGTCGTCCTGCTCGGGCTGGATGGTGGCGACGATGTCGCGCATGGGGCCGACGCGGGGGCGTTCGATCTCGGCGGCCAGGAGGCGGCCCCCGCCCTCCTCGCCCCGGTCGAGCCGTTCGTCCTCGTACGAGGTCAGCGTCATGCCCGACCACCCGAACCTGCGGCGCACCGCGACGCCCTGGGGATCGCGGGCCCCGGCGCGGTAGAAGGCCCGCGCGACCGGCGCGCGCCAGTCGATCACGACGGGCGGGCCGCCGTGCTCGCCGGTGATGTGCCGGCGCCCGATGTGGTACGCGCGCCCCCGGTGCTCGGCCGAGTCCGCGCCGAAGTCGAGGCGGCCGAAGAACGGCGGGCCCTCCGGCTCCTCGCTCAGCTCCTTGGCGAGGCTCTTGAGGTGGCGGCCCAGCCGCTCGGCGCTGTAGCGGTCGCCGGCCACGGTCTCGCCGACGATCACGTTGTCGCGCGCGCCCTCCAGCATGCGGCGGAGGCCCGCCCGGCAGCGTTCGACGTACGCGCGCTCCTCGTCGAGCGTCCCCATCGCGCCTCCTCAAAGTGTTAACTCGGTCAATATTTTGACCAGGTTAACACTTTGCTAGAGTGGGCGCCGTGACGGGACTCCGGGAGCTCCAGCGGCAGCGCGTGCGTGAGGCCATCTCCGCCGCGGCGATCGGGCTGTTCCTGCGGCGGGGCTTCGACGAGGTGCCGGTCACCGAGATCGCGGCGGCGGCCGGGGTGTCCAAGCCGACGCTGTTCAAGTACTTCCCGGCCAAGGAGGACCTCGTCCTGCACCGCATCGCCGACCACGAGGGCGAGTCCGCCCGCGTGGTGCGGGCGCGGGCCGAGGGGGAGACGCCGCTGGAGGCGCTGCGCCGCCACTTCCTCGACGGGCTCGCCCGCCGCGACCCCGTCACCGGGCTCAACGACCACCCCGAGGTCATGGCCTTCCACCGCATGGTGTTCTCGACGCCCAGCCTCCAGGCGCGGATGTTCCAGCAGATCTCCCGCGACGAGCAGGCGCTCGCCGGCGTGCTCGTGGAGTCGGGCGGGCTGGACGACCTGACCGCCGCGCTGCTCGCCGCCCAGACGCTGGCCGCGCAGCGGGTGCTGTCCCGCCGCATCTGGCAGTGGCTCGCCGATGGCCGTCCGCTCGCCGAGGTCGAGCCGGAGGCTATTGATGCCGCGAACCGGGCATTCTCCCTGTTGACGATGAATGGTTATTAATCCGGTAATGGTGCTTTCCGCTGTACGCGAGAAAGCCGGTGTTCAACCAGGTCGTCCAAGGTGCGCTTGATATTCTGAACAACGCCCTGACGATGTGCATCGTCATGCAATGAGCGTTGCGGGATTCTTTACCAGAAGGAGTGACAATGGAAGGCCCATTTACGGATAAATGCGATTACCCGGTGATTGTGAAGGATCACGGATCGTGACCGCCGTCCGGCTCTCCTTCGCCTGGGAGCGGCTGCGCGCGGTCCTGCCCGACCCCGCCGGCCTCGTCGCCATGACCCGCACCCCGCGCCGCGACCTCGTGGCCGGGCTCACCGTGGCGATCGTCGCCCTCCCGCTCGCGCTCGGCTTCGGCATCAGCTCCGGCATGGGCGCCGAGTCCGCCCTCGCCACGACCATCGTCGCCGGAGCGCTCGCCGCCTTCTTCGGCGGCTCACGGGTCCAGGTGTCCGGCACGAGCGGCGCCATGACCGTCATCCTCATCCCGATCATGAGCACGCACGGCCCCTCCGGGGTGCTCGCCGTCGGCGTGCTGGCCGGGCTGCTGCTGATCGTGCTCGCGCTGGCCCGCGCGGGCCGCTGCATCGCGCTCGTGCCCGCCCCGGTGGTGGCCGGGTTCACCGTGGGCGTGGCCTGCGTGATCGGGCTGCAGCAGCTCCCCACCGCACTCGGCGTGCCGGCCAGCGGCCACGACAAGGTCGCCGTCGTCGCCTGGCACGCCCTGCTCGACTTCCTGGCCCGCCCCCACTGGTGGGCCATGTCCGTCACCATCGCCGTGGCCGCCGTGCTGCTCGTGGGGGCGAGCCTGCGGCCCACGGTGCCGTTCTCGCTGCTCGTCGTGGTCGTCACCGCCGTCGTCGCCGAGACGGCCGAGCTGCCGCTGGCCCGCATCGGCACCCTGCCCACCGGGCTGCCCGCGCCCTCGCTCGGCTTCCTCGACGCCGCCGTGCTGCCGTCGCTGGTCGGGCCGGCCGTCGCGGTGGCCGCCCTCGCCGCGCTGGAGTCCCTGCTGTCGGCCTCCGTCACGGACGGCATGACGCGGGGTCCCCGGCACGACCCCGACAGGGAGCTGTTCGGGCAGGGGGTCGCCAACCTGGTGGCGCCGATGTTCGGCGGCATGCCCGGCACGGGCGCGATGGTCCGCACCGCGGTCAACGTGCGCGCCGGCGCCCGCTCGCGCCTCGCGGCGCTCTCGCACGCGGGCATCCTCGCCGCCATCGTCTACGCCGGGGCCGAGCTGGTGTCCAAGATCCCGCTCGCCGCGCTGGCCGGCGTGCTGCTCGCCACCTCCATCAGGATGATCGAGGTCGGCACCGTGCGCGCCCTGTTCCGCTCCACCCGGTCCGACGCCGTCGTCCTGGTGCTCACCGCCGTCGCCACGCTCATCCTCGACACGGTGCTCGCCATCGTCGTGGGGCTCGTGGTGGCGGGGGCGCTCGCGCTGCGCCAGCTCGCCCGCAACACCCGCCTCGACCCCGAGCCGCTGCGCCACGAGGAGCACCTGCAGCACACCGAGGACGAGCACGCGCTGCTCGCCGAGCACATCGTCACCTACCGGCTGGCGGGCCCGCTGTTCTTCGCGGCGGCCCACCGGTTCCTGCGGGAGCTGTCGGCGGTGACCGGCGTGTCGGTGGTCGTGCTGCGCATGTCACGGGTCACCGGCATCGACGCCAGCGGGGCGCTGGTGCTCGGCGACGCCATCGAACGTCTCGAACGGCGCGGCATCCTCGTCTACGTCTCCGGCATCCCGGACGGCCACCACCAGCCGCTGGAGGCGCTGGGGGTGATCGCCCGGCTCAGCGAGGCCGGCCAGGTCTTCGCCACCACGACGGAGGCCATCGCGGCCGCCCGCGACCGCCTGCACAACACCGGCGTCCTGCCCCGCCTCGCCGGCTGACCCGTCCGCCCCTGCCCCGGGCCGCCGGGGCAGGGGCCGGGGCGGGGCCGGGGCAGGGGAGCGGTGCGGTCAGGCCAGCTGGGCGACGCCCTCCAGGAGACGGTCCACGTCGGAGCGGTCGTTGTAGGGCACGAGGCCGGCGCGCACGGCTCCGCCCGTGTCGCGGATGCCCATCGCGCCCGTCAGCTCCCAGGCGTAGTTGTGGCCGTTCCAGACGTTGACCCGCAGCCGGGCCAGGTGCTCGGCCACCTCGCGCGGCGTCCGCCCGGCGACGGTGAAGTACGCCGTGGCGGTGCGCCGGGCGGGCTTGCCGTACACCGTGACGCCCGGCAGCGTCTCCAGGCCCTCGATCAGGACGCCGAAGAGCTCCATCTCGTGCTCCTCCGCCGCCGCCATCGAGGCGAGCAGCCGCTCGCGCCGGTTGCCGGTGCCCGGCACCATCGCCGCCAGGTGGTCCACGGCGGCCGTCACGCCCTCCAGGTCGGCGAAGGCCGCCGTGCCCGTCTCGAACCGTTCCGGCACCGTGTCGGGCGAGGAGGCCAGCTTGTCCGGCCGGAGCGTCTCCAGCAGCGCCGGGTCGGCCACCACCGCGCCGACGTGCGGCCCCGACCACTTGTACGCGCTCGTGGCGTAGAAGTCCGCCCCGAGCGCCCGCATGTCCACCGGCCCGTGGGCGGCGGCGTGCACGCCGTCCACGTACATCAGCGCCCCCGCCCGGTGGGCGAGCTCGGCGATGGCGGCCACGTCGGGACGGGTGCCGATGATGTTGCTGGCCGCGGTCACGGCCACCACGCGGGTGCGCTCGTTGACGAGGCTCGCGTACTGCTCGACGGGCAGCTCGCCGGTCACCGGGTCCACCTCGGCCCAGCGCACGGTCGCGCCGGTCTGCGTCCAGGGGCGGACGTTGGCGTCGTGGTCGAGCCGGGAGACGACGACCTCGTCCCCGGGCCCGGCGAGCGCCCGGGACAGGCGGTAGGTGAGCGTGGTCATGTTCGGGCCGAGGATCACGCCGCGCGGGTCGCCGCCGACCAGGTCGGCCACGGCGGCGCGGCAGGCGGCCACGATCGCGTCGGAGCGGTGGCTGGCGGGGAACGCGCCGCCCACGTTGCCGATCCCGCCGCGGTAGGCGTCGGAGATGGCCTCGATCACCGAGCGCGGGGTCTGCGTGCCTGCGGCACCGTCGAGATAGGCGTAGCCGTCGTTGAGAGCGGGGTAGCAGGCGCGTACCGCTTTGATGGGGAAGGGCATGATAGGTAAATGCTCACCCTCCGCGACCTCAACCGTGCGACCTTGTCCCGGCAGCACCTGCTCGACCGGTACGAAGGCGACGTGACGGACGTCGTGCACCGGCTGGCCGGGCTGCAGGCGCAGGAGCCGCGCCCGCCGTACCTCGGGGTGTGGTCGCGGCTGGCGAACTTCGAACGGACCGGACTGCACGACGCCCTGCACGCCGGAACCGTGCTGCGGGCCACGATGTGGCGGGCCACGCTGCACCTGGTGACGGCGGCGGACTTCGCGGCGTTCCGGCCGCTGCTCGCGCCCGTGCTGGCCGCCGCGGCGCGCCGCTTCGACGGCTACGACGCCGCGGCCGTGGTCGCCGCCGCCGGCCGGATGCTGGCCGAGCGGCCGCACACGTTCAACGAGCTGCGCCCGAAGCTGCTGGAGGAGTTCCCCGGCGCGAACGACCGCGCCCTCGGCTACGCCGTGCGCATGCTGACCCCCCTCGCCGTCGTGCCGACCGACGACCGGTGGAGCTTCCCGCGCGACCCCGCCTTCGCCCCGCCCGGCATCGGCCTGGACCCCGAGCCGCGCCCGCAGGCGCTCGTCGAGCGCTACCTGGCCGCGTACGGCCCCGCCACGCCCGCCGACGTGCAGGCCTGGTCGGGGCTCGCCGGGCTGCGGCCGGTCATGGAGGCGATGGAGCTGGACCGGCTCGCCGGGCCCGCCGGCAAGGAGCTGTTCGACCTGCCGGGCGCGCCCCGGCCGGGCGGCGACGTGCCCGCGCCGGTGCGGTTCCTGCCGGACTTCGACACGCTCGTCCTCGGCCACGCCGACCGCACCCGGCTGCTGGCCGACGCGTACAAGGGCCTGGTCACCACCAAGAACCTGCGGGTGCGGGCGGTCGTCCTGGTGGACGGGTTCGCGGCGGGGACGTGGCAGATCAAGCGCTCGGGCAAGAAGGCGAAGCTGCTCATCAGCCCCTTCGAGGCGAAGTTCCCCCGGGACGCGGTGGCGGAGGAGGGCCTGCGGATGCTGGCCTTCGCCGAGCCCGACGCCGCCGCCCACGACCTGGAGGTCACGGCCTGACGGTGCTTGCCGCGCCGGACGGAGTCTGATTTGTTCGGGACGGAGGTGGTACGCCGTGCCGCAGCTCACCGCCCTGGACGCGCAGTTCCTCAGCATCGAGACCGCCACGAACGTCGCGAACATCGCCGGCCTCGCCATCCTGGAGGGCCGGCTCAACCGCGCCGACCTGCAGGCTCTGCTCGAACGGCGGCTGCCGTCCGTGCCCGCCCTGCGGCGCAGGCTGGCGCCGGTGCCGTTCGGGCTGGACCACCCGTACTGGGTGCAGGAGGACGACCTCGACCTCGACTACCACGTCCGCGAGATCGGCCTGCCGGGGCCCGGCGACGACCGGCAGCTCGCCGAGCAGGTCTCCCGGCTGCACGCCCGCCGGCTGGACCGGAGCCGGCCGCTGTGGGAGATCTACCTCGTCCACAACCTGTCCGGCGACCGCACCGGCCTCTACACCAAGATCCACCATGCCGCCGTGGACGGCATCGGCGGCGCCGACGTGCTGGCCGCGCTGCTCGACACCACCCCCGAGCCGCCGCCCCCGCCCGCGCCCGGCACGGAGGAACCACAGCCCGACCGGGACGAGCCGCCGCCCGGGCAGGCGGAGATGGTGGCGCGCGGCCTGGCCAGGCTGGCGGCGAACCCGGCGCGGGCGGTCAGGTTCGCCGCGGCGGCCGTGCCGTACCTGGACGAGATCCCCGTCGTGTCGTGGCTGCCCGGCACCCGGCTGCTGTCCGGGCTCGCCCGCAGGATGGCCGGCGCGGGCGGCGTGCCCGGGCTGCCCGCCCTGCCCGCGCCGCGGACCCCGTTCAGCGGGCCGGTCTCGCAGCACCGGCGGTTCGCGTACGTGTCGCTGCCACTGGAGGAGGTCAAGGCGGTGCGCAAGGCGTTCGGCGTGACCGTCAACGACGTGGTCATGGCGGTGTGCGCGGGCGCGCTGCGCGGCTGGCTGGCCGGGCACGGCGGCGTGCCCGGCCGGCCGCTGGTGGCCGGGGTGCCGTTCTCGCTGCGCGAGGCCGGGATGCCGGGGCCGGGCAACCAGGTGACGATCATGACCGCGCCGCTCGCCACGCACGTCGCCGACCCCGTCGAGCGGCTGCACGAGGTGCGCAGGGCCATGCGCCGGATCAAGGACCGCTTCGCGCTGGCGCCGGCGCGCTGGCTGCGCGAGTTCAGCGCCTCGATGCCGGCCGCGCTCATGGGGCTGGCCTCGCGCTCGGCGTTCGCGCTGGTGGGGGAGACCGTCCCGCCGATCAACGTGATCATCTCGAACGTGCCGGGCCCCCAGTTCCCGCTGTACGTGTGCGGCAACCTGCTGCTGACCCACTATCCCGTCTCGGTGATCACGGACGTCAGCGGCGGCGTCAACATCACCGCCTTCTCCTACAACGGCTCGCTCGACATCGGCGTCGTCACCGACCGGACGATGATCCCCGACGCCTGGGAGCTCGCCGGGCACCTGCGCGCCGCCCTCGACGACCTGCTCAATGCGGAATCAACCTTGCCGCATTGACGCCTACGCTCGGCGAATGATCCTCGACCGCCGGGTGCTCAACCGTACGACCCTGGACCGCCAGCTCCTGCTGGCCCGCGCCGCCCTGCCTCCCGCCGAGGCCGTCGAGCGGCTGGTCGCGCTGCAGGGACAGGAGGCCGACGCGCCGTACATCGGGCTCTGGTCGCGCCTCGCCTCCTTCACCCAGGACGACCTGACCGCCCTCCTCCACGGCGGGCAGGTCGTCCGGGGGACGCTGCTGCGCGCCACCCAGCACCTCTCGCTCGCCGACGACTACGTGTGGCTGCGCCCGCTCGTGCAGCCGGTCCTCGACCGCGCGAGGAAGGGCGCCTTCGGCCGCGCCCTCAAGGACGTGGACCACGCGGAGCTCACCGAGCTGGCCCGCGCCCACCTGGCGGACGCGCACCGCGACGGCCGCGTCCTCACCCGGCCCCAGATCCGTGACCTGCTGCGCGAGCGGTGGCCGCAGGCCGACCCGGTGGCGCTCGGCTACGCGGTGCAGACGCTGCTGCCCATCGTCCACACCCCGCCCAACGGCGTCTGGGGCCGCGGCGGCGCCACGCCGTTCACCCTGGCCGAGCACTGGCTGGGCCGCCCCCTCGACACCGGGTTCGCCGCCGAGCGGCTGGTGCGGCGGTACTTAGCGGCGTTCGGCCCCGCGTCGGTGATGGACGTGCAGGCCTGGTCGGGGCTCACCCGGCTGCGTACGGTCATGGAGGGCATGCCGGACCTGCGGACCTACCGGGACGAGACCGGCCGCGTCCTCTACGACCTGGACGGCCTGCCGCTCGCCGACCCCGGCACGCCCGCGCCCGTGCGCTTCCTGCCCTGGTTCGACAACCTCGTCGTCGCCTACGCCGACCGCGGCCGGTTCATGACCGCCGAGCAGCGCAAGGCGGTCTGCGTCGGCGCCGCGATCTATCCCACGTTCCTCGTCGACGGATTTGTCGGTGGCATGTGGAACCTTGGTGGTGGAGTGCTGACGGCCGAGCCCTTCCACCCGCTGCCCGCCCGGGTGCGTGAGGAGCTGGAGGCCGAGGGGGCGCGCCTGATGGCGTTCGCCGGCGTCGAGGAGGGGAGGTTCACCTGGCTGCCGCCCAGGACGGACAGCGGGCGCGAGGGGAGCCCGACGGCCTGAGCGTGCTGTCGAGTCGCCCCCGTTGGGTAGCTTGGAAGTTGGGCGGCCCGTGCGGCCGGTGGTTGTTCCGTGATGTTCGAGGTGGCGATGCCGTAGTCCCGTTCTCACCACGTTCCGTGCGTCCGTCCAAAGCGAGCGAGGAGAAAGTCTTGTCCGAAGCAGCAGAGGTTCTAGAACTGGACGACACCAGCGCCGACGGCGGTGCGCCGCTCGGCGCCGACTCGGTCAAGGCCTACCTCAAGGAGATCGGCCGGGTGCCGCTCCTCACCGCCGAGCAGGAGATCGACCTCGCCAAGCGCATCGAGGCCGGCCTGTTCGCGCGCGAACGCCTCGACACCGAGGAGGGGCTCTCCGACGAGCTGAGGGGCGACCTGGAGTGGATCGCCGCCGACGGCGTCGAGGCCAAGCGCCGCATGCTGGAGGCCAACCTGCGGCTGGTGGTCTCCATCGCCAAGCGCTACACCGGCCGCGGCATGCTCTTCCTCGACCTCATCCAGGAGGGCAACCTCGGCCTGATCCGCACCATCGAGAAGTTCGACTACCGGCTCGGCTACAAGTTCTCCACCTACGCGACCTGGTGGATCAAGCAGGCGATCACCAGGGCCATGGCCGACCAGGCCCGCACCATCCGCATCCCCGTCCACATGGTCGAGCTCATCAACAAGGTCGCGCGGGTGCAGCGCCGCCTGCAGAGCGACCTCGGCCGCGAGCCGACCCCGGAGGAGATCGCCGCCGAGACCGACCTCGAACCCGACCGGGTCATCGAGGTCCAGGGCTACGGACGCGAGCCGGTCTCGCTGAGCATGCCGCTCGGCGAGGAGGGCGACAGCGAGTTCGGCGACCTCATCGAGGACACCGAGGCCGTCTCCCCGGCCGACGCGGTGTCGTTCACGCTGCTCCAGCAGCAGCTCCACCACCTGCTCGACCAGCTCTCCGAGCGGGAGGCGGGCGTCATCACCATGCGCTACGGCCTGGCCGACGGCAAGCCGCGCACGCTCGACGAGATCGGCAGGGTCTACGGCGTCACCCGTGAGCGCATCCGGCAGATCGAGGCCAAGACGATGTCCAAGCTGCGCCACCCCTCCCGGTCACTGGCGCTGCGCGACTACCTGAGCTAGCCCACGCGCGTGGGTGTTCCGCCGGTGGCGAGAAAGGCTGCGCAAACAAGCACTCAAGAGTGCCGCAAGGGCCTGCTGACCGCACCGGCGGCTGACCTACGTTCGTAGCGTGAGACGTACCCGATCGAGCCTCGTCCACCAGATGGCCTACGCCGCGGGACATCCGCACCGTATCGCGCCGCACCTGCGGCGCCTGGCCCGCGACACCTGGTTCCGCCTGCGCAGCCACGACCACATCGCCTACTACCGGCGCGTCATGCGCTCCGACACCGCCCGCGACCCGGAGGGCGCGGTCGGCTCGCACACGCACAGGCGCTGGCTCGCGCTCGGCCGCACCCAGTTCGACTACCTCGTGAGGCACGGGCTGAAGCCCGAGTGCCGGATGCTGGAGATCGGCTGCGGCAACCTGCGCGCCGGCCGGCTGTTCATCGACTACCTGCACACCGGCAACTACTACGGCCTCGACATCTCGCCCGACATCCTCATGGCGGCCCAGGACACCCTCGTCCGCTACGGCCTGATGGACAAGCTGCCGCACCTGACGCCGGTCCGCGACCTGCGGCTGGAGTTCCTGCCCAGCGGCTTCTTCGACGTCGTGCACGCCCACAGCGTCTTCTCGCACTCGCCGCTGGAGGTCATCGAGGAGTGCTTCGCGCATGTCGGGCGGGTGATGAAGCCGGAGGCGCACTTCGACTTCACCTTCGACCGCACCGAGGGCCGCGAGCACCAGGTGCTGCGCGAGGACTTCTACTACCGCACGGAGACGCTGGTGGAGCTGGCCGGCCGCCACGGTTTCACGGCGACGTTCATGGCGGACTGGGAGCCGCTGCACAAGCAGTCCAAGCTCCGCCTCACGCGGCGGCCGGAGGCGTGAGGGCCGCCGCTCAGCGGGCGATCCTGACGACCGCCGCGCCGAGCGGCTCCAGCTCCACCCGCCCGGTCACGGCCCGGCCGGTGAGCAGGTCCGTCCCGTCCGCCTCCAGAGGCACGGACGCGCCCGACTCGCCGCTGTGGTTGAGCAGGAACACGTACTCGTGGGCCTCGTCGCCGCGCACCGCGCACTCCACGTGGGCGGGGACGCCCGCGAAGCGCGCCCGCACCCCCGCCGCCTCGACCGTGCCGGCCACCAGCTCGTCGAAGGCCGCCTGCTCCAGCAGGGTCGCGACGTAGACGACCCGGCCGGCGCCGTAGCGGTTCTCGACCACGGCGGCCTGCCCGGCGAGCAGCCCGTCGGCGTAGGTGGCGAGCGCCGTGCCGCCTTCGAGCCGCAGGTCCTCCCGCCACCAGGTGGAGGTGGTGGTGGGCCCGCCCTTGAACTCCACCGTGAACTGCTCGTCCGGCCTGGCCGGCCAGTACTCGTCGATCTTCGCGCCGATCAGCTCACGGAACGCGCCCGGGTAGCCGTCCGGCCGCACCCGGTTGTCGGCGTCCACGACGCCCGAGAAGAACGACATGAGCACCGTGCCGCCGGCCCGCGCGAACTCGGTGATCCGCCGCACGCCCTCGTCGCCGATCAGGTACGCGTTCGGCACCACCAGCACCTTGTAGCCGTCCAGCGGCGAGGAGGCCGACACCACGTCCACCGCGTGGTGCCGCTCCCACAGCGGCGTGTAGTGCCGCATCACCGTGTCGGTGTAGCTGAAGTCGCTGCGCGGCAGGCCGAAGACCTCCTCCAGCCCCCACCAGCCGTCCCAGTCGAACAGGATCGCGATCTCCGCCCGCGACGTGGTCCCGGCGAGCGGGGCCAGCAGCCTCATCTCCCGCCCCAGGTCCTTGATCTCCCGGAACGTCCGCGAGTCGGGGCCCGAGTGCGGCAGCATCGCCGAGTGGAAGCGCTCCTGCCCGCCCCGGCTCGCCCGCCACTGGAAGAACATCACCGAGTCCGACGCCCGCCCGAGCGCCTGGAGCGAGCCGAGCCGCATCCGCCCGGGCTCCTTGACGATGTTGAGCGACCACTGGCTGACGGCGCTGCTCGACTGCTCCATCAGCAGCCACGGCTGCCCGCCCTTGAGCGAGCGGAACAGGTCGAAGTTGAACGCCGCCGAGACGTGCGAGCCGGCGTCGGCGGGGTTGGGGTAGATGTCGAGCGCCGCCGCGTCCTCCTCCGGCGCCCACCTCCAGTAGTCGGCGTGCCGGAAGAAACGCATGAAGTTGGTCAGCACCGGGATGTCGTCGCGGAAGGAGCGCACGATGTCGCGTTCGGCGACGAAGCACTCCAGCAGCGCGTCCGAGGTGAAGCGCTTGAAGTCGAGCCTGCGGGTGGGGTTCATCCAGGTGCGCGGGATGTGCGGGACGTCGATCTGCTCCCAGTCGGTGTAGACCTGGCCCCAGAAGCGGGTGGTCCACGCCTCGTTGAGCCGGTCGAGGGTGCCGTACCTGCGGCGCAGCCAGCGGCGGAAGTTCTCCGCCGCGGCCTCGTTGTAGGCGGTGGGGCCGTACTCGTTGCTGATGTGCCACATCGCGAGCGCCGGGTGGAAGGAGTAGCGCTCGGCCAGCTTCGTGGTGATCGCGGCGGCGTAGCGGCGGTAGATCGGCGAGGAGGGGTCGTAGTGCAGGCGGTTGCCGAACCCGAACGGCTGGCCGTCCTCCCTGATGGGGAACACCTCGGGGTGCAGGTGCGTCAGCCAGACGGGCGGCGCGGCCGTCGGGGTGGCCAGGTTGACGGCGATGCCGTTGTCGTGGAGGAGGTCCATGACCTCGTCCAGCCAGCCGAACTCGTACGTGCCGGGCTCCGGCTCCAGCGACGCCCACGCGAACACGCCCAGCGAGACCAGGTTCACCCCCGCCTCGCGCATCAGGCGCACGTCCTCGCGCCACACCTCGCGGTCCCACTGCTCGGGGTTGTAGTCGCCGCCGTAGGCGAGGCCGCCCATCCGCCGGCGGAAAGCGTCCATACGGCTCATGTCAGACCTCCCGCTCGACGGTCACGACGGTCAGGCGCGGCTCCTCGCCGGTGATCTCGTGTACGGGACCCGTCAGCGTCACGTCCCGCTCCTCGATGACGTCCGGCACCGAGCGACGGAAGGACAGCCCCACCGCGCCGGGCTCCACGACGCGCCGCCCGTCGCGGCCGGTGAAGGCGAGCAGCCGGGCGGGCACCTCGAAGCCGATCCGGGCCCGCTCGCCGGGGTCGAGCTCGACGCGGGCGTACCCGACGAGCTGGGCGACCGGCCGGGTCACCGAGGCGACGCGGTCGGCGGCGTAGAGCTGGACGACCTCGGCGCCGCGCCGGTCGCCGGCGTTGCGCACGGTGACCGAGCAGCGGATCGGGCCGCCGGCCGGGGCCTCGCCGTCGGCGGTCATGTCCGCGTAGGCGAAGGTCGTGTAGCTCAGCCCGTGGCCGAAGGGCAGCGCGGGCGCGGGGTCGATGTTGCTCACGGAACCGGCCCCGCCGAGCTTCGGGTGCAGGTAGCTGTAGGGCTGGCCGGCGCTCGCCCGCGGCAGGCTCATCGGCAGCCGCCCCGACGGGTTGACCGCGCCGCTCAGCACCCGGGCGATCGCCCCCGCACCCTCCTCGCCGGGGAAGAACGCCTGCACGACGGCGGCGGCGTCACGGAGCAGGCCGGGCACCGCGTACCCGCGGCCGGTCATCAGCACCACCACGGTCGGCGTGCCGGTGGCGATGACCGCCTCGGCCAGCTCCCGCTGCGCGCCGGGCAGCTCCAGGCTCTCCGCGTCGCAGCCCTCGCCGGACGTGCCGCGGCCGAACAGCCCCGACCGGTCGCCGAGTACCACCACCGCCACGTCGGAGCCGGCGGCGAGGCGGGCGGCCCCGGCGATGCCGGAGCGGTCGCCGTCGTCCACGCCGGTGCCGCGCGCGGTCTCGATCACCGCGCCGGGCAGCTCCGCGCGCAGCGCCTCCAGCAGCGTCGGCGCGGCGATCCCCGCCTCCACGCCGGGGAAGTGCGGCAGCACGTGCTGGACGAAGGAGTAGCAGCCGAACAGCGCGGCCACCTCGTCGGCGTTCGGCCCGACCACGGCCAGGCGGCGTCCCTCGCAGGGGCCGAGCGGCAGCACCCCGTCGTTGGTCAGCAGCACGACCGACTCCTCGGCCAGCAGCCGCGCCACCTCGCGCGACTCCGGGCCGTCGAGGTCCACGGTCTCCGCGGGCTCGTCCAGCGCGGGCTCGTCGTCGAGCAGCCCGAGCCGCGCCTTCTGCCGCAGCACCCGCAGCAGCGCCCGGTCCACCAGGTCCTCCCCGACGCGGCCGGAGACGACGGCGTTCCGCAGCGGCTCCAGGTAGGCCACGCCGGTGGGCAGCTCGACGTCGATGCCCGCGGTGAGCGCCTGCACGGCCGCGTCCTCGACGTCCTCGGCCACGGCGTGCAGCGTGTGCAGGAAGGCGACGGAGAAGTAGTCGGCCACGACGGTGCCGTCGAAGCCCCACTCCTCGCGCAGGACCTTCGTCAGGTAGTGGGCGTCGGCGGCCACCGGGACGCCGTCGATCTCGGCGTAGGAGTTCATGACCGAGCCCGCGCCGGCGTCGCGCACCGCCACCTCGAACGGGAACAGCAGCGTGTCGGCCACCTCGCGGGCGCCGGCGTGCACCGGCGCGAGGTTGCGGCCCGCCCGGGAGTTGGAGTAGCCGACGAAGTGCTTGAGCGTGGCGATCACGCCCGCGGACTGCAGGCCGCGCACGTAGGCCGCGCCGATGGTGGCGACCTCGTACGGGTCCTCGGAGACGCACTCCTCGACCCGCCCCCACCGCTGGTCGCGGATGACGTCGAGCACCGGCGCCAGCCCCTGATGGACGCCGAGCAGCCGCATGTCCGCCCCGATCCGCGCCGCCATGCGCTCGACCAGCGCGGGATCGAACGACGCCCCCCACGCCGGCGGCACCGGGTAGACCGTGGCCCGCCAGGCGGCGAGGCCGGTCAGGCACTCCTCGTGGGCCAGCGCGGGGATGCCGAGGCGGGTCTCGCGGCGCAGCCACCGCTGGCGGGCGGCCAGCACGCCGCTCGCCCAGGCCGGCTCGACCGGGCGGGTGCCGTAGTGGCGGGTGACCTGGCCCAGGCCGTCGCCGGCGAACGCCTCGAACTCCACCTCCTCGCCCTGCATCGAGTCCTGCAGCGGCGCGACCACGCCCTCGTCGCGGTTGACGTTCAGCCACACGCCCACGAGCTGGGCGAGCTTCTCGTCCAGCGTCATCTCCGCCATCAACTCACGGACCCGCCGCGCGCGGCGTTCCTCCAGCTCCGACGCCGGCTGCTCCACACGTGCAGGCATGACCCCTCGAAGTCTTCCCAAAGCGCTGACAGAAGTCGGTCAGAAAGTTTCTGGTGCACTTTCCGAAATATTACCGTGACATTGCCGAAGCGTTACGGTAAGCTCCGGCACGTAGTAATGTCAACATCTCTCCAGAAAGAGCGGCATGCGGGCGGTAACCGCAGCTCATCGGGGATGGCTGGATTTCTGATACTTTCCGGAAAGTTGTGGAGGTGCGAGATTTCGGTGCGCCGAGCCACGCTCGCGGACGTCGCGGCGGCAGCCGGAGTGTCGGTGCCCACGGTGTCCAAGGTCCTGAGCGGCAAGAAACACGTCTCCGCCGCCACCCGGGACAAGGTCCTGGAGGCGGTGCGCGCCTTCGGCTACGAGGCGCCGCGCCCGCCCTCCACCCCCCGGGCCGGCATCGTCGACCTGCTCATCGACGGGCTCGGCTCGCCGTGGGCGCACGTCGTCGTCGACGGCGCCGAGCGGGCCGCCGCCCGCTGGGGTTTCTCGCTGGTCGTGACGTCCTCCGCGCGGCCCGACTTCGACCTGCGGCGCTGGATCGGCATCATGCGCAAGCGCGGCACCGACGGCATCGTGCTCGTGCTCTCCCGTGCGGGCGCCGAGGAGATCCGGGCCATCGAGGAGCTGCTGCACGTCCCGCTGGTCCTGCTCGACCCGGTCGGGCAGCGCGACCCGAGCCTTTCCGCCGTCGGCGCCACCAACTGGAACGGCGGCGTCCTCGCCACCACCCACCTGCTGGAGCTCGGCCACACCCGCATCGGCTTCATCGGCGGGCCGCTCGACGTGCAGTGCACGCTCGACCGCTACGAGGGCTACCTCGCCGCCCACCGCACCTTCGGCATCGAGCCCGACCCCGGGCTGACCCGCTACGGCGACTTCCTCGTCTCCGGCGGCAAGCGGCACGGGGCCGAGCTGCTCGACCGCGACGACCCGCCCACCGCCGTCTTCGCCGGCTCCGACCTGCAGGCCGCGGGCGTCTACCAGGCCGCGGCCGAGCGCGGCGTCCGGGTGCCCGCCGAGCTGTCGGTGGTGGGCTTCGACGACTCGCCGCTCTGCGCGACCATGTCGCCGCCGCTCACCACCGTGCGCCAGCCGCTCGACGAGATGGCGAACGAGGCCGTACGGCTCATCAGCGAGGAGCTGACCCACCCGCGCGGCCCCGCAGGGACCCGCATCGAGCTCGCCACCACCCTCATCCTGCGCGCCAGCACCGCCCCGCCCGCCGGAGGCTGACCTAGTTGGCGCAGTCCTGGGTGTTCAGGGCCAGCGCGATCTCGTAGACGCGCTTGTTGGAGTTGACCAGGAACGCGTAGTACGCCTTCGGGTTGCCGGGGACCTTGATGTACGGGTAGCCGCTGGCGGCGGTCTTCAGCCCGGGGTAGGCCTTCTTGAGGCTGGTGAGGGTGGAGCCCAGGCCGATGCCCGCCGGGGTGCGGGCGCCCTTCGGCGCGAAGATCATGGCGACGCCGCGCTTCTTCGAGATGTAGAGCCCGACCGCGTCCTTGCCGGCCGGGTGCGCCTTCAGCTCCCATCCGGTGCAGGTGTCGGAGTCGAAGGTCTTCTTGTACCTGATCTTGCCCGTGGCCTTGGCGGCCTTGGCGCTCATGCCGAGCCGGACGCCGCCGTACCCGTGAGGGCCGAACGTGCCGGGAGCCGTCGCGGCCTGTGCGGTGGGGGCGGCGGCCAGCAGAAGTCCAGCGGCCAGCGCCGTCGCCAGCGCGGCGCGAGCCGTCGTGTGTGGTGTCATGCAGGGTTCGACGGCCGAAGGGGCCCGCAGGTTCACACCAGATCGTGAGCGACGGCGGCCCGCGTTTATGAATAATTCTCGTAATAACTTCGAATTTCCTCGTGTGGAATTCGCTGACGATTTCCCGTGGAGTCACGGTGGAGAACTGGTAAAAGTGAAGTCAAGGCAGTCCCGACCGACCAAGGATCGTCATGATTACACCGGATCTCCTGGTCGGCGCGTTGCTCGGCGGTGTGCTCGTGGCCGTCGTACTCGCGCTGACGGGCGCCCTCCTGTGGCAGGCCAGGGCCAAACGCGCTGCTCTTCGCGCCCGTGACGTCGCCCGGCGCGAGACCCGCGCCGCCGAGCAGAAGGCCGAGACGGCGCGCAAGAATGCCGAGAGCGCCGCACAACAGGCCGAGATCAATAAAAAATGGTACGACGCCGCCGTGAGCGAATACGGCCGCCTCGTCGAACGGTTGCGCGCGGTGGCCGACGTCGAGGCCGGGCATCCCGCCGTGGAAATCCCGGGGCTCCTGAACGAGTGCCTGACCGAGACCGCCGTCGCCGTCCACTGCCGGGAGGCCGAGAGCCTGTTCAGGGAACGGGCCGCGGCCATCCGCGACGACGTCGCGGCGGCCGCGCGCTCAGGCGTGCGCGGCGTCGCCGACACCGCGCAGGCGGCCCTCACCCGGCTGCAGATCAAGATCGACGAGGAGCTGGACGACCACGCCGGCACGCCCCGCTACCACCAGGGCCTGATCGAGATCGACCACCTGGCCACCCAGGCGCTGCACAGCCTCCAGCGGCTGCGCATCCTGGCCGGCTCCTGGCCGGGCGTCCAGCGGGAGGACTGCACGTTCAGGGAGATCGTCGAGAGCGCCAGGGGCCGCATCGGGCCCTACCTGCGGGTCGACTACACCTACCAGCCCGACGCGGGGGAGGTCGTGGTCGAGGGGCGGGTCGCCGAGCCCATCATCGTCGCGCTGGCCGAGCTGCTGGACAACGCCACCAGCTACTCCGACGACCGGGTCGACGTCTACGTCCAGGCCGTGCAGGCGGGCTACCGCGTCGTCGTGGAGGACCGCGGGCTCGGCATGAACGACTTCCAGCGGGCCGAGGCCGAGCACCTGCTGTCCAGTGACACGCCCATGGACGCCGCCGCGCTCAAGGACGAGCGGCGGCTCGGGTTCGCCGTCGCCGGCCGCCTGGCCCACGACTACGGCTTCCGCGTCGACGTCGGCGCGCCGTCCAGCAGCGGCGGGGTCAAGGCGGTGTGCCTCGTGCCGACGCACATGATCATCCACATCCCGCCCTCGACCGACCCCGCCGCTCCCGGCCCCGCCCATCCCGACTGGGCCACCGTCCCCGACGACCTGATCCCTCCTGACCCGGCGCCCGTCACCGCCCCTCCGCCGGAGGAGTTCGAGGACGAGACGGACGGTGCCGAGGCGCCCGCGACCACGACGTCCGGGCTGCCGAAGCGGCGGGTACGGGTGCCGGAGAGCAGGCCCACCGCCCCGCCCGGACCGATGGGGGACGCCGTGCCGGCCGACGACCTGGACGGCGGCATGGAGTCCATCTTCGAAGCGCTCCGCGCCGCGTACGCCGACCGTGACACAGACCGCGACCCCGTCCGCGACCCCGACCGAGGACAGCACCAGCCATGACCACCCAGCCCACCGCCGACACCATCGACATGACCGGGCACCTCAACCGCCTGGTCACCGACAACGACGGCCTCATCAACGCTATGCTGTTCACGACCGACGGCCTGCTGCTGGCCCGCTCGCACGGCCTCAGCAGGGAGGAGGCCGAGCGCACGGCCGCGATGATGGCGGGCCTGCAGTCGCTGCAGCGCCAGCTCGCCGGCTTCTGCGGCATGCCCGCCGAGCAGGAGCTCGCCGCCCCCTGGCGGCACATGATCAGCGACCTGTCGGACGTCACCGTGCTGCTGTTCGCCGCCGGTGAGCGCACCGGGCTGGCCGCGGCGGTCCGCGGCGGGTCCACGACCGGGCCGGTCGCCGTGGCCATCCAGGCCATCATGAAGACGATCAGGGGCCTGCAGCCGGTGCTCGGCGCCCGGGAGCGGGGCAAGCCGTCGTGACCGGGCCGCCGTCGTACGGGCGGCCGAGGCGGGCCGGGATGGTGCGTTCGCACACCGTCACCGGCGGCGGCGCCGCCGCGTCCCGCTCCGCCCTGGACGAGGCCACCCTCCTCATCGCCGACCCGCACCGGTCGCCGGAAGGTCTCGGCGCGCACGCCCAGCGGGCGATGACGCTGTGCCGGCCCGGCGTGCTGTCGGTCGCGGAGGTCGCCCACCACCTGCGGTTGCCCGGCGCGGTGGTCAAGATGATCGTCGCCGGGCTGGTCCACAGCGGCCACCTGAGCGCCCGGGCTCCCTACACGCCCGCCGCCGGGCGGCACGACCTCGACTTCCTGCAGCAGGTGCTCGATGCCCTACACAAACTCTGACCGCTACGTCCCCGCGGCCGCCCGCCCCGTCAAGATCGTGGTGCTGGGGCCGTTCGCGGTGGGCAAGACCACGTTCATCGGCACCGTGTCGGAGATCCGGCCGATGCACACCGAGGAGCGGCTGACCCAGGCCGGCCAGCTCGTGGACGACCTCGACGACCTGCGCGGCAAGAGCACCACGACGGTCGCCATGGACTTCGGCCGGCTCACGCTCACCCCCGACATCGTGCTCTACCTGTTCGGCGCGCCCGGCCAGCGGCGCTTCAGCGGCATGGCCCGCTGCCTCATGGAGGGCGCGCTGGGCGGGCTCGTCCTGGCCGACACCCGCCGCCTCGACCAGAGCTTCCCGGCGATCGACCTGCTGGAGCAGGCCGGGCTCCCGTACACCGTCGCGATCAACCACTTCGCCGGCGCGCCCCTGCACCGCGAGGCCGAGCTGCGCGAGGCGCTGGCCCTGCCCGCCGACCGCGCGCTGGTCAGCCTCGACGCGCGCGAGCTGGGCTCGGCCAAACAGGGGCTGATCGCCCTCGTCACCGCCATCATCACGCAGTCCCGTCTGGAGCCCGCCCGATGACCATCCCCGCAGCCGCCGGCGTCCGCCTGTACGGCGAGGAGTTCGCCACCCGCCCCGAGGACGCCTACGACAAGCTGCGTGCCGAGGGCCCGGTGGCCTGGGCGGAGATCGCCCCGCAGGTGCGCGCGCTCGTCGTCGTCAGCCGCCGCGCCGCCCGCGACCTGCTCAACGAGGCCGAGACCTACAGCAAGGACAGCCGCATGTGGGGCGACCTGGCCCGCGGGCTGGTGCCGCGCGACAGCCCGGTGCTGGCCCTGATGGCCTTCCGTCCCAGCCTGCTGTACGCCGACGGGGAGCGGCACGCCCGGCTGCGGCACGCCATGGACGACTGCCTGGCCCGGATCAACCTGCACCGCCTGCACGACCGCACCCGCGGCCACGCCGGGCGGCTGATCGCGGAGTTCGCCCGCGACGGCCACGCCGACCTGATGAGCCAGTACGCCGACCTGCTGCCGCTGCTGGTCTTCGCCGACCTGCTGGGCTGTCCCGCGCAGATGGTCGAGCGCATGGTCACCGGCTGCCAGGGCATGATCGGCGCGGGACCGCAGGCCGAGCAGGCCGCGGCCGACCTCGCCGCCGTCCTGGCCGAGATCATCCAGCTCAAGAGCGAACGGCCGGACGACGACTGCACCTCCTGGATGCTGGCCCACCCGGCGCGGCTCGGCCACGAGGAGATCCTGCACCAGCTCGTCGTCCTCATCGGCGCGGGCACCATCCCGACCGCCGCGTGGATCGCCTCCACGCTGCGGCTGCTGCTCACCGACGACTCCTACGCGGGCGACCTGTCGGGCGGCGCGGTGACCGTCCGGCGGGCCATGGAGCAGGTGTTGTGGACCCGTTCGCCGATGGCCAACTTCTCGGTCCACTACGCCCGCCACGACACCTCGCTGCACGGCGTGCCGATCCCGGCCGGCGTGCCGATCCTCATCAGCCACGCCGCCACCGGCACCGACCCCGCCGCGCCGCGGCCCGGCTACGGCAACCGCTCCCACCTGGCCTGGTCGGCGGGGCCGCACCGGTGCCCGGCCGAGAGCCACGCCGCGATCATCGCCCAGACGGGCGTCGAGGCGCTCCTCGGCCACCTGTGGGACCTCGACCTCATCGACCCGTACACACCCAACCGGCACGGCCCGTTCCACCAGTGCCCCGCGAGCCTCGGAATCCGTTTCCGCCCCCATACGGCAGACACCCCCACCCCCTCGTCCCTGCCGAACGCTGGAGGTCTCCGTGACCATGGCACCGATCCCCCTCGACACCACCGGCCTCCGCCTGTATGAACAGGCCGACCAGTTGCGCGCCGCCGGCCCGGCCGTGCGGGTCCTGCTCCCCGGAGACCTCGTCGCCTGGTCGGTGACCAGGGGCGACGTGGTCAGACGGCTCCTCACCCATCCCGACGTCTCGAAGGACGCCCGCAGGTCGTGGCCGGGCTACCGGCCCTTCGCGATCGCCTGGCTGACCGCCTGGGTCGACGTGGTCAGCATGTTCACCGCCGACGGCGACGACCACCAGCGGCTGAAGGACCTCGTCGGCCGGGCCTTCACCGCCCGCCGCATCGACGCGATGCGGCCCGCGATCGAGGCGATCGTGACCTCGCTGCTCGACGAGCTCGCCGGCTTACCCGCCGACCGGCCGCTCGACCTGCGGTCCCGTTTCTCCTACCGGGTCCCCACCCGGGTCATCTGCGACCTGTTCGGCGTGCCGGACGACCAGCGGCCCGCGATGCTCGCGACCATCGACGCGGTGCTCGACACCAGCCTCGGCCCCGACGAGGCGGCCGAGGTGCAGCGGGGCATGTACGCCGCGATCCACCGGCTGGTCGCCACCAAGTCCGCCCGGCCCGGCGACGACATGACCAGCCTGCTGCTGACCACCCAGCGGCGCGACGAGGACCGGCTCAGCATGGACGAGCTGGTCAGCACGCTGATCCTGATGATCGGGGCGGGCAGCGAGACGACCGTCTCCCTCATCGACCACGCGGTCGCCGCCATGCTCACCCATCCGGACCAGCTCGCGGCCGCGCGCGAGGACCCCGGGCGCTGGGCCGACGTGATCGAGGAGAGCCTGCGCCTGCATCCGCCGATCATGCACCTGCCGCTCCGCTACGCCACCGCCGACCTCGACCTGGGGGAGGGCGTGACCATCGGCAAGGGGGAGCTGATCATCATCGGGTTCGGCGCGCACGGCCGTGACCCGGCGGTCAACCCCGATCCCGGCCGCTACGACATCGACCGGCACGACCGGCAGCACCTGGCCTTCGGGCACGGCATGCACTTCTGCCTCGGGGCGCCGCTGGCCAGGCTGGAGGCGGCTGTCGCGCTGCCCGCGCTGTTCGCGCGGTTCCCGCGCCTGGCGCCGGCGTGGCCGGTGGGCTCGCCGGCGCGGCAGCCGTCGTTCATCGGCAACGACGTCCGCGAGCTGCCGGTGCTCCTCGGGCCCGCCGCCGCGTAAGCGAGGACCGCCGGCCCGCCCGGACCGGGACGGGCCGGCGACCTGCCTGGATCGGGACGAGCCGGCGGCCTCTCCGTCCGGATCAGCTCTGGTGGAGGAGGTCCTCGGCCTGTTCGGTCACCTCGTCCACGGTGATCGCGGCCACCCAGGAGGCGTCGTGCGGGCACCGTTCCGCCCGCAGGTCCACGCCGCTCGCGCCGCAGCGGGGACAGGTGATGATCCAGGAGACCAGCGGCCGGTGCCTGGCCCGGGTGAGCGGGCCCGCGTTGACCAGGTTGCCGCACCAGTACAGCCCGATCGTGGCGGCGCCCACGGCGGCGGCCAGGTGGCGCGGGCCGGTGTCGTTGCCGATGACCAGGTCGCAGCGCTCGTACAGGGCGGCGAGGCCGCCGATGCTCAGCGCGCCCACCAGCGGCGTCGCGGGACGGCGCATGGCGGCGCAGACCTCCGCCACCAGGTCCGCCTCCTCGGGCGTGCCGGTCACCACGACGGGACGGCCGAGCCGGTCGCCGACCGCGGCGAAGGAGCGGGCCGGCCAGCGCCGCCGCGGGTCGGTCGCGCCCGGATGCAGGGCGACCAGGCCGGGCGGCGGCTCGCCGAGCACGGCGCGCAGCTCGGCCCGGTCGGCGCCGGTGACCGCCACGTGCGGCTCGAACTCCCGCGCGCGGGCCCCGACCAGCGCGGCCGCCTCCAGGTAGCGCAGGGTCTCGTGCTGGTAGTAGTGGTACGGCAGCCAGCGGTCCAGCGGCTCCGCGTCCGGCGTGCGGAAGCCGGCGGTGACGCGGGCGCCGAGCCGCCGCAGGAACGGGTTGGAGTGCCGCCCGCCGCCGTGCAGTTGCACGGCCAGGTCGAAGCGCCGCTCGCGCAGCCGTTCGACCAGCTCCTCGGGGGCCGGGCGGGCCTCCGGCCGGGTGGTGAGCCCGGTGATCGGCGGCATGGCGACCACCTCGTCCACCGGGCCGGGCCGCCCGGCGAGGAAGGCCGCGTGCCAGGCGTTGCCCAGCAGGACCAGCCGGGCGTCCGGGTAGGCGTCCTTGATCGCCCCGATGGCGGGCAGCGCCACGACGAGGTCGCCGAGCGCGTTGGCGCGCAGCACCGCGATCGTCCGCACCCCGTCGACCAGCCCCGTCATGACGACCGTCGTGCCCGGCTCCCACCTGGGCAAACTACGCGGCGAGCACCCTCGCGGTGGCGGCGAGCACCTCCTCGACGGTGATGCGCAGCAGCGCTGGGTCCGGCACGTCCGTCTGCACCTCGCGTTCGCCGTCGCCGTGCCACAGGGCGGCGTGGACCGGCTTGCGCGGCGGGCCCCAGATGCGCGGCGAGGCCGGGCCGAACAGCACGACCGACGGCCGTTCGTACGCGCTGGCGAGATGCGCCATCCCCGTGTCCCCGCACACCACCAGCGCCGCCCCGCGCACCAGCGCCGCCAGCGTGTCGAGGCCGGTCCGCCCGGCCAGGTTCGCCCGCGCCGGCAGCCCGGCCAGGGCGGTCACCCGCGCCGCGCGCTCCCGTTCGGCGGCCGTGCCGGTGACGACGACGTCGTGGCCGGCCACGGCGAGGGCCGCCGCGACGGCGGCGAACCGCTCCGGCGGCCACCGCTTGCTGCCGTAGGCCGCGCCGGGATGCACGACCGCCGCCCCGGGCCGGGGGCTCGGCGCGGGCGGCGGCGCGAGCAGCAGGTCGGCCTCGTCCGGGTCGCCGCCGTCGGAGCGGACCAGCCGGCACCACTTGGCCACCTCGTGCTCCACGTCCCGCACCGCGGGCCCGTCCGGGTGCCCGGCCTCCGGACAGGCGAAGGCCACCAGGCGGCGGGGGCGGGTGCCGTACACGGCCCGTACGCTGTCCGGCAGCACGCCGTGCAGGTCCACGGCCACGTCGGGGGCCACGACGGGGGGCGGGCGGAGGCTGCGGTGCGGGACGACCTCGTCCACGGCCCCGGTCAGCCGCGCCAGCGGCCGGAGCGCCGGGTTGACGGCCAGCAGCAGGCGGTGGTCCGGGTAGCGGCGGCGCAGCCCGCGCAGCGCCGGCACGGTGACCAGCAGGTCACCGAGGTTGAGCGCGCGCAGCGCCAGCAGCCTGGGCGCGGCCTCCTGGGCGTCGGTCACACCCTCCGCTGCCCGTGGCCCGGCAAAGACAATCCTGCCCGCCGTCCGGAAGTGGTCAACGCCCAGGACCGGCCCGACGGCCGGGGGTACACCACGGGCGTGAGCAGCGCCTCCTACGAGCTCGGCCGGACCGCAGTCCTCCTCGTCGACCCGTACAACGACTTCCTGTCCGAGGGCGGGAAGATCTGGCCACGGGTACGGGAGGTCGCCGAACAGGTGAACCTCCTCGACCACCTGCGCGCGATCACCGCCGCCGCGCGGGAAGCGGGGATGCTGGTCTTCGTCGTCCCGCACCGGCAGTGGCGGCCCGGCGACTACGACGACTGGGACCATCCCAACCCCACCCAGCGCGGCATCCAGGAGCGCCACTCCTTCGAGAAGGGCGCCTGGGGCGGCGAGTGGCGGGCCGACCTCGTCTCGCCGGGCAGCGACATCGTGGCCAAGCAGCACTGGGCGCAGAGCGGGTTCCCCAACACCGACCTCGACCTGCTGCTGCGCCAGCACGCCATCACCCACGTGATCCTCATCGGCCTGCTGGCCAACACCTGCGTCGAGTCGACCGGCCGGTTCGCGATGGAGCTCGGCTACCACGTCACCCTGGTCAGGGACGCGACCGCGGCCTTCAGCGCGGAGATGATGCATGCCGCGCACGAGCTCAACGGGCCGACGTTCGCGCACTCCATCACGACGACGGAGGACCTGCTCGCGGCGATCAGATCGGCCCGCTGACCGCCTGGGCCGGGTGTGCGTCTCGGCCTAATGTGGTCGCCATGACCGATCATCGGGAACTGCGGGCCGGCGACCGCGACCGCGAGCGCGTGGCCGAGCTGCTCCGGGTCGCGGTCGCCGAAGGGCGGATCACCCTGGAGGAGCTGCACGAGCGCGTCGACCGCGCCTATGCCGCCCGCACGCTGGGCGACCTGGACGGGGTCGTCGCCGACCTGCCGGTCCCCGGCGTTCCCTCGCGGCCCGCCCCTGCCGAGGTCGGCGGCGGTCTGGAGCTGCACACCGTCGGCGGGCGGGTCGAGCAGGCGGGCCGCTGGACGGTCCCGGCGTACATCAGCGCCAGGGCGGGCCGCTGGGGCAAGGCGCGGATCGACTTCACACGGGCCGAGTGCCCCCACCGCGAGGTCGTGCTCGACGTCGAGATCACCTCCTGGTTCGGCGACATCGTCGTCGTGGTGCCGCGCGGCTGGCGGGTGCGCGACGAGGACGTCGTACGCCGCCGGCTGGGCGCCGTCCACAACCACCCGCCCGTGCCGCTCGCCGCCGACGGCGTCACCGTACGCCTCACCGGCTACGTGCAGACCGGCGACGTCTGGGTGAGGTACCGCCGCCCGCCGGCCTGAGGAGCGTCAGGTCTGCCTGTGCAGCAGCAGCATGGCGGCGTCGTCCGGCAGCGGGCCGCCGGTGTGGCGGACCAGGTCGGCGCGCAGGGCGTCCAGCGCGTCCTGCGGATCATCCGCCCGCAGGAGATGGACGCGGTCGGACAGGGGGTAGAAGGCACCGCCGCCGTCCCTGGCCTCGATGACGCCGTCGGTGAACAGCAGGATGCGGTCCCCGCCGCGGAAAGGCGCCTGATGCGCCTTCGGGCGGTCCGTGCCGAGAGGGCCGAGGCCCAGGGGCAGACCTGGGTCGGCCGGCTCCACGGCGGCGACCTCTCCGTCCGCGCCGAGGTGGAGCGGCGGGGGATGACCGTGGTTGAGGAGGAGGATCTCGCCGTCGCGCACCTCGGCGAGGATCGCGGTGACGAACTTCTCGCCGCCCAGGTGCCGGGACAGGCTCGCCTCCAGCCGCGCGCTCACCTCGTCGAGTTCGGGCTCGTCGTAGGCGGCCTCGCGGAAGGCGCCGAGCACCCAGGCCGCCGTCTCCACCGCCTCCAGGCCCTTGCCCTGCACATCGCCGATGAGCAGCCGCACTCCGTGCGGGGTGGTGACCACCTCGTACAGGTCGCCGCCGATGCGGGCCTCGGCCGCCGCCGAGGTGTAGGACAGCGCCACCCGCAGGTCGGCGGCTCTTCGCGGCACCGGCCGCAGCAGCACGCGCTGGGCCGCCTCGGCCACCAGGCGCACGTCGGCCAGCTCGCGCTCGCGCCTGAGCCGCAGGTGCCCGGCCAGCATGCCGACCCCGGTGACGCCGACGATGGTGACGATGGTGAGGTTGTTCTGCCAGCGCAGCAGCAGGTCGTTGTAGGCGGCCAGGGGGATGCACAGGGCGAGCGCGACCAGGCCGACCATGGCGGTGCGCTGCACGCTGCCGGACACCGAGGCGAAACTGGGGCCGAGCGTGAGCAGCGGGAGGAAGCCGAGGGAGGGGCCGGCCAGGACGTCGGTCACCGCGACGGCCGCCATGACGCCGAACGGCAGCCAGCGCAACGCCCCTTGCGCGCTCATCCAGCGCCCCCTCCCACGTAGGTCGCCGTGCAATATCATTGCATAGTGCAACCTAGTTTGGACCAGGCGTCATTTTCCTTTTGGGGCTCCTGGTCCACGCCGCCCGGCGGCACGATGCTCAGGCGTCGCCGGTCGGGCCGAGGAAGCCCTGCTCGCGCAGCCAGTCGGCGGAGACCTTGCCCGGCTCCTCGCCCTCGACGTCCACGCGGGCGTTGAGCCGCTGCATGGTGGCGTCGTCCAGCTTCGCGATCACCGGCTGCAGCAGCTTCTCCAGGGCGGGGTGCTTGTCGTAGGTGTCCTGGCGGACCGTGACGGCCGCGTTGTAGTTCGGGAAGAACTTCTTGTCGTCCTCCAGGACGGTCAGGCCGAGCGCGGCGATGCGGCCGTCGGTGGTGAACACCTCGCCGAAGTCGCAGACCTGGCCCTTGTCGGTCTCGGTGTAGACGACGCCGGTGTCGAGCAGGCTGACCTGCTTCTTCGGGATCTTCATGCCGTACGCCTTGGACAGCCCGGGCAGGCCGTCGTCGCGGGTCGAGAACTCGGTCTCGATGCAGAGCGTGACCGCCTCCGGCTTGGTCTCGGCCAGCTTCGCCACGTCGGACAGCGTCTTGACGCCGAGTTCCTGGGCCTTCTCCGAGCGGATGGCCAGGGCGTAGGTGTTGTTCAACGGGGTGGGGCCGATCCAGCGGATCTTGTTCTTGGACAGGTCCTCGTCGGCGGTGGCCTTGAACTGCCCGGCGGAGTCCCGGATCGGTTCGGTCTTCTTCAGGTGCTCGATCCAGCCGGTGCCGGAGTACTCCCAGTAGAGGTCGATCTCGCCGGCCTCCAGAGCCTTGCGGTTCGGCGCCGTACCGCCGAGGTTGGTCTTGTCGACGACGTCGGCGCCGTGGGCCTTGAGCAGCTGGGCGGCGATCTTGCCGAGCACGATGTTCTCGGTGAAGTCCTTGGAGCCGACGACGAGCTTGCTGCCCGCCAGTTCGTTGCCCGCGCTGCCGGATTCGACGGCGTCGGCGGTGCCGCAGGCGCTCGCGCCGGCGACGGTCAGCGCCGCGGCGGCGAGCAGGGCGAAGGTCGTCCTGAGGGGACGGGGGAGCATGAAAAAGCCTCTCGATTGTCCAGTACGGTCAGATGCCGCGTGGTTTGAGCAGGTTCTCGGCCAGGCTGCCGAGCCAGTCGATGAAGAAGGCGACGCAGGCGGTCAGCACGCCGCCGACGATGGTGACGGGCATGCGGTTGAGCTTGAGCCCGTTGATGATCAGCTCGCCGAACCCGCCGGCGGCGACGAAGGCGCCGAGCGTGGCGACGCCGACGGTCAGCACGAGCGCGGTGCGCAGCCCCGCCAGGATCGCCGGGACGGCGAGCTTGAGCTCGACCCGGCGCAGGATCTGTCCCCGCGTCATGCCCATGCCGCGGGCGGCCTCGATGAGCGCCGGATCGACCTGCTGCACGCCGACCATGGTGTTGCGCAGCACGGGCAGCACCGCGTAGGCGACCAGGCCGACGAGCGCGGTCTGGAAACCCACGCCCATGAGGAACGTGCACAGCACCAGCAGGCCGATGCACGGAACGGCCTGGCCGAGGTTGCCCAGGGTCAGGATCACGGGGGCGATGAGCCGGTTGCGGGCGCGGGAGGCGGCCACGCCGAGCGGGATCGCGATGAGCACGACGAGCGCGGTGGCGGCCAGCGTCATCTGCAGGTGCTCGACGGTCTTGGCCAGGATGACCGCGCGGTTGAGGCTGCGCTGTTCGATGGAGTCGAGCTCCAGCGTGCCCACCCACATGTACAGGGCGATCAGGGCGGCGGCGACGGCGGCGGGTGTGATCAGGTGGCGGGCGCCGCGCGGGACGCGCCGTACGGGGGTGAGGGGCAGGGTCTCAGTCGGCAGGGTCTCAGCGGTCACCGGCGACCAGCTCCTCCTGTGACCGGTTCCCGACGGCCGCGCACAAGGTCGCGTAGCTCAGCACGCCGGCCGCCGAGCTGCACCGGTCGGTGCCGTGGGCGAGCATGAGGTCCAGCGCCTCCCGCAGGCTGGCGTCCGTCGCGATGTGGGGCAGCCGGGGGTCGGGCAGCGGGTCGGTGACCGGGACGTCGGTGACCCGCAGCAGCGCCAGCCGCTTGAGCGTGGCGTCCTGGCCGATGAAGCCCGCCACGTAGTCGTCGGCGGGGCGGTCGAGGATGGCGGCGGGGGTGTCGTACTGGGCGATGTGGGAGCCCTCGCGCAGGACGGCGATGCGGTCGCCCAGCTTGATGGCCTCCTCGAAGTCGTGGGTGACGAAGATGATCGTCTTGCGGAGCTGCTTCTGCAGCCGGACGAACTCGTTCTGCAGGTGCTCGCGGGTGATCGGGTCGGTGGCGCCGAACGGCTCGTCCATGAGCATCACGGGCGGGTCGGCGGCCAGCGCGCGGGCGACCCCCACGCGCTGCTGCTGGCCGCCGGACAGCTGTCGTGGGTAGCGGTCGTGGAAGGCCGACGGCTCCAGGTGCACCAGGGCGAGCAGTTCCTCCACGCGGGCGGCGATCCGGGGCTGCGGCCAGCCGAGCAGTTTGGGGACCAGGCCGATGTTCTGGGCCACGGTCAGGTGCGGGAAGAGGCCGACCTGCTGGATGGCGTAGCCGATGTGGCGGCGCAGCTCGTCGGGGTTCAGGCCGAGCACGTCGCGCCCGCCGATGCGGATCTCGCCCGAGGTGGGCTCGACCAGCCGGTTGATCATCTTCATCGTGGTGGTCTTGCCGCAGCCCGACGGGCCGACGAAGACGACCAGCTCGCCGGCCGGGATGTCCATGGTGACGTTGTCGACCGCGGGGGCCGGCTGGCCCGGATAGTGCTTGGTCAGCGCGCGCAGCTCGATGCGCACGCCCTCGGCGTCACGGTCGGACAGGTCACGGTCGAACACGAAGCCCCCTCGGGGTGGTCAGGTGGCGGACGGCAGCGAAGAACAGGTCGAACAGCACCGCGATGATCACGATGCCGAGCGTTCCCGCGAGCGTGGCGTTGAGCGAGTTCACCGAGCCCAGCCGGGAGAGGCCCTCGAAGATCTGGTTGCCGAGCCCCGGGCCGTCGACGAAGGCGGCGATGGCGGCGATGCCGATCGCCATCTGCGTCGAGATCCGGATCCCGGTCAGGATCATCGGCCAGGCGAGCGGGAGCTGGACGCGCAGCAGCAGCCGCGGGCGGCTCAGGCCCATGCCGCGGCCGGCCTCGACGGTGGCGGCGTCCAGGCCGCGCAGGCCCGTCACGGTGTTGCGGATGATCGGCAGGAACGCGTACGCGGTGAGCGCGATCAGCGTGGATCCCCAGCCCAGCCCGGTCAGGGGGATGAGGAGGGTGAGCAGGGCCAGCGAGGGGACGGTCAGGATCGCCGCGGAGACCGCGATCGACCCTTCCCGCACGCGCGGCGAGCCGTGGCCGAGGACGCCGACGCCGATGCCGACCACACTGGCCAGGACGATGGCGATCGCCACGACCAGGGCGTGCTCGGCGGCGGCCAGCGAGAGGGTGTCCCATCGGGAGACCACGTACTCGCCGAAACTCATACAAGGACCACCTTCGCTTACGCTGTCAGAGGCTCGCAAACGTATGCCAAGAGTTGCGGTCAGTGCAAAACCAGGTGCAGCTAGCGCAACAAAAGCGCGATGCTTCTGTGATGAACGGACGTGGATGAGCGACAAGCCTCCGGCACCCTCGGCGGGGCTGCGGCGGGACATGGATATTCTCGAAGTCCTCGCAGGTCACGGCGATGACAGGGACGCGGACGGGTTCGGCGTCAGCTGGATCGCCGAGCGGCTGGGACGGGAGAAGAGCCAGATCTCCAGAGCGTTGCGGGCGCTGGAGCTGGAAGGCATGGTGGAGCGGGACCCGGTCACCCGGCGCTACCGCCTGGGCTGGCGGCTGTTCGCGCTGGCCGCGCGCACCCAGCAGGCCCGGCTCGTCCGGGTCGCCGCGCCCTACCTGCGGCGCCTGGCCGGCACCTTCGACGAGGACGCCTACCTGTGCGTGCTGCGCGGCAACCAGGTCCTGACGCTGCTGTCGGTGCCGTCGTCGCGGGCCTACCACCGGGTGTGGGAGGGCATCTCGGTGCCGGTGATCATGGCCGCGGCCGGTCGGTCGCTGCTCGCCGAGTGGGACGAGGAACGCGTGCGGGCGCTGCTGCGCACCGTGCTGCCGTCCGGGCTGGACAGCGCGGTGGCCAGCGAGGACGACTGGCTGGCCGACCTCGCGCATGTGCGGTCGGCGGGTTACGCGGTCTCGGACGTGGAGCTGGATGACAGCGCCGCCGGGGTGTCGGCGCCCGTACGCGACCACCGGGGGCTGATCACGGCGGCGATCAGCGTGTCCGTGACCCGGGCGGCGGCGCCGGAGCGGCTGCACGAGATGGGGGCCGTGGTGGCGGAGGCGGCCCGTGAGTTCTCCGCCGAACTGGGTTTCCCGGCGACGCCCGCCGCGGGAACGTGGAGGGCACCGGCGTAGCGCCCGCTCAGGGCGGGACGGTCACCGATCCGGCCGCCCGCTTGACCCGCCGAAGGCGAAGTTGATGAGGGGTGCGTGTGCTCTTCTCCCTACTCCTGTTGTGGTAGCCGGAAGGCGTTTTCCCTTGGTCGACGACGCCCAGGGGCCCCGGCTCGGGACGATGAGGGTCCGGGGAGCAAACTCGCGGAAAGGGCGTAGGACAATGTTGTTCATTGAGGTCGTCGTGTCCAAGGGCCGGTTCGATGTGCTGCGACGCCAGGCTTTGCCGGGCGGCTGATCGGACGCAGGCTATTGCCGGCTGCTGCTGGGCACGATGACCCGGTCGCGGCCGATCCCGGCGCGACCAACCTTCTCGACTTGCTCACCGACGTGGTGGTGCGCGAGGAGGAGGTTTGGGTCGTGGGCGGAGGCCGACGGAGGCGCCCGCAACGTCCGATACGTGGTGACCATGATTGTCGGCATGTGGGGGAAGGATTTGAGTGAGCACCTTGTCTCCCGCATCACGGCAGAGCTGGCGGAGGCCGAACCAGGTCGCGAGCCGTGCGTCATGGTCAACGTGATCAGCGTTCCCGAGGGCTCTACGGCCTGCGCGGCCGGGTGCACCGCTCGCCGGACATGCTGCGGATCACCGAACAGGCCAAGACCGGGCCCAGGCGCCCGCGCCGGACGGGACGGTCGTCAACCCGGTGTGCGGCGAAATCGTGCCGGTCGGGGACGTGGTCATGCTGGAACGCGACTGCCGGACCTACGGTTTCTGCTGTCCGCACTGCCGACGCCATTTCGAACGGAGCCTGCGGGAGGTCGGCGCCTCCTACCCCTGTCATGCGAACAGGGTCAGGCCGGTGCCGCCGAGGCAGAATCTGTCGCCTTTTGCGGGGAGGCTTCCAGAAGATGCGTGGCGGGCTGGTCGTGTCTGGCTTGATAGAAGCCTCGGCGAGAGAATCCGTCCCGTCACTGGTCTGCCTGCTCGGCTACCCCGGCGCGCATCGTCCTCGGATATCCCCGAGCCGAGGAGGGTGCACATGACGGAGTTCAAGAAGCCCAAGGCACGTCGGATCGCGGGGTCGACACGCATGCCGACACTCACCACGCCGCGGTGGTGTTGATGAACGGGCGCCGGGTGGCCGATCACGAGTTCCCGGTGACACGAGCGGGATATGCGGACCTGTTTGAGTGGATGCGTTCCTTCAACCAGCTGAAGGCGCTGATCGAGCAGGCCCGGCCCGAACTGCTCATCACCCGGAGCGTGGGTGTGGAGACCGCCGCGCAACTCCTGACCACCTGCGGCGAAATCCCTGATCGACTGTTCTCGGAAGGATTGTTCGCGACCTGTGCGGGGTGTCGCCCATCCCCGCATCCAGCGGCAGAACATGACGCCATCGGCTCAACCGTGGCGGCGCCCGGCAGGCTAACCGCGCCTTGTACGTTACTGTGCTTTGTCGTATGTCCTGCGATCAATCCACCTGTGCCTATGTTGAGTGCAGAACCACCAAGGGACTGTCCAAGAAAGAGTTCCGCTGTCTGAAACGATACGTCGGCGGCCAGCCGTACAAGATCATCGTACGCCCTAAGGTGTCAGGAGCCAATTCGTCTGTCCTCGCTTGACAAGCTATAGAAGCATCCTGCCGCGATTTCTCTGTCCCATTACACCCTGGTCCGCTGGGCCTACCTGCGCAATGGCGACGCCTGCGGACGTCTGGCCGCCGGCTTCGCCATCGGCACCAGCACCGCTTGGCGCTACGTCCAGGAGGTGGCCGACCTGCTCGCCCTGCTTGCCGACGGCGTCCACGCCACCGTCCTACCCGCCAGCCGGTGGCCTGCTCATCCTAGAAGGGCACCCTAATCCCGATCGCCCGGCTGGTACTCCGATAAACACCGACGCCACGGCGTGAACGTGCGGCTCCTGGCCAACCCGGCCGCCCGGCTCGTCTGGGCCTCACCTGGGCTGTCCGGTGCCACGTATGACCTGACCGCGGCGTGCGCCACCAGCCCGATCCACGCGCTGACCGTCGCCGGGGTCAAGATTTCCGCCGACAAGGGATATCAAGGTGCGGGCGGCAGCATTCTCAAGCCTGCCGGGCCAGGCGGAATCTCAGACCTCGATTGAGGTCGAACAGTCCTTATGCTGCGCCGCGCTTGGTGATATTGGAGATACTGGCTGTTGCGTCGTACTTGGCGCAACAGCCAGTATCATCGTCGAATGATCGGCGAATGCACAATCGAATGCACATGCTTCCCGGTCAGTACGACGCCGAGTTTGCTGGCTTCGGGTTCAGATCCTATTGCAGGCTCACCATGTCTTCCACTGGCTTTCTGCAGTTACCACGTGTTGGAGCGAATCGCCCTTCTTGAGTAGAAGATTTGCAGCGCCACCTGCGACCAGCTGGAATTTATCTAGCGAACAGAACGAAAGTTGAGCCTGCCAGCATTCGGCCCTGATTGCACCCGTATCGTTGATCCATCTTGTGCGGAAAGCGCGTGCTGCGATGTTTCCGCTGCCAGGGGTGATGCGAGTGTTGTCGCCTCCGACGGACCCTGTCTTGCTATGGGGTGCAGGACACGAGAGGTTCTTGAGCTGGGAGTAGGCGACGTTGAATGAACCGCCCTTCTCGGCTTCCGCCCAGTTGAGCGGCCATCCCGAACTGAAGGAGAGGTTGACCCCCCCTTCAAGTTGCACCGTGTGGGAGGATTGAACGAAACAAGGTGAAGCGGCGGCATCTACCCAGGAGTTGTCTATGATCTTGTCATTCCTGGCTTTCTGTTCCTTGTTTAGGATGGCTTTTCCGTTGACGTGTTTGAATGGATAGCGGAACCAGTCGTCTGTCCACAGGACGGCTGATACTGCAGCTTTGTCTATTACCCACTTGCTTTTGGCCTCGCGTCCCCCGCACCTATTCCATTGAGCTAGGCCGACTACCTCAAGCCGTGCACCCTTGAGGCCGGACACGTTGCGTGTCCTTTTTGCCTTTGTTTCCCCCGTAGGAGCCAGCAGAGGGCAGGTGCCGGCAGCTTTCGCAGTGTTGGTGCCGCTGCCTGGTATCGAGAAGTCACTCCATCGGGCTTCTCTCTTGAGTAGTTCCTCTTCATCCGTCTCGCCCGAGAAGTCAGTCGAGTCCTGCTCTACTTCGAGAGGAACCTGAATGATCGTCAAATCACCGCACCTGTCGAAGACGAACACGTCGATGATCGGCTCACTCGGTTCTACGACTCCGCTCGCTCTAGAGATCTGCGGGGTGGACGAAGTGGGCTGCGACTGGGAAATCCGCCAGCTGCGGGTTACCTCAGCGGTAACCCACACGGATCCGTCGACGGATTCGCGAGGAACTACCTTTCGTACGCTAACCGTTGATTCGCTCCGTGATATCCCCATCGCGTCCGCTGCCTGCTTCTGTTGCACCAACTCTGCATTCAGCAGCGAGATCTGAGCTGTGATAGGAGCATCCGGCGTGACCGCCTCCGCGTCCCATACTGATGAAGCTCGACCTTCCAGCACAGCATCCTGGGCCTCGTAGTAGTGCTTGATCCGATCGGCGTACTCCTGAGGAGTAATGCTGCTCGATGACTGAGCGCTACGATTTGCGCGATTAGATGACTCTAGTACGCATGAGGTCTGGGGCGGCGGCGGCGGAGCCTTGGGAGTCACCGTTGCCGATTCCCATTCGCCGACTCCGTAAGGAGTTCTAGCGCGAACTGCGACCGTATACTCTGTGCCGTTAACGAGCTCGTCTATCGAAATCCAGGGATCGTTGGCCTCCAACGATCTTGGTGCTCCGGCTTGATTCCTTACCTCGACATCGTACTTGCTGATCAGAGCTACGCTGCCTGTGCTCTCCGGAATACCCCAGCTCGCGATGGCACCCTTGTCGCCAGGCTGCACGCTCAGATTCAACACGGGACTCGGTGGAGCCGGGGCGACGTAGGTAATCTGTATCGATGGGGCCTCTCCGCCTGCAAAGGTAATTGACTCATCGCGATTAGAGGTTAGCATGAGCCATTGATATTCGCTTCCGGCGATGTCCGCCTGTGGCGCAGTGATCGGGAATGTGTAGGTTACTCCCGAGATGATGTCGGAGGCTAGGTCCGAACTTTTTGTGGACGAGCTTACGGGGCTTCTCAGCGGTACTGCGGTGATAACAGTGTCCGTCGGACAAGCCCCGCCGGAACAGGTGGGAGATCCGAGATTTACGATGGCCTGCGTTATGGCGGAGCCGGCAGCTATCTCATCATACTTCATGCCTATGATGGCGGCTGTTTTGCTGGCTCCGGTTCCGCCTAATTGCAGAGACGTGGCATCTTCTACATTGCAAGGCGATCCCTCGCAAGAGGTGGGGTCCGTTTTCACTGATTTGAATACGAAAGCGTCTCTGCCCAGAGTAATTTTCGGATCCTGGCTGGGTTCCTCCGTCACTTCCCCGACGGCTGCTCCAGTCGTGAAACTGACTGGTGCGGTTTTAGGCGTGCAGACCTCACTACCGGCGTCGCTCGCTGTCGTACTTGTCGATGCCATCTCCGACCGTGCAGCTGCTATCGAGGTACCGCCGAGTGGGGTGTTCATATCGGTGGTGATTTCGGTAGCGGTCTGTGCCCGGTTGTAGATGCGGACTTCGTCGATGACGCCCTTGAAATACTCGCCGTAGATGCCGTTGCCGCCGATGTGCAGGAACCCGGCGTCGTTGGTGATCGTGCCGCTGAAGCTGGCTTGGGCGATCTGGGTGCCGTTGCGGTAGAGGCGGGCGGTGGTGCCGTCGTAGGTGACAGCGAGGTGTGCCCAGGTGTTGGCGGTCAGGTTGCTGGTGGCTCCGACGGGTTCTGCTTGTCCGTTGACGGTGAACCAGCCGCTGGGGCCGCCCTCGGAGGCGGCGTAGAGACCGTAGGACAGGTCGAAGAGGTTCTCGTTGTCCTTTGCGATCACGGTGCGCCAACCGTCCAGAGCGCTGGGCTTGACCCAGGCTGACAGGGTCAGCTTGTTGCCGAGACGCAGGGAGGGCGCGTCCTCGATGTCCACTGTGCCATAGGTGCCATTGAAGGAGAGAGCCTGGCCGTACTTACCGGAGACCCAGGTAGTGCCGAAGGCGCTACCGTCGTTGCCCCCGATGGGGTCGGTGATGGTGTCGCCGGTGCCCTCGTTCATGCCGTAAGCGGCCACCAGACCGGACGGAGTCGGAGTGGGCGTCGTAGTGGGCGTGGGCGTGGGGGTCGGAGTAGGCGTGGGCGTGGAAGTCGGTGTTGCCGTGGGAGTTGGGGTGGGATTGGGGCCAGGGTCGGAGCCGCCGTCCTGCGGGCCTGCGACGCAGGCAACCATCTGCCACTTGTATGTGCGGCCGGCTTGCACGGTGTTGGCCGGAAGTTGGAAGGAGGCGCGCTGGCCGCCGTTGACGGTGCGGCTGCCGAGTGGTGCGGAGCCGACGGGCAGACCGTTGTTGTCGTACAGGTAGTACTTGGCCGTCACCAGGCCGCCGGAGGGGCGGTTGACCATGCCGGACAGGATCGGATGGGCCGGGTCGGCCATTCCGGTCTCGGTGTCGGAGGGCAGCACCGGTGCGTCGGAGGTGATGCGGTAGGCCGGGCTCTCGTTGCAGGAAGGGGGGTTGAGGCCGCTGCGGCAGGCCTTGACCACGAACTTGAAGCTGGCCGGGTTGTCCAGCGTGAACACCTTGTCCAGCGTCTGGCCGGAGGGGATGTTGTTGTGGGTGGTGGTGCCGGGGACGCCGACCAGGGAGCGGATTTCGTCGCCGGTCAGCACTTTCTGGTAGGCGTGCACGTCGTCGACGGCGCCGTCGAGGGTGGCCTCGTCGCCGGCGATGACGGTGCCGCGGCCGATCACAAATGCGCCGCGGGCGTTCCAGCCGGCGGTGTAGTCGCGCTCGCCGTTGAGTTCGCCGTCGACGTACAGGCGCATCTTGTGGGCGGTCGCGTCGTACTGGGCGGCCAGATGCGTCCACCGGCCGACGCCGGCCAGTTTCTTCGACCCGATGGGGACCGGGTTGGCGTTGGCGGTGTCAGCGTCGTTGAGGGTGAGGATCCAGCGCTGGTCCAGCTCGGCGGCGTTGGAGGCCAGGTAGCCCAGACTGAAGCCCGGCTGGTTGGTGCCCATTTGAGAGAACACGGCCTGGTCGCCGGCGCCGCTGTCGAGGCGTACCCAGGCGGTGACGGTGTAGCTCTGGTTGGTGTTCAGAACCGGTGCGGCGGTGCGGATCTGGCCGCCGGGCGACAGCTTGACCGCTTGGCCGAGCTGGCCGGGGACGCGGCTGTAGGCGCCGCTCAGGTTGGCGGTGAAGCCCTTGCCGGTAGCGTCGGCGGCGGTGGTTCCGGAGGTCTCGTCCAGCTTCCACCAGGCCGCTTCGCCGGTGGGTAGCTGGGCGGCCGGGGGCGCCATGGTGGAGTCGTTGACGGTCACGGTGTAGTCCAGGTTCGTCGCCTCGGGGACGCTGGACTTGTAGGTGACCTTGACGTTGGTGCTGCGGGCGATGGCGTCGTTACCGGACATGGAGTCGATCGACTCGGCGGTGACGGTGGGAATCGCCGGCGGGAGCACCCAGTCCACGCTCAGTTTCGGCACGCGGGAGCCGCCAAACATCTGGGCCCAGAAGTTGTACGACTCGCTGAGGTCCTTGGGCACCGGCAGCTCGGTGCCGAGCCGCAGTTGCAGGCCGTGGTTGGCGGTGCCGGTGGCCCAGGCTTGGGCCATCGCGGTCAGGTTCCAGCTCCAGATCGCCCCGTCGGTGCGTACCTGAATACAGGGGTCGAGAGAGGAGCGTTCGTCGGGGCGGGTGGCCGGCTGGTTCTCCCAGAAGGTCTCTTCCGCTTCCCATTCTTCGGTGATGAGGGAGGCGGTGACCGCCTGCAGGTTGCTGCACGTGGTGGCGTTGCCGCGCAACGACAGCTGCATGGTGGCCCCGACCACATGGCGGCCGCTGATCGGCGCGGTGTCGAAGGCCAGCAGCGCGCGGGTGGCGGACTCTCTGGTATAGCCACAGGTGGAGGGGGTGGGGCAGCTCCGGGGGTTGGACCGGGACACCTGCCCGGCACCCGTGGCGGAGTTCGGCGACATGACCGACGTCTCCTGCGTCACGGTCAGCGTGGTGGTCGGGTCCACGGTGACCGGATATTGGGTCGCGGGGTCGGCCAACCACTTGGCGTCCGGCTTCAGCACCAGGACGGTGTCACCGTTGTCGCCCTTGACCACGTCGGTGGCGACCTTGGCCTCCCGTCCCGGCTGCTTGGCGTCGGCCTTGGCCGCGGCGGCGTCCCACATGCGGGGCGCGGGCGCGGAGGCGATCTTCTCGCCCTTGTCCTTGCCCTCGTCGTCGGACAGGGTGAGCGCGCCGGACTTGGTCTTGGCCAGCTTGACGCCCTGGGCCTGCACCGGCAGGCGGAACTCCACCGGCTCGGCAGGCCGCTCGCGCAGCACCACGTCATGCCGGAATCCGGTGGGCAGCGCGGTCACCACCAGGTCCGCGGACGGGCCGGCGACGCCTGCGTAGGTGGCGACGTTGCCCTTGATCTGCGGCTTCGGGAGCGCGGTGAGCCAGGACAGGCCGAAGCTGCTGCCGCGTCCCAGGTGGATGGAGGCGAACGGTCCGGTGCCGCCGGGCGACAGCCGTAGCCCGGCCTTGGCCAGCCGGGGCCTGAGCACGCCGTTCTCTTCGACGAGGGTGGTGTCGATCCACTCCCATGTCTTGCCACGCCGCAACTGGGCGGGGCCGTTATAGGACTGGGTGGACAGGTGGCCGTCCGGATAGGCCCATGTACGCGAGGATTCGGTGTACGCGGCTTCTACTGCGACCGGTTTGTTCTGCTTTTTGGCTTCGGTCAGCGCTGCTCGGAACAGCGCGTCCGGGTCCTCCGGCTGGGGGAACGTGGTTATCGACGGAGTAACTGGTCCGGTGGGCTCCGGCTCGGCCTGGGCTGACGGGATGGTTCCCGCGACTAGCAACGATGCTGTCACCGTGAGCACCGTTGCGATCGCTAATTGTCCCGAGGTGAGCCGGCGGCGTTTCGATGTGCTTACTAACTTGTTCACTAACACCTCTGAATCGGGGTGAGTATGAGATAGCAAACAAGCTTTACTGGCGGCGCGCTTCATGATCAATGTGATATAGATCACCATAAGTTCTACCTAAAAAACCCGTAACATCAGGTGTCGCCTAGGAGGTGTAGCCCTTTTTGAAGATCCACCACGCTCAGGGGGTGCTGTACAGGGAGGGCTGCCAGGGGTAACTGAGGTTTGGGTGGGCGCGCAAGGCCGCAATGAGCTCGCCGCAGCGGGGATGGCGGGGCACCTGCAGGTTGCAGGCGTGCTCGTTGGCAGAGGGCGGCCCGCCAGGTGGGTGTCCGGGCGGGTCTGCTTGCGACGCAAGGTTTTGTCTATGGCCACCACGGTTGGCGTGTGACACACACCGAGGCGGTCCCCGAACTTTCTCCTTGAAGTCGCGCACGCTCTGCTTCGGTTTTCTCTCGGCCTATGTGCGTAAGAAAATCTCGTCGAGGTGCCACTCGAGTATCTCGGGTGGGGCCGGTTCGGGACGTTGATCTCCTGGCCGGCTCGGTGGCAGAACTCCCCACCTACTACGTCGGGGTGGGTAGGGCGAGCGTGCTCGTCCACTACACGCCGGGTCCCGACGAAGCGGACGGCGTCGACCATGCGCTCGACAGGCATGGCCATGACAGTTGCGGAAAATTGAGCACCAGGTACGCGGTCGTGCGTGACAAGCAAGGCTGACTGGTCACTATGTATCGTGTCTGACGATGGCCACTATAAGAGTGCGGCTCCTGTCCGAATTCAAGAAAGTCTTGTCGGAGGAGGAGTACTTCCCGCTCGATGTGCTGGACTGCCCGGCGATCTCCAAGGCCGGGCAGCCCATGCTCGGCCATGTCGATCCTTACGGGGACACGATGTTCAACCGGGCGCAGATGCGGACGCTGCTGGACGAGATCGACGCTTTGCTGGCCGCGGATGCCCCACTCACGGCGGACCAGCGGCGCTATCTGTCGTTCCTCGGGAGGTTGTGCGTTCTGGGAGACGACGCCCCGCACCGGTACCTGTGGATCTGGGGGGCGTGAAGACGGTCCGACGTGCGATGGGCGGTCGCCGTGAAGTACGCCGCGACGGCCGCCGTCGCGCCCCCAACCGCGACCTCGGTCAGGTCGTCGGGCACCGCGGCGCGGAGCCAGATGGGCGCTCCATGCGCTGTATGCGCGGATTGCCGGGCGATGGGAATCCTGCCCGCCTCGGTGGCGTTACGTATCCGACGCTTTACCTACCGAGGTAGATCTTTGCCGGATATATGGTGATTTGTTTGCATGTGTCCAGGTTTAGTCGGTAGCTTGGTAGGCGTTGGTCAGCGGGTAGCCAGTCTCCCGTTGGCATCGGATCTCCGGAATCTCCGGATCCGCACGCGCTCCACGTAGCGACCGCATTGGCTTAGGCCCGGCTACATCAGTCAAGCGAGCGCAACCTCCGTGTTCCCTAACGAAGGACTTTCCCTTGACCATGTCCGTCCGCACGCGAGCTCTCAGCCTGCTGACCGCCGCCACCATCGGCGGCCTGTCCATCGGCGCGGCCACCGCGCACGCCGACGCACAGACCACCGCGCCGGTGAGCGCCGCCAAGGCCCAGGCGACCCTGCTCACGGGCTCGACCAAGGCGTCGTACTTCTGGGACGACTCCTCCGGCCGGGCCGGCGACACCGGACTGCCGGCCGCCGGGAAGCCCATGCAGAAGGGTCTGGCCGCCAGCCCGAGCTGGCCGCTCATGACCGAGGGCTACGTGATGTACAAGGGCAAGAAGCTGCCCTTCTTCGTCGGCGACCGCGGTCCCGGCGAGCCCTCCGACCGTGGCGTCATGCTGGACCTCGACGCCAAGACCTTCGCCGAGCTGACCGGCGGCACGTTCAACCCCGACACCCTGGGCGTGGACGGCGTCGACGGCGAGGGCCACATCAAGATCGACTATGTCATCACCAAGTGGGGTGACGGCGTGGGCCGTAAGAGCCAGCCGGTGGCCTTCTCCACCGGCGCCTGGGCCGAGAAGGACACCAGCGTCCGCCCGGTCTCCGTCAAGAACCAGTGACCTGACGGCCGGGCCAACGAAGGAGGGCGTCCCCGCGAGGGGGCGCCCTCCTTCGTGTTCGGAGCGTTCAGCGCAGGCGCGGCACCGGCACCTTCGACCAGTCGAGGTCGGAGGCGAGGTAGAAGCTCGGGTAGGCGGGCTGGTTGTAGGCCGTCTGCTGGCGCGCCACCTCCACTCTGTACTGCGGGTCGTGCATCAGCGTGTACAGCTTGCGGTCCGTGACCTCGGTGCTGAGGTACACCCGCAGGGCCGAGCTGTCGGCCGTGCGCACCAGCAGCTCCTCCCGCCAGTCGCCGAACACGTCGGCCACCAGGCCCGGGTTGCCCTTCGTCCAGTTGTTCGTGAGCGTGCCCTCGGCCGTGAGCAGCGTGCCGCGCCGCCGGTCGTCGATCGTCGGCGTCTGGAGCACGGTGGTGGCGGTGCCGTTGACGAGCTGCGTCGTCATGTCGGCCGCCCACCGGATGCTCATGTTCGTCCCCGGCGCGTCGCGGCCCAGGTAGTCGCCGCGGGCCGACCACAGGCCCGCCTGGACGGCCTGGTCGGGAGGCATCGACGACCACGCCTCGAGGCCGCGGAGCGCCGGGTCGACGTCGCCGACCATGCCGCGGCCCGTGTCCACGCCGCTGTAGCCGCCGAACAGCACCCGGCCGGTGGCCGCGTCGCGCATCGCCCATCCGTACGGGGCGCTGCGCCCGCCCTCGTGCACGGTCCAGATCTCCAGGCCGGGACGGTCGGGGTCGAGGTCGCCGACGTGCATCGCGTCGCCGTGGCCGAGCCGTACGGTCTGGCCGGGCACGTTGCTCTGTGGCGGGGCCTCGGCGAAGGACGAGTACAGCACGTCGCCGTCGTCGTCGATGGTGGCGGCGCCGTACACGATCTCCTGCCGGCCGTCGCCGTCCACGTCGGCCGCGCTCATCGAGTGGAAGCCCTGCGTGGTGATGTCGGCATATTTCGGGTTGGTGCCGGGCTGGCCGTGCGGGGAGGCGTTGAACGGGTTCGCCATCGGCACGTGGCCGCTGTCGGCGTACCAGACCTCCTTGAGCCGCCGGCCGTCCCAGTCGTAGGCGACGAGCGTGGTGCGCGTGTAGTAGCCGCGCGCGAAGACCGCCGACGGGCGCCGGCCGTCGAGGTAGGCGACGGCGGACAGGAACCGGTCCACCCGGTTGGCCGGCTCCACGCGCGCCATCGCGTAGTCGCCCCACATGAGGCCGTCGTCGCCGCGGCCCGGCTTGTACGGGACCGTCTGGAGCTCCTTGCCGGACGCGCCGTCGAGCACCGACAGATACTCAGGGCCGCTGACGACGAACCCGGCGAACTCCCGCAGCCGGTTGTTGGCGCTGCGGCCCGGCGCGTACACGTCCACGAAATGGTTCGCCAGCTCGACGGCGGCCTCGTGCGAGAGCGGGTACGTGTGCGCGGGCGCGATCCCGAACGCCTCCTCCAGCGTCCGCGGCCAGCGCCCGGCGACCACCTCGGGGTGCTCGTGCCACTTCTCGAACATGGCCACGAGGTGGTCGAAGTAGCCGGCGGCGCTCAGCCGGTAGTCGTCGGCATGGGAGCGGCCCGCCTTGACGTCGGCCTTGGGCATGGTGACGTAGCGCTCGGAGACGACCTGGCCGCGGGGGCCGTACCGGATGATCTTCGTGCCGGGGGCGGTCTTGAGCATGAGCTCCGAGCGGCCGTCGCCGTCGAAGTCGTAGACGAGGAACTGCGTGTAGTGGGCTCCGGAGCGGATGTTGACGCCGAGGTCGAGCCGCCAGCGCAGGGTGCCGTCGAGCTCGTACGTGTCCAGATAGGTGTTGCCGGTGTAGCCGCGCTGGGAGACGTCCTTGGAGTTGGACGGGTCCCATTTGACGACGTACTCGTACTGGCCGTCGCCGTCCACGTCGCCGACGCTCACGTCGTTGGCGGAATAGGTGTACGCCTCGCCGGCCGGGGTGACGCCGTCGGCCGGTTTGGTGAGCTTGAGATCATAAAACGATTTAAGCCAGGGCGTGACAACGGCGCCGCGGCCGCCCTCGCGGCCCCTCGTGACCGGGGCCACCTGGTAGCGGGAGGCGGGCGTGCCGGCCGGGTCGAGGTAGTTGGTGCTGTCGGTCACCGTCGCGATCGGCCGGCCGTCGCGGTAGACGCGGAAGTCGGCGCCGGTCATTCCCGTGGCGCCGTGGCCGGTGACCTCGTCGCCCAGCAGTCGCCAGCTCAGGAACACGCCGGTGGGGGTGGAGGCGGCGACCAGGCCGCGGTCCAGGTGTTCGAGGCGCGGTCCCGCGCCCGCGCCGCCGGTCGCGCCCGCTGCGGTGATCGGGGCGGGCCCGGCCGGGGCGGCCGCGGCGGGCGGGGGCGCGGTCGCCAGGGTGGTGAGGAGGGCGGCCAGCGCGAGGGTCGCGGCGCGGCGGCGCGCGCGCGGGCCGGTGGGGAGGCTCATCGTGACGGGCTCCTCGGGGTGAGGCCCGCGTGGGGGCGCGGGATTAAATCGATATAATCAATGCGCCCACGATATTTGTCAAGGATTCATTTACTGCTTATTACGCGCAGTATTTTCGCGAAATTACTGCACCCGCTCGCAGTGGATGTTCTCGCGAACTGGGACGAATGCGGCAAGATGCCGAACATGAACACTGACAAGGTGCTGGATGACGCGGTGCTCGCCGTGCAGCGCGACATCGATGCGACCGGCGTCGGCGGACGGCTCGGCTTCGATGTCCCGGAATGGGACGACCACGGATATCTGCGCGTCGAGTACAAGGGGCAGTACTCCAGTCAGGGGCTGCTCGCCGGCGAAGAGCATGAACCGGTCGCCGCCCTTGTGCTGATCGCCGATCTCGCCCAGGCGGTGATCGCCGAGCGGGAATGGCGGGCCTGGCCGACCTGCCCGGAACATTCTCTCGGGTTGTACCCGGAACGGGCGGGTGGGGCGGCGCTGTGGCGATGCAACGGCGGTGGCGGGCACCCGGTGGCCGCGATCGGGGAGCTGGAGCGAGGAGACTGACCGGTCCGGCGCCGGCAAGCTCCGGATTGGGACTTGCAATGCTAAGTTAGAATGCTAAGTTAGAGGCTGTGGAACAAAACCTCAGCCTCAACCTGCACGTGCTCGTCGCCCGGCTCGACCGGATGGCCGACCGGATCCTGCGGGCCGAGCACAACATCTCCTACAGCCGCTTCCTCGCGCTGACCCTGGTGGGCGAGCTGGGCTTCTCGACGCAGCGCGCCCTCGCCGACGGCCTGGGCGTGACCGAGCCGTCCGTGAGCCGCATGACCGCCGTCCTCGCCGCCGAAGGGCTGCTCGACGTCCGGCCCGACCCGGCGGGCGGGAACCGCAGGCAGCTCAGCCTCACCGATGAGGGAAAGCGGGTCGTGGCCTCGCTCCGGCAGGAGTTCGAGGACAAGCTGGCCGCCCTGGTCGCGCACAGCGGCGTGCCCTATGCCGAGTTCGCCGGGCACACCGCGCGACTGCTCGCGACGTTGGACCGTACGGAACAGGAGCCCACCAGATGAACCGGACCACCCAGATCACGCGGACGAGCACCGTCTCCTCGGCCGACGGAACGCCGATCAGCTATCAGACCTTAGGCGCCGGGCCGGACCTCATCGTGCTCGGCGGCAACCTGCGGACCTCGCAGGACTACCTGCCGCTGGCCTCCGTACTGGCCCGCTCCTTCACCGTGCACGTCGTCGACCGGCGTGGCCGTGGCGCCAGCGGCCCCCAGGGACCCCGGTACGACCTGGGCAAGGAAGTGGAGGACCTGCTGGCGGTCCAGGAGGAGACCGGTGCGCGGCTGGCGTTCGGCCACAGCTACGGCGGCCTCGTCGTCCTGGAGACCGCGCGGTCGTC
>NZ_BAAJOU010000027.1:0-965464 GCF_057536035.1 Nonomuraea sp. B208
GGCGGGGACGGCGGCGCGGCCGGGGACGGCGGCGCGGCCGGGGACGGCGGCGCGGCCGAGGACGGCGGCGCGGGCAGGGATGGCGTGGCCAGGGACGGCGGCGCGGCCGAGGACGGCGGCGTGGGCAGGGACGGCGGCGCGGGCGGGGACCGGGCGTGCGGCGGGTCCTGATTCTGGGCGGCACCGCCGAGGCCCGCGCGCTGGCCGCCGAGCTGGCCGCCGATCCCGCGCTGCACGTCGTGTCGTCGCTGGCCGGGCGGGTCAGCAACCCGCGGCTGCCGGTGGGCGAGGTGCGCGAAGGCGGGTTCGGCGGCGCGGAGGGGCTGGCCGCCTGGCTGACGCGGGAGCGGATCGACGTGCTGGTGGACGCCACGCATCCGTTCGCCGAGCGGATGACGGCCTCGGCGGCGGCCGCCTCGGCGGCGACCGGCGTGCCGCTGCTGGCGCTGCGCCGTCCGGGCTGGCGCGAAGGACCGGGCGACGACTGGCTGCGGGTCGGCTCGTTGCCTGCGGCGGCCGACCTGCTGGTCAGCGGCGACTGGAGGGCCGGTGCCGCCGCGCCGGGCGAGGTGCGGGTCTTCCTCACCACCGGCCGCCGCAGCCTGCCGGTCTTCGCGCCGCTGCCGGGTGTGTGGCTGCTGGCCAGATCGGTGGACCCGCCCGAGCCGCCGGTCCCCGCGAACGCGTACGTCCTGCTCGACCGGGGACCGTACACCGTGGAGGGCGAGCGCGCCCTCATCCGCGAGCACCGCCTGGACGTGCTGGTGACCAAGGACAGCGGCGGCCGGATGACCACGGCCAAGCTCGTCGCGGCCCGCGAGGCCGGACTGCCGGTGATCATGGTGGACCGGCCGCCGCCGCCCCCGGGCGTCCGTACGGTGGACAGCGTGGCGGCGGCGGTGGCCTGGGTTCAGGGGTAGCGGCGCGGGGTGTAGACGACGCCGCCGTTGACGCGGGTCGTGGAGGAGCCGACGATCAGCAGGCAGCGCATGTCCACCTGGCCGGGGTCCAGCTCGCCGAGCGTGGTGACGGTGACGCTCTCCTCCGGGCCGCCGACGTCCCTGCCGATCACCACGGGGGTGTCCGGCGTCCGGTGCTCCAGCAGCAGGCCACGGGCGGCGCCGAGCTGCCACGTACGGCTGCGCGAGGCCGGGTTGTAGATCGCCAGCACCAGGTCGGCCCGCGCGGCGGCGCTCAGCCGGTCAGCCACGACCTCCCACGGCTTGAGCAGGTCGGACAGCGACAGCACGCAGTAGTCGTGGCCGAGCGGCGCGCCCGCCCTGGCGGCCACCGCCTGCGCCGCCGTCAGCCCGGGGACGACCCGCACCGGCACGCCGGGGAAGTCCGCGGCGGCTTCGAGCACGGCGCTGGCCATGGCGAACACGCCCGGGTCGCCGGACGACACGACCGCCACGCGGGCCCCGTCGCGGGCCAGCTCCAGCGCGTGCCTGGCCCGCTCCGCCTCGACCCGGTTGTCCGTGCGATGGCGGCGCTGGCGCGGGTTGGGGGCCACGCGGTCCACGTACGGGCCGTAGCCGACGAGGTCGGTCGCGGCGGCCAGCGCCTCCTGCGCCTCCGGCGTCAGCCACGGCCGCCCGGCCGGGCCCAGCCCTACCACGACCACCTCGCCCCGCCCCTCCGCCGCCGGACGTTCCGAGACGAACGTGCGCTCGGCCGGGCTCGCGAGCAGGGCCAGCGAGAAGTACGGGACGCCGGCCGGGTCCACGTCCTTGAGCGGCGCGACCCGCTCGGCGCCCATGGTGGCGCGCTCGACGTACCAGGCGTCGTCGAGCCGTCCCGCCTCGGCCAGCGCGTCGCGGACCTTGCCGAAGGTACGGCCCAGCTTGAGCACGGCGGCGGAGTCGGTGTCGCGCAGCCGCTCGGCCAGCACGGGGGCGGGCAACGTGCCCGGCAGCACGGTCAGCACCTCGTCCCGCTCCACCAGCGGACGCCCGAGCACGGCGGAGGCGGCGCTGACCGAGGTGACGCCGGGCACCACCTCGGTGGGGTAGCGGTGGGCGAGGCGTTTGTGCAGGTGCATGTAGGAGCCGTAGAACAGCGGGTCGCCCTCGGCCAGCACCACCACCGTCCGGCCCGCGTCCAGGTGCGCGGCCAGCCGCTCGGCGCAGTCGGCGTAGAAGTCGTCGAGCGCGCCCTGGTAGCCGCCCGGGTGGTCGGTGGTCTCCGTGGTCAGCGGGTAGAGCAGCAGCTCCTCGACCTGGCCGTCGCGCATGTACGGCAGCGCGATCGAACGGGCGATGCTGCGGCCGTGCCGGGCGGCGTGGTAGGCGATCACGTCGGCCTCGCCGATCAGCCGGGCCGTCTTGACCGTGACCAGCTCGGGGTCACCGGGACCGAGGCCGACCCCGTACAGGCGTCCTGTCAACGTCGTCACTCCGTCTCGTCAGCGATGGCGTTGACCGCCGCCGCCGTCATGGCACTGCCGCCGCGGCGGCCGTGCACCACCAGGTACTCCAGGTCGCTGCCGGCCAGCGCCTGCTTGGACTCGGCCGCGCCGATGAAGCCGACCGGGATGCCGAGCACGGCCGCCGGGCGTCCCGCGCCCTCGGCGACCAGCTCCAGGAGGCGGAACAGCGCGGTCGGCGCGTTGCCGATCGCCACCACCGCGCCCTCCAGGCGGTCGCGCCACAGCTCAAGGGCGGCGGCGCTGCGGGTGGTGCCGAGCCGTTCGGCCAGCTCGGGCACGCGCGGGTCGCCCAGCGTGCAGAGCACCTCGTTGCCGGCGGGCAGCCTGCGCCTGGTCACGCCCGAGGCGACCATCATGGCGTCGCACAGCACGGGCGCGCCGCCGCGCAGCGCCTCGCGGGCCCGGACGACCGCCCCGGGCGACCAGGCCAGGTCGTTGACGAGGTCGGTCATGCCGCAGGCGTGGATCATGCGCACCGCCACCTGGGCCACCTCGGGCGGCAGGCCCGTGAGGTCGGTCTCGGCGCGGATGGTCGCGAACGAGCGCCGGTAGATCTCGGCGCCGTCGCGGATGTAGTCGCTCAAGGGTGGCGTTCCTCGTATCCGTTCGTGGTCGCGATCAGCTGGACGACCGGGCCGCGCGGCAGGCCGCAGCGGCGCTCGCAGCCCGCCCAGTGGACGGGGGTGGCGGGGGCGCGGTCCAGGCCCTCCACCCAGCGCCGGGCGTCCGCCCGTACGTCGGCGAGGGCCTTGGCGCAGCCGGGACGGCCGGTGCAGGCGGTGACGCCGGCCCAGGGGGAGTCCGGGTCGGTGACGAGCCCCATGGCGTCGAGCGCCTTCCCGGCCCGGTTCGCCTCGGCGGGGGAGAGGTCCGGCAGCACGACGGTCCGCCAGGGCGTCAACCGCACAGCGTGACCGGTGTCCGCGAGCGCCAGGGCCTGGCCGGACGTCAACCGCCCGAGCGGCACGACGGCCTCGACGGCCACCCGCCCGTCCCGCTGCACATTCCGGCCCGCCGCTGGCCTGCCTGCACGGGGCGGCGGGAGGTGAGCCGAGTCCGGGACGGGCTGGTTCGCGCCGCCGCGCAGGCGGGCGGCGATTCGGGCCGGGCCGTCGTCCAGTTCGCGGACGCGCCAGGCGCGGTCATCGCCGGAGGGCAGCTCGTCGAGGAACGCCTCGGCGGCGTCGATCATGAGCGCGATCGCCGCGTCCGGCCCGGCGATCAGTCCGGTGTCAGTTCCGGCGAGGAGCAGTCTCCCGGCCGTCGCGTGCGAGACGTCCGCGCCGAGCCTCGTCGCCGCGTACGTGACGTCGGCGCCGAGCCCGGCGACGTCGCCCGTGCCGTCGTCCAGGGCGAACAGGAAGCGTCCCGGTAAGCCGGCCAGCCGGGGCCGCGCGCACAGGGCCCGGTCGAGAGCATGGGCCATGGCCAGCACGTTCAGCAGCCCGTCCGGGCCGCGTCCGCTCAGCGGGGAGGCCACGATGTTGCGGACCCGCTCGTGGGCGGGCGACGGCAGCAGCCCGGCCGCCGCGATCCGCCGGGCGAAGACGTCCGGCGAGCGCAGGCCCCGCACCTGGACGTTCGCCCGCGACGTGAGCTCGATCACGTCCGCCCCCAGCTCGGCCGCGCAGGCGGCGAGCACGCGGAGCTGCGCGGCCGACACCGCGCCGCCGGGCAGGCGCACGCGGGCGAGCGGGCCGTCGGCGGCCTCGTGCACCTGCAGCGCCCCCGGACAGGCATCGGGACGCGTACGTCCGGGAAATTCACCTACGGGCACGAAGGGATCGTAACGCCACTTCTGGGGCGGGTCGCTCCTGCCGTAAGCTTCGGCGTAGGCGATGGCAAAGGGAGGAAGCCGGTGCGAATCCGGCGCGGTCCCGCCACTGTGACCGGGGAGCGAACCCCACCACAAGGCCACTGTCCGGCGACGGGCGGGAAGGCCGGGGTGAGCGTCGATCCGGGAGCCAGGAGACTCCTGCCGTCGCAACACCCGCGACCGGGGCGAGGACCCCGAGGGAGGAACGCGCCGTGCCTGGCGACAGCCGTACCGTCCTGCTGCTCTCCACCTCCGACACCGACCTGCTGAGCGCCCGCGCCTGCGGCGCGGACTACCGTCTGGGCAATCCAGCCCGGCTGACCGCCGAGGACCTGCCCGGCCTGACGGAGGGGACCGACCTCGTCGTGGTCCGCCTGCTGGGCGGGCGCCGGGCCTGGGAGGAGGGGCTGGACGCGCTGCTGGCCGGGCCGCGCCCGGTGGTGGTGCTGGGCGGCGAGCAGGCGCCCGACGCCGAGCTGATGGAGCTGTCCACGGTCAGCGGCGGGGTGTGCGCCGAGGCGCACGCCTACCTGGCCCACGGCGGGCCGGCCAACCTGGCGCAGCTGCACGCGTTCCTGTCCGACACCGTCCTGCTGACCGGGCACGGGTTCGAGCCGCCCGCCGCCGCGCCCACCTGGGGACGGCTGGAACGCCCTGCCCGCTCCACCAGCGGCCCGGTGGTGGGGGTGCTCTACTACCGGGCGCACCACATGGCGGGCAACACCGCGTTCGTCGAGACACTGTGCGCCGCCGTCGAGGACGCGGGCGGGCAGGCGCTGCCGATCTTCTGCTCGTCCCTGCGCGCGGCCGAGCCGGAGCTGCTCGACACGCTGCGCGCGGCGGACGCGCTGGTCGTCACGGTGCTGGCGGCGGGCGGCTCCCGCCCGGCCACCGCCGGCGCGGGCGGCGACGACGAGGCATGGGACGTCGGCGCGCTGGCCGGGCTCGACGTGCCGATCCTGCAAGGGCTCTGCCTCACCACCACGCGCCAGGCGTGGGAGGAGAACGACGACGGCCTGTCGCCGCTGGACGCCGCCTCCCAGGTGGCGATCCCGGAGTTCGACGGGCGAATCATCACGGTGCCGTTCTCGTTCAAGGAGATCGACCCCGACGGGCTGACCGTCTACGTCGCCGACCCCGAACGGGCCGCCCGGGTGGCGGGCATCGCGGTGCGCCACGGCCTGCTGCGGCACACGCCGCCCGCCGCGCGGCGGCTGGTGGTCATGCTGTCGGCGTACCCGACCAAGCACTCCCGCGTCGGCAACGCCGTCGGGCTGGACACCCCCGCGAGCACCGTACGGCTGCTGGCCCGGCTCGCCGAGGCCGGCTACGACCTGGGCGACGGCTTCCCCGGCGTAGCCGAGCAGGACGGCGACGCGCTCATCCACGCGCTGATCGCCGCCGGCGGCCAGGACCAGGACTGGCTGACCGAGGAGCACCTGGCGGGCAACCCGGTCCGCATCTCCGCCGCCTCCTACGAGCAGTGGTACCGCACCCTGGCCGCGGAGCTGCGGGAGGCGATCGAGCGGCACTGGGGGCCGCCGCCGGGCGAGCTGTTCGTGCACGAGGGCGAGAACGGCACCGACATCGTGCTGGCGGCGCTGCGGGCCGGCAACCTGGTGGTGATGGTGCAGCCGCCGCGTGGCTTCGGCGAGAACCCCATCGCCATCTACCACGATCCCGACCTGCCGCCCAGCCACCACTACCTGGCCGCCTACCGCTGGCTGTCGGCCGAGTTCGGGGCGCACGCCATGGTGCACGTCGGCAAGCACGGCAACCTGGAGTGGCTGCCGGGCAAGTCGGCGGGCCTGTCGGCGGCCTGCGCCACCGACGCCGCCATCGGCGACCTGCCGCTGATCTACCCGTTCCTCGTCAACGACCCGGGGGAGGGCACGCAGGCCAAGCGGCGCGCGCACGCCGTGCTCGTGGACCACCTTGTGCCGCCGATGGCCCGCGCCGACACCTACGGCGACATCGCCCGGCTGGAGCAGCTGCTGGACGAGCACGCCACGATCGCCGCGATGGACCCGGCCAAGCTGCCCGCGATCCGGGCGCAGATCTGGACGCTGATCCAGGCCGCGCGGCTGGACCACGACCTGGGGCTGGCCGACCGGCCGCACGACAGCGAGTTCGACGACCTCATCCTGCATGTGGACGGCTGGCTGTGCGAGGTGAAGGACGTCCAGATCCGTGACGGCCTGCACGTGCTCGGCCAGGCGCCGACCGGGCAGGTACGCGTCGACCTGGTGCTGGCGATGCTGCGCGCCCGCCAGATGTGGGCGGGCCGGGAGACCCTGCCCGGCCTGCGCGAGGCCCTCGGCCTGGCGGAGGACGGCACGGGGGGGCTGGGCGAGGTGGACCGGGCGGAGTCGGTCGCCCGCGCCCTGGTCGAGGCCATGGAGGAACGCGACTGGGCGCCCGAGTCGGCACCCGCCGTCGCCCGCGCGGTGCTGGGCGGCGCGCCGGAGGTGAAGTCCGCGGTCGCTCGCGCGGCGCTGGGCGGCACCCCGGAGGTGAAGTCCGCGGTCGCTCGCGCGGCGCTGGGCGGCACCCCGGAGGTGAAGTCCGCGGTCGCCCGCGCGGCACTGGGCGGCACCCCGGAGGCGGGGTCCGTCGTCGCCCCGGAGGTGGGGTCCACCGTCGCCCGCGCGGCGCTGGGCGGTGTGCCGGCGGAGCGGGTGGAGCTCGTTGCGCGGGTGCTCGCCTTCGCCGCCACCGAGATGGTGCCGCGCCTGGCCCGCACCACCGACGAGCTCGACCACGTCCTGCACGCCCTGGACGGCGGCTACGTGCCCGCAGGGCCCAGCGGCTCGCCGCTGCGCGGCCTGGTCAACGTGCTGCCGACCGGCCGCAACTTCTACTCCGTCGATCCCCGCGCGGTGCCGAGCCGCCTGGCCTGGGAGACCGGCCAGGCCATGGCCGAGTCCCTGCTGGCGCGCTATCGCGCCGACACCGGCGAGTGGCCGCGCTCGGTCGGGCTGTCGGTGTGGGGCACCAGCGCCATGCGCACGGCGGGCGACGACGTCGCCGAGGTCCTGGCCCTGCTCGGCGTCCGTCCCGAATGGGACGACGCCTCGCGCCGCGTCGCCCGGCTGGAGCCGATCCCGCTCGCCGAGCTGGGCCGCCCGCGCATCGACGTGACGGTCCGCATCAGCGGGTTCTTCCGCGACGCGTTCCCGCACGTGGTGAGCATGCTCGACGACGCCGTACGGCTGGCCGCGTCGCTCCCGGAGCCGGCCGAGGACAACTACGTGCGCGCCCACGTGGCCGCGTCCGGCGGCGACGAACGCCTGGCGACGATGCGGATCTTCGGCTCGGCGCCCGGCGCGTACGGGGCGGGTCTGCTGCCGCTCATCGACAGCCGCAACTGGCGCGACGACGCCGACCTCGCCGAGGTGTACGCCGTGTGGGGCGGCTACGCCTACGGCCGCGACCTCGACGGCGTCGCCGCCCGCCCGCAGATGGAAGACGCCTACCGCCGCATCGCGGTCGCCGCCAAGAACGTCGACACCCGCGAGCACGACATCGCCGACTCCGACGACTACTTCCAGTACCACGGCGGCATGATCGCCACCGTACGGGCGCTCACCGGCAAGGCCCCGGCCGCCTACGTCGGCGACAGCACCCGCCCGGACGCCGTACGCACCCGCACCCTGTCGGAGGAGACCTCGCGGATCTTCCGCGCGCGGGTGGTCAACCCGCGCTGGCTGGCCGCCATGCGCCGGCACGGCTACAAGGGCGCGTTCGAGCTGGCCGCCACCGTCGACTACCTGTTCGGCTACGACGCCACGACCGGCGTGGTCGCCGACTGGATGTACGACAAGCTGACCGAGACCTACGTCCTCGACCCCGAGAACCAGGAGTTCATGGCCCGCTCCAACCCGTGGGCGCTGCACGGCATCGCCGAACGCCTCCTGGAGGCCGCCCAGCGCGGCATGTGGGAGCACCCCGACCCGGAGGTCCTGCGCGGCCTGCGCGAGGTCTATCTCAAGACCGAGGGCGACCTGGAGGACGACACCAGCCGCTGAGCCAGGTGCGGCGCGCCCGCCCAGTGCAGGTGCAGGTAGGACGCGGTCACGCCGGGGTCGCCGTACCCGTCGTGGCCGCCGTCCCAGCGGAACAGCGGCTCGCCGGTGTACCGGACGGCGGTGCGGTGGAACTCGTGTCCCCGCAGCCGCTCGCCCGCCCTGGTGAGCGGCGAGCGCCGCAACGCGAGCGCGTCCCGGTAGCCGAGCGTCAGCCGGGACGTCATCCGCGCCCGCCCGGGGACCCGGCCGCACATGCGCCGGCCGTCCAGCTCGTCGCACAGGTACAGCAGTCCCGCGCACTCGGCCGCGATCGGTCCGGGGAAGGCGGCGACCTGCTCGCGCAGCGGCTCGTTGGCGGCCAGTTCGGCGGCGTACATCTCGGGGAAGCCCCCGCCGATCAGGAGCGCGCCGGCGCCGTCCGGCAGCCGTTCGTCGCGCAGCGGATCGAAGACGGCGACCTCGGCCCCGGCCGCCCGCAGCAGCTCGGCGTGCTCGGCGTAGCCGAAGGTGAACGCCGCCCCGCCGGCCATCGCGACCACCGTCCGGCCGCCCGCCGCGCCAGGAGCGCCCGGCGGCGGCTCCCAGGCGGACCCGCCCAGCGGGGGAGCCGAGCGGGCCAGCCGCAGCAGCGCGTCCAGGTCGCACGAGCGGGCCACCAGCGCGGCCAGCCGGTCCACCGCCGCCAGTGCCTCGGCCTTCCGTTCGGCGGCGGGCACCAGCCCCAGATGCCGGGACGGCGTGGCCACGGCGTCGTCGCGGCGGATCGCCCCCAGCACCGGCACCCCGGCGGCGGCCAGCGCGGAGCGGCACAGCTCCTCGTGCCGGTCGGAGCCCACCCGGTTGAGCACCACCCCGCCCACCCGCACCCGCGGATCGAACGTGGCGAACCCGTGCGCCACCGCCGCCACCGACCTGCTCTGCCTGGCCGCGTCGAGCACCAGCACCACGGGCGCGTCCAGCAGCGTCGCGACGTGCGCGGTCGAGGCGAAACCGGTGTCCCCCTTGCCGTCGAACAGGCCCATCACGCCCTCGACCACCGCCACGTCGCACCCGGCCGCGCCGTGCAGGAACAGCGGCGCGACCAGCCGCTCGCCGACGAGCCACGGGTCCAGGTTGCGGCCGGGACGGCCGGTGGCGAGGGCGTGGTAGCCCGGATCGATGTAGTCGGGCCCCACCTTGTGGGGCGACACCCTGAGCCCGCGCGCCCGCAGCGCCGCCATCAGCCCCGTGGCCACCGTCGTCTTGCCGCTGCCCGACGACGGGGCCGCGATGACGAGCCGGGGAACTACCACTCGATGCCTTTCTGCCCCTTCTGCCCCGCGTCCATGGGGTGGCGCACCTTGCCCATCTCCGTCACCAGGTCAGCGGCCTCGACCAGCCGCTCGGGCGCGTCCCGCCCCGTGATCACGACGTGCTGGTTGCCCGGCCGCGCCGTCAGCGCCGCCAGCACGTCGTCCAGGTCCAGCCAGCCCCACTTCAGCGGGTACGTGAACTCGTCCAGCACGTAGAACCGGTACGTCTCGGCCGCCAGGTCGCGCTTGATCTGCTCCCAGCCCTCGCGGGCGTCGGCCGCGTGGTCCTCCTCGGTGCCGGGCCGCTGGATCCACGACCAGCCCTCGCCCATCTTGTGCCAGGTCACCGGCCCGCCCTCGCCGCTCTCGCCGAGCACCTTGAGCGCCCGCTCCTCGCCGATGCGCCACTTGGCCGACTTCACGAACTGGAACACCCCGATCGGCCACCCCTGGTTCCAGGCGCGCAGCGCCATCCCGAACGCGGCCGTGGACTTGCCCTTGCCGGGCCCGGTGTGGACCATCAGCAGCGGCCGGGTCCGCCGCTGGCGCGTGGTGAGGCCGTCGTCGGGCACGACGGCCGGTTTTCCCTGCGGCATGATCAGACCGCCTTCCTGTAGTCACGGACGACCGCCCCGAGGTCGGCCAGGGAGTCGAGGGGCACCAGGCGGGCGCGCAGCCGGGACGCCAGCCGGACGGCCAGGCCGAGCCTGACCGGCCCGCTCTCGCAGTCCACGACCACCGACGCGGTGCCCGCCAGCAGCGCGGCGGCCCGGTCCACGTCGCCGCCCGCCGTGGCCCGGCCGTCGGTCACCAGCACCAGCAGGGGCCGCCTCGCCGGATCGCGCAGCCGCTCCACGCGCAGCACCTCCGCCGCGCGGATCAGCCCCGCCGCCAGGGGCGTGCGCCCGCCGGTGGGCAGGGACCGCAGCCGGGCCGCGCCCGCCTCCACCGACGACGTGGGCGGCAGCGCCACCCGCGCGCCGGTCCCCTGGAAGGTGATCAGGCCGATCTTGTCGCGGCGCTGGTAGGCGTCCAGCAGCAGGCTGAGCACGGCGGTCTTGACGGCGGTCATCCGCTTGCGGGCGGCCATCGAGCCGCTGGCGTCCACGACGAACAGCACGAGATTGCCCTCCCGGCCCTCGCGCACGACCTCACGCAGGTCGTCGCCGCGCAGCACCAGGCCGGTGCCGTGGCGGCCGCGTCCGCGCTGGTGCGGGGCCGCCGCGAGCAGCGTCGCCGGCACGTGCAGGTCGCCTATCGGGCCGTCCGGGCGGCGAGAGCCGGTGCTGCGGCCGCGCCGGGTCCGCGACCGCGACCGCCTGCCCGCCGCGCCCTCGCCGAGCCCCGGCACCTCCAGCAACGGCACCCGGTACGGCGCCGCCACCCCCGCCACCCGGTGCGCGTCGCCGGGCAGCGCGCCGTCCGAGGGCTCCACGGAGTCCGGCGGCCCGGCGTGATCCCGCCCGCCCGATCCTGGTCCCGCGCTCGCCGAAGCCGGAGCCGGCGCCGAAGCCGGGTCCGCGCCCATGCCCGCGCCCATGCCCGCGCCGTCCGGCCCCGCCGCGTCCGCGGGCGGTGGCGACGTTCCCGCCGAACCACGGCCGTCGCCGCCGGGGCCGCGACGGTCGTTGCCAGGACCGCCGTCGCCGCCCGGACCACTGCCGTCATCGCCCGGACCGCCGGCGCCGTTCCCCGGACCGCTGCCGTCGTCGCCCCGGCCGCCGCCGTCATCGTCGCCGGGCCCGGGTTCGTCGTCCCCCGCCGTACGCTCCAGCAGCTCCTCAAGCAGCCGCTCGTCCAGCCCCGGCGCGTCGAACGGGTCGCGCCGCCTGCGATGCGGCAGCGACAGCCGGGCCGCCGCCCGCACGTCCTCGGTGGTCACGGCGTCGCGCCCCTGCCAGGCGGCGTGCGCGATCGCCGCGTTCGCCGTCACCAGGTCCGCGCGCAGGCCGTCCACCTCGAACGCCGCGCACACCGTCGCGATCTGCCGCAGCCGCGCGTCCGGCAGCCGCACGCCGGGCACGCGGGCGCGGGCGGCGGCGATCCTGGCCGCCAGCGCCGACTCCTCCGCCGCCCAGCGGGCCGCGAACGCCGCCGCGTCCGCCTCGAAGGCCAGCCGCCGCCGCACCACCTCGGCCCGCTCCTCCGGGTCCCGTGACGCCCGGACCTCGACCGTCAGGCCGAACCGGTCCAGGAGCTGCGGGCGCAGCTCGCCCTCCTCCGGGTTCATGGTCCCCACCAGCAGGAAGCGGGCGGCGTGGCGTACCGACACCGACTCGCGCTCGACGTAGCACGTCCCCAGGGCGGCGGCGTCGAGCAGCAGGTCCACGAGGTGGTCGTGCAGCAGGTTCACCTCGTCCACGTACAGCACGCCGCGATGAGCGGCGGCCAGCAGGCCGGGCTCGAACGCCTTCACGCCCTCCGTCAGCGCCCGCTCCACGTCGAGCGAGCCGGCCAGCCGGTCCTCCGACGCGCCCACGGGCAGCTCCACCAGGGCCGCCGGACGTTCCACGCCCTCGGCCCCCGGCTCGTGCGGCCCGTCCGGGCAGCCGGGGTCGGGCGCGGCCGGATCGCAGGCGAACCGGCACCCCGGCACCACGGCCACCGAGGGGAGCTGGGCGGCCAGCGCCCGCACGATCGTGGACTTCGCCGTTCCCTTCTCCCCGCGTACGAGCACCCCGCCCACCCGGGGCGAGACCGCGTTCAGCACCAGCGCCAGCTTCAGGTCGTCGAGGCCGACGACGGCGCTGAACGGATAGGTGACGATCAAGACTTCCAGACCTTCCGGTTGACATGGGCCACCCGCCAGCCGTCGCGCGTGACGACCAGCTCGGTGGTGGACAGGGGCGCCACATCGAAACGTGCGGTGGCCTGCGGGCCCAGCCCGAGGGCGTGGCCGAGCGCCGCCCGGATGGCGCCGGCGTCGCAGACGGCGACCGCCTCGGGCTCGTCCCGTGCCGCTTCGAGCCAGCCGGCGACCCGGACGGCGAGCGCGGCCAGGGACTCGCCGCCGTGCGGGGCGGCGTCCGGGTCGGTCAGCCAGCTCGCCAGCGCCTCCGGCTCCTCCCGCGCGACCCGCTCGTACGGCAGGCCGCGCCACCGCCCGCAGTCCGCCTCCCGCAGGGCCGGAGCCTCACGTGGCTCCAGCCCCAGAGCGGCGGCGGTCCGCCGGGCGGCCCTGGCCGGGGCCACCCACGCGGGGAGCGCGGCGAACCCCAGCGCGGCGGCCCTGGCCAAGCTCGCCTCGTCGGCGTCGTCCTCCTCGCGGGGGAAGCACGCGGCCCGCATGCCCGGCGTCGTGGCGTGCCGGACGAACAGCACCCGCTCAGCCCGGCACGGCGAGGGGCGCAGGAGCCGCCGCGCGCCGCGCCACCCGGTCGCTCGCCCAGCCGAACAGCACGCCGAACGCCGTCCAGAAGACGAGCTGGGTGCCGAGCGAGGCGAGCCTGAACTGCCACAGCAGCGTCGCGGGGAAGCCGTCAGGCACCTCGTCGACCGCCGGCAGCAGCCACCACGCGGCGGCCACGGGCACGAGGAAGGCGGCCACCGCCGCCACCCACCGTGCCCAGTGGTCTCCGGTCGTGACCCGGCGGGCCGTGGCCACCGCGATCGCCGTCGCGGCCAGCCCCACGAGAATCATCACCACGTAGAGCAGGGTGCGGCTGTCGATGGTCTCGGGGTCGCCCACCGCCGGCGGGTTGGCCGGATATTTCACGAAGGGAACCAGGATGACCGCGCCGAACGCCGTCCCGGCGGCGGCCAGCGCCAGCCGCCCGTCCGAACGCGGCCCGACCCGCCCGCGCAGGCCCGCGAACACCAGGGCGAACACGCCGCCGACGGCCAGCCCGTAGAGGCCGGTGGCGAGGAAGAGCGCCGCCTTCTGCGCCGGCCTGCTGACCGCGGCCCCTTCGCCGTGGTCATGCGCCGCCTCCTCGGCGGCGTGGTCGTGCGCGGCCGTCCCGGCGGCCGCCTCCTCCAGGGCGATCGCGTCATCCACGCGAGGCTCGCCGAAGACGAAGGCGAAGCCGCCCGCGACGAGTCCGGCCAGCAGCCCCATGAGCAGGCCCCTGACCAGGAGAGTGCGTACCACCCCGCCCCCTAGTGGCAGGGCACGCCGAGCAGATGCCGCCCGTCGTGCATGAGTTCGTGCAGGAATGCTCCCGTCTGGGAGATGGCGCCGTTGTCCATCAGGACGAGGTACGCCACGAGCAACAGCACGGGCACGGCCAGCAGCCAGGGCCGCAGGCGCGGGAAGGGAATGGACGACGGAACGGACGACGGGCTGGACAACCCGCTCATGTGAGCCTCCTCAGGGTGACGCGTCCCATGTTGCGAGGTCACGGTCGCCAAGCGACCTGGCTCCCGGGATCAACGTCCCGGATACAGTGGCGCGTCCGCACCGGCATCTCACCGGATTTCCCTTGGACAACCGTGAAATCTCCCGGAACGTATCCTTTTCTCCCGTTCGCGTCAATGCGTCCCCGAGGCGGGCAGGTCGGCGTGGCAGGCGCCGGAGGCACGGAAGGGCTCGGCGAGCTGGGCGAGATAGGCGGTGGGGTAGTCGGGTTTGGCCGCCATGCCGAGCTGGTCGGAGGTGAAGCGGCGGGCGGGGTCGTAGGAGAAGGTGCCGAGCAGGTGATCCCAAGTCAGAGTGAACAGGCCGAAGTTGACGTCGCCGATCCCGGCCCACTTGAGGTGGTGGAAGCGGTGGCCTTCGTTGAGCGCGAGCACGTACGTGAGCGGGCCGACGCGGTAGTCGGCGTTGGAGTGCTGGAGCAGCAGTTGCACGGCGACGGCGACGGCCAGGGCGGAGGCGACGTCGACCGGCAGGCCGACGAGGATGAGCGGGGCGACGCCGGCGCTCATCTCCACGGTCTGGTGCAGGGGGTGCTTCATCAGCCCGTTGAAGCCGTAGAAGCGCTTGATGGAGTGGTGGACGGCGTGGAAGCGCCACAACACGCCGATCTTGTGGCTGGCGTAGTGCGTCAGGGTGATGCCGAGGTCGGCGATCAGGACGGCGGCCAGCACCTGCAGCGCGAAGGGCCATGAACGCGGCCACAGGTCGGCGACCGTGACGGTGGCCGCCAGCAGCGGGATGACGCCGACGCTGACGAGCAGCAGCAGCTCGTTGACCGCGGCGTGGGCGACGTCGCGGGCGCCGTCCCCGGCCGGGCTGTTCCATTCGGCTTCGTACGGCAGGGCGCGTTCGGCCGCGAAGGAGCAGCCGATCGCGGCCAGCAGCAGGCCGACCAGCCAGAGCTTGGAGGCGCCGGAGGCGGCCAGCGCGATGGCGGCGCCGTTGACGCCGAGCAGCATGAACGGGACATATCCATAACGGATGACTGTGCGGTGCATGCCGATCAGCCTCGCGGCGGCCGGCCGTCCGGGGCTTGGACGGATCCGCTGTCCTTCACGCCCGCACGAGGTGGATGAGCTGGGAGGGGGCCAGGCCGAACATCTCGTGGCAGACCCGGGTCAGGTGGGAGCCGTCGGCGAAGCCCGCGCCGTGCGCGGCCTCGGTGAGCGTGGCGCTGTCCCGGGCCAGCTCGATGGCGCGGCGCAGGCGGGCCCAGCGCACGTAGACCGGGTAGGGCAGGGCGAGCTCGGCGGTGAACAGGTGGCCGAGGCGGCTGGCCGACAGGTGGACGGCGCCGGCCAGGTCGGTGAGCCGGACGGGGCCGGCCAGCAGCTCCGGCAGCAGCTCCAGCGCTCTCCGCAGCGCCGGGTGGCGCGGGCCAGGGACCGGGGCCGTCCAGGCGCGTACGAGCGCGGCCGGATCGCGGGACTCGTCGCCGGCCGGCACCAGGGCGTGCGCCGCGTCCACCCAGTCGCCGACCCGGTCACGGCCCGGCCAGGCCGCAGCGGTGAGCAGGTGGCGGCCCGCCCCGCCGGCCGGATCGAGATAGAGCATGGCGGCGCGGGCCCCGGGGCCGCCGCGCACGGCGTGCCTGGCGCGGGGCGGGATGATCGCCGCCCGCACCCGGCGGCGGGCGTGGTGGGCGTCCGCCAGCTCCACCGTCCCGGCGGTCACGATGAGGACCTGGAGGGCGGCGTGCGCGTGCGGCTCGGTGGCGCCTACCTCGCCGGTGAAGGCGAGCCAGCCCGGCTGCAGCATGGTCGTCCCCTGCCACCCGGCCGTGGTCATGGCTGTCGTCCTCCACGATCTGGCCGCGGCGATCGGCGCGGCGGGGGATCCGCGTCCAGTGTGCCATCAGACCACCCGGAAGTGGTGGGTGCCGTCCCGCTCAAGCTGCTCCACCAGGCCGTACTCCCACGTCAGGTACGCCTCCATCGCCGTCCGCGCGTTGTCGGTCCCCTCGTACGGCCGCCGGTACCGATCGGCCGGCTCGACCGCGTAGCGCCCCGGATCCGACTCGACCGGTTCGCGCCAGGCGGCCGTGCCGCCGTCCAGGCTGAACACCGGCGCAGGGGTGAGCCGGCGCAGGTCCGCCGCGGCGAAACGCGCCAGCACGCCGTCCGGGCAGGTGACGACGAACCGGTCCGCCGGGCCGGTCGCGGCGAGCGCGGCGGCCAGCCGTGACCGGATGGCGTACCAGGCGCCGGGGATGTGCCCGGCGGCGTAGTCCCGGCTGGGCGCGACGTCGATGACGACGGTGGAGGCCCCGTCGGCGGCCAGCCAGGCGCGCAGGGTCGCCGCGCCGACGGTGGTGCCCCGCGGCGGCTCCGGGAGGGGATCGAGGTCGCCCCGCCGGGTCAGGTCCCCGGGGGCGGCGGGGCTGATCGCCCAGGTCTCCCAGCCCATCTGGGCGAGCCACGACCCGGTCATCGCGGCCCGGACCCCGTCGTCGTCCACGACGACGACGCGGGCGCCGCGCACCGGCGCGTAGTGGTCGGTCTCCTGCACGAGCTGCCCGCCGGGCGCGTGCCGGGAGCCGTCGAGGTGCCCGGCCGCGAACTCGGCCGCCGAGCGGACGTCGAAGACGTAGGTCGTGCGGCCGGGGCTGAGCAGGCCGGGCAGGTCGGCGGCGCCGATGAACCGCACGCCGGCGCGCCGGGCGACGGCCCGGGCCCCGGCCACGGCGAGGGCGTGGTGCGACTCCGTCACGGCGCGCGGCGCCGCCCTGGTCGCCGCATGGTCGAGCCGCTGACCGGCGAGGGTCCAGCCGATGGTGCCGTTGCGCAGCGCCGCCACCGGGTTGGGCAGGCCGGCGTTGATCAGGGACTGGGCCCCGATGATGCCGCGGGTGCGCCCGGCGCAGTTCACGACGACGGGGGTGGCGGGGTCGGGGGCGAGCTCGCGGACGCGCAGCACCAGCTCCGCGCCCGGCACGCTGGTCGCGGTGGGGATGCTCATGGTCCGGAACTCCTCGAAGCGGCGCGCGTCCACGATGACGGGCGGCGTGCCGGCGTCGATGAGCGCCTGGACGTGCTCCGCGGTGAGCGACGGCGTGCCGCGGACCGACTCGACCAGCTCGCCGAACGCCTTGCTGGGCACGTTCACGTCCTGGAAGAGCTCGCCGCCGGCGGCGGTCCAGCCGTCGAGCCCGCCTTCCAGCGCGTCCACGCGGGAGTAGCCGAGGCGGCGCAGGACGTCGATCGCCCGGTGCGCGGGCGCGTCCGCGTCGCCGTAGACGACGATGGGGGTGTCGCGGCGGGGGATGCGCCGCCAGGCGTCCAGCTCCAGCCGGGAGAGGGGGAAGCTGGCGGCCCACAGCGGGTGTCCCCGCGCGTGGTCGGCCTCCTCGCGTACGTCGGCGATGACGATCTCGGCGCGGCGCAGCAGCAGCGCGCGGACCTGCGCGGCCGAACGGGCGGACATCGGCGGGCTCAGCGGATCTCGACTTCGGACCAGTCGAGCCCGTCGAGGTTGACGACGATCGCCTCCTGGGTGGTGCGGGCGATGACGACGACGGCCTCGGCGTCGGGGTCGGGGTTCTCCTCGCGGTGCGGGACGAACGGCGGCACGAAGATGTAGTCGCCGGGACCGGTGCTGATGCGGTGTTCGACGGGCTCGTCGCCCTCCACGTCCAGGAACACGAAGACCGGGTGCCCGGACACGACGTAGATCGCGGTCTCGGACGCCCCGTGGTGGTGGTTGCCCGACGCGGTCGCCGCGGCGACGTGGGTCTGTCCCATCCAGAGGCTCTCGGCGCGGACCGTCTTGCCGCTGACGGCCTCCAGCCGCGTCATCCCCGAGGTCTGCGAGGTCCGGCCGATGAGGCCGGCGGGGGCGACGTGGTGCAGGGTGCGGTGGAACGGGTCGATGCCGGCGGGCACGAGGACGCCGCTGGGCGTACGGACGAGGTCACGGCCTGTCGGGCGGGACGGCTGGCGGTCGGGCATCAGGCTCCTTTGGCGAGGACGAGGTCGTGCGGTGGCACCTTGGTCAGGACCGGGGTCGTCAGGAGGCGGCGCAGTGTGTCCGTCACGCGCTCGGCGACCGCCGGCGCGACGCCCTGGCAGGTCCACAGCGCCAGCGGCAGGGGCTTCGGTCTCGGCAGGTCGTCGCGGGGCACGAGCCCTTCCGGGGTCTGGCCGAGGGTCGCCAGCAGTGCCACGCCCGCGCCGGCGCTGACGGCGGCCTGCACGCCGGCCAGCTGGTTGGCCTCGGCGGCGATGGCGACGGGGATCGCGTGGTGCGACAGGGTCACCAGGGCGCGGTCGCGGAGGGCGCAGGGGTGGTCGAAGGCGACGAGGGGGAGCGGCCGGCCCTGTCTCGGCGGCGTCCAGCCGGGGGCGGCGTACCAGGTGAGCGCGAGGTCGCCGACCGGGGTGGCGCGCGGGTCGTCGGCGGGGCCGATGAGCAGGGCCAGGTCGATGCGTCCGGTCGCGAAGCTCTCGCGGAGCCTCGCGCCGCGGTCGATCCTGAACCTGACGCCGTAACGGGGCCCGGTCCCGTCGAGTGCGGCCCCGTCGAGCGCGGTCGCCAGATGCGGCAGCAGCTGCGCCGCCGCGTGCTCGGTCGAGCCGATGACGATCGTGCCGCGCGCCTCGTCGTCGAAGCTGCGCAGCCCTTCGTCGTGCAGCGCCAGGATGCCGCGCGCCAGGCCCAGCAGTTTCTCGCCGTCGGCGGTGAACCGGGAGCCGCGGCCGCTGCGCTCCACGAGCGGGCGGCCGATCGCGGACTCCAGCCGGCGGACGTGCTGGCTCACCGCTCCCTGGCTGAGGTGCAGGGCGTCGGCGGCGCGCTGGAAGCCGCCGGCGTCGGCGACAGCGACGAAGCTGCGCAACGGTGCGATGTCCAGCGTACGGTTCATACCCGGAATTATACCTATTATTCCTACCTGATGTAAGGGTATTTATCACATGACGTGATGGCCCGCGATCACGAAGCGTCGTTGGACACCCCGGCAGGCGACCCCGCAGGCTGACAGGTGTGCACCAGCCGGCGGTGCTCCCCATCTCTGCAGCAGTCCACCCGTCTGAAAGGCTCGCTACTTTGTCGATCCAGATCCTGGGGATGGTCTCGACCGCCTACGGCTCGGAAAGCGCCGGCTGGCAAGGACCGGTCGTCGATCCCGGCTACCTCGCCGACTTCGCCCGTGCCCACGAGGAGGCCGGTTTCGACCGCGCGCTCGTCGCGCACAGCGCCACCTCCCCCGAGGGCTTCGCCGCCGCCGCGCACGTGCTCTACAACACCGAACGCCTGGGCGTCCTCATCGCCCAGCGGCCCGGGTTCATCCAGCCCACCCTGACCGCGCGGAAGCTCGCGACGCTGGACAACCTCACCGGCGCCGGCCGCGTCGCGATCCACCACATCACCGGCGGCAGCGACACCGACCAGCGGCGCGACGGCGACTTCGCGGACAAGCAGGCCCGCTACCGGCGCACCGCCGAGTTCATCGAGGTGCTGAGGCGCACCCTCACCTCCGACGAGCCCTTCGACCACGCGGGCGAGTTCTACCGCTTCGAGGGCGCGTTCAGCTCGGTCAAGCCCCACGGCCCGGTGCCGATCTTCTTCGGCGGGCAGTCCGACGACGCGATCAGGGTGGGCGGGCGCTGGGCCGACGTCTACGCCCTGTGGGGAGAGCCCCTGGCCCAGACGCGCGAACGCATCGACCTGATCCGCGCCGAGACCGCGCGGCACGGCCGCGAGATCGGCTTCTCCCTGTCCGTACGCCCGATCGTCGCCGAGACCGAGGACGCGGCCTGGGAGCGGGCCGACGGCATCCGCCGCGCCTTCGAGGACAACCTCGCGCGCAGCGGCGGCGGACCGTGGCGGATCGGCCGCGGCGACAACACCGCGGTCGGCGCCAAGCGGCTCAAGGACGAGGCGGACGAGAAGCTCGTGCACGACGAACGCCTCTGGTTCGGCGTCACCCAGCTCACCGACGGCGGCGGCAACTCCACCGCCCTGGTCGGCACGCCCCAGCAGGTCGCCGACGCCCTGCTGAAGTACTACGACCTCGGCGTCCGCACCTTCCTCATCCGCGGCTTCGACCCGGTGCGGGACGTACGCGACTGGGGCCGGGAGCTGGTCCCGCTGCTGCGCGCCGGCGCGGCCGCCCGCGAGGAAGCCCTCGTCACCACGGGGCCGGGCCGATGAGGACGAGATGGGCCGCCGGCCTCGTGGCGCTCCTGCTCACCGGCTGCGCCTCCCCGGCACCCGTCGGCGAGGCCGCCGCCGGATCGGCCGCCGGCGGGCGCGGCGACACCCTGACGTGGGGCTGGTCGCTGCCCTCGACCTGGGACCCGGTGACCTCGGCGGTCGGCAACGACGTCCACGCGCTGACCCTCGTCTACGAGGGGATCACCGAGGTGGACGAGAAGGGCGAGGCCCAGCCCGGCCTCGCGCGGTCGTGGACGTACGCCAAGGACGGCCGCTCCGTCACCTTCCACCTGCGGCCGGGCCTGACCTTCTCCGACGGCACCAAGCTCGACGCGGCCGCCGTCAAGGCGAGCCTGGAACGCGGCAAGACCGCCAAGGACTCGACGATCGCGCCGCAGCTGGTCACCGTCGAGCGGATCACCGCCGACAGCGCCACGGACGTGACCCTGCACCTCACCCAGGTGGACTACCAGATCCCGCTGCTGCTGTCGGGCAAGACCGGGCAGATCGTCAGCCCGACGGCGGCCAAGGACCCGGCGAAGCTGGCCACCCAGCCGGTCGGCGCCGGGCCCTTCATCCTGAAGAGCTACGTGCCCGGGTCGCAGGCGACGCTGGTGAAGAACCCAGCGTTCTGGAACGCGGGCGAGATCCTCGTTACGAACTTCGTGCTCAAGCCGACGCCCGACCCGTCCGTGGCGGTCGCGGGCCTGCGCTCCGGCCAGTACGACCTCGCCGACCTCACCGCCTCACAGGTCGGCGGGGTCGAGGCCGCCGGGTTCCCGGTCGTGAAGACCGACGTGCTGCCGGTCCGCGTCCTCGACGTGAACAACACCGTCAAGCCGTTCGACAACCCCAAGGTCGTCCAGGCGATCAGCACCGCGATCGACCGGCAGGCGCTGGTCGACACGGCCAACTTCGGGTACGGCCGGCCGGTCTGGCAGCCGTTCCCCCAGGGCTACGTCGCCCACGACCCCGGGCTCGACAACCTCTACCCGCACGACGTGGCCAAGGCCAGGCAGTTGCTGGCCGAGGCGGGATACCCGGACGGCGTCGACGTCCAGCTCGCGCTCGGCAGGGCCGACGACCCCGTCGGCGAGCTGATCCAGCAACAGCTCAACGCGGCCGGCATCCGCACGACGCTCACCGTTCTGACGCCCGGCGTCAACAACTACATCACCCGCAAGTACCCGTTCGTGCTCGACCAGTTCAACGCCCGCCAGTCGCCGGTGCAGGCGCTGCAGGTGCTGTTCGGCGCGCAGGGCCTGATGAACCTCGGCAAGACCACCCCCGCCGAGCTGCCCGCCGCGGTGGCCAAGGCGAGCGGGCACGCGCTGACCGATCCCGCCTACCCGGCGGCGATCCAGGCCGCCACCAGGATCGCGGTGACGAACATGCCGAACGTGTTCCTGTACTCGGTGACGCGCTTCGCCGCGCACACCCCGAAGGTGCACGGCCTGCGCAACTGGGTGGACATCCAGCGCTTCGAAGGCGTCTGGGTGGACAAGTGACCACGCTGAACGTACGCGACACGACCGGCCGGACGGGACCCGCCGCCACCCCGGCGGGCACCGCCCGGCCAGGACTCGGGGGGCGGGCCGTCGCGCGGACCGCCGCCGCGCTCGGCCGGGCCCTGCTGATCGCGGTCCCCGTGCTGCTCGTGTCCACCTTCATCACCTTCATGCTCGGCGGGCTGACGGACCAGGACCCCGCCTCGGTCGTGCTCGGCGACTCCGCCACCCCCGCCGACGTGGCGCGGATGCGCGAGGTGTTCGGGCTCGACCGGCCGCTGCCGGAGCGCTACGCGCTGTGGCTGTGGGACGCCCTGCACGGCGACCTCGGCTCCTCCTGGTTCACCAAGATCCCCGTGGCGCAGAGCATCGCCGAGCGGCTGCCGGTGAGCCTGTCCGTGGCCGCCGGGGCGCTGCTCATCGCCGTCGTGCTCGGCGGCGTCTTCGGCGTCCTCGCCGCCGTACGGCAGGGCGGCCGGCTGGACCGCGCCGTCACGGTCGTCACCTCCGTGCTGGCGACCGTGCCCGGGTTCGTCGCCGCGATCGCTCTCATCACGGTGTTCTCGCTGCTCGTGCCGGTGCTGCCATCGGGCGGCTGGGCGTCTCCGTCCGACGGGCTGCTGACCTGGGCGAGCTTCCTCGTGCTGCCCAGCGTGTCGCTGAGCCTGGACGCCGCGGCGGACGTCGCCCGCCAGCTGCGGACCGGGATGGCCGACACCCTGCACGAGAACTACGTCGTGGGCGCGCAGGTGCGCGGCCTGCCGGCGTGGCGCATCGTCCTCGTCCACGCCCTGCGCAACGGCGCGGGACCCGCGGTCGCCGTGCTCGGCATGCACGTGCCCCGGCTGATCGGCGGTGCCGTCATCGTCGAGACCGTGTTCGCGCTGCCGGGCATCGGCGAGCTCACCAAGACGGCGGCGCTCGGCGGCGACGTGCCCGTCGTGCAGGGGGCCCTGCTCGTCACGATCGGCGTCGTGCTGATCTCCTCCGCGCTCGTCAACGTCCTGCTGGTCAAGCTGCGCCCCGCCGCCAGGAGGGAAGTATGAGGACCGTCACGGGCGTCCTGCGCACCCGCGCCGGCGTCGTCGCCGCGGCCGTGCTGGCGGCGGTGCTCCTCCTCGCGGTGCTCGGGCCTCTCCTCGCGCCGTACGACCCGCTGAAGAACAGCGCCGAGATCCTCCGGCCGCCGAGCGCGGCGCACTGGTTCGGCACCGACTACCTCGGCCGCGACGTGCTGAGCCGGGTCCTGGCCGGCGCGCCCCGGTCGGTGTTCACCGCCTTCGAGGCCGTCGGCATCGGTCTCGTGATCGGCGTCGTGCCCGGCATCACCTCCGTCCACCTCGGGCGCGGCTACGAGTGGATCACCCTGCGGGTCATGGACGGGCTGATCGCGCTGCCGTTCCTGATCTTCGCCATCGCGGTGGCCGCGCTGCTCGGCAACGCCGTCCACCAGGCGATGATCGCCGTCGGAATCCTGCTCGCGCCGTCGTTCTACCGCATCACCCGCGCCGCCGCCCTCAGCCACGCGAACGCGCAGTACGTCACCGCCGCGCAGCTGTTCGGAGCCTCGGCGTGGCGGGTGCTGCGCACCCACGTGTGGTCGAAGATCCTGCCGACGCTCGTCGTCGCCACCGCCAACGCCACCGCCGGCGGTCTCCTGATCGTCTCGTCGCTGACCTTCCTCGGCATCGGCGTCGTGCCGCCCGAGCCCACCTGGGGCGGCATCGTCGCCAGCGACCTCGGCTACCTGGCGCAGAGGCCGTACGGGCCGGTGTTCCCGTCCCTGTTCATCATGGCGGCCGTCGGCGCGCTCAACCTGCTCGCCGACGCGATCAGGGACACCGGCGGCGACCACGGACGGGCACGCGCCCTGACGAGCAGAGGAGCACGCCGTGCCCGCCTCACCTGACCCGGCGCTGCTGTCCGTACGCGGGCTGCGCGTGAGCGTCGCCGACGGCACCGAGGTCGTCCGCGGGGTGGATCTCGACGTCCCCCGCGGCTCGGCCGCCGGGCTGGTCGGCGAGTCCGGCAGCGGCAAGACCCTGACCTGCCGCGCCGTCCTGGGGCTGCTGCCCGCCGGCGTCGCGGTCACCGGGGGCGGGATCAGCCTGAGGGACGTCGAGCTGACGGCGCTGCCGGCCGCCGAGCGGGCGCGGCTGCGCGGCACCGGGCTCGCGGCCGTGTTCCAGGATCCCGCCTCGTACCTGAACCCGTCGATCACCGTCGGCGCGCAGCTCGCCGAGGTGCTGCGGGTCAAGGCCGGGCTGGCCCGCCGGGCGGCGCGGGAGCGGGCCGTCGAGCTGTTGCACGCCATGGGGCTGCGCCGCCCCGAGCACGTCTACACGCAGTACCCCTTCGAGCTGTCGGGCGGGATGCTGCAGCGCGTGCTGATCGCGATGTCGATCACCGCCGACCCGGACCTGCTGATCGCCGACGAGGCGACCACGGCCCTTGACGTGACCGTGCAGGCCGAGGTGCTGGAGCTGCTGTCCGACCTGCGCCGCGACCGGGGACTCACCCTTCTCGTCGTCTCCCACGACCTGGCCGTGATCGCGCAGGTGTGCGACACCGTCCACGTGTTCCGTGACGGCATCGTCGTCGAGGCGGGGCCCACCCGGCAGGTCCTGCGCGCGCCGCGTCATCCGTACACGCGCGAGCTGATCGCCAACCACGAGCGCTTCGGCATCGACCGGGTGCGCGAGCAGAGGAGCCGGCGATGACCGAGCTGCTGAACGTCTCCGGCCTGCACGTCGCGCTCGGCCGCGGCCGCAGGCGCACCGAGATCCTGCACGGCGTCGATCTCACGGTCGCGCCCGGCGAGATCGTCGGGCTGATCGGCGAGACCGGCTCGGGCAAGACCACCCTCGCCCGCGCCGTGCTCGGCCTGGCACAGGCCAGGAGCGGCACGGTCACGATCGGCGGGCACGAAATCGGCGGGCTGCGCGGCCGCGCCCTGCGCGCCTTCCGGCGCGGCGGCGCCGTGCAGTACGTCTTCCAGGACCCGCTGCGCAGCCTCGACCCCGACCGCACCGTCTTCGACACCCTGGTCGAAGGGCTCGTCGTGCGCGGCGGGCACAGCCGCGCCGAGCTGCGCGACGCCGCACGGGAGGTCGCCCGGCTCGTCTCCCTGCCGCTCGACCTGCTGCCCAGGCACCCCGGCGAGCTCTCCGGCGGCCAGCGGCAGCGCGTCGCGATCGCGCGCGCGATCGCGGTCGGCCCGCGGCTGCTCATCTGCGACGAGCCGGTCAGCGCCCTCGACGCCTCGACCCGCATCACGATCCTCGAACTCCTGCTGCGCCTGCGCGAGAGCCACGGCATCGGCGTCCTGCTGATCACGCACGACCTCGGCTCGCTCGGCGGCGTGGCGGACCGCGTCGTCGTGCTCTACCAGGGTCAGGTGGTGGAGACGGGCACCACCCAGGAGATCCTGCTGGCCCCGCGGCACCCCTACACCCGCCTGCTCGTCACGTCCGTGCCGTCGATCAGGGACGAGGAGCCGCCGGACCCCGAGCTGCGGCGGGCCCTGCGCGACGAAGTGCACGCCCTAGCCACCCACCCTTCCGCCCGCTGGAGCCTGACATGACGTACAGCACCGACCACCACGCCCCCGAAGGGCTGCGGACCAGGGGCACGGTCATCGTCGTGCCGGGCCGCGGCGAGACCCGCGCGAGCTACGCGCGCTTCGGCTCCCGGCTCGCCCACGACGCCTACCGGGTGCGGGTCGTGGACCCGCCGGCCGCCGACCCGGCCGACGTGGCGCCCTTCCTGGACGCCCTCGCCCGGCGGCTGTCGGAGGCCGTCGAAGGCATCGCGGCCGAGACGCCCGACGGGCTGCCGCGCCCGCTGGTGCTGGTTGGCTCCGACCTGGGCGCCGCCGGGCTCGCCGCCCTGCTCGCCTCGGAAGCCTCGGAGGCGGTGTGGTGGCCGCAGGCGGCCGTGCTCGCCGGCCTGCCCGGCGACGGCGCGCAGGCCGGTGGCCGGTGGGAGGACGAGCTCGACGTCCGGACCCACTGTCCCACGCACCGCGGCGTCCTGACCGGCGACGCGGCCGTGCGGCGCGGCGCCCTGGCCGGCGCCGTGCCCCGGGAGCTGCTGGACGCCGCCTACGCGAGCCGTGCGGAAATCCCGCACCTGCTGCTGGTCGGGGACGCCGATCCGCTGGCGGACCGGGCGGCGATCGCGCGGGCGGCCAGGACGCTGCCGAAGGCGCGGCTCACCGTCGTGCGCGGCGCCCACCACGACGTGCTCAACGACGTGCAGCACCGCTCGGTCGCCGCCGAGATCGTCACGTTCCTGGAGGCGCTGCGGGAGGAGCTGATCCCGGCCGTCACCGTGGAGACCAGCGCCTGGTGACCCCCGCTGGGGGGTTTACGGCGAATTGCGGGAATGCCGACCCTTTGCCAGGTCATCGATTGCGGCAGATGGTCCACATCTGTCACATGGGTATCTGCTGTATGCCGAAATCGCGGCATTCACAGAAAAGAAAGCGCACGATGATCTCACCAAAGCACATATTCGCCTGGGCCACCGCGGCGATCACCGGGGCCCTCATGGCCGCCTCGTTCCAGACGCCGGCGATGGCCGGCGAGGGCCCGGAGCGCGCCGACGACAGCTTCAGGTACGACGCGCCGATCACCCGGCCGATCGCCGCGCCCGTCGCCGGGTACCAAGCCGCCGAAGAGGACCTTGTCACTCTGCCGAACAACTCAAACGCTACGAGCATCGCGACATGCAATGACGGCAGGAGGGTTCTCGGCGGCGGCTGGACCTCGACAAACGCGGACGACCTCGTGGTGCTGTCCAACAGTGCCACGGGGAATGGTGCCAGCTGGCGGGTCGATTTCCGTAACCCCCCAGGCGGCAACTCGCCTGTGACCGCCACCGCCACCGCCCAGTGCGCCTTCGTGCGGCCGACTGCCACTGCCCGGACTGAAACACCCTGAGGCCGTCCCGGTCGATGACACGGGACGGCCTCAGCCGTTCCGCATCACCGGGTGCGCGCTACCAGCTCCCCGATCTCGGGAAGCACCGCGTCCGCGACCGTGATCTTCCGCTCGATGAGTCCGTTGGCGTGGAAGAGGTCGGCGGCGTGCTGCTGTTCGGCGACGAACTCCTCGCTGACCGGGTGCAGGCCCCAGGGGCGGGTGCGCAGCGCGTGCTCCCAGGCGTCGAGGTCGCCGTCGAACAGGGCGGCGGCCTCGCGTGGGTGCTCCTCCGTCCAGCGGTCGGCCCGCTGCAGGGCGGTGACGATCGCGGCCAGTTCCTCGGGCCGCTCCCGCGCGAAGTCGCGGCGGGTGAACCAGAGCGAGCGGTGGCTGAACAGGCCGCCGGTCTCCACGAGCGTACGGGTGCGCGACTCGACCGGCGTCAGGTACGGGTAGGAGCCCACCCAGGCGTCCACGTCGCCGTTCACCAGCAGCTCGGCGGCGTTGCCGTAGGCGTCCACGGGGACGATGTCGCCCCAGCCGAGCCCTTCGCGCTCCAGCGCCAGCAGCAGCAGCGTGGTCTGCCATGAGCCGTGCCCGAGCGCCACCCGCCTGCCCTTCAGCTCCGCCACGGACCCGATCGGCGAGTCGTCCCGCACCACCAGGCGGCCGTTCTCGACGCGCGGCTCCGAGATCGCCACGTACACGATGTCGTGGCCCTTGGCCTGCGCGGTCACCGGGGGAGTGGAGCCGGTGCCGATGAAGTCGTAGCCGCCGTCGAACAGGTGGTCGCCGTGCGCGGAGGGCAGGGCGCGCGTGGGATCGACGCGCTCGCCCCGGCCGAGGACGTTCAGGTCCACCCACTCGACGCCGGGCAGCAGGTCGCGGTGGCGGGCCACCCAGAGCGTGTTGTTCTGCGGGAAGAAGCCGACCCTGGTGGTCATGACGTACGTCCTTTCAGTAGCGGGAGAACATGGCGGCCCACGCGGCGGGCCTCTTCGAGATGGGGGATCCCGGCCAGGATGAACGCGTCCACGCCGAGGTCCAGGAGCTGGTCGAGGCGTTCGGCGACCTGGTGGTAGTCGCCGACCAGGCCGAAGGCCGGCCCGTCGCGCAACTGGCTGAACCCGCCCCACACGTTGGGCGCGACCTCCAGCGCGCGGTGGTCGTCACCGGCGTCGGCGAGGAAGGCGCGGCTGCGCCGCACGCCGACGGAGTCGCCCTCGGCGCCGCCGCTCTCGCGCGGCCTGGCCCGCCAGCCCTCCTCGATCTCGGCCCACGCCTCCTGCTCGCTCTCGCGGGCGAGCAGGTCCACCCGGACGGCGAAACGGGGCGGGGTCCGGCTGTGCGCGCGTACGGCGTCGAACTTCTCCGCCAGTGCCTCGAACGGCTCCAGCCACGACAGGTAGTAGTCGGCGTGCCGGCCGGCCGCGTCGATGGCGGCCGGCGAGGAGCCGGAGAAGAAGATCTCCGGGAACGGCTGCCCGCGCAGCTCCTCCGGCAGCCCGGCGTCCTCGACCTGGTAGAACCGGCCGTGGTGGGTGTGCCCGCCCTGCCAGACGCCCTTGAGCACGTCCAGGAACTCCGAGGTCCGCGCGTAGCGGTCGTCGTGGTCGACCTTGTCGCCCCACCACAGCTGCGCGGGGCCGCCGCCGCCGGAGATGACGTTGTAGACGATCCGCCCGTCGGTCGCGCGTTGCAGGGTGGCCGTCATCCGCGCGGCCTGGACGGGGTGCAGGAAGCCGGGCTGGAAGGCCACCATGAAGCGGTACGACGTGGTCTCGCGGGCCAGCGTCGCGGCGGCGGCCCACGGGTCGTCGGTGTGCGGGAAGTTCGGCAGCAGCCCGCCGACGAAGCCGCTGTCCTCGGCGGCCCTCGCGACCTCGGCCATGTAGTCGGCGTGGCTGTAGCCGTCGTCCCGGCCGTCCCTGGTGCCCGGGGCGGTGCCGCCGGGGGCGAAACCGCCGCGGCTGCGGACCCGGCGGCGCAGCGAGGACTGGTCGCCCTCCATGTGGATGCGCCAGTAGATGTCAACGGTCAAGAGCCCGCTCCTTCACGTGCTCGCCGAGGCGGTAGACGTCCTCGGTCTGGAGGAAGAACTCGGTGACCCCGAGGGCGGCGTACTCCTCGGCGGCGTCGAGCGAGGGCAGGTGCACGCCGTAGCGCAGGCCGGGCAGTTCGGGGACGAGGGCCGCCAGGTCGTCGCCGGCCGCGAAGACGTGCACGTCGGCGTGGCGGCGCGACAGCTCCAGCGCCTCGGGCGAGGTGCCCGACAGGTGCACCTCGGGGAAGGGCGACGACGACAGCGGCGGGGCGAACCCGCCCTTGACCACCTCGTAGAAGTCGCCGCCGAAGTCGAACGGGCCGCCTCGCCAGACGCCCTTGGCCACGGTCAGGAACTCGTCGGCGCGCCTCACCCAGGCGGCGCCGGTCAGGAAGTCGCCCTGCGCCCTGGCCACGGCCGGGTCCACGTCCACGGCGAGCCGCCAGCCGAGCCGTCCGGCGGAGAACCGCTGCAGGGACGCCGACAGCTTGGCCGCGTAGACCGGGGTGGCCACGGCCGGGTGGAACTCGGCGACGACCCGCAGGTGGCGGGTGCGGCGCAGGGCGCCGGCGGCGACGGTGAGCGACTCCTGCCCGCCGGGGTCGAAGGGCACGAGCGCGCCCGCCCACCCGGACAGGTCCGCGGCCACGGCGGCCCGCCCTGCGGGGTCGGCGAGCGCCGGCCGTACGTCGGTGACGAAGGCGGGCAGCTCGGCGGCGGCGGGGCTCCTGGTGGGCAGGACCACGTGGAAGCGCGCGCTCATGCCGCCGCCCCCAGCGGAACCTCTCCCAGCAGGGCGTCGATCCGGGGCAGCAGCTCCTGCGCCAGCGGTTGGATCTGGGTGTCGAGCACGAACAGGCCGCGCGTGACGTGCCGCGCGCCGAGCACGCTCAGCACCGGCCGCAGGGCGTAGTCCACGGCCAGCAGGTGGGCGGCGGTGCCGCCGGTGGCGACCGGCACCACCGTCTTGCCGGCGAACGCGCCCTGCGGCAGCACGTCCAGGAACGCCTTCAGCAGCCCGGTGTAGGACGCCTTGTAGATCGGGGTGGCGACGACGATCGTGCCGGCCGCGGCCACCTGCCCGATCGCGCGGGCCAGGTCGGGATGGGCGGTGTCGCCGCGCAGCAGGGCCTCGGCGGGCAGGTCGCGCAGGCGCAGGACCGTGGCGGGCCGGTCCAGCCGATCGGCGAGGTGGTCGAGCAGACGTACGGTGCGGGAGGCGGCCGATGGGCTGCCGGAGATGAGCAGGACGGACATGTCAGATCTTTCCTAGGGGTTCGGCGGAGACGGGCGGCGTCCGGGAGGGCCGCGGCGACTGGCCCGTCGCGTCGAGGAACTCGGGTGGCGGCAGGTGGTACGGCGGCTCGGCGTCGGCCGGCAGCGGCGCGGGCGGCCGTTCGGCGGCCTCGAACTCCTCCCGGACGGCCGCCAGCGTCCCGGGCTGCTCGACCAGCGTGACGGCCGCCGAGGCCAGGTAGCGGGCGGCGGCCAGCAGCCCGGCGTGCGCGATCGAGGTGCCCGTCGCGGCCGTGGCCGCCCACGAGTGCAGCGGCACACCGAGCGGCACCACGGCCGCGACCAGGCTGAGGTGCGGCGCCGCCCAGCTCACCTCGGAGGTGTCGCTGGACGGCCCGCCGAGGTCCGGCTCGGCGGGCGGGCGCAGCGGCAGCACCTCGGTCGCCAGGCCGGCGGCGGGCCGGCCGATCGCGGTCTGCAGCCGCTGCGCGAACGCGTGGTCGGCGTCGGTGAACGCGGGCGGGCCCAGCTCGCGCATCGTGTGGTGCAGCAGCCGCGCGCCGGCCTGATTGCCGAGCCCCTGCCTGATGGCGGTGACCAGGCGGTGCTCCAGCCGGGTGCCGCTCGCGGCGGCGGCGGCGTGGGCGCACGTCACGACCTTGTCGTAGAGCGTCGCGGCGGCGGCGTGCGAGGACTCGCGGACGTACACCCACACGGTCCGCAGGTCGGGGGTGACGTTGGGGGCGCCGCCGCCGCTGATCGTGTAGCTGACGCGGCCGGACGGGGCGACGTTGCCGGCGCGCAGGCGCTCGATCATGTCGGCCAGCAGCAGCGCGCCGTCGAGGCCGCTGCGGGTGCCGAGCGGGTTCGAGCCGTGGCCGGGGGAGCCGAGGAAGGAGAACGTGGCCGAGTACAGGGCGCTGGTGCCGCCCCAGCCGGTGCCGGTGACGGGGGAGGGATGCCAGTCGAGGAAGGCGTCCAGCCCGTCGTAGGCGCCGTCGCGCACCGCGTACGCCTTCCCGACCAGCTGTTCCTCGCCGGTGGACGCGAACACCTTGATCGTGGCCCGGTTCCCGAGCGTCCTGGCGGCGGCGATGGCCGCGCCCGCCGACGCCGCCGCCAGGGCGTTGTGGCCGCAGCCGTGGCCGGGGCCGTAGGCGGGGGCGTACGCGTCGCCCTCGTACGCGACCGGCTCGTGCCGGGGCACCCCGGCCCGCTGGGACAGGCCGGGCAGGGCGTCGTACTCGACGTTGAAGCCCAGCACGGGCCCGCGGTCGCCGTGCGTGGCGACGAACGCGGCGGGCAGGCCGGCCGTGCCCCACGCGATCGTGAAGCCGTGCGCGCGCAGGAGCTCGGCGGTGGCCGCCGCGGAGCGCCACTCGCGCAGCGACGGCTCCGCCCAGGCCCAGATGCGGTCGGCGAGCCCGGTCAGCGCGGCGGCGTTCGCGCCGATCCAATCCGTCATGACCGCACTCCGGCGTCCACGCCCAGGTCGGCGAGGAGCCGGCGGCGCAGGTCGACGAAGCCGGGGTCGGTGCGGTCGCGCGGCCGGTCGAGCCCGACCCGCACGTCCGTGACGAACGCGCCCTCGCGCAGCACCGCGATCCGGTCGGCGAGCAGGATCGCCTCCTCCACGTCGTGCGTGACGAGCACCACGGCCGGGCGGTGCCGGGCGCACAGCTCGGCGATCAGGTCCTGCATCTGCAGCCGGGTCAGGGCGTCCAGCGCGGCGAACGGCTCGTCGAGCAGCAGCAGCTCGGGCTCGCGTACCAGCGCCCTGGCCAGCGCGACCCGCTGGGCCTCGCCGCCGGAGAGCGTGGCGGGCCAGGCGCCGGCGTGGCTGCTCAGCCCCACCTCGGCCAGGGCGGCCAGGCCCTTGGCGCGGGCGGCGCGGCCCTGCCCGATGATCACGTTGGCGAGGGCGCGCTTGGACGGGACGAGCCGCGGCTCCTGGAAGACGACCGTACGCACCGGCGGCACCAGCACGCTGCCGCCGCTCGCCGCGTCCAGCCCGGCGAGGATGCGCAGGAGCGTGGTCTTGCCGGTGCCGCTCGCGCCGAGCAACGCCAGGAACTCCCCGCGCCGCACGTCCAGGTCGACCCCGTCGAGCACGGCCCGCTCGCCGAAGACCTTGCGCAGCCCGCGCGTCCGTACGGCGAGGCTCATCGGATGCTCACCGCCCTGCGCCAGGGCATCGTGACCCGCTCGGCCAGCCGCAGGGTCAGGTCGGCGGCCAGCCCGATCACCGCGTACAGCAGCACGCACAGGGCGAGGATGTCGGTACGCAGGTAGTCGGTGGCCCGCGCCATGAGGTAGCCGAGCCCGGCGGTCACGTTGATCTCCTCGGCGGCGATGAGCGCGATCACGCTGAGCGTGGTGGACAGCCGCAGCCCGGCGAAGATGGAGGGCAGCGCGCCCGGCAGCACGACCTCGCGGGCGACGGCCAGGCGGCCGAGGCCGAACGAGCGGGCGGCCTCGACGACCTTGCGGTCCACGTTGCGCACCCCGCTGGCGACGTTGATGTACATGGGGAAGGTGCAGGCGACGCCGATCAGCAGGATCTTGGACGCCTCCTCGATCCCGAACCACACGATGAACAGCGAGGTCAGCGCCAGGAACGGGATGGCGCGCAGTGCCTGCATCGAGGAGTCCACGAGCTCCTCGCCGAGCCGGGTGAAGCCGGAGACGACGCCGAGCAGCAGCCCCGTGGAGGCGCCGAGCACCAGGCCGAGGCCGGCCCGGGTGATCGACACGCGCAGCGCCTCGGGGAGCTGGCCGTCGGCCCACAGCTCGGCGAAGGTCCTGACGACGTCCTGCGGGCCGGCGAGCACGTCCTCGGTGAGGACGCCGGAGGCGGTGGCGGCGTACCAGGTGGTGAGCAGCAGGACGGGGCCGATGGCGCGCAGCGCGAACGTGACGGCCGGGTGGCGGCCGGCCGTGCGCGGCGGCTCGGGCGCGACGAGCCCTTCGACGCCGGCCTCCGTGCGGGTGGTGGCCACGCTCATGACGCCGCGTTCCCGAGCGTGGTCACGTCCACGACGTGCTGCGAGACGTCCAGCGGCGCGGTGAGCACCTTCTGGTCGAGGAAGAACTGCGCCACGTCCTGATATTTCGCGATCTCGGCGGCGGTGACCGCCTGGGCGGGCTTGCCCTTCCGCTGGATGTCCACCACCAGGTCCTTCTGCTTGCCCTGCACGGCCTGCGGGCCCGTCTGGGTGAAGACGTTCAGGTACGCCGCCGGATCGGCGATCTCCTTGGCGCTGCCCTCCTTGATGAACTCGAACAGGGCCTTGACCACCTCGGGATGCTCCCGCAGCAGCTTGGTGGCGGCCACGTAGATCACGTAGTTGTCGGACTTGATCGCCTCGCCGTCGGCCAGGATCCGGGCGTCCAGCTGGGTGACGGCGGGGATGAGGAAGGTGGAGAACGTGGACCAGGCGTCCACCTCGCCCGAGCCGAAGACCGGCGCGGTCTGCGGCGGCAGCAGATAGACCCGCTTGACCTTCTCCACCGGCACGTCGAACGTCTGCAACGCCTTGAGCAGCAGGTATTCACTGGTGCCGCCGTGCCCGACGGCCACGCTGCGCCCGGCGAGGTCGGCGACGGACTTGATCGGCGAGCCGTTCTTCACCACGATGCCCTCTCCCGCCAGGTCGGGCGGCACGGTGGCGAAGATCTTGAAGCTGGGCTTGACGGCCAGCGCGGTGACGCCGGAGGTGATCGAGCCGGTGGCGATGTCGAGCGAGCCCGCGTTGATGGCCTGCGCGGCCGGGGCGAACACGGAGAAGTCGCCGGCCCACTTGACCTTGGCGTTGACCTTGGCGAGGGCGGCGTCCAGGCTGCCGTCCTTCTTGGCGACGGCCAGGAAGCCGCTGTTGCCGGGGTCGGAGATGCGCACGACGACCGGCTCCCGGCCGGCGGCGGCGGTGGTGCCGCCGTCGGTGCCGCCGCAGGCCGCGGCCAGGAGAGCGAGGGGGAGGGCGAGCAGCAGTTTACGCATGGGTGACTCCTTGGAGCGGGGTGTGGTCGGCCCAGGCCGTGACGTCCACGGGCGATGCGAGGAAGCCGTGGGCGCGCAGGAAGCGCTCCTGCTCGGCCAGCAGGTCGAGGCGTTCCGCGGACAGGTCGAGATGGAGGGAGGCGCCGGGGACGTAGGCGGCGGCCACGCCGGCCGCGCCCGCGCCGGTCTCGGCTCCCAGGATCCTGGCCACCTCGGCGGGGTGCGCGGCGGCCCAGTCGGCGGCGCGCAGCAGGACGGCCAGGAAGCGGGTCACCACTTCCGGGTGCTCGTCCAGCAGGCGCTGGTGCACGGTGATGGGACGGGGGGTGCCGTTGTTGACGCGGGCGCGCCGGTCCGGCACGGCGTCCAGGTCGATGCCCACCTCCGCGCCGTGGCGCAGGGCGGCCTCGACGGCGAGCGCGCCCTTGACGTAGACCGCGTCCACCCGGCCGGCGGCGAGCGCGGCCAGCTCCGCCTCCCACTGGCCGCCGCCGGGCTCGGCCTCGATGTCCACCAGCTCGGCGTCGCCGAGCCCGAGCCCGGCGAGGGACAGCGCGCCGTGGAAGCCGCGCAGGGCCATGGCCCGCCAGAAGTCGATGGCGATGCGGTGCCGGGGCGCCGCCAGCCGCAGGCCCTTGAGCTGCCCGGGGTGCTCCAGGACGGTGCCGCCACGGACCAGCACGGCCTGCCGCTCCTCGATCCAGGTGAGCCCGACGAGCCTCGTCGCCTCGCCGCGTGAGCGGGCCCACAGCGCCGGCACGTTGCCGCCCTCGCGGAACAGGCCGGTCAGGGCGTGGGTGTAGTGGGTCTCGCGGGGCACGCCGGGGTCGTCGTCCTGCAGCGAGCGGACCTCGATCCCGTCGGCGGCGAACTCCTCGGCCAGCCAGCCCTGGTCGGCCGCGATGCCCGTCGCGGTGGGCACGGGACAGCGGGTGAACCAGATGGCGTCGAGTGCGGCTGTGGTCATGGAGGAGAGTTTGCTAGTAAATTGGTAGGAAATGCAAAGAATGTCCCGCGATGCGGGAAGCGTTCCCGGCCGGACCGGCTCCCACCTGGTCCCGGCTCTCCCTACTCGGAAAACGGAGTTTCCCGCATGGCAGCAGACGGCGGCGTCCAGTCCGTACGCAGGGCGATCGGCCTGCTCGGCTGCTTCGGCGGCGGCGACGCCTCGCTCAGCCTGTCCGACCTGTCGCGCCGGATGGACCTGTCCACCTCGACCACGCACCGCCTGGCCAGAACGCTGACCGCCGCCGGCTTCCTGGAGCAGGAGGACCGCACCGGCCGCTACCGGCTCGGGCCGTCGATCACCGAGCTGGGACAGCTCTCCTTCCACCGGCGCGGCCTGCACCGCATCGCCCCCGAGCTGGCCGAGCTGGCCCGGATCACCTCCGCGACCGTGGACCTGGCCGTACGCAACGACCGGCACGCGGTCATCCTGAGCGGCGGCTCGCTCAACCCCGACAGCGGCGTCGGCCTGCGCCGCCCCCTGCACTCCACGGCGCTGGGCAAGGTGCTGCTGGCCTGGGACCCGGAGGGCAGCGCCGACCTGGAGGCGCTCGGCCCGCTGCGGGCGCTGACCGGCCGCACCATCGTGGACCACGCCGAGCTGCGCGCCGAGCTGGACCGCGTGCGCGAGGCCGGGTACGCGCTCAACGACGGGGAGTCCGGCGACGGCATCCGCACCGTCGCGGTGCCGGTGCTCGACCGGCGCAACCACGCCCGCTACGCGCTGGCCGTACGCTCCACGCCGCTGGTCATCAGCGACGCGCGGATCGGCTGGTTCGCCGCGCACGCGCGGACCTGCGCCCGCGCGCTGGAGGTGCTGCTGATCCCGCCGGCCGAACGCCGGCTGCGTCCCTCCTCCTAGGTCACGCCGTTGTGCCGCAGCAGCGGCAGGAGCCGGTCGCCCTGGCGTACGAGCTCCGGCAGGTAAGGGGTGTCGGACAGGATGAAATGGGTGATGCCGAGGGCCTGGTAGTCGCGCAGGGACGCGGCCACGTCCGTCGCGGAGCCGACCAGCCAGGTGGTGGCCGCGCCGGCGCCGCCGTACCGGCCGGGGGCGGTGTAGAGGTTGCGGTCGAGCACCTCGCCGCGTTCGGCCAGGCCCAGCAGGCGTCGCTGGCCGGCGGCGGCGCTCCAGTTCACGTCGCGGGCGATGCGGCCCCGCGCCATCGCGGCGACCCTGTCCTCGGCGTCCGCCCACGCCTCGCCGGCCGTGTCGCGGACGACGGTGGTGACGCGCAGGCCGAACTCCAGCGGCGCGAGCTCGCGGCCGAGCCGGTCGGCGAGCCGCTTGAGGCGGTCGATGCGCTCGGCGACGTCGGCGAGCGGCTCGCCCCAGAAGAGCTGTACGTCGGCCTCCGTGGCGGCGACCCGCTCGGCGGCGGGCGAGGCACCGCCGAAGTAGAGCGGCGGATGCCGGCGCGTCCCCCGGACGGCCGGCCGCGGCTGCACGGTGGAGCCGGTGACGCGGAAGTGCTCGCCGTGGTGGGTGACGTCCTCCTCGGTCCACAGCCGGCGCACGATCCGCATGAACTCCCGGGTACGGGCGTAGCGGGCGTCCCGGTCGGCCGCGTCGTCGCCGTAGGCCGCCGGGTGGTCCTCGCCGGAGACCACGTTGACCAGGACCCGGCCGCCGGTGAGGTGGTCCAGGGTGGCGGCGGCGGAGGCGAAGTGGGCCGGACGCCAGTAGCCGGGCCGGACCGCGACCAGCGGCCGGAACGTCGTCGTCCGCGCCGCCAGGGCGGCCGCCACGGTGAAGGTGTCGGGCCGGCCCCAGCCGGTGCCGAGGAGCGCGCCGTCCCAGCCGTGCTCCTCCAGGGCCGTGGCCTGGGCGGCGAGCGTGTCGAGGCTGTTGTGGCCGGCGACGACGTCGTCGCCCCGGTGGCCGGGCCGGGCCTGGTTGGGGATGTACCAGAGCAGTCGGGGGCTCATCCGCCGTCCCTCCTCCAAATAACCCTCATTCCAGGGTTATTTTAGGGGGAACTAGGCGGCCGTGACGGAGGCGAGGAGCGCCAGCTTCTCGGCGCTGCCGGTGCCGGGGTCCGGATGCAGGACGACGAGCGTCTGACCCGCCGCGCCGCTGACGCCCAGCCGCTCCCGGTTCAGCCACAGCTCGCCGACCTGGGGATGGTGGAGGCGCTTGGGCGTGCCTTCGCAGGTGTTCACGTCGTGGCGGGCCCAGAGCCTGCTGAACAGCGGGCTGGCCAGGGAGAGCTCGCCCACGAGCTCGACGAACCGGGGATCGTCGATGTCGGTGCCGACGGACTTGCGGAAGCCGGCGACCATGCCCTGCGCGGCGTCCTCCCAGTCCGGGTAGAGAGCCTGCTCGCCGGGGTCCAGGAACACGTCACGCAGGCGGTTGCGCCCCGCCACGAGACGCGGCGACAGCGCGGTCGCCTGCGCGTTGGCGGCGAGGACGTCGAAGGCGCGGCCCTCCACGTACGCGGGCAGCGCGAGCGCGGCCACGAGCTTGGCGACGCCCGCGGGGACGCTCTCCTTGCGGGGCCGCCGCCGTCGCCGCCGGGGAGTCCCCGCCCCGAGGCGCAGCAGGTAGGCCGTCGCGTCGTCGTCGAGCCGCAGCACGCGGGCGAGGGACTCCAGCACCTGCGCGGATGGGTTGCGGTCGCGGCCCTGCTCCAGGCGCAGGTAGTAGTCGGCGCTGATGCCGGCGAGCATCGCGACCTCCTCCCTGCGCAGGCCCGGCACCCGCCGTACGCCGACGGAGGGGATGCCGGCCTGCTCGGGGGTGACGAGCTCCCGGCGGGCGCGCACGTAATCGCCCAGAAGGTTGGATTCGCCGCTCATGCGCCCCACGTTAATGGCGCACCTTCGTGCGTGCCTGGCCCCCTCACCCCCAGGATCGCGAGGGCTCTGGCTGCGCCGGCGGACGCGCGGAAACCTCACTCGGGACCGAACATCGGCGGTAAAGGAGCCACACCATGTCGACATATGTCCTGGTACACGGGGCCTGGCACAACGGACGATGCTGGGAACGGGTGGTCCCGCTCCTGACCTCGGCCGGACACCAGGTGGCCGCGCCGTCACTGACCGGCTACGGCGACAAGGCCCACCTGCTCGGCCCCGAGGTGGGACTGGACACCCACGCCGACGACATCGTCGAGCTGATCACCGAGAACGACCTCACCGACGTGATCCTGGTCGGCCACAGCTACGCCGGCCTGGTCATCTCCTCCGCCGCCAACCGCATCCCGGAACGCATCGCCCACCTGGTCTACCTCGACGCGATGGTCCCGGAGGACGGCGAGAGCGCGGTGGACGTGCAGCCCATGACCCAGGCCCTGATCGACCGCGCCGCGCAGTCCGGAACCGCCTGGCGCATCCCGCCGATGCCCGAGCTGCCGCCGCCCCTGGGCCTGTTCGGGGTCACCGACCCGGCGGACGCGGCCTGGCTGCGGGCGATGCTGTCCGACCAGCCGGTGCTCTGCCTCCAGCAGCCGGTCCGGCTGGACAACCCCGCCACGCGTACGATCCCGCGCACGCACATCCACTGCATCGCCGGCGTACCGGAGGGCATCACGCGGCGACCCGTTCCGGCGACCCAGCCCAACGGCAGCCCGGCCCAGGTGTGGGAGCTGCCGACGGGCCACGACTGCATGATCACCATGCCGTCCGAGCTCACCGAACTGCTGCTCAAACTCGGCTGACCGGGGCGTCCGGCTGGGCGCCCTTCTCCGGCTTCTTCCACACCCACCCGCCGCCCGCCCGCGCCACGGCCTGGCAGGCCAGCCGCCCCTCGCGCCCATGACGGCGGTGACGACGGACATCGATGCCGTCGAAGCGGCGGCGTTCGCGGCCAGGACGTTGGCCGTCGCGACGTGAACCGACGGCGCCCGACCGCCTAACTCGTTTGCCGACGACGCGAGCCGGAAGTCATGATCAGGTATGCCGGTGACGCCAGAACTCCTCGCCTACTACGACCAGGACAGGGAAGACGGCCGACTGCGCGAAGGGCGTGGCCGGCTGGAGTTCTGGCGCACGCAGGATGTGCTGCGCAGGACGCTGCCGCCGGCGCCGGCCCGGGTGCTGGACGTGGGCGGCGGCACCGGCGTGCACGCCGAGTGGCTGAGCGCCGACGGCTACGAGGTCGAACTGCTGGACCCCGTTCCCCGCCACGTCGAACGTGCCGCACGACTGACCGGGGTGACCGCGCGGCTCGGCGACGCACGCCGGCTGCCCGTCGCGGACGCGAGCCAGGACGCGGTCCTCCTCCTGGGCCCCCTCTACCACCTGCCGGACCGAGCCGATCGCGTGCGGGCCCTGACGGAGGCCCGCCGCGCCCTGAGGCCCGGCGGCGTGGTCGCGGCTGCGACGATCAACCGTCACGCGGCCGTCCACGACACCATCTGCACGGGGCACTACCTCCAGGAACGGGAACGGCAGGCCGCGCACGCGGCGGCGACGGACGGGATCATGATCTCTCCCGGGCGGGGATTCCCGGCCTACTTCCACGACCCCGACGAAGTGCCGGGAGAATTCGCCGACGCGGGCTTTCCCGCTGTCGAACGGTACGGCTTGGAGGGCGCCTTCTGGCTGTACGGCGACGTCGGCGACTGGCTGGACGACCCGGAGCGCCGAGTCCTCCTGCTCGACGCGCAGCGCTCGATGGAAAAGGTGCCGTCGCTGCTCGGGGTCAGCGGCCACCCGCTCAGCACCGCGCGAACGGTGATCCACAACTAGCATCTTGCGTAGGCCCCCTCGACGATGAAAGACGGTGAGCATGCGGCTCAGCCTCCCCCGTAACGGTCTGCCGGCAGTGGCGGCCCTGGACCTGCTCGTCGCCTTGTTGATCGTCACAGGAGGACTGACGCCCACGCCGGCGGGGCTCGTAGCGGCGGCGGTGGTCGCGCCGCTGTCCGCCCTGGGATACGTGCACGTGTACCAGTTGTTCAGGGCCGCTCGCGAAGCCGGCGCCTCGCCGCGGGACGCGCTGAGAACGGTCGCCGACGCCCTGGTGCCGTTGCCGGCACGCATGCTCATGAGAGCCGAGCGCCGGAACCTCGCCAGCTTCGCGCTGTGGGTCAGGCGACGTCAGGACGGGGTGCCGCCGGATGGCGTCGCCCTGGCCTACGCGAAGAACCAGCGGCCACTGCTGCTGATGCTGCTGTTCGCCGTGGCCGTACAGGCCGTCGCCCTGGAGTGGATGCTGGCGGCCTCGGACGCCTCGGCCGACCTGCGCGCCATCGTCATGGTGGCCGACGTCTACCAGCTCCTGTTCGTCCTGGCCCTCGGAGCGGCGTCAGCCACCCGGCCGCATGTCGTGACGGCGGAGGAGCTGCGCATCCGCTATGGCGCGTACTTCGACGTACGCGTCCCGCGCGAGCTCATCGCCTCGGTGAAGATCAGCCGCAACTACAACGCGCGCGGCGTGATCGCCGTCGCGGACGGCCACCTCACGGTGGGAGTGGACGCGCAGACCAACCTGATCGTCAACCTGACCGCGCCGCTCACCGTCACCAGGCCCTTCGGCCGTCGCGAACACGTCACCACGATCCGCTTCTACGCCGACGACCCCGGCGCTGCTCTGAGAAGCCTGACCGGGCGTTGACGAGGGTCAGCTGTCGACGCCGGCGGGCACCTCATGAACTCACCTACTCGAGCGGCAGGGAGTGCCGTCCCGCAACCCGGCGGATCTCCTCCAGCGGGTACGGCGTCTTCCTGCTCTCACTCTGCAGCTCGTGGTAGAAGCCGTTCAGCACGGTGGCCAGGGGGCTGTGCCGCGACAACAGGGCCGCGACCCCGCCGGGCACACCGGCCGGCCGCTCCCCTGAAGCCCATTTCCGTACGAGTTCGCGCCGCCCCGCCCAGTCGGCGCCGTGGAAGGCACCGGCCAGCCAGTTCACCAGATATGTCAACGTGTAGGTGCGGTCGTAGGTGAGGTGCCGGCGACAGAAGCCCTGTTCCTCCTCCGACAGGTCGAACCGGGTCGACACGGCGCACCCGAAGTCGGTCAGGTAGAAGCGGCGCCCGTCGGTGAGGACGTTCTCGAAATGCGCGTCGAAGTGCAGCAGACCGCCCGCGTTCATGAAGGAAACGGCCTCACGCAGCCCTTGGTCCACCAGGGCGCACGCGCGGTCGGCGTCGCCCGCCCGCACCTGCTCGTCCAGCCACTGGTGCAGGTTGTCGGGAAAGTGCTCCAGGAAGAGCGTCAGGCTCGCCGGCGCCCCCGCCAGCGCTTCGAGACGGCGGCGCACGCCGGGCGCGCCCTCCCAGTAGGTAACCGTCCGTTCGATGTCGGCGAGCTCTTCGTACAGCGGGGCGGGCTCGGCGCTGGGCAGCACCCGCCAGTGGTAGAGCAGCGGGAAGGCGGGGGAGCGGCCGGTCAGCACCCACTCGGTGGTCATCGTGTGCGCCGCCAGCTCGCGCCAGGCGCCGAAGCCGGGCGAGCCGATGCCGTACTGACAGAAGGGCGGCAGCCCGAACAGGTTGGCCGTCGAGTGCGGGTGACGCAGTTCGAGCTCGGTGAGGGGCACCCGTTTGACGAAGACCGGGGTGCCGCCGACGTCGAGCCGCGCCGACGCCCCGCCGATCCCGGTGCCGAGGGGAACGCCCTCGCGCTCCAGCAACTCGGCCAGCTGCCGGTCGTCGTAGCGGCCCAGGGCCGTGGAAACGTCACGATGGGCGGTCGACCGCGTGTCCGTCATCGTGATCACTTTACTGGTCTCGCTGGGCACAGCGACGGCGCGGTGCAGGCCGCAAGATCAGTAACATGACTGGCCACGCCGTCATCACCTCAGGAGCCCGCACCTGATGTACTTCATCCATCGCAACTGGGAAGCCGGGCCGCTGTGCAAGAGCGTCCGGCACGTGCCCGGCCGCACCGTCCTGGAATGGTTTCGCGGCCTGTGGGAGCCGGGCGGCCTCGGCCGGGCGCACTCCGACCTGAACGGCGCACCCTACGTGCTGGAATGGCTGAGAGAATACGGCGACACCCCTCCCGAGGACATGGTCGAATTACGCCGCCGGATCCGGATGCAGCTGTGGGCCGCAATGAGCTGCACATCGATGACGGCAGCATCCGCGTCAGCAGCATGGGCGCACATCTGGAAGAGGCGTTCTACTTCGTCGACGACGCCCGCGCCGCCGAGCAGCCGGACCGCCGGACCTATCCCCTCCACCCCTCGTGGCCACTGCCCGACGCCGCCGCTCCCGGCCCGACGCCGTTCGTCGCACCCTTCCCTTGCGCGGAACTCGCCCCCTCGACCACTCACGACGTCGGCGCCACCTACGTGCTGCTCACCACATTGAACGCCAGGCACGACACCCTCGGCTGGGATCGGACGTACGTTCTTCCCGGAGTGCGACTGCCTCAATTAGCCGCCGCACTCCGCCGACCCATCCAGAATCGCGACAACTGGCCCGGCCCTCTCCTCGACCTTCGAGCATTGGTCGCCCCGGACGAAGACGGCATCGCACCTGCCCTCGAACGTCTCAGCCGTTTCGCGGGCGGTGCGGGCGAGCTCCCCGAGCCGCATGACCAGGCGCACCGGGCGGCGCTGGAACACCTGCGCACCGTCACTCCCGACGACGGCCGCCTGCCCGAGCAGACCCTCATCCACGTCGGCGAGCACCTGGCGCAGATGGCCCTGCACGCGGACTCCATCGGCCACCGCCCTTGGTACGTTTTCGACGACATCTGGGCCAGCGCCCACCCCGACCTGGCCGCCTCCCTCATGCACTACGCCTACCACTGGGACCCCGACTGCACCCGTAGGCACGGGTTCATGATGCCCTGCGGTCACGAGGAGTACCTGGACCTCCGCCTGGGCTACGCGGACCGCGTCCGCGACTACGAGCCCTACGACGAACCGCTGGTGACCGAGCTCACCGGCGTGCGCAGCGTCGCTGAACTGCGCCGGCAGATCTTCCAGGACGCCGGCACCGGTAAGCAGCGCCTCCTGCTGGTCCTCGACCAGGACCATCGAAGCGAACTGTTCGGCGTCGTCGGCGCCGTTCTCGGGCATCCGACCCCCGACGCCTGCGAACTCCGCTACTTCCACCTGGGCAAACCCCCCCGCTACCGTCCGGAGCAGCCCGCTCGACTGATCAAGGCGCTCTGCTTCGAGCTGCGGAAAGAGGGCTACACCAACCTCGTCCTGACCGAACCCCCGGACGAGCGATGCCAGAAGCGACTGAATCCGGTCACCTTGCGCGGCACATCACCCACCGGTCAAGTGATCTCCTTGGCCGACTTCTACCCGCCCGAGCTCTACGCTTTGCGGGCGAACCCGTTCCTCCTCTGACCGAGGCAGCGGCCGACCCGCCGCGGATCAGTGAGGAGTACGCCACAAGTCAGGCCGGACGGCGTCTGCTTCCTTCCGGTGTGAAGGTGAAGGTGTCCTCGAACGCTCCCCTTCCATAACGGACGGCCAAAAGGACGGGTTCGTCATAGATGGGGCGCCCCGTTGTTTCGGGCTCGTCGGAGCATCCATTCCAGAAATGAAAGAAGATGATCGGTTCCGTCGCCTGTTCGGTCAGGTAGGCGAAGGTCTTACCGTAGAAGGGGTTGGCGCCGCCGAGAAGAACGGAAGGCGGGCCGAACTCCTCTCGCACTTCGCTGAGGGTGCGGTCGTGAGCGGCCCAAGCGGCGGCTCTTCGGCGCAGGGACGCGTGATCTTCGGTCGTCAGGGTTCTGTCGGCCTGTAGCCACCCGCGATCATGGGCGGGCTCGGCGTAGATCGAGGCGACGCCGTGGTCGCAGCGATCGGGCAGGACGGTGGCGAGCGCGCCCGTCACGCCGAGGGAGTTGAAGGCGCCCCGCCTTTCCAGGGACTGCATTGCCTGCGCCCACTCCGTCTCCTGGTGTTCGGCGTAGGCCAGGTGATCGAACAGGAGGCGCAGGGACGTCTCACCGCCGAACATGCCGAGCCGGCGAAGCGCTTGGTTGAGCTGACCTTTGAGGTAGGTACGGATCTCGGTCGACGAGCGTGGCCCAGGGGAGGTCGTCATGGTGCTCCCTCCATGTCGCGCGCGGGGCGCCGTAGCACTTCAGGCAGCGGATGATCACTTTACTGTCCGGTCGGGGCGGTGCGGGCGGCGCGCGCGCGTTCCGCTCCTCCGCAACCCCTGGACCATGACCCTCCCGTGGGGGAACATGCGTCGGAGGCGTCACGCACGGCTTCTGCCGATGCGCGAGCGCGGCGGCCACCGGGGGATGCGCAGGCTGCCGTCGCCGGTCGATCGAGCTCCGAGTCCGGCATGTCTCACCTGCCCGCCGCACCACGTCACCGGAGGCCGGCCCTCCGGGAAAGGGGTTCTGTCTTGTCCGTACGAGCATCAGCGAGCTCTCACCGGCCCTGGGCCCGATTAGGCGCGATCATCACCTGCCTGGTCCTGGCCCTGAGCGGCGGCGTGACGGCCGCCGCACTGAACGCGACTCCCGCGTACGCCGCCTACCCCGGCGTCAACGGCACGATCTACTACCTCGCGGGCGAGAACATCTACGGCGGCAACCCCGACGGCACGGTGAGCGCCCCTCTCATTCAGGGCCCCGAGTCCGAGTGCGCGGTGGAGGCATTCCCCGACGGCCAGAAGATCGTCTTCGCCCGTTGCAACGCCCCTGCCGAGCTGTACACGGCGAACGCCGACGGCACCGGGATCACCCAGCTCACCACCGGCTCCGGCTTCATCCGCCGGGGACTCGCCGTGTCCCCCGACGGCAGCAAGATCGCCTACGCCTCCGCCGACGGCCTCAAGGTGGTCAATGCCGACGGCACCGACCCCGTCACCCTGATCGAGGGAGACGCCTCACAGCCGGCCTGGTCTCCTGACGGCACCAAGATCGCGTACGTGTCCAAGGCGGACGTCTACACCCGCAACGCCGACGGCACCAATCCCCAGAAACTGACCACCCAGTTCGTCACCGGTGCCTCCACCCACCCGGACTGGTCGCCTGACGGTACGAAGATCCTCTACATCCAGTCGCAGATGGGCCCGCCCCCGGTCGTCTGGGTGATGAACGCCGACGGCAGCAACAAGACGATGCTGATCGCCATCGCCACCTCGGCGGTGTGGTCCCCGGACGGCACCAAGATCCTCTTCAACAGCGGCGGCTACCTCCTCACCATCAACCCCGACGGCTCCAACCGGGTCACCCTGCCCCTCATCGCCAACTCCATCGGCGACTGGGCGTCCTCCCGCTACCGTTTCGGCGGCTTCCACCCGCCCCTGGCCGCCCCGCCCGCCGTCACCCACCGCAAGGCGGGCGCCGCCGTACCCGTGACCTTCAGCGTCGGCGGCTACCAGGGCCTCGGCATTCTCGCTCCCGGCTCCCCGTCCAGCCAGCCGTACGACACCGGGACCGGCGAACCGACCGGCCCTCCCGAGCCCGCCCAGGCCGCCGGCCAGTCCGGCCTGCACTACGACCCGGACGCCGGCACCTACACGTACGTGTGGAAGACCGACAAGGGGTGGAAGGACACCGCGAGGAGACTGATCCTCACCTTCGAGGACGGCACCCGCCACACCGCCGACATCCTGTTCCGCTGACCCCGATCCGGTCACCAGCCCAGACTCAGGCCGAGGGCGGCGATCAGGCCCGTCGTCCCGGTGGCGCTGGCCAGCGTGCGCAGGTCCACCGAACGCATGCTGCTTCCAGCATTCCCAACTGGATCGCGACCCCCTCTCAGGTCGTCGTGCGGATGCGGCTGAACTGCGCGAGCGTGGCGAAGACATGGAAGATGAGCCGGCCGCCGGGGGTGGTGTCGAGGTTCTCGTGCAGGGAGGTGAACGACCGACGGCAACGAGGCGTTGTGATCGCCTATAACACGTTCGTCACGTTGAGCTCGCGAGTCCGGGTTCGGCAGCACTCTGGAGGCATGTCGACAGCGGACGACACCTCCTCCTACGGCGAGGAAGCACGGCGTGCCCAGCTGCGGGCACAAGCTTCCGGCCAGGGCCGGATATATCAGTCCGCCAGGGATCAGACCATCCACCACCACTATCCGTCCACGCCGGACCCCGGCCAGATCGTCGAGGGCGACATCCCGCAACGCCCGCCCGGTTTCGAGCCGCGGGAGTCGCTGCTGCGGCAGCTCGCCGAACTGCTCGGCGACCCGACCCCGGATCAGGCCGTACAGGATGCGGGTGGCGGCGGGGCGGCGGTGATCTGCGCGGTGGCCGGTACGCCCGGAGTGGGCAAGACGATGCTGGCCGCCTCCTACGCCTGGGCCTGCCAGAACGCGCGCTGGCCGGTGGTGGCCTGGATCGCCGCCGAGACCCCCGACCAGATCCTGACCGGCCTGGCCGCCCTGGCCGAGCGGCTGGGCGAACGCCGCCCCGACGAGGACGCCGCCGCGGCCGCCCGCCGTGCCAAGGCCTGGCTGGCCGCCACCACCCGCCCGGCGCTGCTGGTCTTCGACAACGCCACCGACGTGAACGCCCTGCGCGCCTGGTGCCCGGCCACCGGCGCCACCCGTGTGGTCATCACCACCCGCAACCGCGCCTTCGCCCGCGCGTACGCGCCGCTCGAGGTGGAGGTGTTCACCTCCGAGCAAGCCGGGGCCTTCCTGCGGCGGCGTACCCGCCTGGAAGACCCCGACGGCGCCGCCGCGCTCGCCCACGAGCTGGGACATCTGCCGCTGGCGCTGGCGCAGGCCGCCACGGTGATCGTCCGGCTGCGCCTGGACCATGCCGGCTACCTGGAGCTGCTGCGCGGCTTCCCCGTCGGCGACTATCTGACCGTCCAGGACGGCGACGCCTACCCGGCCGGCGCCGCCGAGGCCATTCTGCTGTCGGTCACCCAGGCGGAGTCCGCTCTGCCCTTCGCCCATGAGGTGCTGTCGATTCTCGCGGTGCTGTCGCCCTCCGGCGTCCCGCCGGCGGTGCTGTCCGCCCTGAGCGATGCGGGCTCCGAGGCCGGGAGCGCGCCGGTACGCCTGCGGGAAATGCTCGCCGACCTGGCCGACACCTCGCTGATCACTTTCAGCGAGGACGGGACCACGGTCTTGATGCACCGCCTCATCCAGCGCGTACTGTGCGATCGCGCCGCCCACCACGGCGACCTCGGCGCCGTACTGAACCAGGCCATCGCGCTGCTCCAGGACTACGCCGACGCGCTGCCTCACGGCGCCGAGACCTGGGCGGCCCGGGCCGCGGTCGAGATGGTCATCGACCAGAGCGACGCCCTCTACCGGCGAGCCCCCGCCGACGAGCTTCCCAAGGAGCTCCTGGAACTCCGGATCTGGTGCGGCAAATCTCTGCAGGACCTCGCCGAACCTGCCCGCGCCGTACAGCTGCTCGAGGCCACTCTCGCCGACTGTGAGCGGGTGCTCGGCCCCGACCACCCCCATATCCTGGTCTGCCGTACCAACCTCGCGCACGCCTACTATGCGGTGCAGGACTTGGGCCTGGCCATTCCTCTGTACGAGGCGACGACGGCCGACTGTGAACGCGTGCTGGGCGCCGACCACCACCACACCCTGATCAGTCGTAGCAACCTGTCCGGCGCCTACCATGCGGCAGGGGAGTGGCGGCGGGCCATCGCGCAGCTCGAGGCCACCCTCCCCGACCTGGAGCGGGTGCTCGGCCGGAACCATCCCGACACTCTGTCCGCCCGCCACAACCTCGCCCTCGGCCACCAGGAGGCGGGGGACCTGAGCCAGGCCATCCGACTGTTCGAGGCCGCCCTCGCCGGGCGCGACCACGAACTCGGTCCTGATCACCCCGCGACCCTGGCCACCCGCACCAGCCTGGCCGGCGCCTATCAGGCATCGGGGGACCTGAAGCGGGCCACCCAACTGTTCGAGGCCACGGCCGCCGACTACGAGCGGGTGCTCGGCCCCGACCACCCCGACACCCTCCACTGCAGCACCTACCTGGCCAACGCCTACCAGGAGGCGGGGGAGCTGGACCAAGCCGTCGCGCTGTTCGAGCAGACGCTGGCCGAACGGGAGCGCGTGCTCGGTCCTGATCACCCCGCGACCCTGTCCTCCCGCGTCTACCTCGCCGGCGCCTACCGTACGGCGGGGAACCCGGATGGGGCCATTCACCTGCTTGAGGCCACTGTCAGCGACTGTGAGCGGGTGCTCGGCCCCGACCATCCCGACACCCTGACCTGCCGCAGCACCTTCGCCATCGCCCTCCAGGCAGCGGGTGAACTGAAGCGGGCCATCCAGTTGCTCAAGGTGAGCGTCAGCGACGATGAGCGGGTGCTGGGCCCCGACCACCCCTCCACCCTCACCTCCCGCGGCTACCTGGCCGACGCCTACCAGGCGGCGGGGAATCTGGGCCGGGCCATCCCGCTGCACGAGGCCACCCTCAACGACCGCGAACGCGTCCTCGGTCCCGACCACCCCTCCACCCTGTCCTCCCGCATCTACCTCGTCAGCGCCTACCAGGCGGCAGGGAATCTGGGCCGGGCCGTCGCGCTGTGCACGACCACCCTCAGCGACTGTGAGCGAGTGCTGGGGAATGATCACCCCACTACCCGTGTCGTCAGGGCGAATCTGGACGTTCTCGCCTCCGAGGCCGCTCGTCGAAGGGCTCGTTGGCGGAGTTAGCCCGTCACCTCAGGAACCGCAGGCTCGGACGGCCGGCGGCGGAGTGGGTGATCTCCGTTCGTACGCGGTAGACGTGCTCCACCGTCTCCTCCGTGAGGACCTCCGCCGGAGGGCCGGCGGCGACGAGCCGGCCCTCGTGCAGCAGCAGGAGCTGATCGCAGTACTGGGCGGCGAGGTTGAGGTCGTGCAGGGCGGTGACGACGGTGACCGGGGTCGCGGCGAGCAGGTCCAGCAGGGCGAGCTGGTGGGCGATGTCGAGGTGGTTGGTGGGTTCGTCCAGCAGCAGCTCCGTGGGTTCCTGGGCGAGGGCGCGGGCGATGTTCACCCGCTGGCGTTCGCCGCCGGAGAGCGTGGACCAGCGGCGGTGCTCCAGGTCCGCCACGCCGCACCGGCGCAGGGCGCGGCGGGCGTGTACGAGATCGTCCTCGCCGGTCGAGGCCGCCAGACGGCGGCGGTGGGGGATGCGTCCGAGCAGCGCCACGTCCAGGACGGTCAGCTCCGCGTCGGTGCTGACCTCCTGGGCGACCACGGCCAGGCGGCGGGCGACGTCGCGCCGGGGGAGGCGGTCCAGGTCGTGGCCGTCGAGCAGGACCGTGCCGCCGTGCGGCCGGAGCAGCCCGGCGAGCAGCCGCAGGAAGGTGGACTTGCCGGAGCCGTTCGGGCCGAGCAGCCCGGTCAGGCCGCCCGGGGTGAACGCGACGGTGATCCCGTCGACGATCGGCCGGCCCTGGGCCGTCCACCTGACGTCGTGGGTGCGCAGGCTCACGCCGGTGTCTCCTTTCTCCGCCGCATGACGAGCGCGAAGGCGGGCACGCCGATCAGCGCCGTCAGCACGCCGACGGGGATCTCACGGGGGGCGAAGGCGGTGCGGGCGACGGTGTCGGCGGCCAGCAGGAACACGCCGCCGTACAGGGCGCAGGCGGGAAGCAGCGCGCGGTGCCGGCCCCCGGTCAGGGCGCGTACGGCGTGCGGGACGATCAGGCCGACGAAGCCGATCGCGCCGCTCGCCGCGACCAGCACCGCCGTGGTGAGCGCGGTGACCGTGAACAGGATCAGCTCCGTCCTGGCCGGCGCGATGCCCAGCGACGCGGCGGCCTCGCGGCCGAAGGCGAACGCGTCCAGCGCCGACGAGGCCGCCCAGCAGGCCGTCATGCCCGCCGCCGCGACCACGGCGCACAGGGCCACGCTCGCCCAGCTCGCCGAGGCAAGCGAGCCCAGCAGCCAGAAGGTGACCCCGCGGGTGCTCTGCGCGTCCGCCGCCCAGATCACGGTCAGGCTGGTCAGGGCGCTGAACAGCTGGGAGACCACGACCCCGGCCAGCACGACGCGGACCGTGCTGCCGAACCGCCGGCCGATCATGGCCAGCACGCAGCAGAAGGCGAGCGCGCTGCCGCCGAAGGCGCCCGCCGACAGCGCCGCGGCGCCGGTGCCCAGCCCCAGGACCAGTACGGCCACCGCCCCGGTGGAGGCGCCGGAGGAGATGCCCAGCAGGTACGGGTCCGCCAGCGGATTGCGGGTCAGCGCCTGCAGCACGGCCCCGCACACCGACAGGCCGGCCCCGACCAGCGCCGCCAGCAGGACCCGCGGCAGGCGCAGCTCCCAGATGATGCCGTCGTCCAGCGGCGCGAGCGGCCGTACCGGCAGGCCGGCATGGGCCGCGACCGTCCGCAGGACGTCGGCGGGGGACAGCCCGGCCGCCCCCACCACGGAGGCGGCCGCGATGGACAGCAGCAGGAGCAGCAGGCCGGCGCTGATCGCGGATGCCGTCCTCATCGCCTGGCGAAGACGACGTAGTCGTCGAGGTACTGCCAGACGGTGCCCACCTCGGTGAAGCCGGCCGTGCGCAGGGCGGCGAGGTGGAAGGGCAGCGGGGCGAGCGGCTGGGGCGGGCGATCGGCGAAGCGCCGCTCGCGCTCGGGGACCCGCTCGGCGAGGTCGGGCAGCTGCCCGGCCAGGGTCCACCAGGCGTCCCAGGTGGGGGTTCCGGCGGTGAAGGCGGCCTGCTGCACCTGCTCGTCGTGGCGGGCCGAGAGCTCGGCGAGGGTGGGGTGCCCGGGGCCGAAGCGCAGGTGGTCGGCGTTGAGCAGGACCGCGCCGGGCGGCAGGATCGCGGCCAGTTCGGTGTAGACGCCGAGCAGCTGGGACGGGGACAGCCAGTGCAGCGCGGTCGAGGTCAGGACGGCGTCGAAGCGCCGGTCGGCGAAGCGCCGGCTCCAGCCGGGCTCCGCCAGGTCGGCGTCGACGACGGTGGCGCGGTCGCCGTACTCGCTGAGCACGGTCTCGGCGAGCCGGGCCAGCACGGGATCGTGGTCGGCGGCGACGACGCGGGAGCCGGGCACGCGGGCCAGCACCCGGTCAGCGATCGAGCCAGGCCCGCAGGCCAGGTCCAGCACGGTCGGCTCGGCGGGGCAGTGCAGGCGCAGGACGTCCAGCATGACCTCGAAGCGGTTCTCGCGGTGGGCGACGTACGCGCTCTGCTGCTCCTCCCAGCGGGCCAGCAGGTCGCGCGGGGTCAGGACGGGGGCGGTCATCAGTTCTCCTTGCTGGGTGCGTACAGGCTGGTCAGTCCGCGGCCGACCTGCTCGACGGCGGTGACGGCGCGGATGGACGGGTCCACGGAGGAGCCCGGGACGACGATGAAGCGGTCGTTCCTGACCGCGGTGAGCCTGGAGGCGACGGGGTCCTCGCGGAGGAAGCGCTTCTTGGCCTCGGCGCTGTCGCCGTCGCCGCCGCGGGTCAGGTCGGCCAGCACGATGACGTCGGGGTCGCGGGCGGCGATCTCCTCCCAGCTGCCCTCCGGCCACTGCTGCCGGACGTCGGCGAACGCGTTGCGCGCCCCCAGCAGCCGGGTGATCGTGCCGGGCAGGCCGGTGTCACCGGCGATGGCGGGGGTCTTGGTGCCGGAGTAGTACCACATGAGGTCGGCGTCGAGGTTCGCCGGCGCCGCGCGCTCGGCCGCCTCCAGCCGCCGGCGCAGGTCGGCGACCACGGATCGGCCCCGCTCCTGCACGCCGAAGACGGTGGCGATGTCGTCGATCTCCTTGAAGATCGCCTCGAACTCGGCGGTGGCGGGGATGAGCGCCCGGTCCTCGCAGTCGTTGGACGACAGGTACGCGGGGACGCCCAGCCTGGCGAGGTCCTGGCGCGACCCGGCGGCCTCGGGGGCGAAGGCCGAGGCGCGCATGGAGTAGACGAAGTCGGGCTTGCCGGCCAGCAGCGCCTCGCGGCCCGGGTACTGCTCGGCCAGCACGGGCACCTTCGCGTAGGACTGCGCCAGTTCGGGGAGCACCGGGTCGGTCTGGTACGCCGTGCCGGTCATGCGGCCGGCCAGCCCCAGGGTCAGCATGATCTCTGCCGCGTTCTGTTCCATGGCCACCGCCCGCCGCGGCGGGGCCTGGATCGTCAGGGGGAGTCCGCAACTCGTCACCCGGGTCGCCGGGGAAGCGGTGGTCGCCGCCGTACCGCTGCCGCTGCCGCAGGCGGTGGCCAGGGTCAGCACAGCGGCCGCCACACCCCAACGAATGGGAATGGTTTTCATGTTCGCTGACCTTAGCATTAACGGGAAGCACCACCTCATCGGAGCCGGCCGATCTCCGGGATAATCTGCCGGTGGCAGGTGGAGCCAGGCGCCGCCGCCGCGGAGTCGTGAAGGAGTCGGAGCGTGCAGCTGCGTCCCGCGAGGCATGAAGACGCGCAGGAGATCGCCAGGATCTGGCACGAGGGCTGGGGCGACGGGCACCGGGGCAACGTCCCCGACGCGCTCGCGGCGGTCAGGACCCCGGAATCGTTCGGCGAACGCGCGGAGCAGCGGATCGCGGACACGGTCGTCGCGATCGTCGGGGGCGCCGTGGCCGGCTTCGTGATGGTGGCCGAGGACGAGGTGGAGCAGGTCTACGTGGCCAGGGAGCACCGCGGCGGCGAGGTGGCGACCGCGCTGCTCGCCGAGGCCGAACGCCTCGTCGCGGCCAACGGTCACGGGCGGGCGTGGCTGGCGGTCGTCGCGGGCAACACCCGCGCCCGCCGGTTCTACGAGCGGAACGGCTGGGTCGACGAAGGACCGTTCGACCACCTCGCGCCGAGCGAGACCGGACCCATTGTCGTCCCGGCCCACCGCTACGTGAAGCTCCAGCAGGGCTCATCGGCTTGACAGTTGATCTTGTATGCACAAGATTGTTGCGTCCCTCCGACCGATCCCAGGGGAACGTGATGAAGCGAACCGTCGTGGGCGTCATCCTGATCGCGGGTCTGGCGCAGCTCCTCGCCGCCCCTGCGCAGGCAGCGCCCGGGACCGACCCGGTGACGGCGCTCCGGGCGGCTCTGATCCGCGGCAAGGGCGTGGACATCGCGTACACCGCGAAGGTGGATCACGGTCACGGCGTGTACTACACCTTGAAGCTGGACGGCATGGTGGGGTTCGGGCCGCAGGGCGAGATCGCCTCTGATACGTCCCAGCGCGCGCGGTACAGCAAGGTGATGAGGAGCGGTCTGAAGGAACTCGGCTTGGCGGAGTACGCCGCCGTGGAAGAGACGCCCCTGAGGGTGATCTCGTCGGGCCACGACGACTACGTCTCGGGCCCCCGCTTCGCCGACGTACTGCCACAGGGCACGAACTGGGTCCGCTACCCGCACACCGATCTGCCCGCCAGCAATCCGTTGCTGGAGGTACTGGAGCCCGCCACGCTCAAGGCTGCGCTGGCGCGCCGCACGTCCTGGCGGGGCGGGGTGGTGAAGGGCACGATCAAGGCCGACGAGCTGGTCGAGGTGTCTGATTCCTTCGCCTCGCGCTTCCGCGGCTCTTCCCGGAGCAAGCCCGTCAGCACCATCTCCTACACCCTCCGTCTGAGCCCGGCCGGACTGGTGGAGCGGGTCACGGCCAAGGGAGTCCTGCACCACTGGAAGGGGTCCGTGCTCCGCGTCGAGGCCGACACCCGCTACTCCACCTGGGGACGGCCGGTCACCGTCGCGCTGCCGCTGAAGGGCGAGGTGCTCGACCAGGAGCAGCTCGAAGGCAAGGTGCCCTACCAGGTGCCCGGCGCCTGGAACTAGCCGGTACCGGCGTCCGGCCCGTATCGGCCCTTCCGCCGGCGGCGGTCTCGGCATATAAGTAAGTATCTAGTTCGTTAATCGATCCAGAAAGGTGAGACCTCATGCTCACCGCTGATCGTGGCAAGGCCCCTGCCGCCGGCCGCCGCCCCGCGAACCCCTCGCCGGCGCTCGCGACCGCCTGTCTCTCCGGCACGCTCGAGGACAAGCTCGCGGCCGCCGCCGCCGCGGGCTTCGGCGGGATCGAGATCTACGAGGACGACCTCATCGTGTCGAGCTGGTCGCCGGGCCGGATCCGGCAGGAGTGCGACCACCTGGGCCTGGCGATACACCTGTATCAGCCGTTCCATGACTTCGAGGCGGTGCCGCGCGAGGCGTTCGAGGCCAATCTTCGCCGGGCGGAGCGCAAGTTCGACGTGCTGGAGCAGCTCGGCGCGACCACGATGGCGGTCTGCTCGACGACCGCCGCGCACGCCGTGGACGACGACGACCTCGCCGCGGAGCAGCTGCGCACGCTGGCCGAGCGGGCCGCCCGGCGTGGCCTGCGCATCGCCTACGAAGCTCTGGCCTGGGGCCGGTACGTGAACACCGTCGAGCACGCCTGGCGGATCGTCCGGCGCGCCGACCATCCCGCGCTCGGTTTATGCCTCGACAGCTTCCACGTGTTCGCCCGCGGCGACGACCCCGCCGCGATCCGGGCCGTTCCCGGAGCGAAGGTGTTCCACCTGCAGCTCGCCGACGCGCCACGGCTGAACATGGACGCGTGGGAGTGGAGCGAGCACCACCGGCTGTTCCCCGGGCAGGGCGATTTCGACGTGGCCGGGCTCCTCGGGCACGTGCTCGCCACGGGGTACGACGGCCCGCTCTCGGTCGAGGTGTTCAACGACGTCTGCCGGCAGGCCGATCCCCGGCACGTCGCCGTGGACGCGATGCGGTCGCTGCTGTCCCTGGAGGAGACGGTCGGCGCGGCCGGCCCGGCGACGGTGCGTGAGCGCGTCCGGCCGGCCGATCTGCCCCCGGCTCCGCGGCTGGGCGGTCACGTGTTCACCGAGCTGGCCGTGGACGAGATCTCCGGCCCGGTCGTGGCGCGGGTGCTCACCGCGCTCGGGTTCACCCATGCCGGTCGGCATCGTTCCAAGCCGGTGCAGCTGTGGTCGCAGGGCGCGGCCCGGCTGCTGCTGAACTTCGCGCCGCAACGGAAAGTGGCCGCGGGCACCGCCGCCGTCTGCGCGCTGGCCGTGGAGAGCGCCGACCCGGCCGGGTCGGCGCGGCGCGCCGAGCGGCTGCTGGCGCCCGTGCTCCCCCGGGTCCGCCGGGAAGGGGAGGCGCAGCTCAACTCCGTGGCGGCCCCGGACGGAACGGCCGTCTTCTTCTGCCGTACGGGCGGGGATGACAACTGGCTCGACGATTTCGCCCCCACCGGGCGCGAGGCCAGCCCCGACGGCCTGCTGACCGGGACGGACCACGTCTCGCTCACCGAATCGGTCGACGACTTCGACCAGGCCGCGCTCTTCTACCACGCCGTGCTCGGCCTGCGGGCGACGCGGACCACCACGCTGCCCGCGCCGTTCGGGCTGATGCACAGCCGGGCCGCGGCGGACCCGCAGCACCACGTACGGATCAACCTCAACACCGCGCCGCTCCGGCGGGGCGACTGGTCGCCGGCGGTGCCGAGCCCGCAGCACATCGCGTTCACCACCGACGACGCGATCGCCGCGGCGCGGGCGATGCGGGCGCTCGGCGCGCCGCTGCTGACGATCCCCGACAACTACTACGACGACCTCGACGCCCGCCTGGCGTTGCCACAGGAGCTGCTCGCGGCGATGAGACGGCACTCCATCCTCTACGACCGGGATCAGCACGGCGAGTACCTGCACTTCTGCACCGAGATGATCGGCGCGCGGATCTTCTTCGAGGTGGTCCAGCGGGTCGGCGGCTACTCCGGCTACGGCGCCCCGAACAGCGCGGCGGTGCGCATGGCCGCGCACCGCAGGCGACGGCTGACCACGTTGAAACGGCCGCCCGCCCTCGCCGGCGGCGACCACGCGCACGACTACTCCCTGGCGCATCTGACCGCGTTGAGCCTGTCTCCCCCCGAGCTGGTGAGCGCCGCCGCCGACGCCGGCTACCGGTACGTGGGCCTGCGCATGACCAAGGTCACCCCGCACGAGCCGCACCACCCCCTCGCCACCGACCCCGCGCTGATGCGGGCGACCAAGGTCCGGCTCGCGGCCACCGGAATCCAGGTGCTCGACATCGAGCTCGCCCGGATCCCGCCCGAGGCCGATCCCGCGGAGTTCGTGCGCTTCCTGGAGGCGGGAGCCGAGCTCGGCGCCCGCCACGTGATCACGCAGCTTCCCGACCCGGACTTCGCCCGCAAGGCCGACCGGTACGCCCGGCTGTGCGAGCTGGCCAGGCCGCTCGGCCTCACCGTCGATCTGGAATTCCCGTCGTGGACCCAGACCGGCGACCTCGCCGAGGCCGTCCGCGTCCTGCGTGCCGCCCGCCAGCCCAATGCGGGCATCCTCGTCGACCTGATCCACTTCGCCCGCTCCGGCTCCAGCCTGGCCGAGCTGCGTGACCTGCCGCCGGAGTGGTTCCACTTCGCCCACGTCTGCGATGCGCCGGCCGAGGCGCCGCCCACGCAGGAGGAGATCGTCCACGCCGCTCGCTTCGAGCGCCTGTTCCCCGGCGAGGGCGGCCTCGACGTGCACGGGATCCTCGGCGCCCTGCCGCCGGGAATCCCGTACGCCCTGGAGATCCCCCGGGCCACCCTCGTGGCCCAGGTGGGCGCGAAGGAGCACGCCCGCCTCGCGATCACCGCGGCGCGCCGCCATCTCGACGCGGCCGTCCGGCGTACCGGCCCCACCGAGGCGGCATAGACCGCTGGTCAGGTAACTCACTAGTACGTACATTAGGAGGGTCTGTCAACGGGCCTCAAGGGAGACGTGATGGAGTCATACCTGGTCGGACTGATCGGCTCGGGCATCGGTCCCTCGTTGAGCCCGCAACTGCACGAGCAGGAGGCCGCGCACCACGGGCTGCACTACGTCTACCGGCTGCTCGACATCGACCGCGTGGGCGCCCACCTGGGGGAGCTGGTCCGCACGGCACACAGGTTCGGCTACGACGGGCTCAACGTCACGCACCCCTGCAAGCAGGACATCATCCCGTTCCTGGACGAGCTGTCGCCGGACGCCCGCATGCTCGGCGCGGTGAACACCGTGGTGTTCGACGGCGATCGGGCCATCGGCCACAACACGGACTGGACGGGCTTCGCCGAGTCCTTCGCCCGCGGCCTGCCCGACGCGCCCGCCCACCACGTCGTCCAGCTCGGCGCGGGAGGAGCGGGGGCCGCGGTCGCGCACGCGCTGCTCACCCTGGGCGCCGATCGCATCACCCTGGTCGACGCCGACCCGGCGCGGGCCACCGCGCTCGCCGGCGAGCTGGCCGCCCGCTTCGGCGCGGGACGGGCCCGCCCCGCGGACGCCGTCCAGCTACCGGAGCTACTGGCGGAGGCAGATGGCCTGGTGCACGCCACCCCCACCGGCATGGCCCACCATCCCGGGATGCCGTTGCCCGCCGAGCTGCTGCGTCCCGCGTTGTGGGTGGCCGACATCGTGTACCGGCCGCTGAAGACGGAGCTGCTCGAACAGGCGCGGGCGCTCGGCTGCCGGACGCTGGACGGCGGCGGCATGGTCGTCTTCCAGGCCGTGCACGCGTTCCGGCTGTTCACCGGCCGGGAACCGGACACCGAGCGGATGCTCGCCCACCTGACCGATCTCGTCTCCGTCTGAGGCGGAAGATGTGCCTAGGATGAGCCGGTGACCAGTCAACCCGCAGCCCCTGAACGCCAGCGGGATCCCGACCGCACCAAGTCGGAGATCCTGGAGGTCGCTCAGCAGGAGTTCGCCCGCCACGGTTACGCGGGAGCGCGGGTGGACGAGATCGCGGCCCGCATGCGCACGACCAAGCGCATGATCTACTACTACTTCGGCAGCAAGGAACGCCTCTTCATCGCGGTGCTGGAGAAGGCCTACGCCGAGGTGCGCAAGGTGGAGCAGGCGATCGAGGTCGGGCACCTGGCGCCGGTGGAGGCCATCCGCACCCTGGCCGAGCTGACCTTCGACCACCACGACGCGCACCGCGACTTCATCAAGCTGGTCACGATCGAGAACATCCACCAGGCCGAGCACATCCGCAAGTCGCAGGCGCTGGCCAACCTGGGCACGCCCGTGCTCGATCTCATCGAGGCGATCCTCGACGCGGGCACGGCGAGCGGCGACTTCGTCACCGAGGCCGACGCCATCGACGTGCACATGCTGATCAGCTCGTACTGCTTCTTCCGGGTGGCCAACCAGCACACCTTCGGGGCGCTGTTCGGGCGGGACATGACCGCCCCGGCGCACCGCGAACGGCTGCGCCGGATGGTGGGGGACGCGGTCGTGGCCTATCTGCGGGGCGCGGGCGCCTGATCGATCAGGGCGTGACCTCGATCTTGCCGGTGGGCCTCGGGCTGTGGGAGTCGTTGAAGAAATACTCGCCGGGCTTGGTGAAGGTGTACTGGAAGGACTCGCCCGGCTTGAGCCTGACGTCGAACAGCCCCTCGAAGAACTGCGTGGCCCCGTGGACGTGCACGTTGTCGGCGGGGTTGACGAAGGTGACCGTCGTCCCGGCCGGCACCCGCAGATGGGTGGGGGCCATGGCGTTGACGGCCGTGGACTCGACGGCGCCCACCTGGCCGCCCGCGTACACGCGGGCCAGGACCACGGTGTTGTTCACGACGCCGCCGTCCACCGGGCCGCCGGAGACCGGCCGCCGCACCACGGGAGGCGGCGGGGTGGGCGCGGGGGGCGCGCCCCCGCCCAGCTTGAAGGCCCACAGGTGGTCGCCGCGCGGCGCGGAGTTCCCGTACGGGATGCTCGTGCCGCCGGCGTAGACGGCGACGTACTGCTCGCCGTCGATCTCGTAGGCGATGGGGGCGCTGCTGACCCCGGCCCCGGTCTGCCAGCGCCACAGCTCGCGGCCGTCGCGGGCGTCCAGGCAGAGCAGGTTGCCGTCGGGCTGGCCGATGAACAGCAGGTCGGAGGCCGTGGTGAGGACGCCGTTGCCGTGCGCCATCGAGTACGGCAGGTTCTTCCTCCAGCGCACCCGGTTCGTCGAGGGGTCCACGGCCACGACGCCGCCCGTCATGTACTCGCCCGGCGGGCGCAGCCCGTTGGACGCCTCGGTCAGCGAGTGGGCGGCCGCCACGTAGCCGAAGCCCGTGTAGACCAGGCGGGTGCTCGCGCTGTAGGAATGGGCGCTCCAGTCGGCCCCGCCGCCGTGGCCGGGGATCGTCAGGATCGGCTCGTCCCAGTGCGGCGTGTAGAGCGGCCCGATCCGGTAGTTCGGCACGGCGCGGTGCGGCAGGCCGGGCACCTCGGTGCCGAGCGGCTGCCGCACCGGCGTCAGCTCGGTCCAGCCGCCCTGGCGCGGGAAGGGCTGCGTCGGCCAGGTCTTCTGCCGGGGCTCCTGCGGCACCGGCACCTCGTCGATGCCGAGCGGCGCGGAGCCGTCGGCGCGGTCGAGGATGTAGTACATGCCGGTCTTGCTGCCGTACACGACCAGCTTGCGGAGGCGGCCGTGGACGCGGGCGTCCACCAGGACCGGCGCCATCACGTTGTCCATGTCCCAGATGTCGTGGTGGACCGACTGGAAGTGCCAGCGGTAGGCGCCGGTCCTCAGGTCCAGGGCCACGATCGAGTTGGCGAACAGGTTCTGGCCGCCGCGCTCGGAGCCGTCCTGCGAGGACCTGCCGCCTCTGGCGTTGCCGAACGTCCAGTAGACCAGGCGCAGGTCGGGGTCGATGGCGCAGTGCATCCACGGCGTCGCGCCGCCCTCCCGCCACGACTCGCCCTCCCAGGTGCCGCCGCCGACGGTGCCGGGCTCGGCCGTGCCCCAGAAGTGCCACACCAGGTCGCCGGTGGCGGCGTCGAAGGCGAGGGCGGCGCCCCTCGGGCCGTCGTTGGTGCCGCAGTGGAGCAGGCCGTCGTGGTAGGTGACCGCGACCTTCTCCAGGTTGCCGTACCCGTGGTGCTGCCGCTCCCACACCACCTGGCCGGTGCGCTGGTCGAGGGCGATCAGCCAGTTGTCGTTGGCGCAGGTGAAGACCTTGCCCGCGCCGACCGCCACCCCGCGCCGGGTGACCGCGCCGCGCGTCTGCTCGTACTTCCAGATCGTGGCGCCGGTACGGCCGTCCACGGCGACCACGTTGCCCAGCGCCGACTCGACGAACAGCACGCCGTCCACCGCCACGGCCGTGCTCTGGCTGTTGCCCGCCATGAGACCGCCCTCGATGTTGTTCACCCAAGCCCCGCGCAGCCGCCTGACGTTGCCCGGGTGCAGCCGGCGCAGGGCGCTGTGGTTGTGGTTGGCCAGGTTGCCGCCGACCTTGGGGAAATCGCGGTCGGAGCGCCGGACGGCCGCGGCGGCGGGCGGCTGCCCCGCTCCCGCGAGTGCGGCCGCGGCTACGGCGCCCGCGAGCAACTCTCTGCGACGGACCATGACCCTCTCCTCACGTTCTACAGACCGAGATAGATGCGCCGGACCCGGGGGTCGTCGCTCAGCTCCGCCGAGGCGCCGCTGGCGGCGATCTCGCCGTTCTCCATGACCAGGCAGGTGGTGGTGACGTCGAAGGTGAGCTTGGCGTTCTGCTCCACGAGCAGGATGGCCAGGCCGTCGGCGTTGAGCTTCTTCAGCGCGGCGGCGATGTCGCCGACGAGCTTGGGCGACAGGCCCATCGAGGGCTCGTCCAGCAGCATCACCTTGGGCCGGCACATCATGGCCCGGCCCACCGCGAGCATCTGCTGCTGGCCGCCGGACAGCGCGCCGGCCAGCCGGCCGCGCATCTCGGCGAGGACCGGGAAGAGCTCGTACACCTCATCGATCGGGGTGTGCTTCCAGCTGCTCGTGTACGCGCCGAGCAGCAGGTTCTTCTCCACCGTGAGCCCGGGGAAGACGTGCCTGCCCTCGGGGACGTAACCGATGCCGTGCCTGACCAGCGTGTGCGCGGGCGCCCGCAGCAGGTCGTGCGCGCCGAACCGGATGGCCTCGGCCTGCCGGGGCGCCAGCCCCATGATCGCTTTCAGGGTGGAGGACTTGCCGGCGCCGTTCGCGCCGATGATGCCGAGCGACTGGCCGGGCTCGACGGTGAAGGAGACGTCGTGGGCGGCGCGCACGCCGCCGTAGTGCACGGACAGCCCCTCGACGGTGAGCGTGCTCCCAGCGGATGTCATCGGGTCGCCTCCTCGACGGCGGCTTCTGCGGTCTCCTCGGTCGGCGCGGCCATCGAGTCGCCGAGGTAGGCGGCGACGACGTCCGGGTGCACGGCGACCTCGGCCGGCGGGCCGTCGGCGATCACCCTGCCGCTGGACAGCACGGTGACCTGGTCGCACAGCGACATGACGAGGCCCATGTTGTGCTCGATGATGATCACGGTGACGCCGGAGTCCCTGATGGAGCGGACGATGTCGGCGAGCTGGCGCACCTCCTCGCCGTTGAGCCCGGCGGCGGGCTCGTCGAGCAGCAGCAGGCTGGGGGACATGGCCATGGCCCTGGCCAGCTCGATGCGGCGCTGGATGCCGTAGGGCAGCGAGCGCGGCTCGGCGTCGGCGACCTCGGCGAGCCCGAAGCGGTCGACCAGCTCCGCGGTCCGCCGGTGCAGCGTGCGCTCGTAGCCCAGCACCTGCCAGGGCAGGACCGCGTAGCGCCAGATCCAGCTCGTACGGGTGCGGTCCAGCGCCAGCAGCAGGTTCTCGCGCACGCTGAGGTCCTCGAACAGGCGCAGGTTCTGGAACGTGCGGGCCACGCCGCGCAGCGACAGCCGGTACGGCGCCAGCCCGGTCGCCGCTCGCCCGCCGAGCTCCACCGACCCTTCCGTGGCGTCGTAGAAGCCGCTGATCACGTTGAACAACGTCGTCTTGCCGGAGCCGTTCGGCCCGACGATGCCGCGGATCTGCCCCGTGGGGACGCTGAGCGACACCTTGTCGAGCGCCACCAGGCCCTTGAACCGCTTGGTCACCTCCCGGACCTCAAGAGCGCTCTCCCCGGAGGGGGCGGGCGCGGGGTCGTACGGCCGGAACGCGCCGAGCTGGGCCCGCGAGCCGCCGGTCCGCCGGCGCAGCAGGGACCGGAGCTGCCCCGGCAGCCCGGCCAGCCCCTTGGGCGCGAACACCACCACCAGCACGACCACCAGGCCGTAGCCGAGCTGCGCGTAGCCGGACGCGTCCAGCAGCGCCTCCCTGACCAGCGACAGCGCGACCGCGCCGACGACGCAGCCGAGGATGCTGCTCCGCCCGCCGATGATCACCATGGCCAGCAGCAGGAACATGTTGGCGATGTTGAACGACTCGGGCGCGACGAACCGGATCAGCCCGGCGTACAGGACGCCGGCCAGGCCGCCGTACAGGCCGGACAGCACGAACGCCGTCATGCGCAGCAGCGGGATCTCCGCCCCGAGCGCGCCCGCCGCGAGGTCGTCGTCGCGCATGGCGCGCAGGCGGCGGCCGAGCGGGGAGTGCGTGACGAACAGCGCGAAGGCCAGCGCGACCGCGAAGACGACCAGCTCGACGTAGTAGAACAGGTAGCCGCTGGACAGGTCGATGCCGAACATCGGCGGCACCGGGATGTCGCTGATGCCCTCGGCGCGCCCCGCAATCGTGGAGTTGGTGACCCAGTTGGTGAACGCCAGCGCCAGCCCGAGCGTGACGATGCCGAGGTAGTGCGACTGCATGCGCAGCGCCGGGATGCCGGTCAGCACGCCGAACACCACGGCGATGAGGACGGCCAGCACGGCGGCGGTCCAGAAGCCGAGGCCGGCCTCGGTGGTGAGGATCGCCACCGCGTACGCGCCCACCCCGAAGAACGCGACCTGGGCCAGGTTGATCTGCCCGGCCACGCCCATGGTCAGCCCGAGCCCGACGGCCAGGACGGCGAAGATGATCGCGACGTCGGCGACGTGGATGGCGTAACCGCCCAGGGTGTACGGCAGCAACCAGGCCGCCGCGATCAGCGGGACGAGCCCTAGCCAGCGCTTCATGCCCGGTTCACCGTTGCCTCCCCGAAGATGCCGGTCGGGCGGATCATGACCACCACGGCGAACACCAGGAACGTGACCAGCTCGCTGTACTCCTGGAAGTTGCCGGCGGCGAAGGAGTCGAGCAGGCCGAAGGCGAGGCCGCCGACGATCGCGCCGGGCATGCTGCCGAAGCCGCCGAGCATGGCGGCGGCGAAGCCCTTGATGCCGAGGGTGCCGCCCATGGTCGGGTTGACGTACAGCATGGGCCCGATCAGGCTGCCGGCCAGCGCGGCGAGGCCCGCGCCGATGGCGAAGGCCATGGCGTTGCTGCGGCCCACGTGGATGCCGACCGCGGTCGCGGCCTGGTGGTCCATGGCGACCGCCTGCATGGCCGCGCCCCGCTTGGTGCGCTGCAGGAACAGCGCCAGCAGGCCGGTCGCGGCCGCGGCGACCGCGATCACCAGCAGGCTGTAGGTGGGGATGCGGATGCCGGCCACGTCGATCGGCCCCGTCGCGACCGGGGACGGCACCGCGTGCCCGGTGGCACCCCAGATCAGCACCGCGCCCGCCTCCAGGACGGCGCCGAAGCCGATCGTGCCGATCAGCATCAGCGTGAAGTCCTTGTTCTCCAGCGGGCGCAGGAACCGCTCGATGACCAGGCCGATCAGCGCCGTCACCGCGATGGCGACCACGATCGCGACGGCGAAGGGGAGCCGCGTGGCCAGGTAGAAGGTGGAGGCGGCGTAGGCGCCGATCATGACGACGCTGCCGTGGGCGAAGTTGACCAGCCCCATCGTCCGGTAGACGATCGAGAAGCCCATCGCCACCAGCGCGTACACCGCTCCGAACGTGACCCCGCCGATCAGGGTCTGAAGGAAGACCTGCACGTCAGCTCGCGGCCTCGGGCACGACCTTGCCGTCCTTGACCAGGCCGATCTTGGTGGCGTGGATGCCGACGCCGTTGGCGTCGTAGGTGTAGTCACCGAGCAGCCCGGCGCGCTTGACGCCGCGGATGGCGTCGGCGAGCTTCTGGCCGCCCTCGCCGTTCGTCTGCTTGAGCGCCTCGACGAGGATGGACGCGCCGTCGTAGGCCTTGGCGACGTGCATGCGGGCGTCCTCGTTGTAGGCGGCCTTGTACTTGGCGGCGAACTCCTTGATCTCCGGGGTGGCCTCGTTGCTCAGGTAGGGGGAGCTGACGATGGTGCCCTCGGCGTTGCCGAGGCCGGCGGTGGTGGCGTACACGTCGGTGCCCACGGGGGCGCCGCCGGCGAAGACGGCCTTGATGCCGAGCTCGCGGGCCTGCTTGGCGATCAGCCCCGACTGGACCTCTTCGGCGCCGATGAACAGCACGTCGGGGCTCTGCTCGCGGATCTTGGCCAGGTTGGCGTTGAAGTCCTTCTGGTCGGGGGTGACCACCTCGTCGGCGACGGGGGTGACGTTCCTGGTCTTGAGCGAGCTCAGGAAGGCGTCGTGCTCGCCCGCCCCGTACGCGCCGTTGTTGCTGATCAGCGCGATCTTCTTGTGGCCCTTCTCGTCCACCAGGTACTTGGCGAGCGTCTCGTCGAAGGTGACGCTGGTGGGAGCGTTGAGGAAGAGGAAGGGGCTCTTCAGCTCGGCCAGCTTGGGCGACTGGCCCGAGGTGATGTTGGGGATCTTGGCGTCCTTGAGTATCGGCGCCATGGCGAGGGTGACCGCGCTCTCGGCGGTGCCGAGCATGGCGATGTAGCCCTCGGCGGCGATCTTCCTGGCCACGTTGGTGCCGACGGTGGGGTCGCCCTGGCTGTCGAACAGGTCGAGCTGGATCTGCCGGCCGTTCACGCCGCCGGCCTTGTTGGCCTCGTCGACGGCGAGCTTGACGCCCTTGTGCTCCCACTGGCCGAGCGAGCTGAGCTGGCCGCTCTGGGCGTTGACGTTGGCGATCTTGATGGGGCCGGTGGCGGTGGCTCCCGAGTCGGTGGACTGGCCGGGCGGGGCGCACGCGGCGAGGGCTATCAGTGCCGCGGCTGCGATGGGGAATCTCGTGAAACGCACGGTTCACCTCTAGGGGGGTGGGTGAGGACTAATTCACGGACTAGTACGTTCGTTATAGGCGACGGGAAACGCTGAGGGAATCTCGAAAGCGCAACGGTTCCGGCCCGGAGGGCGGGCAGCCTGGTCAGGCCGCTCAGTCGGCGAAGTGGCCCTGATAGATGTCCTTGATGTTCCAGTGCCCCGGCGTGGGCACCGGCTCGTTGACCATCGGCACGTCGATGACGGCGGGCCGCCGGTTCGCGACGGCCTCGCGCAGCGCCCGGCCGAGGTCGGAAGGGGCGGCGACGGTGTGGCCGTCGGCGCCGCACGCCCGCGCGAGCGCGGCGAAGTCGGGGCTGTAGGACCGCCCGGCGGGGTCGGTGAAGTCGCAGCCGTGGCTGCGGCCGAAGTGCGCCGACTGCAGGTCCGAGATCGTGCCGTGCGAGCGGTTGTTCATCACCACGAACACGACCGGGGCGCCCTGCTCGACCGCCAGCGGCACGGCGGGAAGCTGCGCGCTCATGCCGCCGTCGCCGATCAGCGCGATCACGGTCCTGCCCGGCTCGGCGAGCTGCACGCCGACCGCGGCGGCCGGGCCGAAGCCCATCGTGGAGGCGCCTCCGGGCGTGATGAAGCGGCCCTCGGCGGGCAGCTCGTAGCACTGGGCGACGCCGTTCTTGTTCCAGCCCACGTCGGTGACCAGGACCGCGTCCGGCGGCAGCGTGTCCCGCAGGTCCTTCAGGATGCGCTCGGGGCGCAGGGGGAAGTCGTCGCTCAGGCCGCGCTCCCGGCTGGCCGCGTACAGCTCCGAGCGCGCGCCGGCGATCTGCTTGCGCACCTCGTCCCGGGAGCGGGCGGGGTGGGCCGCGACGGCGTCCGCGATCGCGGTGACCGCGAGCCGCACGTCGGCGACGGCGCCGATCTCCGCCGGGTAGTTGCGGCCGATCTCGGCCGGGTCGATGTCGATCTGGATCAGCGTGCTGTGCGAGAAGTCCCAGGTGAAGCGGGGGTCCCAGGAGCTGGCGTCGGTCTCGGCGAAGCGGGTGGCGAGGGCCAGCACCACGTCCGCCTCGCGGGCGCAGGCGTTGGTGAGCTCAAGCCCCCAGAAGCCCGGCATCCCGAGGACCAGCGGATGCGCGTCGGGAACGGTGCCCTTGGCCATGAGCGAGTGCACGATCGGGATGTCGAGGTGCTCGGCCAGCCGGATCAGGGGCTCGGGGTCCTCGCGCAGGCCGCCGCCCACGTAGATCAGCGGGCGCTCGGCGCCGGCGAGGCGGGAGGCGATCAGCCGCGCGGTCTCCTCCGGCAGCCCGGGCGGGGCCGTCCTGCTGATCGGCGGGTGCGGCGCGGCGGGCCGGGAGAAGACGTCCATCGGCACGTTGACCAGCACCGCCCCCGGCCGGCCCGTGGTGGCGGTCCAGAACGCGCGCTCGACGAAGCGGCCGAGATCCTGGGCCCGGTGCACGTTCCAGGCCCGCTTGACGAACGGCCGGAACACGCTCGCCTGATCGGCGTCGGCGTGCAGGTTGATCTCCTGGTGCGGGTGCCGGCCGTGGTAGTAGGACGGGATGTCGCCGGAGATCACCACCAGCGGCACGGAGTCCAGCGCGGCCGTCATGACGCCGGTCGCCGCGTTGGTCAGCCCGGGGCCCACGTGCACCAGCAGCACACCCGGCCTGCCGGAGGCGCGGGCGTAGCCGTCGGCGGCGTGCGCCGCCGCCTGCTCGTGGCGGGCGATGACGAAGCGGATCGGGCTGTCGGCCAGCGCGTCCAGGACGGCGATGTTGGTGTGCCCGCAGGTGCCGAAGACGTACTCGACGCCGAGCTCTTCGAGCTGGGCGACGAGGGCGCGGGCGGCCGTGGTGGTCACTGGTCTCCCCAAATTGTCAGGCCCTTGAGCAGGAGGGTCTTGGTCACGGTGAAGTCCTCGATCATCCAGCGCGGCGACTCGCGGCCGATGCCGGAGTCCTTCACGCCGCCGAACGGGACGTGGTCGAGGCGGAAGTTGGACGAGCCGTTGACGACCAGGCCGCCGACCTCCAGCTCGCGCCAGGCGGTGACGATGCGGCGCACGTCGTGGGTGAACAGCCCGGCCTGCAGCCCGTACGGACTGCGGTTGCACTCCTCGACGACCTCCTCGAAGCCGTCGTAGGGGAGCACGGCCACCAGCGCGCCGAACACCTCCTCCCGCACCACCCTGGCCTCGGCGGGCGGGCCGACGACGACGGTCGGCGCCATCACCGCGCCCTCGCGCGTGCCGCCGGCCGTCACCCGGGCGCCCTGGCCGGCGGCCTCGGCGGTCCAGCGGACCACCCGCTCGGCCGCGTCGTCGTCCACCATGGAGCCCACGTCGGTGGCCGGGTCCAGGGGGTCGCCCACGGCCAGGCCCTTGACCTCGGCCGTCAGCGCCTCGGCGAACTCCTCGAACCGGCTGCGGTGCACGTAGACGCGTTGCACGGAGATGCAGCTCTGGCCCGAGTTGCTGTAGCCGGTGCGCGCGCACACCCGCGCAGCCTCCGCGATGTCGGCGTCCTCGCAGACGATGGTGGCGGCGTTGCCGCCGAGTTCGAGCATGACCCGCTTCGGGCCGGCGGCGTGGGCGACGGCGTGCCCGGCCGTGACGCCGCCGGTGAAGCTGACGACGGCGATCTCCGGGGCGGCGCACAGCCGCGCGCCCACGTCACCGCCGCCGTGCAGGATCTGCACCGCCTCCACCGGCATCCCCGCCTCCAGGAGGATCTCCACCAGGGCGGTCGAGACCGCGGGAGCCTGCGGCGGCGGCTTGGCGATCGTGGTGTTCCCGGCCGCGAAGGACGCGGCGAGCTTGTGGGCCAGCAGGTTGGCCGGGGCGTTGAAGGGGGTGATCGCCAGCACCGGGCCGGCCGGGGCGCGCTGCGTGATCGCGGTGTTCCCCACCCCGCGGCCCCAGCCCGCCACCGGCAGCACCTCGCCGCCGATCATCCGCGCCTCGGCCGCGGCGACGGACAGGGTGTCGGCGACACGTAAGATCTCGCCGCGCCCGTCCTTGAGCGGTTTGCCCAGCTCCACGGCCAGCAGGCCGGCCAGTCGCTCGCCCTGCGCGGTGACGGACGCGGCGGCACGTTCCAAGATGTCGGCCCGCGTGGCGGGCGCCAACCGCGCGACCTGTCTCGCCGCCTGCCGGGCGTAGGCCAGGGCCGCGGTGAGGTCGCCGGCCTGGGCGGTCCGGGCCCGGCTGACGACCTGCCGTGAATAGGGGCCGACGCGTTCGGCGTGTTCGCCGCCGGTCAACCACTCCCCGGCGACAAAGCACCCGGCTTCGTTGATGGTGTTCATGGCTGAGGACTCCCATTGATCCGCGCAGTGGTTCTTTAACTCCGCACTGTGGATTGCCTCACGGTAAGAGCACGGCGAAGGTTCTGGCAAGAGGGTCACGTGAACCGCTGGATGGAGCTTCTGGACCGCCAAGCGGACTGGGTGTTAGCGTACGGACCACGTGAGAGGGTGAGCGCAGATTCACCTTCAACCCACTAGTGAGGATCCGTGCCTTCGAACATTTCTGCGGGGTCGGGGCCGGGGGAGAGCGGGGGCGTACGCAGCGTTCAGCGCGCGTTCGACATCCTCTCGCTGCTCACCGAGAACCGGCGGACGCTGACCATCCGCGAAGTCGTCGACGAGACAGGGCTGGCCAAGACCACGGCCCTGCGCCTGCTGCAGACCCTGGAACACATGGGGCTGCTGTGGGCCACGCCGAAGGGCTACGCGGCGGGGCCCGCGCTGTGGCGCTGGGCGCACCTGGCCCGCTCGGCGTGGGAGCTGCCGCCGGAGACCGTGCAGCTCATGCGCGAGCTGAGCGCCCGGCACCGCGAGACCGTCAACCTCTACGTGCTGCGCGACACCCACCGCATCTGCATCGCCCAGCAGGAGAGCCCGCAGCCGCTGCGCCACGTGGTGCGGGTCGGCGACGAGCTGCCCCTGTGGGCCGGCGCCTCGTCCAAGATCCTGCTCAGGGACGCGCCGGAGCGGCTGCTCGCCAGGGTGGCCCGCTCCTCCCCGTACGGGGAGGCCCATCTGACGACCCTGCGGGAGTGGATCGACCAGGCCGCCCGCGACGGCTTCACGGTCAGCCACGGCGAACGGGAGCCCGGCCTGTCGGCGGTCGCCGTCCCGGTCGTGGGGGGCTCGGGGGCGATCGTGGCGGCGCTGACGCTGAGCGGGCCGACGGTCCGCTTCACCGAGGACCGGGTCGAGGAGTTCACCGCTGATCTGCGCGAGGCGGCCAAGCGAATGTCGGAGCGCGGGTTCGACCACCCTCTGACCTGACTTCTATGGAGCGTGAATGCATCGTCAGCAGTTGCCACTGGACGGCGTCAAGGTCGTGGACCTGACCAACGTTCTGGCGGGCCCGTACTGCAGCTATCAACTGATGCTGTTCGGCGCCGAGGTGGTCAAGGTCGAGTTGCCCGGCGCCGGGGACCTCGCCCGGCGGCTGGGGCCGGACCCCGAGCTCAACCGCGAGCGGATGGGCGCCTCCTTCCTGGCCCAGAACGCGGGCAAGAAGTCGGTCGAGCTCGACCTGAAGAGCCCGGCGGGGCGGGCCGCCTTCGAGACGATGCTCGCCGAGGCCGACGTCCTGCTGGAGAACTTCCGGGCCGGGGTGATGGCCAGGCTCGGCTACGGCTGGGAGCGCCTGCGCGAGCTCAACCCCGGCCTGGTCTACTGCGCGATCACCGGCTTCGGGCAGAGCGGCCCGATGAGCGGCGCCCCCGCCTACGACCAGATCATCCAGGGGCTGTCCGGCATGATGAGCGTCACCGGCACACCCGACACGGCTCCGCTGCGCGTCGGCTTCCCCATCTGTGACACCCTCGGCGGGCTGATGGCGGGCCTGGCGATCTGCGCGGCGCTGGCCGGGCGGCAGCGCAGCGGGCGCGGCTGCTTCCTGGACCTGTCGATGCTGGAGGCGTCGATCTCCGCGATGGGCTGGACCGTCTCCAACTACCTGGTCAGCGGGGTCGAGCCGGAGCCGATGGGCGACCAGAACGCCACCGCCGCGCCGTCCGGCACGTTCGAGACCGCCGACGGGCCGCTCAACATCGCCGCCAACCAGCAGGCCCAGTTCGAGACGCTGTGCCGGCTCGTCGGCCGGCCCGACCTGGCCGCCGACCCCCGCTTCGCCGAGCGGGAGGCGCGCAAGAACCACCGGCAGGCACTCAACCAGGAGCTCAACAAGGCGCTCCGCGCCAGGACCGCGCTGGAGTGGGAGGAACTGCTCTCCCGAGCGGGCGTGCCCGCCGCGCGCATCCTCACCGTCCCCCAGGCGCTCGCCCTCGACCAGGTACGCCACCGCGGCTTCCTGACCGAGGTGCCGCTGCCCGGATCCGGCGAGCGGCCGGTCACCGTCACCGGCAACGGAGTGGTCATGGACGGCGTCGCCCTGCGCCCACGCGGGCCCGCCCCGCTGCTCGGGCAGCACAACGCCGAGTTCGAGGCCGTACGGTGAACGGGCCGACGTCCGCGGCGGCCGACTGGTGGGCCACCGCCGTGTCGCGGGTCGAGCCCGACCTCATCGAGTTGCGCGGAGAGCCGGTACAGGACCTCATCGGGCGGATCGGCTTCGCCGAGCTGATCTGGCTCATGCTGCGCGGCGAACGGCCCGACCCGCGCCGGGCGGCGCTGCTGGAGGCGGCGCTCGTCTCGTCGGTCGACCACGGGCCGCACGCGCCGTCCATCGCCGTCGCCCGGATGGCCGCCACCTGCGGCGTGGGGCTCAACAACGCCGTCGCCACCGGCGTCAACCTGCTCGGCGACGTGCACGGGGGCGCGGGTGAGCAGTGCGTCGGGCTGCTGGAGGAGGTGGTGGCGGACGGGGATCCGGCCGCCGTGGTCGCCCGGTGGCGCGCCACCGACAAGTACCTGCCCGGTTTCGGTCACCGCTTCCACCGGCGCGACCCGCGCCGCGATCCGCTGCTCGGCCTGGTGTCGGAGGCGGTCGCGGCCGGGGTGGTGACCGGCGCGTATCTGCGGGCCGCGCTGGAGGTGGAGCGGCTGATCGCGCCGGTGCCGATGAACATCGACGGCGCGACCGCCGTGGTCTACGCCGAGCTGGGCTTTCCCGCCCCGCTGGCGCGCGGGCTGTTCGTGCTCAGCAGGTCCGTGGGGATCCTGGCGCACGCCTGGGAGGAGACCGGTCAGGGCCGGCGCAACAAGGGGCCGATCCCGCCGTCCGTCCTGCCGACCTGGCTCTGAACGCGGCGGCGAGCCCTGCCGGGTCAGGCGTTCGCTCGGCGGAGGCGTTCGGTCGCCTGTGCCCTGAGCGCGTCGCCGGACACCGGGGCGTCGCCGTGGAGCGCTTCCCATCGGGCGTTGTGGGCGGCCGGCCACAAGCCGGCCGCCCACGCGACCTCCTGCTCCTCGGCCGTGAACGCGCGCCCCCGAGCGTCCTGATAGGCCGTCAGGAACGCCTCGGAGCTCTCGATCGGCGCCAGCGTGGGCGGCCCGGCGCTGGCGAACGCGCCACTCGCCGCGCCTGCCAGCGCCGCCTCCGGTTGCCAGGCCAGGCTGTCCCAGTCGTGCACCGCCCATATCTCCCGGCCGTGCCATCGGAGGTTCTGCGCCTCGAAGTCGGCGTGGCCCAGCACGCACGGCAGGCCGGCGGCCAGCATCCGCCTGCGTGCCCGGTCGGCCGTGTCGACGACGTACGCGGGCACCGCGCTCTGATCCCGCTCATCGAGGAACGCGATGGCCGGCCACACCCCGCCATCCGCGTGGTCCCAGCGCACCCAGCGCGGGTTCGGCAGCGGCGGCGCGACGGTCACGCCGGTCAGCTCGGCCATCAGCCGGGCGAACACCTCCGCGTAACGCACGGCCACGTCCGGCGAGTCCCCGTGCAGCACCTCCCCGCCGGGGCGGAACTCCTCGGCGTGCACGGCCAGCGCGCCGACGCCGACCGCCGGCGTGAGCGGCCGGGCACAGGGAAACCCGCGCTCGACCAGCCGAGCCTGCGCCGCGACACACGACGCGGCCCGGCCGTCATCGGCGCGGGTCTTGACCGCGACGTCCCTGCCGTCGGCCAGCCGGAGACCGAACACCGCCGACGTCTGCCGCAGCTGGAACAGCACGTCGGCGGGTTCGGAGCCCAGCTGGTCCAGACACCAGCCCGGCAACCAGTCCGGCAGATCATCCAACGCCATACCGAGGACTGTGCCACGGCTCCGGAGCCGGCCGCTCAGTAAACGACGATCTTGCCGGTGTTCTGCGGGAAGATCGCGTCGTTGTAGAAGTACTCGCCCGGGGTGTCGAAGGTGTGGGTGAAGGACTGGCCGGGCATCAGGACGCCGGTGTCGAACTCGTACTCGAAGAACGAGACGGCGGCGTGGGCGAAGGCGTTGCCGGCGGGGTTGACGAAGGTCACGGTCGTGCCCTTGGGGACCCGCAGGTGCTGGGGTGACATGGCGTTCTGGGCCACGGTGTTCTCGGTCGCGCCGGGCCGCTGGTTCGCGGCGTCCCATACCCGGCCGAGCGTGACCGTGGTGCCGGTGACGGCGGCCGTGCGGATGTCGTTGCGCTTCTTCGGCGGCGTCGGCGTGGCGGCCGGCGGGACCTTGCCGCCGAGCTTGAACGCCCACAGGTGGTCGCCCCTCGGGATGTCGGGGTAGGGCAGGCCGTTGCCGCCCGCCAGCACCGCGATGTACTGCTCGCCGTCGATCTCGTAGCTGATCGGGCTGGTGTGCACCCCGGCGCCGCACTGGAAGCTCCACAGGACGCTGCCGTCGGTGTCGTCCATGGCGTGCAGCACCCCGTCGGGCCCGCCCTGGAACATCACCCGCCCCGCCGTGGTCAGGATGCCGTTGCCGTGGGCGAGCGACCACTCCCGGTCCAGCGTCCACACCGGGGTGTTGGTCCGCGGATCGACCGCCGCGATGCCGCCCGCGAAGTGCTCGCCGAGAGGGCGGGAGGTGTTGACCCGCCCGTCGCGGCTGTTGGAGAAGCCCGAGTTGATCAGCCCGTAGCCGACGTAGATCCAGCCCGTGTGCGGGTTGTACGACAGGTGCGCCCAGTCGGCGCCGCCGCCCGCCCCCGGGAAGATGATCGTCGCCCGGTCCCAGTGCGGCGTGTACAGCCCGCCCCAGGCGTAGAACGGCACCGGCCGGGTGGCCTTGCCGAACTCGGGAGCCTGCGTGATGAACGGCTCGCCGCCCGGGAACGGCTGCGTGGCCGCCGTCTTCTGCCGCGGGTCCTGGGGGACCGGGCGCTCCTCCATGCCGTGCAGCGGCTCGCCGCTGGCCCGGTCGAGGATGTAGAACATGCCGACCTTGCTGCCGTACACCACGGCCTTGCGCATGCGGCCCTTGACCTTGATGTCGATCAGCACCGGCGCCATGACGTTGTCGAGGTCCCAGATGTCGTGGTGCACCGACTGGAAATGCCACTTGCGTCGGCCGGTCTTGGCGTCGATGGCCACGATCGAGTTGGCGAACAGGTTGTCGCCGCCCCGGCCGGAGCCGTCCAGGCGCGGGTAGGAGCCGCCGAACGTCCAGTAGACCAGCCCGAGGTCCGGATCGACGGCCGGGTGGATCCACGGGACGGCCCCGCCGGTCTTCCAGGACTCGCCCTCCCAGGTGTCGTTGCCGAACTGGCCCTCGCCGGGGCACGACCAGAACGTCCAGGCGACCTCGCCGGTGGCGGCCTTCAGCGCGTACGCCCGGCCGCGCGCGCCGCCGGTGCTGCCCTGCATGCCGACGTAGATCAGCCCGTCCCAGTAGACGACCGCGCCGGCCAGGGTGCCGGTCAGGCCGCCGCACTGGCCGTTCTGCGGGTCGCAGCCGCCGGTGTCGCCGCCGCCCTCGCCGTCGGTGATGAGCTGCCGCTGCCAGGCGATCTCGCCGGTGTCCTGCTTCAGCGCGTACACGATGTTGGCGCCGGAGGTGGAGAAGACCAGGCCCTCGCCCAGGGCGACGCCGCGCATGTTCGTCTGCCTGGTGCCGAGGTTGGTCTTCCACCTGACGGCGCCGGTCCTGCCGTCCACGGCGAAGACGTTCTGCTGGGTGGTCTGGACGTACAGGACGCCGTTCTGCACGACGCAGGTGCTCTGCTGGGCGGCCGACGTGCTGCCGCCCTCCAGGTTGACGTGCCAGGCGCCGCCGAGCCGCTGCACCGTGCGGGGCGTGATCTGCCTCAGCGGCGAGTAGTTGTGATTGCCCAGGTTGCCGCAGACCTTGGGGAAGTCCTTGCCCGTCACGCCCAGCGACGCGGGCTGCCGCTCCAGCGGCGGGGCGGCGGCCTCGGCGGGGTCGGCGAGGGCGGCGGAGGCGGTCAGCGTGGCTGCCGCGCCGAGGAGGAAGTGACGTCGTTCCACGGGCACCCAATCTTCGGTGGTCCATTAAGCGGACCGGTAGAACCGTAAGACGGACGCACCTTAAGCTCGGGCCGCCGGTGAATTCAAGAGCTTGTCGTGGTGAGGATCTGTAGTTACGCTCAAGCCCCCGAGTGGACCAACTGTTCCACCTAGCGGTCTCCATGCGAGGTGCCCATGCGTAGCAAACTCTCCGTCGCCGCGGCCACCGGAGCAGCGTTACTCCTGCTCACCGCCACCGCCCCGAGCTCCGCCGCCTCCCCGGAGCCCGCCGGGAACCTCGGCGATCCCGACTACGGCGTCTGCCGGGGCACCGACCCGCGCTGCTACCACGACTGGGGCAACTTCGACCCGGCCAAGGGCTACAAGCTGCTCGTCTACAGCCGTACCGCCGGCCCGCGGCACGCCCACCTCGGCACCCCGCTCGGCCCCGGGCTCAACCCGCCGCTCAACGACGACAACGTCGCCGTCAGGGCCGTGGTGAAGCTGGGCCAGGAGAACGGCTTCGCCGTCGACTACACCGAGGACGTCACGCAGCTGTCCTCGGCGGGACGCCTGCTGGGCTACAACGCGGTGATGTTCCTGAGCACCACCCGCGACGCCCTCGACGACGCCGCGCAGACGGCGCTGCGCCAGTACGTCAGGGCCGGCGGCGGCTTCATCGGCGTGCACAACGCCTTCGGCACCGAATACAACTGGCCCTGGTACGAAGGACTGCTCGGCAACGCCAACTTCTACGACCACAGCGCCAACCAGCCCGGCACCGTCGAGACCGTCGACCGGCGCGACGCCTCCACCCAGGGCCTGCCCAGGACCTGGGCCTTCTCCGACGAGTGGTACAACCTCGTCCCCGCCCCCACCCGCGTCCGCGTCCTGGCCGAGGTGGACGAGCGCAGCCTGGCCCGAGGCGTACGCGGCAACCTCGGCCACCCCGGGCACGGCGAGCACCATCCGGTGAGCTGGTGCCAGTACTACGACGGCGGCAAGGCCTGGCTGACCACCCTCGGCCACGACGTCAGGGCCTGGACCGACGAGCCCGTGGAAGGCGACCAGTACTTCGTCCAGCACCTGCTCGGCGGGGTCAGGTCCGTGCTCGGCATGTCGGCCTTCTGCCGGTGACCGGCGGGCGGAGCCGCGATCACTCCCCGCCCTGCGCGGCGAGGCGCACCTGGGTGATGGCGTGGCGCTCGACGGCCACCACCTGGAAGCGCCAGCCGCCGATCTCCACGCTCTCCCCGGGGGCGGTGGGCACGTGCCCGAGCAGGGTCAGGACGAGCCCCGCGACCGTGGTGTAGTCGCCGTCGGGCCGCTCCTCCAGGTGCACGTCCAGGTCGGGCAGGTCGTGGACGGGGAACGTGCCGGTCAGCAGCAGCCCGCCGTCGGCCTCGCGGACGGCCGCCAGCACGTCGCGGTCGGTCTCGTCGTAGATCTCGCCGACCACCTCCTCCAGGAGGTCTTCGAGGGTGACGATGCCGTTGACGGAGCCGCGTTCGTCGATGACGAGGGCGAACTGCTGGCGTTCGGCCTTGAAGCGCCGCAGCGCGTCGGAGACGGGCAGGCTGTCGGGCAGCAGGAGCGGCGGGCGGGCCACGTCGGCGACGGTCGTGGCGTGCTCGTCGGTGAGCAGGTCGCGCAGGTTGACGACGCCGGTCACCTCGTCCAGGCCGCGTCCGCCGACGACCGGGGCGCGGGAGTGGCCGGAGGCGGCCAGCAGGCGGCGGGCCGGCTCGACGGGGGTGGCGGCGTCGAGGGTGAAGACCTCGCGGCGGGAGACCAGCACCTCGCGCAGGACCCGGTCGCTGATCTCGACCGCGCCGGAGATGATGAGCCGCTGCTCGGGGGTGAAGCCGCGGTGGGTGGCGACCAGGTCGCGGATCTCCTCGGGGCTGATCTCCTCGCGGTGCCGGTCCGGGTCGCCGCCCATGAGGCGTACGGCGAGGTCGGTGGACTTGGCGAGGGCCCAGACGATCGGCCGGGACAGGGTGGCGATGAGGCTGAGCGGGCGGGCCACCAGCAGGGCCCAGCTCTCGGCGCGCTGCATGGCGACCCGCTTGGGCGCGAGCTCGCCGAACACCAGCGTGAAGAACGTCAGCACGATCGTCACCAGCACGATGGCGATCGGGTTCGCGGCGTCGCCGAGGAAGCCGAGCAGCGGCACCAGCGGCTCGGCCAGGGTGACCGCCGCGGTGGCGGAGGCGAGGAAGCCGGACAGGGTGATGACGAGCTGGATGGTGGCGAGGAACTGGTTGGGGTCACGGGCCAGGCGGACGAGGACCTTGCCGCCCGGTCCGCGCTGTTCCAGCCGGCGGAGCTGGCCCTCACGCAGGGAGATCAGCGCCAGCTCGGAGCCGGCGAAGACGGCGTTGAGAATGACCAGGACCACGACGAGGGCGAGCTGAAACCAGTAGCCGTCCAAGGCAGAGGGGCTCCTTGAGAGAACGGTGACGCGGCGCGAAGCCGGCGGGGGGAACGCCGAGCGGCGGCTCGGGCGAGAGAAGACCGTGCGCGCGAACGAAGAGGCACCGGGCCACTGCCCGGTCGGGTATCGCACTCTTCCACGGAAGAGCCGTCACTCCACTCGTTCGTCGCGATCAGCACAGGTCACAGGGCAGAACGGATGAGAACGGGGCGAAGTTCCCATCGGTGCGGGGCTCACGCGGGGACGAGCAGCGTGGTCAGCAGGTCGTCCAGGCTGACGATCCCCGACACGTGGCCCGTCGCCGTGCGCACCAGCGCGACCTGCCCGTGGGCGCTCCGCAGCCGGCTCACCGCCTCGGCGATCGAGGCGTCCTCGGCCAGGTCCGGCAGCGGGTGGGCGAGCTGGGCGGCCGTCGTCCGGGTGTCGCCGCGGCGGCGCGCCAGGTAGGCGTCGCGGACGTGCACCACCCCGGACGGGGCGGTGAGCGGCCCGGCGATGAGGCGGGAGCGCCCGGCACGCAGGCAGGCGTCGATGATCTGCTGCGCGGTGGCGTCGGCGGGCACCGTGACCACCTGGCCGGCCGGGGTGACCAGGGTGGCGATGGGCGCGTCGGGGGCGCGCAGGGCCTGGGTGAGGACGGCGTGGTCGTCGGCCTCGATGAGGCCGAGCCGGCGCGACTCCTCCACCAGGTGCCGGAGCTGCGCGGGGGTCCGCGGCGCCTCCCCCTCTCCGCGCGGGTGGACCTTGAACAGCCGCAGCAGGCCGTTGGTGATGCCGTTGAGCGCGCTGATGAGCGGCCGCACCAGCAGGGTGAAGCCGCGGAACGGCAGCGCCAGGAGAGTGGCCGACCGCTCGGGGTGCGCGATCGCCCATGACTTGGGCGCCATCTCGCCGAGCACCATGTGCAGGAACGTCACCAGCGCCAGCGCGATCACGAACGCCACCGAGTGCGCGGCCGCGTCCGGCAGCCCCACGGCGTGGAAGAGCGGGGCGAGGGTGCCCGCGATCAGCGGCTCGGACACCACGCCGAGGCCGAGCGAGCACAGCGTGATGCCGAGCTGCGCCCCGGCCAGCATGAGCGACAGCTCCTTGATGCCCGCCAGGGCGGCCGAGGCGGCGCGGCTGCCCGAGGCGGCGGCCTTCTCCAGGCGGTGGCGTTTGGCGGCGACCAGCGCGAACTCGGCGGCGACGAAGAAGCCGTTGCCGACCAGCAGGAGCAGGGTCAGGACGAGACCGGTGATCACACTCACTGCTGCTCCTCGCTCTCGTCCCGGTAAGGGGTCAGGCGGACGCGTTCGGGGACGTGCCTGCGCAGGGTCAGGACCTCGACGCGGGCGTGCGTCGGGGCCTGCTCGTCCAGGGTGGCGGGCAGGCTGACGGTGATCGTCTCGCCGGGGGCGGCGAAACGGCCGAGCCGGTGCAGGACGAGCCCGGCGAGGGTGTCGTACTCGTCCTCGTCGGGCAGGGCCAGGTCGGTGGCCAGGGCGATCTCGTCGATGCGCAGACCGGCGTCCACCTCCCACGCCTCGCCCTGCCGCACGACGGCCGGGGCCTCCACGTCGTTCTCGTCGGCGATCTCGCCGACCAGCTCCTCGGCGACGTCCTCCCAGGTGAGCAGCCCGGCCAGGCCGCCGTGCTCGTTCACCACGCAGGCCACCTCCTCGCCGCGTTCGTGCATCTGCCGGGCCAGGTCCGGCAGCGCGAGGGAGAACGGGACGACGAGCACGTCCCGGCAGATGCTGCCGATCCGGACGCGGCCGGCGTCCTCGGGCGCGACGGCGGCGGCGTCGCGCAGGCTGACCACGCCGACCACGAGGTCGAAGGTGGCGCCCAGCACCGGGTAGTGGGTGTGGCCGTGCGCGGCGATCAGCTCGTCCAGATCCGCGACGGTGGCGATCGCGGGGACGGCGACGACGTCCACGCGCGGCACCATGACCTCCTCGGCGGTGTGCTCGGAGAAGGCCAGGGCCCGCTCCAGCACGTCGGCCTGGCTGCCGGGCAGGTGACCGTGGGCCTCGGACTCGCCGATGATGTGGCCGAGCTCTTCGAGGGTGGCGCCGTGGTGCAGCTCCTCGACCGGTTCGATGCCCACGGCGCGCAGCAGCCGGTTGGCCGCGGTGTCGAACAGCCTGACCACCGGGCCGGCGATCTTCAGGTAGACCAGGGTGGACCCGGCCAGCGCGCGGGCCAGCGGCTCCGGCCTGGCCAGGGCGAGGTTCTTGGGGGCCAGCTCGCCCAGCACCATCTGGATGACCGTGGCCAGCGCGAACCCGATCGCCAGGGCGACGGCGTCCACCAGGCCGGCGGACAGGCCCAGCGCGGTCAGGGCGGGGGCGATGAGCTCGGCCAGCGCGGGGCGGGCGATGAACCCGACGACCAGGGCGGTGACGGTGATGCCGAGCTGGGCGCCGGACAGCATGAACGACAACCGCTCCATCACCTGGACCGCCTTGGCGGCCTTCCTGTCGCCCGCCTCGGCCTGGGTGACCAGGGTGAGCCGGTCGGCGCTGACGTAGGCGAACTCCTGGGCGACGAAGTAGCCGGTGGCGGCGGTGAGGAGGAAGACGGCCAGCAGGCCGAGGGCCACGCTCACCTGGCACGCCCTGGTCCGAATCGCGGGCGGGTCAGGTTCGCCGACACGTACGCTCCCTTCTGTCTCACCGGACGGACCGGTGTGGAGAGCGCATGCGGGCAGGCCCGCCCGCATGCGCTGTCATTCGACGCTAGCGGATTCGTGCACTCAGCCGCTAACCGGGGCGTATTGCCTGGCATCGGGCTCCAGCCTCCGACCGTTCCCCCTACGATGATCGACGATCATGATCCTCTTCCAAGGACGGCCGGAAGTGTCCAGGCAAGAACGCGTTCGAAGGTTCCTGGAGAACCGGCTCGTGCAGCGAGCCGTCATCGTCGTGATCGTCGTCAACGCGATCACCATCGGCATGGAGACGAGCTCCCGCCTCATGGACGAGATCGGCGGCCTGCTGCACGCCGTCGACCGGATCGCGCTCGTCGTCTTCACCACCGAGATCGCCGCCCGCCTGTACGCCTACCGCAGGTCGTTCTTCAAGGACCCCTGGAACTGGTTCGACACCGTCATCGTCGCCGTCGCCCTCATCCCGGCCTCCGGACCCACGTCGGTGCTGCGGGCGTTGCGCATCCTGCGGGCGCTGCGGCTGGTCTCGGCGGTGCCCAGCATGCGCCGCGTGGTCGGCGCCCTGCTGACCGCGATGCCGGGCATGGCCTCCATCATCGGGCTGCTGGTCCTGCTGATCTACATCGCGGCGGTCATCGCCACGAAGCTGTTCGGCGACATCGTGCCCGAACGCTTCGACGAGCTGCCGCGCTCGCTGTTCACCCTGTTCCAGATCATGACCGGCGACGACTGGGGCAACGTCGCCCAGGACGTCATGGAGCACAAGCCGTGGGCGTGGCTGTTCTTCATCGCGTACATCCTCATGTCCACCTTCGTCGCGCTGAACCTGTTCATCGCGGTCGTGGTCAACGCCATGCACGAGAACGAGCCCTCGCCGGCCGAGCTGCAGACCCGGGCGGAGCTGAACGCCGTCCGGCAGGAGCTGGCCGCGCTGAACGCCAAACTGGATCAGCTGCTGCTGCGGGACGAACCGTCCTAGGCTGGTGGCGATGACGGGATCGGCGGCGGGCGCGCGGACGCAGGAGCAGATGCGGCAGCGGAACCTCAGCGAGGTGCTGCGCCGCGTCCACCAGGACGGAGCCGTGTCACGGGCCGCGCTCAGCCGCCGGATGGGCCTCAACCGCAGCACCATCATGGACCTGACCGCGGAGCTCGCCGCGGCCGGGCTCGTCCGCGAGGGCGTCCCCACCGGGCAGGGCCGCGCCGGGCGGCCGTCCATCGTCGTCATGCCCGAGCAGGGGACGGTGTACGGGCTCGCGTTCGACGTGGCCGTGGACCGGCTGCTCGCGGCACGGGTCGGGCTCGGCGGCCGGATCCTCGACCGCCGCGAGGCCGTCCGCGCCCGTGCGGGCGTCGACCTGGAGGACGTCGTCGGCGTCCTCGCCGCCTTCGGCCGCGAGCTGGTCGCCGGAGCCCCTCCGGACGCGGTGTGCGTGGGCGTCGGCGCGTCCTACTGCGGGCTGATCAGGCGCGCCGACGGCACCGTCCGCTACGGCCCGCACCTCGGCTGGGTGGACCAGGCGTTCGGCCCGGAGCTCGCCGCCGGGCTCGGCCTCGGGCTTCCCGTCGAGGTGGGCAACGAGGCGCACCTGGGCGCGGTCGCCGAGCACGTACGCGGCGCGGGACGCGACGTGGACAACCTCATCTACCTGCACGGGGACGTCGGCGTCGGCGGCGGGATCATCGTCGGGGGCGACCTCCTGGACGGCGACGCGGGCTACGGCTGCGAACTCGGGCACATGCTGATCAACCCGTTCGACGGGCGGCCCTGCCTGTGCGGGTCGCGCGGCTGCCTGGAGGCCGAGGTGGGGGAGGAGGCGCTGCTCGACTACGCGGGACGCTCCGGCGACCTCATCGGACGCCCCGGCATCCGGGCGGTCGTCGCCCTCGCCGGGGCCGGTGACGCCCGGGCACGGGACGCCGTCGACCGCGTCGGCGACTGGCTCGGCGTCGGCGTCGTCAACCTCATCAACCTGTTCAACCCGGCGCTCGTGGTCTTCGGCGGGATGCTCCGCGACATCTACCCGGCCGCCGCGCCGCGCGTCCGCGCCCGGATCGACGCGCATGTCCTGCCGGTGTCGCGCGAACGGGTCCGCCTGGCCGTGACGGCCCTGGGCGACGACACCACGCTCGCCGGGGCCGCCGAGCTCGCCTTCGCCGACCTGCTGGACAACCCGCTGAACGTCTTGGCCACCAGGCCCTGACGCTCACGTCATATGGAGGGTCTGGGTGCCGATGACGGACAGCACCTGCAGCTTCTCGTGGCTCTCGCTGCCGGGGACGGCGGTGTAGACGAGCAGCCAGTGCGCCTGATCCGGGTCGATCAGCCGCTGGCAGGTGAGCTCCAGCGCGCCGACCTCGGGGTGGACGAAGTGCTTGACGTCCTTCGGGCGGATCCCGATCTCGTGGTCCTGCCACACCCGCCGGAACTCCTCGCTGCCGGCCAGCAGCAGGTCCGCGAGGTGCGCGGCCCGTGATCCGGGCCCGCGCAGGGTGACGATCTCGCGCAGCCCCGAGGCGTACATCCTGGTCAGGAACGCGTGCTCGCCCGGCGCGTAGAGCCGCCGCGCGGCGGGGTCGGTGAACCACCGGTAGCCGATGCTGCGGGCCGGCCCGGTGTAGCGGGTCGTGTCGCCGGTGAGCGCGACCCCCATCGGGGTCTGACGCAGGGTCTCGCCCAGCTCGGTGACGATCTCCGCGGGCGTGTCGGTCAGCCGGTCGAGGATGCGCAGCAGGCCGGGGCTGATGTGGTCGCCGGACGTGCCCCGCGCCGGCGGATTGTGCCCGGCGAGGCGGAACAGGTGGTCCCGCTCGTCGAGCGACAGGTGCAGCCCCTGCGCGATCGAGGCGAGCATCTGGTGCGACGGCTGCGGACCGCGCTCCCGCTCCAGCCGGGCGTAGTAGTCGGCCGACATGTTGCACAGGGACGCGACCTCCTCGCGCCGCAGGCCGCTGGTCCTGCGGCGCGGCCCGCGCGGCAGGCCCACGTCCTCGGGTTGCAGAGCCTCCCGGCGGTTGCGGAGGAACTCCGCCAGCCCGGCCCGATCGATCACCACATGTCCTCTTCCTCTGGGGTACGGCCTTTCTAACAGGTGCGCGCCGCGGCAGCCACGGACCGGTGAGCCGGGGATGGGCGGGTCCTGGATCCGCCCGTGCCGTCCGCCGAGGATCGAGGGCACGCCCACCCGAAGGAACAGGACCTCATGTCACGTACCCGAACCGACCTCACCGTGCCCGATCTGTCCGGCAAGCGCGCCGTCGTCACCGGGGCGAGCGACGGGATGGGCCTCGCCATGGCCACCCGCCTGGCCGCGGCCGGCGCGGAGGTCGTCATGCCCGTCCGCAACCCGCGCAAGGGGGAGAGCACGCTCGCCGCGATCAGGCGGGCCGTCCCCGGCGCGGACGTCTCGCTGCGCGCCCTCGACCTGTCCTCGCTCGACTCCGTCGCGGCCCTCGGCGCGGACCTGTGCGGCGAGGGCCGCCCGATCCACCTGTTCATCGGCAACGCCGGCGTCATGACGCCGCCCGACCGGCAGACCACCGCTGACGGGTTCGAGCTGCAGTTCGGCACCAACCACCTGGGCCACTTCGCCCTTGTCGGGCACCTGCTGCCGCTGCTGCGCGCGGGGCGGGCCCGCGTCACCTCGCAGATCAGCATCGCCGCCCGCCGCGGCGCCATCAACTGGGACGACCTGAGCTGGGAACGCGGCTACCACGGGCAGCGCGCGTACAGCCAGTCGAAGATCGCGTTCGGGCTGTTCGGCCTCGAACTGGACCGGCGCAGCAGGGCTCACGGCTGGGGCGTCACCAGCAACCTCGCCCACCCCGGCGTGGCGCCCACCAGCCTGCTGGCCGCCCGCCCCGAGCTGGGCCGCAGCCGCGACACCCCGCAGGTCCGCCTGATCCGGGCGCTCTCGGCCCGCGGCATCCTGCTCGGGACGGTCGAGACGGCGCAACTGCCCGCCCTCATGGCCGCCACCGGCCCCGACGCCAGGCCGGGAGCCCTGTACGGGCCCAGCGGCCCCGGCCACCTCGGCGGCCCGCCCGCCGAGCAGCCGCTCTACCCGCCGCTGCGCAGCACCGCCGACGCGGCCCGGATCTGGGCGGTCTCGGAGGAGCTGACGAAGGTCTCCTACCCGGCCTGACCCGCCCCGCTCAGCCGGCCTGGCGGTCGACGATCACGCCGCCGATCCCCGTACGGCCGGCCGGGGTGGCGACCAGCTCGACGGCGATGCTGTCGCGCAGATGCGCCCCGAGGACGCCGGCGACGGCGTCGGTGACGGTCCGCACGAGCCGGTCGGCGATCTCGTCGCTGTCGGGACGGGTGAACGCCGCCTCCCTGACGCCGAACGTGATCGCGGGCGCGGCCTCGTCGGCCGGCTTCCCCCGCAGGCCCCACCTCCCAGGGGGCACGCCGTCGAGGTGGATGACCGCGATGTCGCGCGGCTGCCCGTCCCCGAGGTGCTGCGGACGCTCGACCTCGCGCCCCGCCACCTGTCGCTGCTGGCCTACCTGCAGTACGACGGCTCTCTCACGGTGAGTCAGCTCGCCGAGCGCCTGGAGATCGCGCCGACGACCGTCAGCCTCATGGTGGGCGACCTGTCCCGCCGCGGCGTCCTGACCCGCGAGGAGGACGACGCCGACCGGCGGCGGCGGGTCGTCGCGATCGCCCCCCAGTACGTCGAGCCGATCCGCGAGTGGCTGTCGGGCAGCGCGCTGGCCTGGGCCGAGGTCCTGGCCGGCCTCACGCCCGCCGAGCGCGCCACGATCGTGCGCACGATGCGGGCTTACGAGACCGCCCTGGGCAGGCGCACGCACGGCTGAGCCCCCTTGCCCCGGGCGTGCTCCCGCGGCGAGCGACCGGGCTCAGTCGAGCAACGCGGTCGCCTCGACCTCCACGAGCACATCCGGCTCGAAGAGGTGGTCGACGCCGATGAGGGAGGCCGGCGGCATGGGGAGCCGGAGACCGATCTCCTCGGCGACGGCCTCGACCCCGGCCATGAAGTCGCCGATCTTCTCCGGGCTCCACCGGGTCACGTAAAACGTCAGGCGCACCACGTCCGCGAACGAGGCTCCCGCGCCCGCCAGGCCGAGGGCGGTGTTGCGCAGGGCCTGCGCGACCTGTCCGGCCAGATCGCCGGGGGCCACCGGGGCTCCGTCGGCCTTTCGTGCGATCTGCCCGCTGACATGGACATGAGTCGTGCCCGTGCCGACGGCGACGTGGTGGTAGGGGGTGGGCTGCAGCATGCCTTCAGGGGTGAAGTGCTTGACGGTCATGGCTGTTTCTCCTTGTCCCAGTAGGTATCTGTAAGCTACTTAGTAGGAGAAGGACACTTCAACGAGACCAGGTTTCGCCATGGATACCGACAGCGAGCTCCGCATCGACGCCCCGCACCGCGAACTCCTCGACCAGGTGCTCGACAAGTGGTCCCTCGGGGTGCTCAACGAGCTCTGCGAACGCCCCTGCCGCTTCAACGAGCTACGCCGGGCCATCCCCGCGGTCACGCAGAAGTCGCTGACCGCGACTCTTCGCCGTCTTGAGCGCAACGGGGTGATCGAACGCGAGGTCGTCTCCACGCGGCCGGTGGCGATCGTGTACCGGATCACCCCGCTCGGCAAGACCTTGCGGCAGCCCATCGACGTCCTGCTGGCCTGGGCCGGCGAGCACATGCCCGCCATCGAACGCGCCCGCGACGCGTTCGACCTGCGCGAAGACACAGGTCTCTGAGAGATCGCACCGGGAGCCGGGTGGCCGGTGGGCCGGTCAACGGCCTCCGGATCTGCGGTGGTGGGAGGCGCGGGCTTTGGCGCGGTTGCCGCAGAGCTCCATGGAGCACCAGGTCCGGCGCCGGTTGCGGGAGTGGTCGTAGTAGGCCCATCGGCAGCTCGGCTCCCGGCAGGCCTTCAGCCGCGTCCACGTACCGTCCGCCACGGCCTCGGCCACGACGGCGAGCAGCCCGGCCAGCGCCGCCTCCACCGGCCCCGGGTCGCGGGCGACCAGCCGGGGCGGGGAGACGGTCACGTCGAGCATCAGCGGGAGGTCGCGGGTGAGCTCGGCGAGCTCGGCGCGGGCGGCGGGGTCGAGGCCGTCCGGGCGCGGGCTGGAGACGGGCTCCTCGTTGTTCGCGGCGATCAACGCGCGCAGTCCCTCGCGGACCCGTCCGGCGCGGTCGCGCTGCTCGGCGGTCACCTCCGTGCCGGCGGGCACGAGGCCGCGGGCGTGCAGCCATGTCGCCAGTTGATCCGGCGTCGCGAGCTCGTCGCCGTCCTGGTGCCGGGTGTTGATGAACTCCTCGATCACGCGCAGCGGCTTCGGCGCCATCCCTGCCTCGGGCTCGGTTGCGCGCTCATTCTCCACGCCTCGCAGCCTATCCGGCTACAGACGATGGTAGGTTACCTAACCGACGTAAGCCTTACGACAGTTAGATGAGAAGGGATCGCTGATGAGCATCAGCATCGGCAACATCGGCATCGACACGAACGACCTGGCCGGCAGCACCGCCTTCTGGCAGGCGGTCACCGGCTATCAGGTCGCCTCCTCGGACGAGGGCGCCGCCTACCTGGAGGACGCGAACAAGAGCGGCGTCGGCCTGTCCCTGCAGGCCGTCCCCGAAGGACGGGAGGGCAAGAACCGGCTGCACCTGGACCTGTTCACCGACGACCTGGCGGGCGAGGTCGACCGGATCCAGGCCCTCGGCGCGAGCGAGGTGCGGCGCTTCGACAGCTGGGTCGTGCTGGCCGACCCCGAGGGCAACCAGTTCTGCGTCGTCGCCGCATAGCCGCACGCGCCGACGCGTCACCGCCGGTCGCGGTCCTCCCCCCGAGGACCGCGACCGGCTGCGGGTGCGGTACCGGCCGCCGGGCCGACGCGGTCGGCGACGACCTCGGCCGGCGCGTGCATGGTGACCTGCGCCCGGGAACGCCAGGCGGCGCCGGACACCCGGCGGGAGACGTACGCGGCGACGTCGTCGGACGCCGCAACCGCGACGGCAGCACCCGCTCCGGCTTCGCCGGCGCCCGCAGCGACGCCTCCTCGTCCCGCGACGGCGCTCCCGGTCGCGGTCCGCAGGCCGACGGTGATCGTCTCCTCGTCGTCGAGCAGCAACGGCGGCAGCATGGCACCGGCGCCGAGCCGGTAACCACACGGCACCGGGTCGCCGAGACTGCGCAGACGCTCCACGTCGGCCCGTACGGTCCGCCCGTTCACCGCGAGGCGTTGACCGTCGAGGGCGGCGGCCTGCTGGACCCCCTCGCCGCCGGAGCGGCGCACCGCTTCACCCGGACGGCGACGTTCCCGTCAGCCGGTAGCCGGTCGTGGGCGGAGCGCGTCGGTGAGGAGGTCGAGCAGGCGGTCGGTCTGCTCCTGAGGGGCGCCGGCGGTGATGGCGAGGAACACGCCGATGAGCAGGGCGGTGACGTCCTCGGCGGCGACGTCGGCGCGGAGGGTGCCCTGCGCCGCGCCCTCGCGGAGGATCGTGGCGATCGTGGTGGTGACGCGCTCGCGGGAGGGGGGCGCGATGCGTCCGGAGGCGTACCCGGCGCGCAGCGTGTCCATCATGCCGCGCTTGGTGGTGACGAAGGCGGCGTAGCGGCCCAGCCAGGTCCGCAGCGCCACGTCGGCGGGGTGCCGGCCGAGGAGGGCGGAGACGCTCGTGGTGACGGCTTCGAGCTCGGCCGCGTAGACGGCGTCGACCAGGTCCTCGCGGGTGGGGAAGTGGCGGTAGAGGGTGCCGATGCCGACCCCGGCCTGCCGGGCGATGGCCTCCAGCGCGACAGGGCCCTCGGCCGCGGCGAAGGCGGCCTGGGCGGTGGCGATGAGCTTGTCGCGGTTGCGGCGCGCGTCACGGCGCCCCGGCTGCTGAGCGGGCTGGGGCGGAGTGGTCTCGGGCGAGCTCAAAACGGAGGCACCTCCGGTAGTGCTACAGTGGAAGTAACGGAGGCACCTCCGTTTCCTCCATTCTCTCATGAGGGCAGGTCACCCATGACGTCCCCGTCCTTCCCCGCCACTCCTGCTCCGCGCCCCGGAGGCGCCGGCGAACTGGCCGGCCGTACGGTCTCCCGCGTGGGGTACGGCGCGATGCAGCTGGAGCGCCTGCACGGCGACCGCCGCGCCGCCGTCGCCCTGCTGCGCCACGCCGTCGAGCTCGGCGTCGACCACGTCGACACCGCCCAGTTCTACGGCGACGGCTTCGTCAACGAGGTCATCCGCGAGGCGCTCACGCCCGAGGACGACGTCCTGGTCGTCAGCAAGGTCGGCGCCGTCTCCGACCCCGGCGGCCCGTTCCCGCTGCGGCTGGCGCAGCGGCCCGAGGATCTGCGGACGAGCGTCGAGGACAACCTCGCCACGCTCGGGCTGGAGCAGATCCCGGTGGTCAACCTGCGCCGTACGGACTCCGGGATCAGCGTCCCCGTCCCCGACGACCAGATCGTCGGCCTCGACGACCAGCTCGCCGAAATGATCGCGCTGCGCGACGAAGGCAAGATCGGCGCGATCGGGCTGAGCAGCGTGACCGCGGACATCCTGCGCCGCGCGCTGCCGGCGGGCATCGTGTGCGTGCAGAACGCCTACAGCCTCGTGGCCCGTGACGACGAGGACGCGCTCCGGCTGTGCGAGGCCGAGCAGATCGCCTGGGTCCCCTACTTCCCGCTGGGCGGCGCGCTCCCGGGGCTGGCGAAGGTGGCCGACGAGCCCGCCGTGCTCGCCGCCGCCGAGCGCCTCGGCTGCACCCCCGCCCAGGTCGGCCTGGCCTGGCTGCTGCACCACTCACCCCGCACGCTGCTCATCCCGGGCACCGCCGACACCGGCCACCTCGAGGCGAACCTGGCCGTGGGCGCGATCACCCTCGACGACCAGACCCTCGCCGCCCTCGACGCCGTCCCCACCCGCCCGTTCCAGACTCTTGATGGTCTCAAGAGTTGACGCTATAAAGGGTCAGTGAGCGAGACGCCAGAGGACCTCTTCTTCCGTGAACTCGGCGGCGCCTGGGCCGAGCTGCGACAGGCGTTCCCCCGGCACATCGGCATGAGCCCCCAGCGCGTCCAGTTGCTCATCCGGCTGTGGCGCGACGGCGAGACCAGCCACAGCGACCTCCGCCACACGCTGGGCATCGACGGGGCGAGCGTCACGCGCCTGGTCAAGGAGTTCGAGGCCGACGGGCTGATCGGCCGCCGTCTCGACCCGGCCGACAACCGCTACACGCTGGCCGCGCTGACCCCGGCCGGCGAGCGGGCGGCGGCGGAGCTGGAGCGGGCGCACCAGTCCTACCAGGAGCGGCTCCTCGACGGCATCACCGCACAACAGCAGGAGATCGTGCTGGACGTGCTGCGCCGCGTCCGCGCGAACATGACCGAGCAGGAGAGCCCATGACCGACGACGACGTACGGGCCGCCGCCGAGCGCATGTACGCGGCGTTCAACGCCCAGGACTACGCCGCCACGACGGAGGTTTTCACCGCCGACTTCTACAGCCATCCCCTGGACGCGACGGGTCCCGACAGCGTCGCGCAAGCCTGGCGACGGCTCCACGAGTCCTTCCCCGACGTCCACGTCATGGTCGAGGACATGGTCGTGGAAGGGGACACGGCCGCGGTCCGTACGAGCATGCGCGGCATTCCAGGCCAGGGGTCGCCGACGATGCTGGAGATGTTCCGCGTGCGTGACGGACGCATCGCCGAGTTGTGGGGCCTGTCCTCACTGCAGCGCACAACTCCCTCGTTCAGCCGGTAGGTTCTGACGGGGCCGCCGAGCCGCGCCTGGTGCTCACCACGGTGCTAGGCGAGCTCATCCCCTACGACGCAACTTTTCCCGTGCCGACGGCATCCGACAAACCATGGGAATTCATACGTCACTGGCGGCACTCACCCTCGCCGGCTTAACAGCGGCCACCCAGCCTGCGGCCGCTGAGGCGCCCGCCACGATCGCCTACGCGCAGCGGACGCAGACGTGGGAAGTGGTGCTGACCAGCGGGCAGGTGGTGGAGGTCCCGGAGGCGCTGACCGTGGCGCCCAAGGACGCGGTCAACGAGGGGACGATCGCGCCGTTCCTGATCAGCGGGGACGGGCGGCACCTCTTCTACTACCGGAAGAAGGACGGCCTGTTCGTGGAGCGGACCGTGCACGGCAAGGAGCGGGTGGTCGCCAAGCGCATCACGGCGTACGCCATCGGCGAGGAGTGGCCGTTCGTGTCCTATGACGGCAGCTACGTGATCACGGGGACCTCGGGACCGGGCTTGGACGTGTTCGCGGACCTGCGGAAGCGCAAGGCGATGGGGCCGCCGGAGAGGACGGACGCGTGGGGCCTGTCCGGGTTCAGCCCTGACAGCAAGCGAGTGCTGCTGGGCGGGGAGCAGATGGTCGTGTTCGACCGGGCGCTGCGGCCCCGGCTGCGGCTGAAGACGCGGCTGGACCCGAGCGCGCTCGCGGGGGACTACACCACCTCGGCCGTGCTGGTCGGCAAGGGGAGCAAGTACCGCAAGGTGCGCCTGCTGAACCTGCGTACCGGTCGCGCGGGCGCCGTGGTGAAGGTGAAGCTTCCGCGCGGGCAGTACATCGACGACATCGACTTCGACCGGTCCGACCGGCTGATCGTGCGATCGAAGAGCGCGAAGGGAGTGGCGGTCTACCAGGTCTCGCGGAAGACGGGCGCGGTGAAGCTGCTGAAGGAGATCGAGCGGCCCGACGTGGCGGGATGGGTGCTCCCGGGCGACGACTGCTACGAGCCCTGGGCCGACAGGAAGTGAGCGGCCCGCTTGCGAATCTACATTGTAAAGGCGTTCGGCTGCTTTTCGGGCGTCGCCAGCGGTGACCGAAAAGCAGCCGAACCTCACAGGGCGGGTTAACCAGGGGTTCACCGGTCACCCGTACCTTGACGGGCCATGAGCTGGAAGTACAGGGCCAACGCGACACTCGAGGGATTGACCGGTTACACACTCACCCGCGCGGGGAGGCAGCGGGCGGCCGGGCCGCCGAAACCGCCGCCGCCGCCCAGGCCCGCCCCCGAGACGCAGCGGCTGCCCGGCGACGCGGTGCGCGGGCCGGTGGACCCGGCGCACGACCGGCTGCTGCGTGAGCCCGTCTTCCTGCTGTCGTCGGTGCGGTCCGGCTCGACCCTGCTGCGGGTGATCCTCAACTCGCACAGCCAGGTCCACTCGCCCATCGAGACCCATTTCCGCCGCATGACGGTGGGGTTCACCACCGAGCCCGTACGGCAGGCGATGCAGCTCCTCGGTCACACCCACAGCGACGTCGAGCACCTCGTCTGGGACCGGCTGCTGCACCGGGAGCTCCGGCGCAGCGGCAAGCCGATCCTGGTCGAGAAGACGCCGAGCAACGTGTTCGTGTGGCAGCGGCTCAGGACGTGCTGGCCGGACGCCAGGTTCGTGTTCCTGCTGCGGCACCCGATGTCGATCGTGCAGTCGTGGCACGAGGCCGACCCCGCCAAGCGGCCCATGACCGAGGCGGTGCCGCGGACGCTGGCGTACATGACCTATCTGCAGGAGGCCCGTACGCACCTGGAGGGTCACACGCTGCGTTACGAGGAGCTGGTCGCGGACCCGGAGGGGACGCTGAGGCCGCTCTGCGCGTTCCTGGGCGTGGAGTGGGAGCCGGGGATGCTCCAGTACGGCGACAAGGACCACGGAGCCTTCGAGAAAGGGGTGGGCGACTGGCGGGACAAGATCAAGAGCGGCACGGTCGTCGCCGGCCGCCCGCTGCCCCCGGCCGACGAGCTGCCTGCCGAGCTCAGGGAGATCGCCGGGCTCTGGGGCTACTGCTGACGGACGCGGGCTTCCGTTCCGGCAGAGTCCGCCTGCCGTTCGTCCGCGCTTCGCATGTCGATCACGCACGGCGTCGAAGGTGTCAGGAATGATCACCGCTCCCTCGCGCCGGACCCTCCTGGCCGGCGCGCTCGCCGGCCTGTCCGTCCGCGCCGCCGCGTCACCGGCGCGGGCGGCGGTCGCGCCCCGGCCCAACTTCCTCATCATCCTCGCCGATGATCTGGGCTGGGGCGAGATCGGCGTCCAGGGGCAGAAGAAGATCGCCACGCCGGCCATCGACCGGCTGGCCGCCGAAGGGGTGCGGTTCGAGACCGCCTACTCGGGGGCGCCGCTGTGCGCGCCGTCGCGCTGCTCCCTGCTCACCGGCCTGCACGCCGGGCACTCCACCGTGCGCGAGAACCCGGAGGGCGGCCCGCAGCGCGCGCTGGTGGAGGACGACCTGACCTTCGCCGAGCTGCTCCAGCTGTCCGGTTACCGCACCGCGTGCATCGGCAAGTGGGGTTTCGGGCCCGAGCGGCCCGGTCAGCCGTCCCACCCGAACGAGCGCGGCTTCGGCGAGTTCTTCGGCTACATCACCCACCGCCACGCCCACCAGTACTACCCGCGCTACCTGTGGCACAACGCCGGCAAGGTGGCGCTGGGCGGCAGGGCCTACGCGCCCGGCCTGTTCCTGCGGCGGGCCGTCGACTTCATCAGGGAGCCGTCCGAGCGGCCGTTCCTGCTCTACTTCCCGACCATCCTGCCGCACTCGCCGAGCGTGGTGCCGGGCGACGCCGGCCCGTACGAGAACCAGCCGTGGACCCGGCCCAACCGGCGTCACGCCGCCCAGGTCACCCTGCTGGACTCGCACGTGGAACGGCTCGTGGCCACGCTGCGCGAGACCGGCAAGGCCGCGAACACGATCGTGCTGTTCATGAGCGACAACGGTCCGCACCGCGAGAAGGGCGTGACCCCCGGCCTGTTCGACTCCAACGGCCCGCTCCGCGCCGACAAGCGCGACCTGTACGAGGGCGGCATCCGGGTGCCGCTGATCGCCTGGTCGCCGAGGCTGCGCCCCCGGGTCGAGACGCGGCCGGTGGCCTACTGGGACGTGCTGCCGACGCTGGCCGACCTGGCCGGGGTGCCGGCGCCCGACGGGATCGACGGCCGCTCGTTCCGCGGCATGTTCGACGGCGGCGACGGGCCCGGCCACCACCATCTGGTGTGGAACCGGCCGCGCAAGGCGCAGGCGATCCGCCGCGGCCGCTGGAAGGCGATCAGGTTCGCGCCCGGCATCGCGGGCGCCGGCCCCGGAGGCCGGATCGAGCTGTACGACCTCGACACCGACCTCGGCGAGCGCGAGGACCTGGCCTCCGAACGGCTGGAGCTGGTCGGCGAGCTGATGGAGCTGCTCGACCGGTCGATCGGCCCCGATCCCCGCCGCCCGTACGGGTTGAGGATGACCGTCTCGGGCGACCGGGTCACCGTGACGCTCGTCAACGGCTCGGCCGTCACGTGGCGGAGGGTGCGGCTCGCGCTGGACCTGCCGGGCGGGCGCAAGGTGACCGCCCGCCAGGAGGCGGCCGAGCTGGCGCCGGGCGAGAAGATCAGCGCGACCTTCCGCGTCCCCGGGCACGGAGTGGTCACCGGGTCGGCGTCCTTCCGCACGGGCAGCAGGCGGCACACGTTCCGCCGTGCCTACGACCACCAGCGCGGTCTCGTGTGAGCGGGCGAGCGCTGCCGAGGCCGGGACCGGCGCGTCGGATGTCGAACTCGACCCCCTGCGCGAGCGGCAGCTCGCCCGAGTAGTTGATCGTGTTCGTGGCCCGCGGCATGTAGCCGCGCCAGGCGTCGGAACCCGACTCGCGCCCGCCGCCGATCTCGGCTCCGGACGTGCCGATGTTGACGTTGACGATCCCGCAGTCCGAGCCCGCCGGCGACATGAACAGCTCGGCCTCGGCCTGGTCGCGGGTGAAGATGCTGGACGACAGGCCCTGCGGCACCGCGTTGTTGAGCGTGATCGCCTCGTCGAGGTCGTTGTAGGTCAGGACGTACAGGATCGGTGCGAACGTCTCCTCGCGCACGACCGTGCTCTGCTCCGGCATGCGCACCAGCGCGGGCTCGGCGTAGTACGCGGCGGGCGCCTGCTCCGCCAGCCTGCGCCCGCCGCCCGCCAGCAGGGTGCCGTTCTGGTCGGAGGCGGCCCGCAGGGCCTGCTGCATGGCGTCGGGGGCGCGGCCGCTGATCAGCGGCCCGACCAGGGTGCCGGCCGCCATGGGGTCACCGATCGGCAGCCGGGAGTAGGCGTGGCGCGCCCTGCTCGGCCGCGGCCCGCTCCAGCAGGGCGGCGCAGGCCAGCGCGGTGAGCGGCGTCAGCTCCGACGGCTTCCACACCACCGGGTCGCCGCAGACCAGCGCGATGGCGGTGTTCCAGGCCCACACGGCGGCGGGGAAGTTGAACGCGCTGATCACCCCGACGACGCCGAGCGGGTGCCAGGTCTCCATCAGCCGGTGCCCCGGCCTTTCGGAGCTGATCGTGCGCCCGTGCAGCCGGCGCGACAGGCCGAGCGCGTAGTCGCAGATGTCGATCCTTTCCTGCACCTCGCCGAGCGCCTCCGAGGTGATCTTGCCGACCTCCAGGCTGACCAGTGTGGCCAGGTACGGCTTGTGCCCGGTGAGCAGCTCGCCGAACCGCTTGACCAGCGCGCCCCGGACCGGAGCGGGCACCGTGCGCCAGGCCAGGAAAGCCTGCCCGGCGCGCGTCACGGCCGAGTCCACCTCGGCGGCCCCGGCCCGGTCCACGTCGGCCAGCCGGCCGCCGTTGATCGGCGACACGGTCGTGAGCGCCGCCGGTGCCGCCGGTGAGCTCGACGCCGCAGCGCTTGGCGGTCTCCAGGGCGAGCGCGGACAACTCGGCCGGCGAGGGGAGCGTCGTGTGCATGGATAAGGCTTCTTGGGAGAACAAGTTCAGACGATGTTGAGCTCGGGACGGGACCCGGCGTGCGCGAAGCGGCCGGCGTCGAAGCCGCTGACGTCGGTGAACGGCGTCCGGTCGAGGTAGAGGTCGCGGACAACCTCGCCGACGGCCGGGCTCATCAGGAAGCCGTGCCCGGAGAAGCCGGTGGCGTAGAGGAAGCGGTCGACGTTCCTGGCGACGCCGATGAGGGCGTTGTGGTCGGGGGTCACCTCGTACAGGCCGGCCCAGCCGGTGGCGATGCCGGTCTCCATCAGGGCGGGCGCGCGGCGCGCCATCGCCTCGCCCAGCCTGGGCAGCCAGGCGTCGGAGCGGTCGAGCTTGAAGCCGGGCGTCTCCTCCGGATCGGACATGCCGAGCAGCAGTCCCTGGCCCTCCCGGTGGAAGTAGAACGTGGTGCCGAAGTCGATCGTGAACGTGGTCGGCGGCAGCCCGGGGATGGGCTCGGTGAGCAGCACCTGGCGGCGCAGCGGCTCGACCGGCAGGTCCACGCCGGCCCACGCGCCGACCGTGCGGGACCAGGCGCCCGCGGCGCAGACGACGGTGCCGGTCTCGATGCGCCCGCCCTCGGTGTGCACCGCGACGATGCGGTCGCCGTCCAGCTCGATGCCGGTCGCGGCGCAGTTGGGCAGCAGCCGGGCGCCGTGCCGGCGGGCGGCGCCCGCGTACCCGAGGACGACGGACTCGGGCGTGCAGTGACCGTCGGCGGGGGAGTAGGCGCCGGCGAGCAGGCCGTCGGCGTCGATCAGCGGCGACAGCCGGGCCGCCTCGCGCACGGAGACCATCCGGCTGGGCACGCCGAGGTCGTTCTGCACGGCGACGTTCTTCTCGAACTCGGCGACGGCCTCCGGCGAGTCGAGCAGGAACAGGTATCCGGCCTTGTGCAGGTCGATCTCCTGCCCGAAGCGCCTGGTGAACGTCTCGAACGTCTCCAGGCTGCGCGCGCCCAGCTCGATGTTGACCCGGTCGGAGAACTGCGCGCGCACCCCGCCGGCGGCCTTCGACGTCGAGCCCGACCCGAGCGGGCCCTTGTCGACGAGCACCACGTCCTGGGTTCCGGCCGCGGCGAGGGAGTGGGCGATGGAGACGCCCATGCAGCCGCCGCCGATGATCACCACTGACGCGTGGCGGGGCAGTTCGCGCCCGGTTTCGTTCATGGACCCGTTCCTTTGTCGATTGCAGAACCGCCCACGCTGTCGCGATCGAGGAACCGCGTGGGGACGACCGTGCGCCGGCCGCGTCCGCCGCCGGCCGGCGCGGGGTGGGCGATCTTGGTGAAGAGCTGCTCGGCCGCGGTGCGTCCCATGTCGTAGGTGGGCTGCACGACGACGGAGATGCGCGGTCGGACCAGCGTGGTCCACTCCAGGTCGTCGAACCCGAGCAGCGACATCTCCTCCGGGACCCGCACCCCCAGCTCCGACAGCAGCGAGAACGCGCTCTTGGTCATGTAGCTGTCGGCGGTGAACAGGGCGGTCGGCGGATCGTCGAGCGCGAGCACGGCCGCCACCGCCTCCAGCCGGCGTTCCGGCGCGCTGCCCTGCGGCACGAGGGCGATGAGGTCACGGTCGGCGGGCAGCCCGGCCCCGGCCAGCGTCCGCAGGTAGCCGCGGATGCGGTCGAGCGACGGACGCGACGGCCCGGCGACGCTGGCGCGGATCTTGCCGATGCGCAGCGAAGGCGGCTCCTCCGGCTGTACGGACCCCAGGAAGGCGATACGGCGGTGCCCGCGAGCGATGAGATGGCCGATGGCATGGGCGGTGCCGTCCTCGTTGTCGGCGACGACGCTGTCGATGCCGGCGTCGCTGAGCTGGCGGTCGAGCGAGACGACCGGGACCCCGGCATCGGTGACGGCGTCGATGTGGGCGTGCTCGCGCACGGAGACGGGGGTGATGACGATGCCGTCCACCTCGTGCGAGAGCAGCACGCGGGTGGCCTCCTGCTCCTGGGCGAGCTGGTCGTCGGTGTTCATGACGATGACCTTGGAGCCCTGTCTCCGCGCCACGTCACAGATGCCGCGCATGGCGCTGGAGAAGAAGGCGTCGGAGATGTCCGCGCAGACGAAGCCGATGATGTCGGACTTGCCGCTGCGCATGGTGCGGGCGATGCGATTGACCTCGTAGCCGAGCTCCCTGGCCGCCTCGCTCACCCGTTCCATGACCTCTCGGCTGCTGTAGCCGTATCCGCCGAGGGCGCGGGCGGCGGTGGCTCTGGAGACGCCCGCGCGGGCCGCGACGTCCTTGAGGTTGGGCCGCGCGCCCTTGGCCGGTCTCGGCGGTCCGGGTTCAGTCGCCACGTTCACTTCCTTGTCGAGGGGATGCCGTGTGATCGACGGCCGGGGCGGTGGCAGCGTAACTCACGGGCGGGACGTCCGCAGGGCGGCAGTTCACAGCGCGACTTCGACGCCCGTGCCCGACCGGCGAGCCCGTTCGTAGGCGCGCCAGGCGAGCACCGCGTCCTGGACGCCGAGGCCGTTGCCGTGGAAGAGGACGACCTGGTCGCCGCGGGTGCGTCCCGGATCGGCCCCGCTCAGGACGTCCGCGAGAGGACGGACGGCCTCCGGTGCGAGCACGCCGGACGCGACGGCCTCCATGATCGGGCCGTTGCCGCGCAGCGCCTGCTCGGGCAGGTCGGCGTAGGTCAGGTCGGCGCGCTCGGCGCAGGCGAGGTCCAGCTCGCGGCGGTCGGGCGCGTACGAACCCAGGGTGAGCACGGTCGTGCCGGGGCGCAGCCAGGCGCCCTCGACGACGGGGACGCGGCTGAGCGTGCAGGTGGCGATCACGGTGCTGCGCTCGCACAGTTCGCGAGGCGAGGCGGCCACCTCGGCGCCGCCGGACGGTCGGCGGGCGCCGGCGGCGAGCCGCGGGCTCCACATCAGCACCCGTCCGACCGGCAGGAGCGCGCGCATCAGGCGGACGACCTCCGCGGCCTGCACTCCCGCGCCGAGCACGCCCAGCGTGTGCGGTCCGGCGGCGGGCGCGAGGGCGCGGGCGGCCGAGACGAGGCCACCGGCCGTGCGCAACGCGGTGATGGTGGCGCCGTTGAGCAACGCGACCGGCTCTCCGGTGCCGGGGTCGTGCAGGGTGACCGTGGCGTGGACCGCGGGCAGGCCGAGCTCGGCGTTGCCGGGCTGCTGCGTGCCGGACTTGACCGCCACGCCCGTCTCGCCGCCGACGACGGCGCTGTGCACGAACGCCATCCCGTCCGGCGCGTACGTCGCGTGGTGGGTGTGCGCCGACCGCACCCTGTCCTGGCCGGCGGCCAGCAGGAAGGCGTGGTCCTGGGCGGCCACGACGTCGGCGGCGGTGAGCACCGCCCTGATCTGGGCGTCCGACAGCACCAGGACGCTCATCACAGCACCCTGGCAAGGAACGAGCGGGTGCGTTCGTGCTCGGGGGCGCCGAAGATCTGCTCGGGCGGGCCCGACTCGACGACGACCCCGCCGTCCATGAACACCACGTGGTCGGCGACGTCGCGGGCGAAGCCCATCTCATGGGTGACCACGACCATGGTCATACCCTCGCCGGCGAGGTCGCGCATCACGTCGAGCACGTCGCCCACCAGTTCGGGGTCGAGCGCGGAGGTCGGCTCGTCGAACAGCATGAGCTTGGGCCGCATGGCCAGCGAGCGTGCGATGGCCACCCGCTGCTGCTGACCGCCCGACAACGACTCCGGGTACGCCTCGGCCTTCTCGGCCAGCCCCACCTTGGACAGCAGCTCCATGGCCTGCCGTCGGGCGGTGGCGCGGTCGACTTTGTTGACCACCATGGGGCCCTCGGTGACGTTCTCGATCACGCGGCGGTGCGGGAAGAGGTGGAAGCCCTGGAAGACCATGCCCATCTGACGGCGCTGCACCGCGAGCCGGCCGGCGGACATCTGGTGCAGCACGCCGTTCTTCCAGTGGTGCCCCATGGGCTCGCCGTCGAGGTAGACGTGGCCGCTGTCGGGCGTCTCCAGCAGGTTGACGCAACGCAGCAGCGTGCTCTTGCCCGAGCCGGAGGGGCCGATGACGCACTGCACCTGGCCGGCGTGCACGTCCAGGGACACGTCGCACAGCACGCGGTGGCCGCCGAAGCTCTTGCTGACCTGCTCGATGCGCAGGAGGGGAACGTCCATTACGCCTTTCCGATCGACGGGAGGAAGCGCAGCTGCCTGGTGGTCCGCACAGGGGTGGCGCGCGTCAGCTTGAGCCGCTTCTCGATCTGCTGCTGAGCCACGGTGAGCAGTGTCGTCAGCACCAGGTACCAGATGGTCGCCACGAGCAGCAGCGGGATCGTCTTGTAGTTGCGCGAGTAGATCATCTGCGCGCTGTAGAGCAGGTCGGGCGTGGCCAGCACGCTCACCAGAGAGGTGAACTTCAGCATCGAGATGAGGTCGTTGCCGATCGGCGGGATGACGATGCGCAGCGCCTGCGGCAGCACGATCCGCCGCATCACCTGGTAGCGGGACATCCCGATGGCCAGCGCCGCCTCGGTCTGGCCCTTGGAGACCGCCTGGATGCCGGCCCGGATCATCTCCGCCGCGTATGCGCTCTCGGTCAGGGCCAGCCCCAGGATCGCCGCCGAGAACGACGAGATCAGCGTGTTGGTGTCCCATTCTCCCACCGTCGGCCCGAACGGGATCCCGAGCGAGATCGTCGGGACGAGCGTGGCCAGGTTGAACCAGAACACCATCTGCACCAGCGGCGGCACGCCCCGGAAGAACCACAGCCAGAGCCAGCTCACCGACCGGAACAGCGGGTTGGCCGACAGCCGCATGATCGCCAGCAGGATGCCGATGGCCAGCCCGATCACCATGGCCAGCACGGTCAGCTCCAGCGTCGTCAGCAGGCCGCGCATGATCTCGGCGTCGAAGAGGTACTGCAGGACGACCGACCAGCGCAGGTTCTCGTTCGTCACCAGCAGGTGCACGAACGCCACGATCAGCAGGACGAGCACCGCACCGCCGACCCACCACCAGGGATGCCGCAGCGGCACCCGCCGGACGCCTTCGGCGCTGCGGAACTCCCTCGTCTGCTCTGCCATCGTCATCGTCGGGCTCCTTGGTCAGTGGGGTCGGGGGCGTGCGGGGCGGGCTTCTCGTGCGTACGGGGTCAGCCTTCGGGGTTGGCCTGGGTGATGAGGACGGCCTGCTTGAGGTCGCCCTGACTGGTCACGCCCCACTGCGAGCGGATCTTCGTGTAGGTGCCGTCGTCGATGACGGCCTGCAGCGCCGCCTTGAGCGCCGGCCCGAGCGGGCTGTCCTTCTTCACGCCCAGCCCGTTGTAGACGGCGTTGACCAGCAGGTCGGAGACGTCCATGGCGCCGCTCTGCTTGGCGCTGTACTTGAGCTTGCCGGAGCCGGCGGCGACGAGCTGCACCCGGCCGGAGGTGACGGCCAGCTCGGCGGACGGCTGGTCCTTGAACTGCTCGATCTTCATCGGGGTCGAGCCGCAGAGCTTGGCGTTGTTGTCGGTGAGGTACTTGTACTCCCACGCGCCGGTGAGCACCGCGACGGTCTTGCCGCAGGTGTCCTCGACCTTCTGGATGTTCAGCCCGGCGCCCTTCTTCCAGCCGAAGGCCGTGCCCTCCTTCTGCAGGGGCACGAAGTCGAGGCTCTCCAGCCGGTCCGGCGTGACGCCGAGCGAGGCGACGGCGAGATCGTAGCGGCCGTTGTCCAGGCCGGGGATGATCATGTCGAAGCCGGTGGCGGTGTAGGCGAAGTTCACGCCCATCCTGGCCGCCATGGCCTTGGCGACGTCCACGCTCCAGCCCTTGATCTCACCGTTCTCGGCGTACTCCTCGGGCGCCCAGTCACTGAAGACGGCGACCTTGATGTCCTTCACGCCTTGCGGGACGAGCTTGGCGACGGCGGGGTCGGCGGCCTGGGCCGCTGCCGTGGCGGCCGCGGGCGAGGCCGAGGTCCCGCTCTGCGAGCCGCCGCCGCAGGCGGTCAGGACGAGGACCGCGCACGCCGACAGCGCGGCGAGCGTGGCGCCGTTGCGGCGGCCGCTGGTTCGGATCATGTGGTTTCCTCCGCTGATAGGGGGGTTACGGGGGCCAGATCGGGAGTGAGAGGTGAGGGGTGCCCGAAGGCGCCGAGCGAGGTGCACACCTCGGCGGCGCGGGTGACGGCGCGGCGCAGGATCTCCCGCCCGCCGAGCCCGGCCGACAGCCCGGCCAGGGCGTGCGCGATGAAGGTGTCCCCGGCGCCCAGCGTGTCCACGACGTCCACCGGCACGGCCGGCTCGACGAGCAGCTCATGCCCGTCGAACAGCCGCGCGCCGCCTGCTCCGCGCGTGGCCAGCGCCGCCCGGGCGCCCTTCGCGCAGGCCCAGCGCAACAGGTCTGCCGTCTGCGCCTCGCTCAGGTGGGAGGCGGAGAAAAAGGCGTAGGTGACGTACGGGATCAGCGCGGCGGCGTAGTCGTCGCCGGTGTGGGCGTCGAAGTCGAACGACAGCGGCACCCGCTCCGCGACGGCCGGCAACTGCTCTTCCAGGGCGGCCGAGTAGCTGGAGTGCGCCAGCTCGTGCCCGGCGATGAACTCGAGGTCCCGCTCGTCGAGCCGGAAGGGGGCCACGCCGCGGTCGAAGGGGCCGAAGGTGCGCTCCCCGGCGACGTTGACGACGGTGGCGTAACCCGTCGGCCCGGCCAGCCTGCGCAGCCGGGAGATGTCCACGCCTTCGGCCAGCAGCGCCGCCGCCAGCCGCTCGCCGCGCTCGTCGCGCCCGGCCGCGCCCACGTAGGAGGAGCGGGCGCCGGCGCGGGCCGCGTGGACGGCCACGTTGACGCAGTTCCCGCCCGGGAACATGCGATCGGCCTCCACGTAGCAGTCCATGATGTTGTCGCCGACGGCGGCCAGTCGCATCAGTACTCGACCCGCCACATGTAGCGGCGTTCGGTCAGCGGCCGGCCGGAGTAGGACTCGAAGTGCTGGGCCAGCCGGGCGGTGACAGCGCTGGCCATGACGAACGCGCCGACCGTGGCCCGCAGCTCCTTCGGCACGCCCGGCAGCGACAGGGTGGCGCCGTCGATGATGTGGTTGCGTTCGTTGTAACGCTCCAGGAAGCGGATGGCGCGCTCGCCCATGGGCCGGGTGGCGTCCTCGCCCAGCAGCACGATCACCGGCACGCCGCCGTCGATCACCTCGAACGCGCCGTGCAGGAACTCGCCCGAGCCGGTGGCCACGGCGTGCTTGAGCTGCATCTCCTGCAGGTAGCACGCGGCGAAGGTCTGGGCGGCGCCCTCCAGCGGGCCGGAGCCGAGGACGTACACGCACGGCTCGTCCACGCACGCCTCCGCGATGGCCCGCAGCCGGTCGTCCAGTTCGTGCACCGCGCTCTCGAACGCGGCTCCGCAGTCGCGGAACACGGCGACCGCGGCGTCAAAGTCGCTGTCCACGCCCTGGGCCTTGAGCAGGGCGTAGGCGATGTAGCCCTGCAACACCTGCTTGGCCTCCACGCTGCGGTGGAGCACGATGTCCGCCGCCTCCTTCGCCACCAGGCTCTCGGGGTCCTTGGTGACCAGCAGCACGGGGGCGCCCGCCGCACGGGCGAAACGCACGGCCCGCGCCGTCTCGGGCGTGCCGCCGTTGGTGCTGGCGGCGATCACGACCGAGTCGGGGCCGAGAGCGGCGGGGCCGCGCAGCATGAACTCGTCGGCGTTCATCGCGACCACCGGGATGGGGGAACGTTCCAGCACGAATCGCATGGCGCCGAACATGAACAACGATCCGCCGCAGCCGACCAGGTAGATGGCCCTGGTGGTCGGCTTGAGCGCCTTGTTCACGAAAGCGGTCACCTGGGCTTCGATCTCCGGGGTCACCGCCTGGTCCAGGTCGGCGCGGAAAGTCTCGGGAATGTCGCCGAGGGGACGGAGAAGCTGGCGTACCTGCGACATCAGGATGCTCCAATGTGAGATCGATCTCAGATGCGGTAGATGATGCCCCTCCCGGTGGCCCACCGTCAAGAGGTCGCCGGACGGCGGCGAGAGCTCTGGCACTGCTCGCGAACCGCGGCGGGCGGGAAGGGGGAACCCGGCCGGGAACAGCGGTGCCAGGGTGGCGCGGACGGCGTTCGCCTGGAGAACGGGATCCCTCGAAGGGGGCGGTCAAGCCGGAGCCGGGCGGCTGCGCGGGCCCGCCATCGGCGGGGAGGTCCTCCTTGACCTGCGAGAGCACGCGTTCGACGCCCTCATCCAGGCCACGCGAGTGATGGCCGGTGCGTCGGCGTCCCAGGGACGTTGACAGAGTAACCAACCAAGCGCATGCTCGCTTTCGGCGGGTGGGCCGACCGGCTCGCCCCTGTCCGAAGGGATCACCGATGCGATCTGCCTCACCGGCCTCGGACGACCTCACCCCCCGTGGGCGCAGCCGCCGTTCCCTGCTCATCGCGGGCGGGATCATGGTCACCGGCGCGGCCCTCGGCCAGGACCCGGCCTACGCCGACGCCGACTACGACGTGGTGGTGGTCGGCTCGGGAGCCGCCGGCATGACCGCGGCCCTCACCGCCGCCAAGCGCGGGCTGAGCACCGTCGTGCTGGAGAAGGCGCCGACGTTCGGCGGGTCGGCGGCCCGGTCGGGGGCGGGCATCTGGATCCCGTGCAACGAGGTGATCCTCGCCGCCGGCGTGCCGGACACGCCCGCCAAGGCCGCCGCCTACCTCGCCCGCGTGGTGGGCGACACCGTCCCGGCCGCGCGGCAGCAGGCGTTCCTCGCCGCGGGACCGGAGATGATCTCGTTCGTGATGCGCAACAGCCCGCTGCGCTTCCGGTTCATGGACGGCTACTCCGACTACTATCCGGAGTTCCCCGGCGGCATGCCGGGCGGGCGTTCCATCGAGCCCGACCAGTTCGACGGCAACCTCCTCGGGCCGGAGCTGGCCCGGCTCAACGCGCCGTACATCCCGACCCCGGCGGGCATGGTCGTCTTCAGCGCCGACTACAAGTGGCTGAACCTCGCCCTGGTCAACCCGCAAGGGGCGGCGGTGTCGGCGGCGTGCCTGCTGCGCGGCACGCAGGCCGCGCTGCGCGGCGAGAAGCCGCTCACCATGGGCCAGGCGCTGGCCGGGGGACTGCGGGCCGGGCTGCTGGCGGCCGGGGTCCCCGTGTGGCTGAACACCCCGCTGCTCGACCTGCACGTCGAGAACGGCCGCGTCGCGGGCGTGGTCACCTCGGCCGGGCTGGTCAGGGCCAGGCGCGGGGTGATCGTCGGGTCGGGCGGGTTCGAGCACAGCGCCGCCATGCGCGCGGAGTTCCAGCGCCAGCCCATCGGGACGAGCTGGACCGTCGGCGCCAAGGAGAACACCGGCGACGGCATCGAGGCCGGCGAGCGGGCCGGGGCGGCCCTGGACCTGATGGACGACGCCTGGTGGGGGCCGGTGATCCCGCTGCCCGACGAGCCGTACTTCTGCCTGGCCGAGCGTACGCTGCCGGGCTGCGTCATCGTCAACGGCAGCGGCCGCCGCTTCGTCAACGAGGCCGCCCCCTACAGCGACGTCGTGCACGTGATGTACGACCGCAACAGCCCGTCCGACCCGCACATCCCCGCCTGGCTGATCGTCGACCAGCAGTACCGCAACAAGTACCTGTTCAAGGACCTCGCCCCGCTGCTGCCCTTCCCCGACTCCTGGTACGACAGCGGCGCCCTGTTCAGGGCCCCGACCATCGAGCAGCTCGCCCGGAAGATCGGCGTGCCCGAGGCGGCCCTGCGCGCCACGGTCACCCGCTTCAACGGGTTCGCCCTGACCGGGCGGGACCCCGACTTCCACCGCGGCGACAGCGCCTACGACCACTACTACGCCGACCCGTACGTGCGGCCCAACCCGTGCCTGGCGCCGCTCTGGCTGCCGCCCTTCTACGCCTTCAAGATCGTCCCCGGTGATCTGGGCACGAAGGGCGGCCTGCGCACCGACGCCCGCGCCCGCGTCCTGCGGGCGGACGGCTCGGTGATCCCCGGCCTGTACGCGGCCGGCAACGCCAGCGGCGCGGTCATGGGCCACAGCTACGCCGGCTCCGGCTCGACGATCGGCCCGGCCATGACGTTCGGCTACATCGCCGCCAACGACCTCGCGGGGACGCGGCCCTGAGCTTCCCGCTGTGACGGTTCGTCGCCTGCCCGCGGCCGCGCCGCCCACGCTCGCGCATCTCGGTCCTCGTGTCAGGCAGGCGCCGGGCTGGTCGTCGTCGCCGAGTGCATGGGATCGTCACGGTGGAAGATCGCCAGGAGGGCGAACCAGACCAGGATCATGATCCCGGCCGGGCGGAGGAACTCCTCGGCGAGAACGGCGCCGACGAAGGAGTAGCCGGCGAGCCAGACGCCGGTGACGACGCCGACCACGCGGACCGGCCAGGAACGGCTGACCAGGGAACTCGCCACGATCCAGACGCCGGCGAGGACGTGGCCGCCGAGCCGGACCGCCCAGGCCGTGTCGTACTCGACCCCGTTGATCATCAGAATGCCGGCGAGCACGTCGAGCGTCACCCAGCCGTACCCTGCGGCCTTGGCCCAGGACGCCGCGTCCAGCCGCGATACCAGGAAGAGGATCGAGAGGTGGAAGAAGACGCCCAGGTATTCTCCCCATGCCACGTCCGGGTCCACGAAGAAGGCGATCACGGCAGGAAGGAACAGGAGCAGGGGCAGGAGCGCCACCAGGCGCAGGCCGGCGTAGTGCCGTCCGGGATCGAGCATGGGAGTGGTCCTCTGTACGTCGAGTTGTCCGGTCGGGTCGAACACTAGAAAGAGAAGCGTTGATATGTCAACAGTTGGGCCGGGCGAAGGGACTGAACTGTGGCTGCGCTGGAAACGCGCCCACGAGACGATCCGCGCCGCTGTCGTCGCCGAGACCACCGCGGCCTCCGGCGTGTCCGAGCCGGAACTGAGCGTCCTCGTCTGCCTGCACGAGTCCGGCGGTAGCCTCCGGCAGAACGCCCTCGCCGCCGCCCTCGGCTGGGACCGGACCCGGCTGTCGCACCTGCTCACCCGGATGACCGACCGCGGCTACGTGGCCCGCGACAAGGTCCCGAACGGGATGGAGGTCGCGCTGTGCCCGCAGGGCAGGCAGGTGCTTGACGCGACGTTGCCGACACTGGAGACAGCCACCCGCCGTCACCTGCTGGACCGGCTCGGCCCGGACGACGCCAAAACCCTCAAGGCCCTCGTCGATCGCCTCCTGTCCGGCGAAGGGGCCGGCTGACGCCCGGGCTCGGCGGCTAGCTAGTCCGGATCTGGCCGGCTCGGACGGCCTGGGAGATCGTGCCCTCAACCCCGGCGTGAATGTCGTAGCGGCCGAAGAAAGTGTCCGCGACGGCGAACAGGCATGGGTGCGACCAGCGGGTGATCTGATGATGCAGTGCGTCGATCGCGGCCTGCAGGGCGTCGGTGGCTGGGCTGCGGCGGAGTCATCTACGAATACTCACATGCTGCCTGAACTGCGTGGATGGAATTTTCGGCAGGCACAAGGTCACCCCCGGAAGCGGCGTGGTCGAGTCTGGGGAGCGCGGGGTCAGCCGCGCCCGAATCGCGCCTCAGCTGCGGGAGCGTCCGGCCTGGAGCACCTCCAACGCCTCGTTCAGGGCAGGGGTCGGCGCGAGATCGCAGGCAGCTCGGATCGCGCCCGACAGAAAGGTGATCCACATGTCGACCAGCGCCGCGACCTCGTGTGGGCGGCCGCTTCTGAGCCAGTGGCGGGCGGTTTCGTCGCAGGCGGCGGAGTAGCCGCGCATGGGCAACTCGAGCGCCGGGTCGTCCGCGTCGAGGCCGAGTAGCCGGCAGATCGCGTGGATCCCCTCCCGGCGGGTCGCCTCGAAGGCCTCCCCTGCCGCGTCGGTGCCCTCCGCGCGGCGCAGGATCAGGTTGAGGGCGGCGTCCTCGTGCTCCGCCAGGAATCCCAGGTGGGCGGTGAGATGGCGGCGGAGACGTTCGAGGACGGGCCCGTCGGTGGTGAGCTTCGCGGCGGCGCGGAGCTGCCGGTCGATCTCGCGTACGGCCTCCGCGTAGAGGCTCTCCTTGCCGTTGAAGTGGTGGGACAGAAGTCCGTGGGCGACTCCGGCCGAGCGGGCGATGTCCCCGACGGTGACATCCGCGTAGGGGCGCTGCGAGAAGCACTCCAGCGCGGCGTGCAGCAGCTTCTGGCGCGTCTCCTGGGCGGCCAGCTGCCGCCGCGTCGGCGGCTTGCCCGTGACGGACTGGGTCACGCCTGATCCTCCCCGACGGTGTCTGCTTGCCCTGTCATCAGCGTATCGGGCCATGTCGCGCGCGGTCTCCATGCTCCAACTTGATTGACTGTCATTCAATGACTTATATTCAACAAACGGCGCACCGCGAGGAAGGATCGCAGCATGTCTCTCAACCTGCCGCTCCCGGACAAGGACGACCCTGTGTGGACGGCCGCCAACGGCTTCGTCGTCCGAAAGGACGGAGGTGTCATCCGGCTCACCGGGCATGAGACGTTCGCGGTGAAGGTCACAGGAGAACAGACCGACGGGGCACTCGCCTTCATGGACGGTCTCATCGAGCCGGACCATGGCAACCAGCCGCACATCCACACCAAGGAGGACGAAGCGTTCTACGTCGTCTCCGGGGCATTCGCGTTCATCAACGGGAACGAGAAGATCACGGCCGGTGCCGGCGATTTCGTGTACATCCCCAAGGGCACGCGGCACGGCTTCAAGAACATCGGCACGGAGCCGGCCAGGCTCCTCGTCTTCTACACGCCCGCCGGACCGGAGTCCTTCTTCCTGGCGTACGGCGAGACGGACCGAGCCCCGGAGCCCTGGCCGGATGAGAAGTTCAACGAGATGGTGGACATCCTGGGCGCCCACAACATGGTGCTACTTCCGGGAGACCACGACTGGGACTGAGCCGTGCTCGCCATGTACAACAGCATCCATCACTACCGGTTCCGGCCTCGACCGGGAGATCTCCTGAGCGGCACTCGCCGCAGAGGACACAGTCGTGCTGACCGTTCGCCGTACCGCGGCAGTGAGATCAACGCCGCCGGCAGCCGGACGCAGGACGAGGGCCGCCTGTGAGCACGTCATCCGGGCACCGAATTCGACGAATGACAGCCTTCGCACCGGGTCGGTGCAAGGCGGGAAAGGAGCTCGCCATGGGGCGAGTAACGGGTAAGACAGCGCTGGTCACCGGCGGCGCAATGGGGATGGGCGGCGCCACCGTCCGGCGGCTCGTCGCCGAGGGCGCGAACGTGGTCATCGCTGACGTGAACGTCACCGCGGCGCAGGACCTCGCCGACGAACTCGGACCCAATACCATCATGGAGAAGCTCGATGTCCGGTCTCCGGAGGAGTGGGCCCGGGTCGTCGACCGGACCGAGAAGCGGTTCGGCTCCGTCGACATCCTGGTCAACAACGCGGGCATCGCGGACCCGGCTCCCCTGGAGCAGTGGGACATCGCGCGGCTGCAACGCACGTTGGACGTGAACCTGATCGGTGTCTTCAACGGTATCCAGGCCGTGGTCCCGGCGATGAAACGGGCAGGCGGTGGATCGATCGTCAACATCGGTTCCGTCGGAGCGTTGCAGGGGGTGCCGAGGATGTCCGGCTACGTCGTCTCCAAGTGGGCGGTCCGTGGCCTGACCAAGACCGCCGCGCTGGAGCTGGGCGCGTATGGGATCCGAGTGAATGCCGTCCATCCCGGGCAGATCAAGACCCCGATGACCGCCGGCGTCACTTTCGACACCAGCAACGTCGCGCTGGGCCGGGTCGGCGAGCCGGATGACATTGCCGGGATCGTGCTCTTCTTCGCCGGCGACGACTCCCGGTTCGTCACCGGCAGCGAGGTGGCCGGCGACGGCGGACAGATCGCCGGACAGGCCGACTACCAGGGCCTGCCCCAGTAACAGCATGGTGGTGCTGGACCTCGGACGGGCACCGCACGATCGTCAGTTTGTCGCTCATGTCATCCGAGGCTCTTGTGGTGACGACGCCACCGCCGCCCGCCTGCAGTCGGGCGCAGCCCGTGGCGGTGCGGTCAGAGGTTGTCGAGGAACTCCAGGAGGAGGCGGTTGACGTCGTCGGGGCGTTCCTGCTGAATCCAATGGCCGCAGTCCAGGAGATGGCTGCCGGTCAGCTGCGGAAGGGTACGGGGGTAGGCGTCGATCGCGTCGGACAGCCACATGGTGGAGGCGTCCCGCTTGCCGCCGACGAACAGGGACGGCTGCTTGATCGGTGCCCCGGCGTGGGGAGCCAGGTCCTCCCAGTCACGGTCCATGTTGCGGTAGCGGTTGAGCGCTCCGGTGAGACCGGTCCGCTCGAACTCCGCGGCGTAGAAATCGAGATCCTCCTCCGTCAACCAGGACGGCAGGGCCCCGGTGGGGAACCGCTCGCGCAGGATGCCGTTTTCGCGGGTGACGAAATGCGGGTCGGGAGCGCCGGGTCCGGCCATGGTGTCACCGGACAGGGCGCGGTAGAACCCGGCGAGCCAGCCCCTCACGTCGGGCTCGATCTCGGACTCGGCCCGGCCGGGCTCCTGGAAGTACGAGACGTAGAACTCCTCGTCCCCGCCCATCTGAGCGAACGCCTCGCTCGGCCGGGGACCGCCCGGCGGCGCGTAGGGCACGCTCAAGATGCCGACCGCGCGGAAAACCTCCGGTGCGAGCAGCGCGGAGTGCGCGGCGATCGTCGCCCCCCAGTCGTGGCCGATGATCACCGCCGAGGACCCGCCGAGCGCCCGCACGACCGCGACGTTGTCGGCGACCAGGTCGAGCATCCGGTAGGCGGCGGGGTCCTGCGGCTTGGACGAGCGCCCGTATCCCCGTACGTCGAGAGCGACAGCCCGGTAGCCCGCCCGCGCCAGCGCGGGCAGCTGCCGCCGCCAGGAGTACCACGACTCGGGAAACCCGTGCACCAGCAGCACCAGCGGCCCGCTGCCCTGCTCCACCAGGTGACTGCGCCCCGCGCCCGCTTCCAAGATCCGATGCTCGACCCTCATCGTGCCCCCTCTTCGACCTGCGCTTCCTTGATCACGCCGACCCTAGGCGCGCGGCTTCCCAGGGGCCAAAATCCGTTGCCATCTCGGCAAACGCGCGTTGTGCCTGATCTCCTGGAACGACCTTCCGCCCCTACGTCGTCAGCCAGAGGCGCAGCAGATGACGGCGGCGCTCCGGCTCCGGGTGATCCGTGTACTCGGTACGGCTGTGCAGGACGATGTGATTGTTGAGCAGCTGCAGGTCGCCCGCCCGCAGGTCCATGGTCAAGGCGAAACGGGGATCGCCGGTCAACCGGTCGAGCAGATCCATCACCTGCACCTGCGCCGGCGTGAACGGCGGCACGCAGGCGCCGCGCAGCGCCGAACGCAGGTAGTCCGGCCCGTAGGCGATGGACACTCCGCCGCCGGGGCGCGGCGTGCACAGCGGTTTGAGGTAGAAACTGTCGGGGCCGTCTCCGGTGCGGCGGTCGTGCCACCACGGCTGGTAGAGCACCTCCGCCAGGTCGGGACGGGTGCGCACGATCTCGTTGTGCACCGCCACGGAGCTGACGATGGAGCTGAGTCCGCCGGCTTTGGCCGGGCGCACGCACAGCAGGGCGACTGCGTCGCTAGGGTCGCTGTGGTAGCCGAGCCGTCCGCTGTGCTGGTAGCTGCGGGTGGTGGCGCGGGCCGGGTCGGCGCCGACGTCGCGTACGTGCATCAGCGGCGCCCCGTCCGGACCTTGCGGCACGATCCGCCCGACATGACCGGCGAGACCGAGCGCGGCGGCCTCGCACTGCCGCTCGCTCATCTCATCCACCGGCACCCCGCGAAGCAGAACGAACCCGCGGCCGTTCACGAGCTGCTCACGTACGTCCCGCACGACGGGTCCGAGCGTCGGCAGCGGGAATCCCGCGATGCCCTGCTCAACCCGTACGGCGTCAAGAATCTCCCGTCGTTGCCGCTCGTCGAGAGAGACCCGCCAGTCACCGCTGTCTCCAAGCTCAGCGCCCAGCCATCCGGCCGGCCCCAGCACCTCCGCCACCATGCCTGCCCCCTTCAATTCCACCATCACGTTCAGGTCGGCGCGCGGCATCCCTTCATCGCCCTCAGCGGAATGGCTTCGCCTACAGCGCAGGCTCTGGGCAAAGGAGCAGGTGCCGATCACGTTGATGAACGTGCTGTGCGTCGGCGGTGACCATCAACCGATCCGATAGGCGGCAGCGCCGTTGTGCAGGAAACGGGCGCGGCCGTGGCCGTCGGAACCGACCAGGGACAGGACCTGGTGGCCGGAGGACTTCGGCTCGGTGGTGATGACCGAGCTGTCGTTGAGTCGGACGACCTCGACGCGGCTCTCGGACGCCCCGAGGAAGGACTCGGCGAGTTCATTGCGCGGGCGGTAGATGAGGAACGCGCGGTCGTGCTCGCTGGTGAGGGTGATGTCGTACAGGGTGGAGCGGTAGGTGCCGCACATGCGGTCCGCGTCGATCCCGGCCGGGTTCAGGGGAGGCACGGGTCGCGGTGCGGTCTCGACGCCGGCGAGGTCCCTGAGCGCCGCATCGAAGATCTCGTAGGCCAGGGGCTCGCCGCCCGTGCTGTTGGTAAGGACGGCCACCGCCACCCCCGCCGATGGTACGACGCGAAGCCAGGCCTTCTGCCCCTTGGCGACGCCGGTGTGGCCGATGACGCCGTCCTGGTAGAGCATCCAGCCAAGTCCCCAGCCGATGACGCCGCCGCCGAAGTCCGGGACGGTTTCCACCTGAGGTTCGCGCAGTGCCGCCAGCGCGGGGTCGGCCAGATGCAGGCGTACGAACTCCAGCGGTTCGCGCGCGCTGATCGCGAAGTGCGAGCCGCTGGGCGCGGAGTAGTAGGAAACCGCCCATTCCTTGGCCGGAACGACCTTTCCGCCGGTCTGGACGTGGCCGACCGCGGCGCGGTGCAGGATCGCCTCGTAGGGGTCGGTGGCGGCGGTACGCAGGCCCAGCGGTGTCACCAGGCGTTCACGGAGCACGTCGTGGAAGGGCTTGCCGCGCAACACCTCCACCAGCCGGCCGAGCACCACGTATCCACTGTTGGAGTAGGAGAAGACGGTGCCGGGCGGGAGGAGGTGGTCCGCCTCGGCGAGGGTGGCGACGAACTTCTCGATCGCGTCGTCGTTGCGACCGGTGTCGGTGAAGTGGTTGCCGTCGATGCCGCCGGTGTGGGTGAGCAGGTGGCGGGCGGTCAGGGACGCGGTGGCGGCCGGGTCGCTCAGCCGGAAGCCGGGCAGGTGGTCGCGCACGGGACGGTCGAGATCCAGCACACCGTCGTCGGCCAGTTGCTGGATCAGCGTGGCCGTCCAGATCTTGGTGATCGAGCCGATCTTGAACACCGAGTCGGTCGTGGCCTCGACCTGGGTACGCAGACTCAGCACGCCCGCGGCCTCGTCCTGGATCTCCCCGTCGGCCAGCACGGCGACCTGCGCGCCCAGTACGTCGTGTTTCGCGACAAGCTCCCCCAGATCCCATTCCATCCCGCCAGGCTAGCTCCATGATCGAAAGCTACGGGCCCAGCCTGTGCGGCTGTTCGGGCTGAGAGGGCATGGCCAGGCGATGAAGCACGACCGAACGAGCGACTCGCCGCCCGTCAACACCTCTCCTGTATCGCGGCCGAAGGGGCTTAACCTGCAGAAACAGGATTAGGCGTAGATCAATGCGCGTCCGCTGCCTGGTGAGCGAGCAAGGAAAGGGCCCGACATGTCCAACCACTTCACCGGCCTCAGCCTCGGGCCGCCACTCGGGGACCAGCGCCTCGATCTCTGCGACCTGTACGCCTTCACCGCACCCGAGGATCCGAGCAGGACCGTCCTCATCCTCAACGCCAATCCCAACGCCGATGCGCTGCACCCCGACGCCGTCTACCGGCTGAACATCGACAGCGACGGCGACTACCTGACCGACGTTGCCTTCAGCTGGGTCTTCAGCCCTCCGGCGGCCGACGGCTCCCAGACCTACAGCGTGTTCATGGCGACCGGCGCGGAGGCCCGCAGACCGGAGGCGGCCGGCACCGAAATCGTGTCGGACGCCGCCGTCTCCTTCGGCCCTCAGGCCAACGTGGTCAGCAGCGGCGACTACAAGGTGGCCGCCGGCAGCCGCAGTGACGCCTTCTTCTTCGACTTCGACGGCATCAAGAGCTTGTTCGACACCAGCGGCAAGCGGAACTTCACCGCGCCGCACCTGGGCGGGGAGTCCCCCTGGACCGGCGTCGACTCCAACCTCACGGCCAACGTCTTCTCCATGGCCATCGAACTGCCGACCGCAGACCTGGCGCCCAAGTCCGCGCTGCACATCTGGGGCCGGTGCAGCGTCCGGCGCGACGGCGAACTCGTCCACGCCGACCGGGCCGGACACCCGTCCATGAGCAGCTTCTTCAACACCGACGACACCAAGGAGGACTACAACGCCGGCGAGCCGGTCGACGACCGCGACAAGTGGACGGATCAGTTCGTTCACCTGCTGGGCCACACCGGTGGCTACTCGCGTGAGGAGGCCATCGCCGCGATCGACGAGCACGGCCTCCTGCCGGACGTGCTGCGCTTCGACCCGTCCGAACCGGCCGCTTACCCCAATGGCCGGACCTTCACCGAAGACGTCATCGACATCCGCGTCGCGTTCCTGACCAAGAACGAGGCCCCGCCCACCGGCCTGCAGCCGCACACCGACACCCTGGACCGATTCCCGTACCTGGGCGACCCGCACCCGGCAGCCGCCTCCTGACGGATCCCAGAGGAAGACCGCCGCAGGCTCTGGCGGCCGAGCCCGACTCAGCATCGTCTTCCAGCGCGCCGAGACGTGGGAAGGGCCTCGGACCTCGGCTTCGGCTCAGAAGCGTGTGATCTTCGGCACGGACTGAGCGATGAGGTTGACGTGGTCGAAGAAGACGGCCGGCCCTTGAACCAGGTTCTGGTAGCACCGGAGATTGACCGGGCCGGGCACGGTGGTCGTCACGGCCGTCTGGAACGACAGGCTGCCCGTCTGCTCCGGGCCCACGATCGCCGTCTGCATGCCGAACCAGACGCGGGGCTCATTCGGCAGCTGGAAGTCACAGCGGACGCCGTACTTCTGTGGGGCGCCGTCTTGCTGGGCGAAGTCGAGGCTGGCGTTCAGGAGGTAGTTGCCCGCACCGGGCAGTTGGACGGTGGCCACAATGATGGGAGCTGTGTTGGCCCGGTGGATGCCGTAGCTGTCCTCGTCGATGAACACCTCGCCCGGAACGGGAGCCGCGGCGGCGGTGGCTTCCTCTGCCGAAGCGGCGCTGCCAGTGGTGATGACGGTCAGGGCGGCACACGCAATGACGATGATCTTCTTCATGTGAACGGACGTTATAGATCGCGACTGAAAGGCGAGTTGGAGATGACTGGGATCGGGGCGTGAGGAGCCGGCCCTGAGCGCCCAGCGCGGGTGCGCGCGTGCCGGCCACGATCGACAGGATGCGCGGCCGCACCGGATCGTCCAGCGCCGGGTGCGGCCCTTCCTGTCCCTGGTCGTACGTGACTCCTCCGGCATGGCCACGCCGTCCAGGGACAGGAAGGTGGATCGCTCTCCTTATGCGCCGTCGTCGCTCAGCGGTCCGTCGTCAGAAGCGCTGCCAGGTGTTCTTCGTGCGCTGCTGGGACACCCCGGGCTTTGAGTAGTCGCACACTCCCTGAGGGAAGATCGTCCGCAGCCGCTCCCACTGCTGGTCCGTCCACTGGACCCCGTAACCGTCGCGCTTCAGCTTGGTCAGCCGGCACGTGATGATGTCGGCGGTGACGTCCTCCCCCGCCACCTCCCGGGGGAAGGACGCGGTCGGGTACAGCCGCTCGCACGCGCTCGCGGGATCGCGCTCAAGTGTCTCGGCCACGAACCGCGGCTTCTCGTCGCGGGTGTTGCAGCCCTCGACCAGGGTGTTCGGCCGCGCGGTGGTGATCCGCTGAATGGCCTTGCCTCCGGGGCGGAGGCCGGCGAGGTTCGTCAGCCAGTGGTCCATCTGGGTCACGGCGTGCCGCACCAGCGCGCTCTCGGTGCTGAACAGCCCGTATCGGGCGTCCTCCAGCAGGCTGACGTGGTTGGCCGCCGTCCCGTTGGCCTCCTTCAGCCGTTCCCGCATGGAGAAGGTGTGGTAGCGGACGTGGATGTCGCCCCAGGACACGTCGTCCCAGTACGAGCGGTAGTCGATGATCGGCGTCGTGGCCAGCCCGCGACCGCCGCTGATCACCCGCCCGGTGCGGTACGCGATCTTGGTGGCCGCCGGGTCGGCCTCGGTCCGCCGTGGCACGACGTTCGCGTCGGCGTCGAGGCCGCCGATGCGCTCGTTGAGGTCGAGGAACTGCTCCGGCGTGATGGCGCCGTCCTTCAGCGCGCCGAGCCCGTACTGGATGCCGACGTTGTCCAGCGGCCTGCGCGCGAAGCCGGTGGCCGGGTCGGCGCCGTAGATGTTGATCATGTGGTCGTAGACGCCGCAGCGGACGCCGCCGCGGTTGGTGTCCGGGTTGTAGCGCTGCTGCTCGGGGACCATGTCGCAGTCGAGCCGCGGGTCGATCCTGTTGGCGCCCCGCGACATGGCCGACACCATGGCCGCCGTCGCGAAGCCGGAGGCCTTGCGCTTCTGCTCGTCCGTCCACGCGAGCGTCGCGCCGGAGTTGAAGTACGTGTCGAGCAGCCGCGCGTCGGTGAGGAAGTTGACCGTGCTGATGCCGACCTCGGGGAACGAGCAGCCGACGACGATGCCGTCGAAGATGCCCGGGTAGTTGTCGGCGATCTGGTGAGCCTGGTAGGACCCGCCCGAGCAGCCGTAGCCGATCGTGTGCTCGACCGGCCCGTGCCTCTCGACGAACAGCTCCTTCGTCATCATCGCCGTCTCGGCCGCCGTGACGTCGTTGCAGTTGTTGCCGAAGACGTTCAGCGAGGACGACATCAGCGCGAACCCGCGGCCGAGCATGAACGCGTCGGTGACGGTGCCGGTGCCGCTGCCCGACCGGTACCACCCGCCGGCGCAGCCGCCGCCGAGGGTGAACACGGCCCGGCCGTTCCAGCCCGCGGGACGCGCCGCGGGCGAGGGCGCGGGCTCGGCCAGCGGGTCGTGCAGCATGCTCATCTGGACCACCGCGCGGTTGGCGGTGGACGTCTCCATCCGGACGACGAACTTGACCGTGACGCCGAGCGAGTTCGTCGTGGTGGCCAGGTCCGAGGGGTAGGCGGTGGCGCCGGCCGGCCAGGCCTTGTACGCGTTGCCGGTGGTCCGGTAGAAGTAGTCGACCCGGGGGGCGATCGTGCAGTCCGCGTCGAGCGGCTCGCCGAGCCTGCCGCCGATCACCGGGATCGCGAACGCCGCGGTCTCGCAGGCGAACGGCCGCTCGTGCGGGCCGGAGAACACCGGGCCCTGGGCGGGGTGGTTGACCAGCGTGATCGAGGCGCGCGGCCCGCCGGGCGTACGCGTGGTGACCTCGACCGTGTTCTCGCCCTCCCGTAGCCCGGTCACCAGCCCCAGGAGCTCGCCGGCGCCCGCCCCGGCCTGGAAGGCCGGTGTGACGTCGGCCTGGCCGTTCACCGTCACCTGGAGGTCCTCGCGCGAGACGGCGCGGGGCAGCGCGATCCGGAGCAGCGAGTCGCCGCCGGTCACCATGTCGGGCCTGCCGGAGATCGCGGAGATCGCGAGCTCGTCCGGCCTCGACTCGCCCGGCTCGGCGGTCACCGTGATGGTGACGGTCGCGGTCGAGCGCTCGGAGTCGTCGCCGACCCCGTAGGTGAAGGTGTCGACGCCGACGTACCCGCGGTCGGGCCGGTAGCGGAACGACCCGTCCGCGGACGTCGTCAGGGTGCCGTGGGCCGGCTCGGACCACGCCGTCACCGCGGGCGTGACACCGTCGGGGAAGCTGTCGTTGCCGAGCACGCCGGGCGCGTCGGCCACCAGCTCGGTCCCCTGGGTGACGGTGCGGAAGTCGTCGGCGGCGATGGGACGCGGCGTGGGCGGTCCCTCGCCGGGCGCTCTGACGACCAGCTCGTACAGGCGGGCCGCGTTCGTGCTGTGCCGTGACTTCTTGGTGATCACCAGGCGGAGCGTGTCGGTCGTGAGGTCGGTGCTGAACGTGACCACCGGCTTGGTGTTGTCGACCGCGGTCCCGACGGTCACCCAGCCGTCATCGGTCCGGGCCTCGACGGTGAAGTCCACCAGGACCGTGTCGGCGTACGGGTTGGGCCAGCCGGAACCGCTGTAGATCCCGACCGTGCCGACCCGGGTCCGGGCCGGGAACTTGATCGTCAGTGTGGGGGTGGCGTCGGCCGCCGACGACATCCAGCGGGAGGACTCCGCGCACAGGCCGTCGACGGCGTTCTTCGCGCCGTAGCTCGAGCTGAAGGTCGAGGACGCCGTGACGGTCGCCCCCATCGCCCGGTGACCGGTGCATTCGATGTCCGATGCCAGGGCGGAGTTCTGGGTGGTGGTGGTCTCGGCCGACAGCGATGGGGCGGTCAGACCGCCCGCTGCCAGCAGGGCGGTGGTCAGCAGCGCGATGACCGAGGACCTCAGGTGCATCCTCGCGGACACGACGTCTCCTCGTCTACGTGGTGGGGGGTGGGGGCCCGCCGGCCGCGTGGCCGGCGGGCCTCGCGATCACTCAGGGGCCGTCGGGGTAGGTGAGGTGGACCCGGATGTTGGTCCAGTTCTGCGGGCAGTTCGCCGCCTGGCAGGTGCTGGGGTCGTGCACGCCGGTGAACTCCGGGCTCAGCTGCCAGGTCTTGCCGTAGTCGTAGGAGACCTCGAAGTAGGTGGACTCGCCGAGGTTGTTCGGGTCGAACGTGGTCCGGGCGTACATGCCGAACACCGGCGCGATCGCCTCCCAGCCCGGGGAGAACGAGGGCTTGCCGTCGATGATGTACCGCTTGTCGAACAGCCGCTTCGGGTCGGCGCCGACCGGGCCGACGATGAGCCACTGGGGCCGGCCCATGAACGAGTTCTGGCCGAGGTCGTTGCTGAGGAACTTCACGTGGTTCGCGGGGACGATCTGGAAGCCGCCGCGGACGTTCTCGTCCCAGCTGAAGCCGACGTACGGCGAGGTCGAGAAGGTCATCGCGCCGGGGTGGTTGGTGTCCATCTGGCCGATGTGGGCGAACTCCGTGCCGCCGAAGCGCCCGGTGCCCTCGACCCGCTGGACGACGTCGGCGACGTGGCGCTTCGCGCCCTTGGCGTAGCCGACGTAGATCCCGCCGTTCTTCTGGTGCGTCTTCCCCGCGACCGTGTCGCCCGCGGCCCAGTTCTCGAACTCGATGTAGGTCGGCGAGGCGTTGCGCACGAGGGGCTGGTAGGCGGTGAAGCGCAGCTTGCGCGGGGGCGCCGCGGCCGGGTCGGCGCGGAAGTGCTCGGCGATGGGGCGCCAGTCCTGCTTCGCCTCGTCGAAGTAGGACAGCGGCGCGCCGGTGGGCAGCGCGCTCTTCCCGCCGAAGATGCCCGAGCCGCCCGGGATGTCGGTGTAGATGGTGTCGGCCAGCCAGTTGCCCCAGTCCGCGCCGATGTACCGGTCGGGCCGGATGTTGAGCAGGCTGGTGGTCCAGTCGCGCTCGCCGGTGGCCGGGTCGAAGTTCTCGTAGCGCAGCGGGTCGTAGCTCTCCTCGGGCCAGACCTTGGAGCGCAGCACGTAGACCGACGTGGCGAGCAGGTGGCCCGCGGTGCCGTCGATGGCGCGCGAGTACTTCGACGCCCAGAAACCGTCGTTGGCCTTGACGGTGGCGGTCGCCGGCCGCTGCACGTGGCCCAGCACGGTACGAGTGCCGTCCAGCGCGACGTGCTCGATGGCGCCGCCCGTGGAGTTGTCGATCTCGACGTGGAACTGCGCGACGAAGCGCGGGTTGTTCTCGGGCGTGGCGTGCGGGGGGATCGGGGTTCCCGCCATGTTGCTGATGCCTGCCGGGGGACCGCCGCGGTGGTCCCCGACGGGCGACGCGGTGGCCGCGGTGGCGGGGGCGAGCAGCGCCACCGTCGCGAGGCCCACGCACCACAGGCGGGCGCTGCGACGTCGGCGGGTGGTCGTGGTGTGGGGGGTGGCTTGCACGGTGTCCGGGCGAGCCGCCCGGCGATCGGGAACCACGGGATGGTCCCTCCTTCTGGTGTTGCGCATTATCGCGGCTGCAAGTGTCGGCCAGTGTTCCGACCCGATCAGCGCCTGTCAAGATCTGGTATTGACTGATAATGCGCAACACCACCATGATGTTGCGCATTATCGAACCGGGGGGCAGCCCTCAGGAGGTACAGATGATCACAAAATCCCGTGGCGCTTCTCGTCTGGCGGCCGGGCTCATCGCGGTGATGGCGCTGAGCGCGTGCGGCGGCGGCGGGACCGCAGGCGGCACCGCGAGCGGTGGCGGCTCCGGCGACGGCGCGAGCACCCTGCGGGTCTGGTTCCCCGGCAATCTCGCCGAGGAGATCTCCTGGGTGAACGAGAAGCTGGTCCCCGCGTTCGAGGCCGAGCACAAGGTCGACGTCCAGGTCGAGTTCGTCGACTGGGCCAACCTGGCCACGCGGCTGTCGACCGCCTTCGCCGGCGGCACCGCGCCCGACATCTTCGGCCACGGCAACGCCGCGGCGGCCGGATACGCCGCCAACAACCGGGTGATCGCGCTGGACGACTACCTCGCCAAGCTGCCCGACTCCGACGTGAAGGACCTGACCTTCCTCGACCAGGGCAAGGTCGGCGGCAAGCAGGTCATCATGCCGCTGCGGGGCTTCGGCCACCTGCTCGCCTACCGCACCGACCTGTTCCAGGAGGCCGGGCTCGACCCGGCCTCCCCGCCCGCGACCTGGCAGGACCTGCGCGCCGCGGCGGACAAGCTCGTCGTCCGCGACGGCGACCGGATCACCCGCTCCGGCGTGATCTTCCCCGCCGACGACCCGACGAGCATGTCGCAGGCGTTCGGCAGCTTCCTGTTCCAGGCCGGCGGGAACTTCGCCGACGAGAGCGGCACGACCATCACCTGGAACTCCGACGCGGGCAAGCGCGCCCTGCAGTTCCTCGCCGAGTTCTACACCGGGCCGAAGGCCGTCTCCACCGGCCTGGGCGAGGCGACGAGCGGCGCGGGGGCGCAGCACCCGCTGGTCACCGGGCGCGCGGCCATGGCCGTGATCGACGAGGCGACGCTCAAGAGCATCCACGAGCAGGCTCCCGACGTCGCCGCGAAGATCAAGCTGGCCCCGCCGCTGAAGGACACCACCGCGGCGTCGTTCGGCGGAGCCGGCAACGGGCTGTTCATCAGCGCCGACTCCGGCCACAAGGACCAGGCGTGGCAGTTCATCGAGTTCCTGCTCAAGCCGGCGAACGCCAAGGCGTACGTCCAGGCCGTCGGCGGCATCCCGGCGCGCGCCTCCCTGGCCACCGACCCCGACCTCGCCGCCCAGCAGTACATCAAGCCCTACATGGACGCCGCCGCCCAGTTCCGCGGGAACCCCAACATCGCGACGTGGACCCAGCAGCGCGAGGCGCTGGCCAAGCAGATCGAGGCCGTGCTGCGCGGCAAGACGCCCGCCGCCGAGGCGCTCGACCGCGCGGCGTCGGAGGCCGCGGCCCTGGCGAAGCAGAACTGATCGCCGACTCGAACGGATCTCCGAACGGATGAAGCTCCATCATGGTGACTGAGACCCGGCCGCCGGGAACGTCCTCGGGGCCCGAGCCCGTGACGGCACGCCGGCCGAGCCGGAGCCCGCTCCGCTCGGCCCAGCGCCGGGCGGGCTGGCTCCTGGTCCTGCCCGCCGCCCTCGCGTTGTCGCTGGTCACGATCGTGCCGATCGGGTACGGCTTCTACCTGAGCCTGACCTCGTACAATCCCGTCGAACGCGGCGGGCCCAGGTTCCACGGCCTGGACGGCTACCTCGCCGTGCTCCAGTCCGGCGAGTTCTGGCACGCGATCTGGATCACCGTCCAGTACGCGTTCGGCACGCTGATCCTGGCCGTGCCGGCGGCCCTCGCCCTGGCGCTGCTGGTCAACGGCCGGTTTCCCGGCGTGGCCCTGTTCCGCGCGGTGCTCTACCTGCCGCGGGTGGTGCCGCTGGTGGCGGTGAGCATGATCTGGCTGTGGCTGTACTCCCACGACGGGCTGTTCAACTACCTGCTGGACCTGGTCGGGCTGCCACCGGTGGACTTCCTCACCGACGAGGACACCGCCCTGCTGTCGCTGATCGGGATGCGGGCCTGGAAGGCGCTCGGCGGCAGCATGATCATCTTCCTGGCGGGGCTCCAGGCGGTCCCGGCCTCGCTGCTGGAGGCCGCGTCCGTGGACGGCTGCGGACGCTGGCGGACGCTGCGGCACGTGATCCTGCCGCTGCTCGTGCCGATCACGACGTACGTGGTCGTGGTCGACCTCATCTACCTCGCCCAGTCCTTCTCCGAGATCTACGTCCTGACCTCAGGAGGTCCGCTGTCCTCCACGACCGTCCTGAACATGCTGATCTACAACGAGGCGTTCGAGCACTACAGGCTCGGCAACGCGAGCGCCATGGCGTTCCTGCTGTTCTGCCTGATCTTCGGCCTCGCCTACCTCAGCATCCGCTCGATGACGAGAGGAGGCCGGCGATGAACGCGCGAACGGCCGGCGCCGGCCGGCGCAGGGCGCTGCTCACCGGGGTGGTCACCCTGCTGGTGGCGATGCCGTTCGTGTGGATGGTGTCGCTGGCCTTCAAACCGAAGACCGAGGTGTTCAGCTACCCGCCGAAGCTGCTGCCCGACCAGCCGACGCTGGACAACTTCGCCTACGTCTGGAACTCCACGAACATCCCCGGGGCGATGGCCAACAGCCTCATCGTGGCGATCCTCACGGTCGCGGGGAACTGTATCGCGGCGACGGCGGCGGGCTACGCCCTGGCGCGGATCGACTTCCGCGGCTCGCGCCTGCTGTTCACCACGGTGCTGGGCAGCGCCATGGTGCCGTCCATCGTGCAGCTGATCCCGCTGTTCCTCATCGTCAAGGGCTTCCCGCTGGCCGGCGGCAACGACCTGTTCGGCCAGGGCGGCAGCGGGCTGCTGGACTCGCACGTCGGCCTCGTGCTGCCGATGCTGGTGCAGCCGCTCAACATCTACCTCGCCCGTCAGTACTTCCTCGACATGCCGGGCGAGCTGGCGGAGGCCGGTCGGCTGGACGGCGCCGGGGAGCTGCGCATCTTCTGGCAGGTCTATCTGCCGCTGGCCCGGCCGATCGTCGCCACCATCGCCATCCTCTCCTTCACCGGCGCCTGGGAGGACTTCCTGTGGCCGCTGGTGGCGGTGTCGTCGCCGGAGATGCAGACGCTGCCGCTGGCGCTCAGCTCGTTCGCGGGCAGCGGCGTGACCCAGTACGGCCCGCTGATGGCCGGGACGTTCATCGCGATCGTGCCGGTACTGGTGATCTTCGTGGCCGGCCAGCGGCACTTCGTGCAGGGGCTGGGCGCGGGAGGGGTGAAGGGATGACGCACCGCAGACCGGTCGTGACGCTGCTGCCGCTCGACGACCGGCCCGTGAACACGGGCCACGTGGCCGGGCTGGCCGGCGCCGCCGGGACCCTGCTGCGGCTCCCGCCGGCCGGGCTCCTGCCGGCGGGTGGCGTACCCGCGGACCTGGACGGCACGTCCCGGTGGCTGGAGGACGCCGCCGCCGACAGCGACGCCGTCGTGGTCAGCGTCAACCAGCTCGCCCACGGCGGATTCGTCGCCTCGCGGCGCACCGCCGAGCCGCTGGCCCGGACGCTGGCCCGCCTGGACGTGCTGCGGCGCGTCCGGGCCGGCCGGCCGGACCTTCCCGTCCACGCCTTCGTCACGCTGATGCGGACCAAGAAGACCGACGGCGCCGGAGCCGAGCCGGCCTACTGGGACCGGCACGGCCGGCGGTTCTTCACCCTCTCGCAGGAGCTCTACCGGGCCGAACACGGACGACCCGGCGCGGTGGCGCCCGCCAGGGCGGAGATCCCCGAGCCGTTCGTCGCGGACTTCTTCACCCGGCGGCTGCGCCTGCACGCCATGCACCTGGCCTGCGTCGAGCTGGTGGCGGAGGGAGTCGTCGACACGCTGTCGATCCTGGTGGAGGACAGCACGGTCGAGAGCGTGTCCACGAGCGAGCGGGAGTGGCTGGAAGCCTGGATCGGCCGCCTCGGCCTCGGCGACCGGATCGGCTGCTACCCGGGCGCCGACGAGGCCGGCGCCGTGCTGACCGTCCGGGCCGCGCTGGAGCACGCCGGCCTGCGCCCGAGGGTGGCGCTCGCCTGCCTCGACCCGGACGCGCTCGGGCGGATCGCGGCCTACGAGGACGTGCCCGTCCGCGACACCATCGCCGACCAGGTCGCGGCCATCGGCGCGGTCCTCGTCGAGGACACCGGCCAGGCCGACCTGGTGCTCGCGGTGCACCCGCCCGGCCTGCCGCCGCGCGACTGGTGCTCCGGGCCGGACCAGCCGGAGCGGCCGACCGGCGAGGCGGTGCGCCTCGCCGGACGGGCGCGGGACCTGCTGGAGGCCGGGCTCCCTGTCGCGGTGGCGGACGTCGCCGACGCCAACGGCGCCGACCCCGCGCTGGTCATGGCGTTGCGCGAGGCCGGCCTGCTCCCGCGCCTCGCCGGGTACGCGGGGTGGAACACCGCCGGCAACACGATCGGCAGCGCGCTGGCCCAGGGATGCAGCCGCCTGCTGGCCGCCGGCGACCGGCAACTGGCCGAGCACGCCCGCACCCTCGTCCATCGGCTGCTCGACGACTGGGGGTACCAGACCTCCGCGCGGCGCGGGTTCCTCACCCCGGGGACGGCCCTCCGGCCGGACCAGGTGGAGCGGGAGCTCGGCCAGCTGCTCGCGGACCTCGGCCCACCGGCCGACAAGTTGAGAATTGCGCCCGGCAGCGTCAGCTTCCCGTGGGATCGTCCCTTTGAGATTTCCTTTGAGTTGGAGCACCTCGAGGAAGGGAACGATCCCCGGTGAAAGACGCGCCCCGCCGCAGGCCGCGCCAGTCCGACATCGCCAAGCTGGCCGGTGTCTCGCAGACCACGGTCTCCATCGTCATCAACGGCAGGCATTCGGACACCATCCGGATCCCTCCGGAGACCAGGAGGCACGTCTTCGAGGTGGCCCGGTCCCTGGGCTACACCATCGACCCGGTGGCGCGCAGCCTCGCCGGCGGGATGAACCATCTGATCGGCGTCTACACGTTCGAGTCGCTGTTCCCGATGGATCATCACGACTTCTACTACCCGTTCCTGGTGGGGATCGAGGCCGCGGCCGAGGCGCTCGGCTACGACCTGCTGATGTTCACCAGCGCCACCGGCTCGGACGGCGGCAGGTCGATCTACCGCGAAGGCGTCAACCGGCTGGGGCTCGCCGACGGCTGCGTGATGCTCGGCAAGGAGACCAACCGGGACGACCTCGTCCGGCTGCGGGACGAGGGGTTCAGGTTCGTCCTGATCGGCCGTCGTGACGTGCCGGGCCCGGTCACGTACGTCACCGCGGACTACGCGAACGCGACCGGCAAGGTCGTCGACCACCTGGTGGGCCTCGGGCACGAGCGCATCGCCTACCTGACGGCCGCGGATCCGGGCGAACCGTCCGCCGACCGTGACGCCGGGTTCCAGGCCGCGCAGAGCCGGCACGGGCTCGACACCGACGGGCTCGTCCTGTCGGTCCGCAAGGAGGAGGGGCCGTCGGCCGAGGAGGTACGGCGGCTGCTGGCGGCCGGGGCCACCGCGTTCATCGCCCACGAGTCGGTGGTCGCGCTCAGGCTGCTCGACCTCCTCGCCGGGATGGGCGTCGACGTGCCGGGCGCGTGCTCGGTGGCCGCGCTCAGCGACGCGCCCGACGCCGTGCCGGGGCCGGAGCTCACCTGCTTCCGGATACCGCGGCGGGAGATGGGGATGCGCGCGGTCGAGCTGCTGGTCCAGCAGCTCGAGTCGGCGGAAGAGGTCGAGCCGCGGGCCGTCGAGCTGCCATGCACCTTCGTCGCTGGGCAGACCAGCGGCTCCAACCGAAAGGAATCATGAGTGACCGAGTTCCGCGCAGACGTACTGGTGGTCGGGGGAGGTTTGGGCGGCGTCGCGGCCGCCCTGGCCGCGGCCAGGAACGGTGCGCAGGTGGTGCTCACCGAGGAGACGGCCTGGCTGGGAGGGCAGCTCACCACGCAGCTCGTCCCGCCCGACGAACATCCCTGGATCGAGTCCTTCGGAAGCACCGCGACTTACCGGCGGCTGCGCGACGGCATCCGTGAGTACTACCGGAGGGAATACCCGCTGCGGTCCGCGTCGAGGTCGCTGGCCCACCTGAACCCCGGCGCCGGCCGGGTGGGGCCGCTGTGCCACGAGCCGCGGGTGGCCCTGGCGGTGATCGAGGCCATGCTCGCCCCGTGGCAGGCGGCCGGGAAGATCACCGTGCTGCGCCGGCACGTCCCGGCGACCGCCCAGGTCGACGGCGACCACGTGACGGCGATGGGCTTCCACGACCTGGAGACGGGCGGCGACGTCACCGTCACGGCCAGGTTCGTCCTGGACGCCACCGAGGCCGGGGACGTGCTGCCGATCACCGGGACCGAGTTCACGACCGGCGCCGAGTCGCAGGCCGACACGGGCGAGCCGCACGCCGCGGCGATCGCGCGGCCGGACAACATGCAGGCGGTGTCGGTGTGCTTCGCGCTCTCCCACCACGCGGGGGAGGACCACACGATCGACAAGCCGGACGACTACGCCGCCTGGCGGGCGGTGGCTCCCGAGTGGTGGCACGGCCCCCAGCTCGGCTGGGTCGCCCCGCACCCGCACACGCTGGAGCCCCGCCGCCACGTCTTCACCCCGAACCCGGACGACGACCCGACGGGCATCGTCGCCGACCAGAGCAAGGACCCGGGATCGGACGAGCTGTGGACGTTCCGGCGCATCCTGGCCCGCAACCACTTCCGGCCCGGCGCGTTCGACAGCGACATCACCATCGTGAACTGGCCGATGATCGACTACCTGGGCGGCCCCGTCATCGGCGGCACCGCCGAGCAGAACGCGGCCCACACCGCCGCGGCGCGGGCCCAGAGCCTGAGCTTCCTCTACTGGCTGCAGTCCGAGGCGCCCCGGCCCGACGGCGGCACCGGCTGGCCCGGCCTGAAACCGCGTCCCGACGTCACCGGCACCGCCGACGGCTTCGCGATGCGCCCGTACGTCAGGGAGTCGCGGCGGATCCGCGGCCAGTACCGGATCGTGGAGCAGGACCTCGCGGTGGCCATGCGCCCTGAAGGAGCGGTCTCCTACCACGACAGCGTCGGGATCGGCTCGTACCGGATCGACCTGCACCCCTCGACCGGCGGGGACAACTACATCGACGTGCCGGCGTGGCCGTTCCAGATCCCGATGCGGGCGCTGGTTCCCGAGCGGGTCCGTAACGTGATCGCCGCGGGCAAGAACATCAGCACCACGCACATCACCAACGGCTGCTACCGCGTCCACCCGGTCGAGTGGACCGTGGGCGAGGCGGCCGGTCACCTGGCGTCGTTCTGCGTGGCCAGGGACACCGAGCCGCAGCAGGTCACCGCGACGCCGGACCTGCTGGCCGAGGTCCAGCGATCGATGGCCGCCCAGGGCATGGAACTGGACTGGCCGAATGTCACCTACTACTGAGGCGGGTTCTCGCATGCGTCTGCCCGAATCGCGGCCGGCCCTCCTGGTCAGCCTGCCGCGCAACGAGACCGCGCTCGCCCAGGCCGCGTCGCAGGCCGGGGCCGACGGCCTGAAGGTGCACACGAACGTACGGCACCGGGCCTCGGGGACGGCCTTCGGCTCGCTGGACGCCGAGCGTGAGGCGCTGCTCGGCATCCTCGCGGTCGGCGTCCCGACGGGCCTCGTCGTGGGCGCGGCCGGATCCGTGTCGCTCGCGGAGATGGCCGCCGCGCGGGAAATGGGGTTCGACTACTTCGACGTCTACGCCGCCGACGCGCCCGCGGGCTACGTCGAGGCGTGCGGGCCGGTGACGCCCATGGTCGCCCTGGGGCCGGGCGACGGCCCGTCCCAGGCGCGGGCCCTGGTGCGGCGGGGGTGCGGGGCGCTCGAACTGTCCACGCTCGAACCCGACAGGTATGGCACGCCGCTGACGCTGGCGACCCTGGCGAGGCTGGAGGCGGTGGCGTCGGCGGTCGACGTCCCCGTCATCGTGCCGAGCCAGCACGCGCTGGTCCCGGACGATCTCGCGTCCCTGCGGGACGCCGGGGCGGCCGCGGTGCTGCTGGGGGCCGTGGTGACGGGGGCCGACCCGGCGGAGTTCGGCGCCAGGATCGCGCCGTACGCCGCCGCTCTCTGACCTCTGCGAACCTGTGGGCCCTGCCGTCCGGAGGTCGGCGGGGCCCTGACCGGTTCACCGGCGGAGGGAGGTCTCCTTTCAGGCGAGGACGCAGTGGGTGCCGGTGAAGATGGTCGGCATGCACTTGTTGCAGTGGATGCACAGCGAGCGGGTGCCGGGATCCTTCCGCATGCGGTTGATCAGATCGGGCTCGCGCAGCAGGGCGCGGGCCATGGCGACGAACTCGAACCCCTCGGCCATGGCCAGATCCATCGTGGCGCGCTGGCTGATGCCGCCGAGCAGGACGAGCGGCAGCTTCAGCGCGGCGCGGAACTGGCGGGCGGAGTCCAGCAGGTACGCCTCCCGGTAGGGGTAGGCGCGGATGAACTTGTCACCGACCAGCTTGATGCCGAGGCGCATGGGCTGCTTGAAGGTGGCGGCGAACTCGCGGAGCGGGGCCTCGCCGCGGAAGAGGTACATGGGATTGAGCAGGGAACTGCCCGCGGTCAGCTCCAGGGCGTCCACGCTGCCGTCGCGCTCCAGCCACTGGGCGACCTGCAGGCTCTCGTCCAGCCAGAAGCCGCCGGGCACGCCGTCGTCCATGTTGAGCTTGGCCAGGATCGCGATGCGGTCGCCGACGGCGTCGCGGACGGCGCGGGCGGCGCCGAGAGCGACCTTGGCGCGGTTGGCCAAGGAGCCGCCGTAGCCGTCGCGCCGCTTGTTGACCTTGGGCGACAGGAACGAACTGGCGAAGTAGTTGTGCCCGAGGTGGATCTCGACGGCGTCGAAGCCGGCCTCGACGGCGAGCTTGGCGGCGGTGGCGTGGGCAGCGGTGATGCGCTCGATGTCGGCGACGCCGGCGCGCCGGGTCACCGCCATGGCCTGAGGGCTGAACGAGGCCGACGGGGCCAGCGCCGGCAGGCGGTTGGACTTGCCGTTGGCGACCGGCCCTGCATGACCGATCTGGGCGGAGGCGGCAGCGCCCTCGGCATGGACGGCGTCGGTGAGACGGCGCAGCCCCGGCAGGGCGTCGGGACGCATCCAGATCTGGTCGCGCTCGGTGCGGCCCTCGGGAGCGACGGCGCAGTAGGCGACGGTGGTCATGGCCACGCCGCCGGCGGCATGGGCGCGGTGGAAGGCGATGAGGTCGTCGCTGACCAGGGCGCCCTTGGTCATGCCCTCGAAGGTGGCGGCCTTGATGATGCGGTTGCGCAGGGTGAGCGGGCCGAGCCTGGCCTGGTCGAACACGTCCATGTCGAGCCTCCTGGTCACGTGGATGGCGTCATTCAATCACTGATTGGAATATGATTTGAACATGGTGGACGACGTTGTATCGACTCGGGCCCGTCTGCTGGCCGCGGCCGAGCGCCTGTTCCTCGACAAGGGCTACGAGCAGGTCTCGGTGCGGGCCATCAACGCCGAGGCCGGGCTCAACCCCGGAGCCGTGCACTACCACTTCGGCTCGCGCGAAGGGCTGATCGCGGCACTGCTGGAACAGGAGCTGTCGCCCCTGTGGGCCGACCGGCTGGACGTGCTCTCCCGTCGCTCCCGTGGCGAGGGCGAGCCGTTCGAGGTGGGTGACCTGGTGACGGCGCTCGTGGAGCCGTTCGAGGAGCTCTCGCGCAGCGAGAAGGGGCGCATGCTGTGCCATCTGCTGGCCCGCTCGGCGCTGCGCAGCGGAAGGCTGATCAACGTCTCGACCTGGTTCGGCGCCGCGCCGTTCGAGGTCATGCTCGGCCGGGCGCTGCCGCACCTTCCTGTGCGGCAGGTGGCCGACCGGTGGCGGCTGGCGTTCACGCTGCTGCTGGAGGTCTACGGCCGCGCGGTGACACCCGCCCCGGCCGCGGCGGCGCCGTTGCCCGAGACCGCCACGGTCGTCGCCTTCATCACCGCGGGGCTGACCGCGCCCCCACACCCCTGAGGAGAGTCATGGGCACGTACGCCGTCACCGGATCGGCCTCCGGCATGGGAGCGGCCAGCGCCGAGACCCTCGCCGCCGCCGGGCACACCGTCATCGGTGTGGACCTGCACGACGCCGACATCATCGCCGACCTCGGCACCGCCGGCGGCCGCGAGCAGGCCGCCGAGGAGATCCTGGCCCGCTGCGGCGGCACGCTGGACGGCGTCGCCGCCATCGCGGGCGTCGGCCCGAACCTGCCCGACGCCGCGGCTGTCATGTCCATCAACTACTTCGGTCCCGTCCGCCTGCTGGAGCTGCTGCGGCCCGCACTGGCCGCCGCCGACGCCGGCCGCGCCGTCGCGATCGGCTCGAACGCCGCCACCACCGTCCCGCTCATCGACGACCGGCTGGTGGAGCTGGCGCTGGCGGGGGAGGAGGAGGTTGCTCGCGAGCACGCCCGGGCCGCGGCCGAGGCCATGCCCGCCGAGCTGCGTGAGCTCGCGCCGAGCATCTCCGCCTACGCCTCCTCGAAGTTCGCGCTCGCGCGCTGGATCCGCCGCACCGCCGTCACCCCCGAGTGGGCACGGCAGGGCGTGCTGCTCAACGCCATCGCGCCCGGCGCGGTGCTGACCCCGCTCATGCTCGGCTCCACCGGCGAGGCCGGCGACCCCGACCGGTTCCCCACCCCGATGCCCCTCGGCGTCTTCGGCGAGCCGAAGGACATCGCGTTCTGGGTGCACCAGTTCCTCAAGCCCGAAGCCCGCTTCACCACCGGCGCGATCCTGTACGTGGACGGCGGCACCGACGCCGCCATGCGCCCCGACGGAACGCCGACGGCAATGTCTCTGGGTTAGCCGACAAGTACTTGTGCGCCGCTTTTCCAGGGCATACCGTTGCGGCACAGACTAGTTGCGGGTAGGAAGGCAACTAAATGGAAGCATCCGAGTCAGCGGCTCCCGCATCGATGATCGACCGTGTGGTGCAGATCCTCGAGACGTTCGACGGGCCGGGCGGCCTGACGCTGGCCCAGGTGGTGACCCGCACCGGCCTGCCCCGCTCGTCCACTCACCGGATCCTCGAACACCTCGTCAAGATCCGCTGGCTGCATCGTGAGGGCAACAGCTACCGGCTCGGGCTCGGGGTGCTGGAGCTGGGCACACTGGCGGTGCACCAGCACCAGCTCCGCAAGGCGGCGCTGCCGTACCTGCACGAGTTGCAGAGCCGCACCGGGATGGTGGTGCACCTCGCCGTGCTCGACGGGCCCGAGATCGTCTACCTGGACAAGATCGGCGGCCGGTTCGGCATGAGCATCCCGTCCCGGATCGGCGGGCGGCAGCCCGCGCACTTCACCGCCGCGGGCAAGGCGCTGCTGGCGGAGGCCGGCGACGACGTGCTGGACGCGGTTCTGACGGCCGCGCCGGATGCGCGCACCAGCCGGAGCATCATCGGTGAGCAGCCGCTGAGGCGGGAACTGCGCCGGGTGTCCGAGCGCGGTGTGGCGTTCGACCGTGAGGAGTCGGCCCCAGGCATCGGCTGCGTCGGCGTGCCCGTAGGCGCGCCGGGCATGCCCGCCGAGGCGGCCGTCTCCGTGTGCGGGCCGATCGGCAAAGTGCACTTCGACCAGCTCGTCGGCCCCGTCAGAGCGGTCGCGAGCCAGATCTGGAACGTGGTGGCCAGGGAACGCGGCCCAGGCCGGCTGAGCTACGCGTCCTGACGCGTTCCCGGTGACCGGGACGGCCCCTGCCGACGACCCCGCGCGATGGTTACCGTCTGCCGCAGCCGTCTGGTCATCGAGGAGGCCGAGCGTGGGCACAGGCTGGGATGAGACTTACGACGTCATCGTGATCGGCTCCGGCGGAGGCGGGCTGACCGCGGCCTGTACGGCCGGCAGCGCCGCGCTGCGCACGCTGGTGCTGGAGAAGTCCGAGTACTTCGGCGGCATGACCGCCTACTCCGGGGCCTGCCTGTGGCTGCCGGGCAATCCGATCACGGCGAAGGCGACCACGGAGGACACCCCCGAGCGGGCGCTGGAGTACGTGCGCGCCGTGGTCGGCGACACGGCTCCGGAGGCCATGCAGCGCGCCTACGTCGCCAACGCCGGGCGCGTGGTGGAGTTCCTGACGCGACATCCGGCGCTGCGGTTCCGCTACGGCGCCTTCCCCGACTACTACGACGTGCCCGGCCGGGTCAAAGGCGGACGCGGGATCTTCCCCGAGCCGCTCGCCGGCGCCGAGCTGGGGAGCCTGCTCGACCGGTTACAGCCGTCGATGGCCGCCCACCGCTTCGGCCGCGCCGTCGACCGCACGCGGCTGGAAGGCGGCCAAGCGCTCGTCGGCAGGCTGCTGCTGGCCGTGTCGAGCCTGGAGAGCGTGACGCTCCGCGCCCGCACGCCCTTCGACGAGCTCGTCGTGGAGGACGGTCGCGTCACCGGCGTCGAGGCCGACGGCGGCCGGCTACGTGTTCGCGCCGAGCGCGGCGTGCTGCTGGCCGCCGGCGGTTTCGAGGCCGACGCCGAGCTGCGCCGTCAGTGGCAGGGGCTGGAGGAGGTCTGGACGAACGCGCCCGCCACGCACACCGGCGACGCCATCCTCGCCGGCATGCGGGCCGGCGCCGCCGTCGCACGGCTGGAGAACGCCTGGTGGGCGCCCAACCTGCTGTATCCCGGCGGGTCGTCGGCCTTCGCCGTCGGCATTCGCGGCGGCCTGTTCACCGATGCGGCCGGACGCCGCTTCGCCAACGAGTCCCTGCCGTACACCCGGCTGGGCCAGAGCATCCTCGACGTGGACCCGCCGCGCCCGCTCTACTGGATCTTCGACGACCGGTTCAAGACGCCGCCCTGCATCCTGGAGGTCGAACCCGACCCCGACGAGTTCCGCGCGGCCGGCCTCTGGCACACGGCCGACACCGTCGAAGCCCTGGCCGACCGGCTCGGCATGCCCGAGCTCCCCGGGACCGTCACGCGCTTCAACTCCTTCGCCGCCTCAGGGACCGACGCCGACTTCCACCGGGGCGAGGACGAGTGGGACCTGTTCTTCGGCCAGGGCGACGGGCCGAACCCCTGCCTGGTGCCGGTCGAGCACGGGCCGTTCCACGCCGTCCGCATCGGTCTCGGCGACCTCGGCACGAAGGGCGGGCTGGTCACCGACACCTCCGCGCGGGTGCTGGACGAGGCCGGCGAGCCGATCCCGGGCCTGTACGCCACGGGCAACACCATCGCCAACGCCACCGGCAAGGTCTACCCCGGGCCGGGCGCCCCGATCGGCACCGCCATGGTCTTCGGCTTCCTGGCCGCCCGCCACCTGTCAGGAGAAGGCGCTCATGCCTGAGGCTTACCTGGTCGAGGCCGTCCGGACCCCGGTGGGACGGCGCAACGGAGCTCTGGCCGGCGTCCACCCCGCCGACCTCGGCGCCCACGTGCTGCGGGCATTGATCGACCGGACCGGGATCGATCCCGCCGCCGTGGACGACGTGGTGTTCGGCTGCGTCGACACGGTCGGCCCGCAGGCCGGCGACGTCGCCCGCACCTGCTGGCTGGCCGCCGGGCTGCCCGAGGAGGTGCCCGGGGTCACCGTCGACCGGCAGTGCGGATCCTCCCAGCAGGCCGTGCACTTCGCCGCGCAGGCCGTGCTGAGCGGCACCGCGGACCTCGTCGTCGCGGGCGGGGTGCAGAACATGAGCGCGATCCCGATCAGCTCGGCGATGACGCTCGCGGCGCCGCTGGGCTTCTCCGACCCGTTCTCCGGCTCGGCGGGCTGGCGCGCCCGCTACGGCGACCAGGAGATCAACCAGATCCGCGCCGCCGAGCTGATCGCCGGCAAGTGGGGCATCTCGCGGCAGGACATGGAGACCTACGCGATCGCCTCGCACGAACGAGCCCTGCGCGCACGTGACGAGGGCCGCTTCGACCGCGAGATCGTCCCGATCGACGGGGTCACGGCCGACGAAGGACCGCGTCCTCCCGACCTCGCCAAGATCCGCTCACTGCCGCCGGTCCGCGAGGGCGGCCTGATCACCGCCGCCGTGTCCAGCCAGATCTCCGACGGCGCGGCCGCGCTGCTCGTCGCCTCCGAACGGGCGGTGGCCGAGCACGGACTGACGCCGCGGGCGCGTGTCCACCACCTGTCGGCGCGTGGCGCCGACCCGGTCTTCATGCTCACCGCGCCGATCCCCGCCACCGCGCACGCGCTCGCGCGCACCGGGATGAGCCTGGACGACATCCACCTCGTCGAGATCAACGAGGCGTTCGCCTCCGTGGTGCTGGCCTGGCAGCGCGAGACCGGGGCCGACCTCGGCAAGGTCAACGTCAACGGCGGCGCGATCGCGCTGGGCCATCCGCTCGGGGCGACCGGCGCGCGGCTGATGACCACGCTCCTGCACGAGCTGGAACGCACCGGCGGCCGGTACGGGCTGCAGACGATGTGCGAGGGCGGCGGCCAGGCCAACGTCACGATCATCGAACGGCTCGCTCGGAGCTGAGGGGATCGCGGCGGCCGCCGCTCCGTTTCCCGCAACCACTTCCCGAGGGCGTCCGTGGGAGTGACAGTTCCATGGGCTGGGGCGTGAGGCCGGGCACGGCGATGGGCCATGGCGCTGGAACACCACGGCGGTCGGCTGCGACACTGGCTGAGACCTGTGCGCCCCCGGCAGGTCCAGAGGCGTATGCGTCCGAGGCGGCCATTCGTCGAAGGGACGGTCGTGGACTCTTCCCAGCCAGTGAGCGAGGCGCCGTTGGCCGAGGTGCGCATGTTCCTCACCGACGGCACGACCAGATCGTCCGGTCACGGTGACGAGATCGGCATCGGCGCGGTACGTTTCGGCACCTGGCAGGTTCACGCCCTGTCGTCGCCGCGGTACGCGACCGACGCGTACCTCGTCCGGGTGACGTTCGACCTGGAGCTGGCGCCCGAGGTTCCCGGCCCACGCTGGGCGGAGGTCGGATTCGAGTTCTGCGGCAGCGGTGCGTACGTGCTTGACGCAGCGCCCCGCTCGGTCTTGCGTGAACAGGACAGCCAGATCCTGACGCTCACGTCGCACCTGCAGTTCGTCGTGCGGAACAGTCCGGCCTCAGCGGAGAGTCCGCAGCTCGAGATCCCGATCGGGGGGCTCACCCCGACGATTGTGGCCTTCGGCATCGGCAGGCGAGCGCTGCGCTGGCGGCACATAGCGACCACCGGAGCCGGCGTGCCCGTGGGTTCGCACACGGCGTGGCTGGTGCTGGAGGTGCCGAGCGGCGAACGCGAGGTGACCGTCCGGTTCACAGCGGCTTGCCGGCTGGCTCCAGAGGACGAGATGGGCCTCACTCCTGGCGCCGAGCCGGTGCAGCGCACAGTGCCCCTGCCGGTAGCCGAGATGCCCGCCCGTCGTGCTCGTGACGCCGGCTCTGACCACATGCGGCGCGTGTTCCTCATCCATGGCCGTGACGACGAGTTCGCCGGCCACATGCGGGAGTTGCTGAGCCTGCTGGGGCTGCGCGTCATGGAGTGGGAGCCGCTCGTCGCCGATGCCGGCCACGGGCCCTCGCCAGTCCTCAGCGATGTCATTCACAACGGTTTCACCCGGGCACAGGCCATCGTGGCCCTGCTGACCCCGGACGACGTGGTGGCTCTGCACCCTGACCTGCACCTGCCTCGCGAGGACTGGCATGAGCTGTCGCCGCGGTGCCAGCCACGGCCGAACGTCCTGATGGAGCTCGGCGCGGCGCTGTTCGCGTTCCGTCAGCACACCATCGTGCTCAAGGTCGGTGACATCCGGCCGATGGCCGACCTGGGTGGCCTCAACTACGTCGACTTCGACGGAAGCGCGACTGCGCTCAGGAAGCTTGTCCAGCGACTGAGGACCGCCGGTTGCGAGGTCGACGATTCCGGCAGCGAATGGGGGCGGGCGTCGCGGTTCGAGGGCCTCACGACCTACGCCCGCAGACCTCCGGGCACGGCCGGTGGACCGGCCGTATGACAGGGTCACAGCGAACGGAGGAAGGCGGCGAGCTCAAGCAGGTCAAGTGCGTGCACATCACCAGGGTGAATGATGACACGCAGGTCCTTGCAGATCGGGAGCTCACGAGCGTGAGCGAGGAACGACATGAGGATCAGCTTCAGGAGCGCGTCACGGTCCAGCTGATCGATCCGAGCCGCGCCCGAACCGACGATGGCCATCGACAGCGGCTGGCGCTGGCCGTGCTCGTACACGGCCTCCCAGAGATTCGTCAGGCTCCGCCACAGTTCGTCCACGCTGGAGCGAGGCACCAGATCATTGCCCATCCGGCTGTAGGCGACCCCGAAGACGTGCCGCTGGGGTGTACCGAGAACGGCCACCGTACCCACCGGATAGCGGGTCAGCTTGCCCAGCCGTTTGCTTCCTCGTTCCTCCACGCCGATCGGCGTGTGCCGGGCGAGGGCCTGAGCCAGTTCCCGGTCCAGGCGGCGCTGGTCACCGTCGTAGCACCGCTGCAGGAACTGGCCCTGCAGCGCCGTATGGTTGATGATCCGGTCCTCGGTGACGGAGGTGTCGAAGGTGTCGGTGAAGCCGATCACGAGGTGCGTTTCCTGCTCCAAGAGATCACCGACCTCGACGCACACCGTCATGCCAGGGTTGTGGAACTCGCGCTCCAGCCGTGACCGCGGGTAGGCACGGGCGATCGCCCAGATCGTGCAGCTCAACAGGGTGATGACCGTTACTGTGACGGGTGCCGGAAACGTCGTGTGGAAGTACAACTGGCCGACGAACTGCACCACGGCAGAGAACAGGCCGGCAGCGGCGAGGAAGTTGGCGGTGAAGGAGCGCAGGCCGCGGCGAGTGCCGAAGACCAGCCGGAACGCGTAGGTCGGTCGCAGCATGTCTGTCACGGCCCGCTGTGCACGTACGGCGCCCACAGTAAGGGCGCGTGCGGGTATTGGGCACGAAGCCGCATGACTGCGGCGTGCAGGGCTCGGGCGGCCTTGGTGGGGTTCGCCGTGCCGTCCTCCGTGAGCGAGGCGTAGACGTCATCGGCGATCGCCATGGACCGCTCATCGATGATCGTCCACAGGGTCGCGATCACATGCCGGAAACCGGCCACCTGAAAGGCGGCCGACAGGTGCATCGCTTCGTCGAGGACGCGCACTCCGCCGGTGAAGGTCTCGCATGCCGACAGGTACGCCAGTTGCCCGCCCGCGAACCGATGTCCGGCGATCTCCGCCACGGTCAGCGGGCGGTCGTGGAGGTACAGCGCGCTGCCGGCGGGATCGGTGGGGTGTTGCCGGCCGTGACAGCTCAGGTGCACCCAGCTGTGACGGGAGAGCTCGGTGAGCACCGTGTCCGCGGTCGCCGCTGCTTCGGACAAGTCCTCGCCGTCCGGTAGGTGCTGCCGGACCTTGCCTGCTTCCCGTGCCGCGAACGGCAAGGGCCGGAGATCGTCGTAGGTCGTGGACGGGGCGACCACCAGGGCACGGGCAGGCGGTCCGGCGGCGCCGGCGGTGCGGGCGCGATGTAACGCGCTGATCGTCGGCAGATAGGAAGACACGACCCGATTCAGCAGCGTGTCAGCAGCTGCACCGGAATAGTGCCCCGCAGCGTGCAACGGCAGCATGGTGAGCGGCCCCGTCGGGCACCACCAGACACGCGGCGGTCGACGGTCCCCGTCGGCACCTTCCAGGACGGGTGCGAGCGCGGCCAGGACCGGTGCGGCGATGGTGTCGTACAACCAGGCCAGGACATCGACCAGCGCGCGGTGGGCGGCGCGTGCGTTTGCGAACGTCCGTTCCTTCTCCGCGGTGAGCCGAGTCTGCAGCAGCAGGTTGGCCCGATCCACAGCTGACGCGCGGGTGAGGGCGGGCAGGTCGATCACCACTGGTTCGCTCCCGGTCAGCGCGATGGCACAGCAGCCGTACCGGCTGAGGTTGACGAAGACGATGGGACCGTGTGCCGCCTCGGCGGCGAGCTTCTCATAAGGCACTGCGGTCAGAAACGTCTCCAGGCCTGCCACACCACGGATGCTCTCGACGACGTCGTCCCATTCCTCGGCCAGCCGACGCCGTACCTGCGCGTCCCGCTCACGGTCGAGGACCGGTAGGACGTCGTCATGCCCGGTCACCGACGCCGGCGCGTCCAGCGCTTCCCGCAATTCGTCCAGCCGGGCCGCAAGCTCGGGTGCGGCCGCCCGGGCGGCGGTCAGGTCCGCGTGGGTCTGGACGATCTGTTGCCAAGTGATCGATCGGCCCTGTTCCAGCAGCTCCACCGCACGCCGGGGCTCGCCCGCACGCAGCGCCCAGGCGCAGGCGTCACTGGCGAGGCCGGCCCACCGCCACAGGTGCTCCTCGCGAACAGCCTGGTCAAGACCCCGCCAAGCCAGAACCGGCAGCAGCGACACCGCGGTGGCGAAGGCGTCGGCCGCGTCGGCCGCGTCGTTCGCGGTCGCAGCCGCGGTGCCCCACGCCCATGCCGCTCGCAGCCTTACCTCTGTCGCTCCGGTCCGGCTGCGAGCGGCGGCGCGCCATGCCTCTGGCACTCGGCCCGACGGATCGGCGGCGTGCAGGGCGTGTCCGGCCGTGAACAGGAATGCGGCGTGATCGGGATGATCCGGTGGTGACGAGCGGACCGCCTCGGCCGTCACCGTGGCCGCACGTGCCAGATCCGCCGAGCTGCCGCGGGTGATGAGGGCGTTGCCGAGGTTGGCCAGGTAACGGCCACGATCCGACTGCTCGATCGAGGCGGTGATCTCGACGGCCTCCTCGGCCGCCTCGATCGCGGCGACAAGAGCGTCGCTTCTCCCGGGGTCATGCTCGACCGTGCTGAGCAGGACCGCGGAGAGGTTGGACAGGTACTTCGCGCGGTCGGCACCGCGGGGCGTCACCGCTACGGCCAGTTGCGTGGCCTCCCTGGCGGCGGCCAGGTCGTGCACATCATTGCGCTCGTCGAACCGGACGCGCAGCGCGTTGCCGAGATTGGACAGGTAGCCGCCACGCTCAGGATGCGTTGGAGGCAGGGCCGCCACCGCTTCCCTGGCTGCCTCGACCGCCTCGTCGAGATCGGTCAGGTCGTGGGTCTGGCGGTATCGCACGTGCAGGGTGGCGGCAAGGTTGGTCAGGTAACGGCAACGCTCGGCATGCTCGGGTGGCACTGTCGCCAGCACACGGCGGCCGAGCATCACGGCCTCGTCGGCGTCGGCGAGCCGGCCGGAGCGTTCGAACCGCACACGCAGGATCAAGGCGAGGTTGTTCCACCGGCCTGGCAGGTCGGCGTGGCCGTCGGACGTCTGCTCCACCGCCTCCCTCGAGCGTTCGACCGCACGATCGAGGTCGGTCCAGTGGCCGGTGCGCTCGAACCGGCTCGCCGACGCGGAGGCGAGGTTGACCAGATAGCCGGCCCGCTCGGGATGTCCGACCGGCAGCCGCGCGACGGCTTCCTCACCGGCCTGTACGGCGGCGTCCAGGTCGGCGAGATCATCGTAGGCATCGGCCCGCAGCCGCAGTGCGTAGGCCAGGTTCGACAAGTAACGCCCGAGCTGAGGATGATCCGGCCGGGCCAACGCCACGGCATCACGAGCGTCCGCGACGGCCGCGTCGAGGTCGGCGCGGTCGCCGCGGCTCGTATACCTCGTCAGGAGTGTCGAACTCAGGTCGGACGACCGCGCCGCGCGCTCGGGATGACCGGTGGGCACCGCCTCGGCCGCCGTGTCGGCGGCCTGGACGGCGGCGTCCAGGTCGGCCGGGTCGCCGGTCGTCTCGAAGCGGACCAGCAGAGCCGCCGCGTAGTTGCCGAGCATGGTCGGCCAACTCGGGCCGCCCGTCGTCGCGGTCACCGCTTCACCTGCCGCCGACACTGCCGCATCCATGTCAGCGACGCCGCCGGTGCGCGAGGCACGGGTGCGCAACTGCAAAGCGAGATTCGACAGCAGGGCCGGCCGGACGGCGGCGCGCGGCGGCGCTCCGGACACGGCCTCACGGGCCGCGCCCACCGCGGAGTCGAGATCGTCGAGCGAGTCAGTCATCAGGTACCGCTCGCGCAGGGCGATGCTGAAGTTGGTCAGGTAGCCGAGCCTGTCAGGCTGACCGACCGGCGTCTCCCGCACGGCCGCGGCACCGGCGTCGATCGCGGTGTCGAGGTCAGAGGCAGCGCGGTAACGCTGATATCGGGTGAGAGCGCAAACGGCGAGGCTGCTCAGGCAGGTCGGCCGGTCGGGGTCGCCGGACGGTAGCGACTCGACGGCCCGCTGAGCCGCGTCGAGGGCTTCGTCGAGATCCGCCCTCACCTGGGTAGCCGCGAAACGCGTCCGCAGCAGCGTGGACAGGCTCGCCAGGTACGTGTTGACGTGCGGGTGCCCGGACGGCAGTACGGCGAAGGTGTCCCGCAGTAGTCCGACGGCCGCGTCCAGGTCGCCGAGGTCGCCGGCGTGCTCGTAACGCGTCCGTAAAGCGGTCGCGAGATTGCCCAGAGTCGCCGCACGGATCTCTTCGTCGCCGCCGTCCAGCCCGGCGGCCTGGAAGCCGAGCTCGATGGCGACGTCCAGGTCTCCCCGGTCGCCGGCGATCCCGAACCGGGCCAGGCATGCGCCCGCCAGGTTGGACAGGTACTGCCGCTGTCCAGGCCGGTCGGCGGGGCCCGCGGCGACGGCCTTGGCGAACATGTCGACGGCGTTGTCGAGCGCCGCGGGAGCGCCCGTGCGTTCGAACTCGTCGAAGAGCTGAGCTCCGCAGTAGTTGTAGGCCGTGCCTCGCGCGTCCTCGTGAGTCGCGAGAAAGTCGCTGATGGGCGCAGGCACCTCCTCCGGGACTGCTCGCCGGAGAGCGCTGAACAACTCCATCGCGTAAGCCCAATCGGACCCGTCACCGCCTTCGGGCAAGGCCTGGTGCCGGCGCCAGTGGAAATGGGCGAGTACCAGCGCCGTGTAGGCGGACAGCTCGGATTGTTCGCACAGTTCCCAGGCGCGGGTGAGCAACGCGCTGCCCTCGCCGTCCAGCACCGCAGCCTCGTCGTCACTGTCAAATCGGTCGATCCGCAGCTTGAGCGCGTCGATCACCGCGTCGAGAGCCGGAGCGTCGGTCACCACTCAACGATGTCAAACCGGCGGCCGGCCCGCCATCGTGAATACGCGGGCCCACGGCCTCGCAGGGCGACTCGATGATCTGCCTGCTGTCGCAGATCAACGCTGTGCTCTCACGACGTCGAGACGCCGGTCTTCGCGGGCCAGGTTCTGGCGGGTGGCACCGCCCAGCCCCGCGCGTCCACGTGGCCGCTCGCCAGGTCGTCGGCGTACCGCTCCAGCAGCGACGAGCAGCCGGTGACGTCGGCGGGCGGCCAGGCGGCCACCGCCTCGCACACCTTCTCGTGCTGCAGGGCGTCGATCCGGCGGATCAGCTCGGCCCCCTTGCGGGTGGCCCGCAACCGGCTGCTGCGCCGGTCGAGATTGTCCACCGCCCGCACCAGGAGCGCCTTGTCGGCCAGTTCGGTGGCGTACTTGCTGGCACGAGAGGAGTCGATCTCGAGCCGGTCGCCCAGCTCGGAGACGGTCAGCGGGCCGTGCCGCGCCACCACCCGCAGGGCGATCAGGCTGCGCATCGCCACCGGGCACCTCGCGAGCTGGGCCAGGCGCAGGCTGTTCACCGCGGGGTCGGCGGTCAGGCCCGTCCACTCCACGAAGGAGACCACGACCGGCGCGAAGCGTTCCAGGACGGCGCGCCTGGCGGGGTCGGCGTGCGGGGCCGCGCGCTCCACACAGCCCGCAGGAAGATCGATGACGGGGCCGAGGTCGTCCAGCGCCATCGCCCGGTGCAGGCGCTCGATCAGCTCGCCCAGCCGGGCGATGTCGCCGGTCGGCCAGTCCTCGACGGCGACGAGGTAGTCGTTCACCCAGACGGCCCACCAGGCATGCAGCAGCGCGCGTCCTCCGTCGGTGATGGTGATCCGGCTGCTGCGCCGGTCGCCGGGGTCGGCGGTCCGTGCGACGAGCCCCAGCTCCTGCAGGCGGGCGAGCTGGCGGCTGGCGCGCGACAGGTCCACGTCCATGACGGTCGCGGCCTGGCCCACGGTGATCTCCCGGTCGGGCATCAGCCGCACCAGGGCTCGCGTGTCGGTGATGGTGACGTTGGCCTGGACGACCGTCTGCAGCCGGCGGGTGGTGCGGGGACTGCGTCCGCTCGCGGCGATGAGGTTGACGAACCGGATGATCCCGGCAACGTCCGCCGCGGCTGGCTCCTTCGTCACCGGGGTCATGGCCATCAGCATAGCTTTCGATGATTACCTGCATGTCATCAGGTTGTTTGCGGCGGGTGAAGTCGCCGTCGGCCGGGGCCGAGGGCGCTGCCCCTCGTAAAGATAGCGGTGCCCGGTCAACTTTCCCGGCGCGGTCCCGATGAGTGGGATCGGCCCCTGGTGGCGTGCGGCGGATCACGTGATCCTGCGGGCGTGGCTGACAAGCGGATGACCGAGGACGACGTCGTCGCCGAACTGCGCTCGGGGATGACCATCGGAATTGGCGGCTGGGGCTCGCGCCGCAAACCCATGTCCCTGGTACGGGCGATCCTGCGCTCCGACCTGACCGACCTGACCGTGGTGTCGTTCGGCGGGCCCGACGTCGGGCTGCTCTGCGCGGCGGGCAAGGTCGAGCGGCTGGTGTACGGCTTCGTATCGCTGGACTCCATCCCCCTGGAACCCCACTTCCGGGCCGCCCGCGAGGCCGGGACGGTCGAGGTGACCGAGTACGACGAGGGCATGCTGCGGCTCGCGCTGTACGCCGCGAGCACCCGGCTGCCGTTCCTGCCCACCCGGGCCGGGCTCGGCTCCGACGTGCCCCGCATCAACCCGGAGCTGCGCACCGTCACCTCTCCCTACGCCGACGGCGAGGAACTGCTCGCCGTGCCCGCTCTGCGCCTGGACGCCGCGCTGGTCCATCTCAACCGCGCCGACGCCGCCGGCAACGCGTGCTTCCTCGGCCCGGACCTCTACTTCGACGACCTGTTCTGCACCGCGGCCGAGCGCGCCTACGTCTCCTGCGAGCGCATCGTCCCGGACGGCCGGCTGGCCGACGAGGGCGACGTCACCCGGCTGCGCATCCACCGCTGGATGACCGCCGGAGTGGTGGAGGCGCCGAACGGCGCCCACTTCACCTCCTGCGCCCCCGACTACGGGCGCGACGAGGCGTTCCAGCGCGAGTACGCCGGCGCGGCCGCCGATCCGGATGAATGGGCCGCCTTCACCGCCCGGTACCTGTCGGGCGGCGAGCGCGACTACCAGGAGGCGGTCGCATGAGCGGCTGCACCCGCGCCGAGGTGTGCGTCGTGGCGTGCGCCGAAGCCTGGCGCGGCGACGGCGAGATCGTGGCCAGCCCCATGGGGACGATCCCGACGATCGGCGCGCGGCTGGCCAGGGCCACCTTCGAGCCGGACCTGCTGCTGTCGGACGGCGAGGCGTACTTCGGCGCCGGCACCTGGCCACTCGGCGAGCCGCCGGAGGTGGTGGAGGGCTGGATCCCGTACCAGGCCGTGTTCGACCTGGTGTGGTCGGGGCGGCGGCACGTGATGATGGGCCCCAGCCAGCTCGACCGGTACGGCAACGCCAACATCTCCTGCATCGGCCCCCACGAACGGCCCCGGCGCCAGCTCATCGGCGTGCGAGGCGCCCCCGGCAACACGATCAACCACCCGACGAGCTACTGGATCGCCCGGCACGACCGCCGCCGCCTGGTGCCGCGCGTGGACCTGGTCAGCGGCGTCGGCCACGACAGCGCCGCCAGGGCCGGAACTGCCGTCCACCTGCGCCGGGTCGTGACCGACCTGGCCGTGCTGGACTTCGGCGGCGAGGAGCGGGCGATGCGCCTGGTGTCGGTACACCCCGGGGTCGAGGTGGCGGACGTGATCGCGGCCACCGGGTTCGAGCTCGACGTGCCCGGCGAGGTGCCACGCACGCGCGTCCCCACCGACGAGGAACTCCGCCTCATCCGTGACATCGACCCGCGCGGCCTGCGCGAGCGGGAAGTCCCCGCGTGAGCGGCCTGCACCCCGCGCTCACCACGCCGGCCTGCGCGCTGTTCGGCGTGCGCTACCCGATCGTGCAGACCGGGATGGGCTGGGTGTCCGGGCCGGCACTGACCGCCGCCACCGCCGACGCGGGCGGCCTCGGCATCCTGGCGACCGCCACGCTCACCGCCGAGGAGACCGCCTCGGCGATCGCGCGCACGAAGGAGCTGACCGGCGCGCCTTTCGGCGTCAACCTGCGCGGGGACGCGCCGGACGCGGCCGAGCGCATCCGCCTGCTGATCGACGGCGGCGTGCGGGTGGCGTCGTTCGCCATGGCCCCGCCGCGGCGGCTGATCGAGGAACTGCACGACGCCGGCCTCGTCGTCGTGTGCTCGGTCGGCGCGCGGCGGCACGCCGAGAAGGTGGCCGCGCTCGGCGCCGACGCCGTCATCGCGCAGGGCGGCGAAGGCGGCGGGCACACCGGCCCGGTCGCCACCTCCATCCTGCTGCCCCAGGTGGTGGACGCCGTGGACGTGCCGGTGCTGGCGGCGGGCGGCTTCCACGACGGACGCGGGCTGGTGGCGGCACTGGCGTACGGGTGCGCGGGCGTGGCGATGGGCACCCGCTTCCTGCTCACCAGCGACAGCACCGTCCCCGAACAGGTCAAGCAGGAGTACCTGCGCCGCACGGTGGCCGACATCGTGGTCACCGACGCCCTGGACGGAGTGCCGCAGCGGGTGCTGCGGACCGAGCAGGTGCGCAGGCTCGCCGAGGCGGGCCGGCTCACCTGGCTGCTGCGCTCGCTGGCCAACGCCGTCGCCTTCCGGCGCGTGTCCGGGACCCGGTGGCGCGACCTCGTACGGGAAGGGCTGGCCATGCGCCGCGGCAGGGAGCTGACCTGGCGGCAGGTGCTCATGGCGGCCAACACGCCGATGATGCTGCGGGCCGGCCTGGTCGAAGGGCGCGTCGACGCGGGCACCCTGGCCAGCGGGCAGGTGGCGGGCGTGCTCGACGACCTGCCGAGCTGCGCCGAACTGATCGACCGCGTGGTGCGGCAGGCCGACGAGGTGCTGCGTGCCCTGGCCCCGGCCGAGGTGAGCGCATGAGCGCCTCCCACGGGCTGCTCGCCGGGCGGACGGTGCTGGTCACCGCGGCCGCCGGAACGGGCATCGGCTTCGCCACCGCCCGCCGCTGCGCCGAGGAGGGCGCACGGGTGGCGATCAGCGACCGGCACGAGCGCCGCCTGGCCGAGGCCGCCGAGAAGCTGGGCGCCGTCAGCGACCTGCCGCCGCTGGCCGTGCCGTGCGACGTCACCGACGAGGAGCAGGTACGCCACCTGTTCGACACCGTGACCGAGACCTTCGGCAGGCTGGACGTGGCGGTCAACAACGCCGGGCTCGGCGGCACCGCCACCGTCACGGAGATGACCGACGAGCAGTGGCACCGCGTCCTCGACGTGACGCTGACCGGCACCTTCCGCTGCACCCGGGCCGCCCTGCGCCACATGGTGCCCCAAGGCCGGGGCGTCGTGGTGAACAACGCCTCCGTCATCGGCTGGCGGGCCCAGCACGGGCAGGCGCACTACGCCGCCGCCAAGGCCGGCGTCATGGCGCTGACCCGGTGCGCCGCCGTCGAGGTCGCCCACGCCGGCGTCCGCGTCAACGCGGTCGCCCCCAGCATCGCCATGCACGAGCACCTGGCCAAGGTCACCACGCCCCAACTGCTCGACGAGCTGTCCCGCCGCGAGGCGTTCGGCCGGGCCGCCCGGCCCGATGAGGTGGCCGACGTGATCGTCTTCCTGGCCAGCGACTACTCGTCCTACATGACCGGCGAGGTGCTGTCGGTCTCCAGCCAGCATCCCTGAGGAGCCTCTTTGATCAGCACCACGATCGGACCGGACGGCGTCGCCGAGGTTGTTATGGACCGTCCCCCGGTCAACGCCCTGACCGTCACCGGCTGGCACGACCTGGCCGCCGCACTGCGCGCCGCGGGGGAGGACCCCGGCACGCGGGCCGTCGTCCTGCGCGCGGAGGGCCGGGGGTTCAACGCCGGCGTGGACATCAAGGAGATCCAGGCCGACGACGGGTTCGGCACGCTGGTCGGCGCCAACCGGGGCTGCTTCGCCGCCTTCGCCGCAGTGTACGAGTGCCCCGTCCCCGTGATCGCCGCCGTGCACGGCTTCTGCCTCGGCGGCGGGATCGGCCTCGTGGGCAACGCCGACATGATCGTGGCGAGCGAGGACGCCTCCTTCGGACTGCCCGAGGTGGACCGGGGCGCCCTCGGCGCGGCCACGCACCTGTCCCGCCTGGTCCCGCAGCACAAGGCCCGGGCGATGATGTACACCTCCGCCACCGCCACCGCCGCCGAACTGCACGCTTTCGGATCGGTGCTGGAGGTCGTGCCACGCGACCGGCTCGCCGGTCGCGCGCGCGAGCTGGCCGGCGAGATCGCGGCCAAGAACCCGGCCGTCATCCGCGCCGCCAAGGAGGCGTTCAACGGCATCGACCTGTGGGACGTGCGCCGCAGCTACCGCTACGAGCAGGGCTACACCTACGAGCTCAACCTGACCGGCGTCGCCGCCCAGGTCAGGAACACCTTCGGGCAGGACTGACATGGACCTGGAGTGGACCCCGCAGCAGCAGGCGTTCCGCGCCGAGGCCCGCGCCTGGCTGACGGCCAACGTGCCCGCCGCGCCGCTGCCGTCCGGCGACACCCGCGAGGGCTTTGCCGCCCACCTGGAGTGGGAGCGCCGGCTGTACGAGGCGCGCTGGGCCGTGGTGTCGTGGCCGCCGGAGTACGGCGGGCGCGGCGCGTCCCTGTGGGAATGGCTGATCTTCGAGGAGGAGTACCACCGGGCCGGCGCGCCGCAGCGCGTCACCCAGAACGGCATCTTCCTGCTGGCCCCCACGGTGTTCGAGTTCGGCACGCCCGAGCAGCGCGACCGCATCCTGCCCCGGATGGCCGCCGCCCAGGACCTGTGGTGCCAGGGCTGGTCGGAGCCCGGCGCGGGCAGCGACCTGGCCGCGATCAGCAGCCGCGCCGTACGCGACGAGACCGGCGGCGGCTGGCGGCTGACCGGCCAGAAGACCTGGACCACCCGCGGCGCCTTCTGCACCCACCTGTTCGGCCTCTTCCGCACCGACCCGGACGCCGCACGGCACCGCGGGCTCACCTATTTCCTCGTGCCGCTGAAGGCCGACGGGGTGACCGTACGCGGCTTCGAACGGCTGGACGGCGACGAGGGCTTCGCCGAGGTGTTCTTCGACGACGTCTTCGTCCCGGACGCCGACGTGCTCGGCGAGGCCGGACGCGGCTGGCAGGTGGCGATGGCCACCACCGGCTCCGAACGCGGCCTCACCCTGCGCTCGCCCGGCCGCTTCCTGCACGCCGCCGACCGGCTGCTCGCCCTGGCCCGTGAACGCGGCGCGAGCGGGTCGCTGCGCGAGCGGGCGGTGCAGGCCGCCGTCGACGCGTGGGCGTACCAGATGTTCACGCTGCGGCAGGTCACCGACATCGCCGACGGCCGGCCCGTCGGCGCGGAGTCCAGCCTCAACAAGCTGTTCTGGTCCGACCTCGACGTGCGCCTGCACGAGACCGCCATGGACCTGCTCGGCGAGGAGTCGCAGGAGATGGGGCCGTGGAGCCGCGGCTTCCTGTTCGCCCTGGCCGGTCCCATCTACGCCGGCACCAACGAGATCCAGCGCAACATCGTGGCCGAGCGGCTGCTCGGCCTGCCGAGGAAGTGAGCATGCGGTTCGAGATCTCCGAGACGGACGCCGCCCTGCACGACGCGGCCTCGGCGTTGCTACGCGCGGAAGCCGGTCCCGGCCTGGCCAGGCTCGGCTGGTCGGAGCAAGTCGCCGCCGTGTGGCGCAAGCTCGCCGGCCTCGGCGTCACCGGCACGCTCGTCGCCGAGCAGGCCGGCGGCATCGGGCTGGACGAGAACGCGCTCCCGCCGCTGCTGGAGGAGGTCGGCCGCGCCGTCCTGCCCGTCCCGGCCGTGGAGACACTGGCCGTCGCCGCGCCGCTGCTCGCCGAGCACGCCCCCGAACACCTTCCCGGCGTCCTTTCGGGGGACACGCTGGTCGCCGCGCAGCTCGGCGACTCGCCGCTGGTGCCCTTCGGCCAGCACGCCGACCTGGTGCTGCTGTGCCACGGCGACCGGCTGCACCTGTACGAGGACTTCGCCTGGGAGCCGGTCGAGGCGGTGGACGGCGCCCGCCCGCTCGCCCGGCTCGCCGGGCCGCCCTCCGGCGGCATCGAGCTGCCCGCCGACCCCGAGATCGCCTGGCGGCGCGGGGTGCTCGGCACGTCGGCGCTGCTGGTCGGGCTGGCCGCCGCAATGCTCGACCTCACCGTCGACCACGTCCGCGAGCGGCGGCAGTTCGGCGTTCCGGTGGGGAGCTTCCAGGCGGTCAAGCACGCCCTGGCCGATGCCGCCCTGGCGATCGCGTTCGCCCGGCCCGCCGTCCTGGCCGCCGCCTGGGCGCAGGCGAGCGGAGCCGCGGACGCGGGCCCGCAGACCTCGATGGCGAAGATCCTCGCCTCGACCGCCGCCCAGCGGATGGCCCGCACCGCGCTCCAGTGCCACGGCGCGATCGGCTACACCACCGAGTACGACCTGCACCTGTACGCCAAACGAGCCTGGGCGCTCGCCGCGACCTGGGGCGACCCGGGCTGGCATCGCGCCCGGCTGGCCGAGACCTGGCAACTCACACCCGAGGGATGACCATGGAATCCGAGGTCGTGCGCTACGAGCGCACCGGGCCCATCGCCCGCGTCACCATGAACCGCCCGGAATATCGCAACGCCCAGAACTCGGCCATGACCTATGCCCTCGACGACGCCTTCTATCGGGCGGCGGCCGACGACGAGGTCAAGGTGGTCGTCCTGGCCGGCGCGGGCGATCACTTCTCGGCCGGCCACGACATCGGCTCCCCGGGCCGCGACGTGGACGTGTCGTTCGAGCGCCGCGCCGGACTGTGGTGGGACCACGTCGGCAAGCCCGGCGGCGAGAGCCGCTACGCCCGCGAGCAGGAGGTCTACCTCGGCATGTGCCGCCGCTGGCGGGAGCTGCCCAAACCGGTGCTCGCACAGGTGCAGGGCGCGTGCGTGGCCGGCGGGCTCATGCTGGCCTGGGTGTGCGACCTCATCATCGCCTCCGACGACGCGTTCTTCGCCGACCCCGTGGTGCGCATGGGCATCCCCGGCGTGGAGTACTTCGCGCACCCGTGGGTGATGGGGCCACGCTTCGCCAAGGAGTTCCTCTTCCTCGGCGAGCGGGTGCCCGCGGCCCGCGCCCAGGAGCTGGGCATGGTGAACCGGGTCGTGCCGCGCGACCGGCTCGCCGCGGAGACGACGGATCTCGCCGAGCGGATCGCGCGCATGCCGCGCCTGGGCCTGGCGCTGACGAAGAAGGCGGTCAACCAGGCCGAGGACCTCATGGGACTGCGTACCGGCATGGACTCCGTCTTCGGCCTGCACCACTTCGCGCACGCGCACAACGCCGAGGTCGGCGGCGACTCCCTGGCCGGGCACGACGCCCGCAGCATGCGGAGCCCCCGGTGAACGGGCGCGTGGTCGTCGTCACCGGAGCCGGGCAGGGCCTCGGCCGCGCACACGCTCTCGCCCTGGCCGCCGCCGGAGCCCACGTCGTGGTCAACGACCTCGGCCCGGCGGCCGGCGCCGTCGCCGCCGAGATCCGCGACCGGGGAGGCACGGCGATCGCGCACTCCTGCGACGTGAGCGACTTCACCGCGGCGGGGAAGCTGGTCGGCACGGCCGTCGCGCACTTCGGCCGTCTTGACGCGCTGGTCAACAACGCCGGGGTCAACCGCGACCGCATGCTCGTCACCATGTCCGAGCAGGAGTGGGACGACGCGGTGCGGATCAACCTCAAGGGCTGCTTCGCGCCGCTGCGTCACGCCGCCGCCCACTGGCGCGAGCAGGCCAAGGCCGGTGCCCCGGTGGCGGCCCGTGTGGTCAACACCAGCTCGGGCGCGGGCCTGATGGGAAGCGTCGGCCAGGCCAACTACTCCGCCGCCAAGGCCGGGATCGCCGCCCTGACCGTCGTGGCCGCCGCCGAACTGGCCCGCTACGGGGTCACCGTCAACGCCATCGCGCCCACGGCCAGGACCCCCATGACGGAACGGGTGTTCGCCGGACGCATGCGTGCTCCCGCCTCCGGCTTCGACGCGATGGACCCGGCCAACGTCTCGCCGCTGGTCGTCTGGCTGGCGAGCGCCGACTCCGGCGAGGTGACCGGCCGCATGTTCGAGGTCGAGGGCGGGACGGTGAGCCTGGCGGACGGCTGGCGGCACGGCCCCGCGGTGACGCGGGACGGCCGATGGGAGCCCGGCGAGCTCGGCGGCGCCGTCCGCGACCTGCTCGCCGCCGCTCCTGTCCCCGTACCCGTCTACGGAGCGTGAAGGCATGGACTTCCGATTCGACAGCGCCGACGAACGCTTCAGGGACGAGGTCAGGACATGGCTCGCCGAGAACCTCACCGGCGAGTTCGCCCAGCTCATCGACAAGGGAGGCCCGGGACGCGAGCACGAGCTGATCCCCGAGCGGCAGGCATGGGAGCGCCGTCTCGGTGAGGCCGGCTGGATCGGTCTGGGCTGGCCGCAGGAGGCCGGAGGGCGCGGGCTGAGCTGGACCCGCCAGGTGATCTTCGCCGAGGAGTACGCCCGCGCCGGCGCCCCCGGCCGTGTCGGCCACATCGGCGAGCAACTGCTCGGCCCCACGCTGCTCATGTCCGGCACCGCCGAGCAGCGCCGCCGCTTCCTGCCCGGCATCCTGGCCGGCACCGAGCTGTGGTGCCAGGGGTACTCCGAACCCGACGCCGGCTCCGACCTGGCCGCCGTCCGCACCCGCGCCGAGCTGCGCGACGGTGAGTGGCACGTGACGGGCCAGAAGGTGTGGACCTCGCTCGCCCAGTTCGCGGACTGGTGTTTCGTCCTCGCCCGCACCGATCCCGCTGCCGAGCGGCACCGCGGGTTGTCGTACCTGCTGGTGCCGATGAACCAGCAGGGCGTCGAGGTCCGGCCGATCACGCAGCTCACCGGGACGTCGGAGTTCAACGAGGTGTACTTCGACGACGCTCGCACGGCCGCGGGGAACATCGTCGGCGCGCCCGGCGAGGGATGGAAGGTGGCGATGGGCACCCTGGCCGTCGAACGCGGGGTGTCCACCTTCGGCCAGCAGATGGGTTTCCAGCGCGAGTACGACGCCGTCCTGTCGACGGCGCGTGACAACGGCGCCATCGAGGACCTGGACATCGCCGCCCGGCTGGTCGACGCCTGGATCGGGCTGCGCGTCATGCGGTACACGGCGCTGCGCACCCTCGGCGCCGCGCCCGGCGCGGTCCCGGGCGCCGAATCCAACATCGCCAAGCTCCTGTGGGCGCCCTGGCACCAGCGGCTCGGCGAACTGGCCGTGGACGTCGCCGGCCCGGCCGCCACCCTGGGCGGCCGCGGCGACGAGTTGTCCGACGCCCAGCGGCTGTTCCTGTTCACCAGGGCGGACACGATCTACGGCGGCTCCAGCGAGATCCAGCGCAACGTCATCGCCGAGCGGATGCTCGGCCTGCCCCGGGGATAACGGCCATGGACTTCACCTTCACCGCCGACCAGCTCGCGTTGCGCGAGGTCACCCGGCAGTTCCTGGCCAAGCATGGAGAGCCGGCCCGGCGGACGGCGCTCGCGGAACCGGGCGGTTTCGACCGCGTGTTGTGGCGGCGGCTCACCGGCGAGCTCGGCCTGGCAGGGCTCGCCGTGCCGGAACGCTTCGGCGGTGCGGGAGCGGGCCTGCTGGAGGTCGCCATCGTCGTCGAGGAGTTCGGCGCGAGCCTGCTGCCGATGCCCTACCTGCCCAGCGCGCTGGCCGCCGCGCTGCTCGCCGAACTCGCGGACGGCGAGTCCGCCGCTCCGGCCGCCCGCCCCGCCGCCGCTTCGGCCGCGGAATTCGCGGCCGAGCATCTGCCCGGGCTGGCCGACGGCACGCTCATCGGCGCCCTCGCCTGCGCCGAGGTCGCCGCCGGGCAGCCGCCCGGCGTACGCCTGGACGCCGGCGGGCGCCTGCACGGCACGACGGCCCACGTCCTCGGCGGCGACGTCGCCGACGTGCTGCTCGTCGCCGCCGCCACGAGCGGCGGCGAGGCTCCGGGCGGAGCGCGGCGCGACGCGCCCGGCGTGGCCCCGGACGGAGCGCGGCGCGACGCGCCCGGCGTGGCTCTGTACGGAGTGCGGCGCGACGCGCCCGGCGTGGCCGTCAGCACGCCGCCACCTCTCGACCCCACCCGCCCCCAGGCCCTGATCACCTTCACCGGCACGCCCGCCGTACCCCTCGCAGCGGACGAACGGCGAGCGGTGGAACTGCTGTGGACCGCCCTGGCCGTCGAGTCCGCGGGCGCGGCCCGCCGCTGCCTGACCGACACCGTGGACCACCTGCGCACCCGGACGCAGTTCGGCCGTCCCCTCGGCTCGTTCCAGGCCCTGAAGCACCGCTGCGCCGACCTCGCCGCCGAGATCGAGTCGGCGGTCTCCACCGCCTACTACGCCGTCTGGGCCGCGGCCGAGTCACAGCGGGAGTCGGCGGTCGTCGCCCCGCTGGCCAAGGCACACTGCGCCGACGTGTTCTTCCACGCCGCCGCCGAGTCCATCCAGCTCCACGGCGGCATCGGCTTCACCTGGGAACACGACGCACACCTCTACCTTAAACGCGCCAAATCCACCCAACTGCTGTACGGCTCTCCGTCGTACCTGCGGCGAGCAGTGGGGCGAAGAGCCCTCATTCTGGATTGACGGCTCCCATGCGCCTCACCCACCGGCGGCCAGGAAACGCGACGGCACTTCACCGCCGCCGTGCACGGCGAGGTCCGCGCCCGTGACGTACGCCGCCTGCTTCGAGGCGAGGAACAGACAGGCCGCGGCCACATCGGCCGGGGATGCCAGGCGCCCCATCGGAACGACCCCATTGAGCGCCGCGACGTCCCCGTAGTGGTCGGCGGCCGCTTCGGTGGCGACCATGCCCACTGTGACGTGGTTGACCCGCACCTGCGGCGCCCACTCCAGGGCCAGCGCCCGCGTCAGCATGAGCAGCCCGGCCTTCGCGGCCGAGTACGCGGCGGTGCCGGGGGCGGGCTGGTGGGCCGACACGCTGCCGATGTTGATCACGCATCCGCCGTCCGGCTGCCGCCGCATCACCTGGCAGGCGGCCTGAGCCAGGTAGAAGGGGGCGAGCAGGTTCAGCGCCACGACCTTGTCCACGAAGCGGGGGGACACCTCGGCCGCCTCCGCCGCCGGAGAGCCGCCCGCGTTGTTCACCAGCACGTCGAGCCGCCCGCACTGCCGCACCAGCGTCCGGCAGGCCGCCGCGTCCCGCACGTCGGCGGCGGCGAACCTCGCGCGCCGGCCGCCCGCCTCGGGCAGCGAGTCCGGCTCGCCGCGGCCGCACACCACGACCTCGGCGCCGGCCGCCAGGAAGGCGGTGGCGACGGCGCGGCCGATGCCGCGGGTGCCGCCCGTCACCAGGACCTTGCGCCCGTCGAAGTCCTCACCCACGGCCGCCGCCCAGCAGGCGCTTGACCACCTTGCCGCCCGCGTTGCGCGGCAGCTCGGCGACCATCTCCACGTGCCGGGGCACCTTGTAGTTGGCCAGGTGCCGTTTGCAGTGCTCGATCACCTGCTCCTCCTGCACCGATCCCACCAGGTACGCCTTTCCCACCTCGCCCAGCCGCGGGTCGGGGACGCCGACCACGGCGGCCTCGACCACGCCGGGCAGCCGGGCGAGCACCTGCTCGACCTCGGCCGGGTACACGTTGAAGCCGCCGCAGATGTACATCTCCTTGAGCCTGCCGGTGAGCGTCAGGTAGCCGCGCTCGTTCAGCGCGCCCACGTCGCCGGTGTGCAGCCAGCCGTCGGCGTCGATCGCCTGGGCGGTGGCCTGCGGGTCGTCGAGGTAGCCGAGCATGACGTTGGGGCCGCGCAGCAGCACCTCTCCGGGCTCGCCGGGCGGGCAGGGCGAGCCGTCCTCGCGGACGATCGCGATCTCGAAGCCGGCGGCGGCCCGGCCGGAGGTCGTGGCGACCGTGTCCGGGTCGTCGCCCGGCGCGCACAGGGTCGCCACCACGGCCTCGGTCAGCCCGTACGCGGTGAGCACATGCTCGAAGGTCAGCTCCCTCCGCATCCGCTCCACCAGCGTCACGGGCACGGGCGCGGCCCCGGTGACCGCCAGCCGCAGGCTCGACAGATCGTGTTCGCCCCGGCCGGGATGGTCCAGCATCGTCTGATAGATCGTCGGCGCTCCGGGCAGCACGGTGACCCGCTCGGCGGCCACCAGGGACAGGGTCTGCTCCACGTCGAAGACCGCCTGCGGCAGCACCGGCACGCCGCGCAGCAGCGCCGCCAGCAGCCCGGCCTTGTACCCGAAACTGTGGAAGAACGGGCTGACCACCAGATAGCGGTCATCGGCGGTGAGTCCCACGCGCTCACCCCACGCCCACGCCACCGACAACGCCTGCCGGTGGGTGCTCATCGCCCCCTTGCTGCGTCCGGTCGTGCCGGAGGTGAACAGGATGTCGGCCACGTCGCCCGGCCGCACCGCGGCGGCGCGCGCGTCGAGCTCCGGCGCGGGAACGCCTCCGGTCAGCTCGCCCGGCACCTGGACCACCGTGTGCAGTTCGGGCAGCGCCGCGCGGTCGAGCTCGGCGCCGCGGTCGCGACCCAGGAACGGCCCGGCGACCACCAGCGCCCGCGTCCGGCTGCGCCGCAGCACGTCCGCCGCCTCCTCGGCGGTGAAACGGGTGTTGAGGGGCACCAGGGCGCAGCCGGCGTACAGGGTGCCGTAGGCCGCCTGGATCCAGTGGCGGGTGTTGGGCGCCCAGATCGCGACCCGCTCACCCGGCTCGACTCCTCGCTCGACGAGCAGCGCGGCGAAGGCCCGCGCCCGCTCCCGTAACTGACTGAAGCTCCATCGCACGGGACCGTCCACGACGGCCTCGCGCTCGCCGAAACGGCGCGCGGCGGCGTCCAGGGCCGCCGGCAGCGTGTGCTCGTGCACCGACATGCCGGCACGCTATCCGCGCCCGCGTGAGCGGGGAGCGCCGCCGCCCGCTGAGTGGGACGGGCGATTTCCGCCCCGCGACGCCGCAGGCACGATCGGACCCGAGCCGACCCAGAGGAGGACACGGTGGTGGACACGGTGCCCCGCGTTGTCTACGCACGCAGCGTGCACGACGAAGCCGAGATCAACGCCTGCCTGGAGGTCCTGCGCAGCGGCCCGTACGGGCTGAAGATCGGCAAGAACGTGGCCGAGATGGAACGCCGGGTCGCCGACCTGTACGGCAAACGGCTCGGCCTGATGTGCAACTCCGGCTCCTCGGCCCTGTACCTGGCGCTGGAACTGCTGGACCTGCCCAAGGGCGCCGAGGTCATCACCTCCCCGCTCACCTTCTCCACCGACGTCGCGCCCATCGTGCGCGGCGGCTGGATCCCCGTCTTCGCCGACGTCGAGCCGGACACCTACAACATCGACGTCACCAAGATCGAAGAGCTGATCACCGGCCGCACCAAGGCGATGCTCATCCCCAATCTGGCCGGCAACGCCCCGGACTGGGACGTCATCCGCGCCATCGCCGACCGCCACGGCCTGAAGGTCATCGAGGACTCCTGCGACTGCATCGGCACCACCCTGCGCGGCACCAGGACCGGCACCCGCAGCGACATCACCGTGACGAGCTTCGCCATGGCGCACATCATCACCTGCGCCGGCAACGGCGGCATGGTCTGCCTGGACGACGAGGCGCTGCGCGACAAGGGGCTGATGCTGCGGCGCTGGGGCCGCCGCTCCGAGCCGCACCTGTTCGGCTCGGGCGGGACCGGACGGGTGTTCCGCGAGGATCTCGACGGGGTCGCCTACGACAACGACTTCATCTTCGACGTCCTGCCGTGGAACTTCGAGCCCTCCGAGCTCGGCGCCGCCTTCGGCCTGCAGCAGCTGGAGAAGCTGGAGGCCAACTACCGCCGCCGGGCCGAGATCTTCGCCGCCTACAACGCCGCCTTCGGCGCCTATCCGCAGTTCTTCCGGCTGCCCCGGCAGCACCCCGACTTCCACACCGCCTGGCTGTGCTACCCGGTCACCGTCCGCGCCGAGGCCGGGTTCCGACGCTCCGACCTGCAGGAATCCCTGGAGGCGGCGGGCATCGACACCCGCACCGTGTGGAGCGGCAACGTCACCCGCCACCCCATGATGCGCGGCGTCGACCACCGCGTACCGGACGGCGGCCTGCCCAACGCCGACGAGGTGTTCGAGCGCGGCATGTCGCTCGGGATGAGCCACGGCATGAGCGACGAGGAGATCGCCCACGTCGTGAGCAGCATCCACGCCTTCGCCCGCTCCTACTGAAGGAGGACTGATGACCGACCAGGTCCGCGTCATCGAAGCCGGCGCGCCGCCGGCCCGCTACGCCCGCGGCTGGCACTGCCTCGGCCTCGCCGACCGCTTCCGCGACGGCCAACCGCACGCCGTGCACGCCTTCGGCACCAAGCTCGTGGTCTTCGCCGACAGCACCGGCAAGCTCAACGTGCTCAACGGCTACTGCCCGCACATGGGCGGCGACCTCACCATGGGCACGATCAAGGGCGACGAGATCGCCTGCCCGTTCCACGACTGGCGCTGGTCCGGCTCAGGCCGGTGCGCGAGCATCCCGTACGCCCGCCGCGTCCCGCCCCGCGCCCGCACCAGAGCCTGGCCGGTGCTGGAGGAGAACCGGCAGCTGTTCGTCTACCACGACCCGCAGGGCAACCCGCCCCCGCCGGAGGTGACGATCCCGCGCCTGGACGCCGCCTTCTCCGACGAGTGGTCGGACTGGACGTGGGACTCGGTGCTCATCGAGGGCGCCAACTGCCGCGAGATCGTGGACAACGTGGTCGACATGGCCCACTTCTTCTACGTGCACTACTCCTTCCCGGTGTACTTCAAGAACGTCTTCGAGGGCCACCTCGCCACCCAGTACATGAACTCCAAGAGCCGCCCCGACGTCACCTTCGGCACCCACTACAGCAAGGCCGAGGGTGAGGAGGAGCGCATCGGCCGCTCCGAGGCGACCTACTTCGGCCCCTCGTACATGATCGACTGGCTGTACGGTTCCAACGGCCTGGTCGAGACCGAGACCGTCCTCATCAACTGCCACTACCCGGTCACGCCCACCAGCTTCGTGCTCCAGTGGGGTGTGATCGTCAAGAAGCAGCCGGGACGCCCCGACAAGGAGGCCCAGGCGATCGCCCGCGCCACCGCCAAGGGCGTCGAGGTCGGCTTCCTGCAGGACGTCGAGATCTGGAAGAACAAGACCCGGATCGACAACCCGCTGCTGTGCGAGGAGGACGGCCCGGTCTACCAGCTCCGCCGCTGGTACGAGCAGTTCTACGTGGACGTCGAGGACGTCGCCCCGGAGATGACCAACCGCTTCGAGTTCGAGCTGGACACCGAACGGGCCGTCACGTTCTGGCAGCGGGAGGTCGAGGACAACCTCGTCCGCCAGGGCGGCGTCCCGGTGCGGCCCTCCGCGCCATGATGCCGCTGTCCTGCCGCCGCTGCGGCACCGCTGTCCTGGTGAAGAAGAACAGCCTGGCCCAGACGTCGGTCCAGTGGGACGGCGACTCCAGCGGCTGCCCGGTCTTCGCCGAACGGCGCGCGAGCGAGCCGGGCGCGCCCGCCGTCATCCCCACGTGCCCGCAGTTGCGCGACTCCATCGAGGACGCCGTGCGCAGCGGCCTGCTCCCGGTGCCCGCCCCATGACGCGGGCATCGGTGGACCAGCGCACCTTCCGCGCCGTGCTCGGGCACTTCTGCACCGGGGTGACGGTGATCGCCGGCCGGGACGGCGCCGAGGCGGCCGGGCTGACCTGCCAGTCGTTCTCGTCGCTGTCGCTCGACCCGCCGCTGGTGCTGTTCTGCCCCAGCCGTACGTCGAGAAGCTGGCCCCGGATCAGGCAGGGCGGCCGGTTCAGCGTGAACGTCCTGGCCGAGGACCAGCAGGACGTGTGCGAGGCGTTCGGCTCGCCCACCGGCACGAAGTTCGACGGGATCGGCTGGCGGCTGACCCCCGGCGGGGCGGTGGTGATCGACGGGGTGCTGGCCTGGCTGGACTGCTCGATCGAACGCGTCCACGACGGCGGCGACCACGAGATCGTCATCGGCCGGGTGCGCGAGCTGCGCGTGGAGCGCGACCATCGGCCGCTGCTGTTCTACCGCGGCGGCCACGACCTCGACACCTCGCTGGCCGGCAAGCGTTAGGAGGGGGCATGTTCCGAGTCCTCGACATGACCACCGGTCTGGCCGGCCCCTACGCCACCAAGCTGCTCGTGGACGCGGGCGCCGACGTGGTGAAGGCCGAGCCGGGGACGGGTGATCCGTTCCGGCGCTGGACGGCGTCCGGAGCCGGTCCGGGCGGCGCCCTGTTCGCCTTCCTCAACGCGGGCAAGCGGTCGGTGCGCGGCGACGCGCGCGATCTGCTGGCCGGGGCCGACCTGCTGGTGGAGTCCGAGCTGGACGGCGACGCGCTGGCCGCGATCAGGGCGGACTTCCCGGCACTGGACGTCGTGTCGATCTCCGGGTTCGGCAGGACCGGGCCGTGGGCGGGACGGCCGTGGACCGAGTTCACTCTTCAGGCGCTGGCCGGGTCCACCGGCGGACGCGGCCTGCCCGGACGTGCGCCGGTGCACGCGGGCGGGCGGCTGGGCGAGTGGATCGCCGGCAGCTACGCGGGAGCGGTGGCGCTCGCGCTGCGTACCGCGGCGCGGCGGCGCCGGCAGCGCGGCGAGCACGTGGATCTGTCCGTGCTCGAATGCATGACCGTCGCCATGTCGCTCTACGCCCCGCTCACCGCGAGCCTCGGCGGCGCGACCGCCCGCACCGTGGAGATCCCGTCCGTGGAACGCAGCGCGGACGGCTGGGTCGGCTTCTGCACCATCACCGGCCAGATGTTCCAGGACTTCCTGGTCATGATCGGCCGCCCCGACCTCGCCGACGACCCGACCATCGTGAACCCGAGGGCACGCCAGAGCCGCTACACCGAGTTCCAGAAGATCATCGAGTCCTGGACCACCACCTTGCCGACGGCGGCCATCGAGGAGATCGCCAGCGCGATGCGCATCCCGGTCTCGCCCATCGGCACGCCGTCCACCGTCACCGCCAACGAGCACTTCGCCGCCCGTGGCGTGTTCGTCCGGAACCCCGCAGGATTCGCGCAGCCGCGCAAGCCCTACCTGATCGACGCCGACGCGGGTCCCGCCCCTGGCCCCGCTCCCGGCCTCGGCGAGCACACCGGCCGGATCGACTGGGAGCCCCGCCAGGACGCCGAGACCTCGCCGCCGGACGGACGGCCTCTGGACGGGCTGCGCGTCGTCGACCTCACCTGCTTCTGGGCCGGCCCGGCTGCGACGCAGGTCCTCGCGGCGCTCGGCGCCGACGTCGTCAAGGTCGAGTCCGTCCAGCGGCCCGACGGCATGCGCTTCACCTCCACCCGTTCCCCTGCCGACGACCGGTGGTGGGAGTGGGGGGCCGTCTTCCAGGGCGCCAACGCCGGAAAGCGCGGCATCACCCTGGACCTGACCTGCCATGAAGGGCGGCAGGCCCTGGACGAACTGCTCGGCCGGGCCGATGTGCTCATCGAGAACTACTCGCCGCGCGTGCTGGACAACTTCGGCCTCACCTGGGCGGCGCTGCACGCCGCCCATCCGAGGCTGACCCTGGTCCGGATGCCCGCGTTCGGGCTGGAGGGCCCCTGGCGCGACCGCACCGGCTTCGCCCAGACGATGGAGCAGGCGACCGGGCTGGCGTGGATGACCGGCTACCCCGACGGCCCGCCCATGGTCCTGAAGGGACCGTGTGACCCGCTCGCCGGGCTGCACGCCGTTGTCGCCACCCTGACCGCGCTGGAACGGGCCGACGTCGCGGGCTCGGGCGTCCTGGTCGAAGTGCCCATGGTGGAGACCGCGCTCAACGCCGCCGCCGAGGTCGTCATCGAACACAGCGCCTACGGCGCCGAGCTGACCCGGACCGGCAACCGCGGCCCCGTCGCCGCGCCCCAGAACCTCTACCGCTGCGCGGACGGCGCATGGCTGGCGCTCGCCGTCGTGACCGACGACCACTGGATCGAACTGTGCGAGGCGCTCGATGACCCCGCCCCGCCGGAACGGCACGACCACGATCAGGCCGACCGGTGGATCGCCGCCTGGTGCGCCTCCCGCGACGCGGCCGCCCTGGCCGAGGAGCTGACCGCGCGCGGGATACCGGCCGCCCCGGTGGTGCCGCCGCCGGACGTGCTCGACAACCCGCAGTTCGCCGCCCGCGGTTTCGCCGAGACCGTGTGCCACCCGCTGCTCGGCGAGCTGCGCCTGCCCGGCCTGCCCGTCAGGCTGGCCTCCAGGAACGGCCCGTGGTTCACCCGTCCCGCCCCCACCCTCGGCGAGCACAACGACGAGGTGCTGGCCGGCCTGGACCTCGCCACGCTGCGCCGCCTCGGCGTCATCGGCGAACGACCGGACAACCTGTAGGAGAGGGGGACCATTGCCGCATCCCTTCCGCGACGTCGCGATCGTCGCCGCCCACAACACCCGCCAGGCGCGCACGCTGGACGGGCACACGACGTTCTCCATCACCCTGGAGGCCGCCCGCGGCGTGCTGGCCGAGGCGGCCGTCCCGCCCGCGGAGGTGGACGCCGTGTTCAGCAAGCACGCCGCCGAGCTGATCCACGCCCTCGGCTGCGGCCCGGCGTGGAACTCCAACGCCGCGAGCGGCATCGCCGGCGTCCTCCAGGCCGCCTCCCTGGTCGCGACGGGGCTGGCGAGCACGGTGCTGCTCGCCGACGGCGGCGCCGGCCTGTACACCGAGCGGGCCGCGACCGCGCCGTGGACCCGTCCCGCGAACGAGTTCGTCGTCCCGTTCGGGCTGTACACCGCCGCCGAGTTCGCGCTGATCGCCCGCCGCCACATGGACCTGTACGGAACCACCCCCGAGCAGCTCGCCGAGGTGGCCGCCACCATCCGCAACAACGGCCACGTCAACCCCGAGGCCGTCTACCACGGCCGGGGCCCCTACACCCCGGCCGACGTCCTGGCCTCCCGCATGATCGCCGACCCGTTCCACCTGCTCGACTGCGCGATGACCGCCGAAGGCGGCTGCGCCCTGCTGATCACCACGGCCGAACGCGCCGCCGACCTGCCCGGCACCCCTGTCCACATCCTGGGCGGCGGCCTGGACACCCTCGGCCCCGCCTACCGGCACGCGCCCGTCTGGGACGAGACCGGCCACGTCGGCCGCCGGGCCGCCCGCCGGTCCTTCGCCATGGCCGGGCTCAGCCCGGAGGACGTGGACGTGTGCGAGCTGTACGACCCGTTCTCCTTCGAGATCATCCGCCAGTTCGAGGCGTTCGGCTTCTGCGGCGAGGGGGAGGGCGGCGACTTCGTCATGGACGGCCGGATCGGCCCGGGCGGCCGGTACCCGATCACCACGGACGGCGGGCTGATGTCCTACAGCCACGGCGGCGGCATCGTCCAGCTCCTCCAGCGCGTCGCCCGCGGCGTGCACCAGCTGCAGAAACGCTGCCCCACCCGGCAGGTGCCCGACGCCCGCGTGGCCCTGTGCAGCAACGGCGGGGCGGGAGCGCTGTTCACCGACGTCATCCTGCTCGGGAGCGAACGCCCATGACTCAGCTCACGCCCCAGCTCCCCGGCATCCCGCTGCCCGAGCCCACCCCGGTGTCGCGGCCGTTCTGGGACGGCTGCGCCGCCGGCGAGCTGCGCTACCAGCGTTGCGCCGGCTGCGGGCAGGCCGAGTTCGACCCCGCGTGGGCCTGCCGGAGCTGCGGCTCGGACCTGGAGTGGCAGGTCAGCGAAGGCCGTGGCGAGGTGTACAGCCACAGCGTGGTCTGGCGGCCCCAGACGCCGGAGTTCACCACCCCGTACGCCGTCGTGATCGTCGCCCTCGACGAGGGCTTCCACCTGCTCACCAACCTCGTGGGCTGCACGGTCGCGGACGTGCGCACCGGGCTGCGCGTCCGCGTCGCCTTCCACGACGCGGGCGGCGTCACCCTCCCGTATGTCACGCCTGACAGAAAGGCACCGAGATGACAGCAGACCTGCTCGGCCTCGACGGCGCGGTCGCGCTGGTGACCGGCGGCGCCGGCGGCATCCCCAAAGCCACCGCCCTCGCGCTGGCCAAGGCGGGCGCGGACGTCGCGGTCGCCGACGTCGCCGGCGACTTCGCCGCACAGACCGTCAAGGAGATCGAGGCGCTGGGCCGCCGGGCCGTCGCGCTGCACGCCGACGTCCGCCGCCCCGACCAGGTGCGCGTCATGGTCGAGCAGGCCCGCGAGCACCTGGGGCCCATCACGGTGGCGGTCAACGGCGTCGGCAGCCTGGGCGCGGCCACGCCGAAGTCGTTCCTGGACTTCACGCTCGACGACTGGAACGGCCCCATCGAGCTCAACCTCACCAGCGCGATGTTGTGCATGCAGGCCGAGGCGATCGCCATGATCCGCGACGGCGTGCCGGGCCGGATCGTCAACTTCGGCTCCACCAGCGGCGTGCGGGCGGCCCCGTCCGTCGCCCATTACGGCGCGGCCAACGCGGGCGTCGTCCACCTGACCGCCTCGGCCGCGCTGGAGCTGGCCCCGTACGGCATCCGGGTCAACTGCGTGGTGCCCGGCACCCATGACGTGGACCGCGCGGGCCGGGAGACGCCGACCTCGCGCCGCCCGGAGCAGGCCGAGTTCCTGCGCAGGACCGCCGAGGCCGTGCCGCTGGGACGGCTCGGGCTGCCTGGCGAGACGGCCGGGGTGGCGGTGTTCCTGGCCTCGGAGCTGTCGTCGTACCTGACCGGCCACGCGGTCGTCTCCGACGGCGGTGTCATCCACACCACCCGCCGCCCGCCGGTGGGCGCGCTCGACCCGGCGGCGATCTCATGAGCGGCGAGCTGGAGATCATCGACTGCCACAACCACGTGCTGCGCACCGCCGACCACAGCTGCGACCTCTACAGCAACCTGCTGCGCTTCAGCGCCGCCATGGGCCTGCCCGACAAGCCGGGCTTCCACGGCACCCCGGACGAGGCCGGACGCGTCATGGACGCCACCGGCATCACGCACATGAACATCCTCATGTTCACCTGGTCCGGCGTGTACTGGAGGCAGGGACAGAACATCCTCCCCGACGACCCGGCCGAGCGCGCTCGCGAGGCCGAGAACCTGCGCCGCCGCATCGTCCGCCGCATCCAGGACAACAACACCTGGGCCCTGGAGCAGGCGGCGGGCAGCCCGCGCCTGAGCTGCTTCGTCGGCGTCGACCCTGTCCTGATGGATGAGGAGACCCTGCTCGCCGAGGTCGAGAACGGCGTCCGCCGCGGCGCGCTGGGCGTCAAGCACGTGCCGATGAACCACGGCACCGAGGGCGACGACCCGCGCATGTGGCCGGTCTTCGACTACTGCGCCTCGGCCGGGATCCCGCTGCTCACCCAGGCCGCCGGGTTCATGCCGGGCCGCCCGGCACGGTACGCCAAGGCGCTCGGCGAGTTCCCCGGCCTGAAGCTGGTCTTCGCGCACCTCGGCCACGACCGCGCCTTCGGCCAGGGCGCCGACGCGGAGGTGCTGGAGCTGGCCCGCGCCTACCCCGGCGTGCACACCGACGTGTCCCTGCGCCTCATCGAAGTCGCCGACGGGCATGTCGGCGCCGACGCCATGGCCGCCCACCTGCGCGCCATCGGCACCGACCGGGTGCTGTTCGGCAGCAACTGGGTGATCAGCGAGTACCTGTGGTTCCGCGCCCGGCCCGGCGTCACGCCGGACAGCAGCCATGAGCGGCTGGACCGGGAGATCGAGGTGCTGAAGGCCCTCCCGCTGACCTACGACGAGCTGGCCGACGTGGCCGCGCGCAACTTCCGCCGCCTGACGGGACTGCTGCCGTGACAGGGCATGTGGCCGTGGTGACGGGAGCCAGCCGCGGCATCGGCCGCGCCATCGCCCGCCGCCTCGCCGCCGAGGGCATCGCGGTGGCCGCCGTGTCGCGCTCGCTGCGTCCCGGCGACGGCACGCTGCCCGGCTCGCTGGAGGAGACCGTGGCGCTGATCCGCGCCGCGGGTGGGCAGGCCGTCGCCGTCGCCTTCGACCTCGCCAACCCCTACGCCGACCGGGGGGAGATCCTGGACCGGGCACGGGCCGAGCTCGGCGCCGCCCCCGACATCGTGGTCAACAACGCCGCCGCTCCCCGTCACTTCGACCGCGCCTTCCCGGCCATGACGCGCGAGGCGTTCCAGCAGGCCGTCGAGACGAACGTGTGGGCCGGCTGGGAACTGGCCGCGCGAGCGGTGCCCGGCATGCGCGAGCGGGGCGCGGGCTGGATCCTGTTCATCTCCTCTTCCCAGGCCGGGCCGCGCAAGGGCCCGCCCTACCCGCCCAACCCGACCGGCGGCGCGGCCCTCTACGGCGGCACCAAGGCCTTCATCGACCGCCTCACCACCGGCGCGGCGATGGACCTCTACGACGACAACATCGCGGTCAACGCCCTCGCCCCGGAACACCAGGTCGCCACCGCCAACGCCCTCACCGTCCCCGGCGTCCGCCACGACAACTCCGAGCCCGAGGAAACCCTCGCCGAAGCCGCGCTCGCGTTGTGCAGCGGCGATCCCAGAAAGCTCACCGGCCGCGTCGCCTACAACCTCTCCCTGCTCGTCGAGCTCGGCCGGCCGGTCCGCACGCTCGACGGCCGTGCCCTGCTGCCCGGCTGGCAGCCCGACGACATCGCCCCCGCCCGTCTGCGCGTGCCGTACCTAGGAGGATGACGTGCCCCTGCGACCGTGGATGAAGCTCATCTCCGTCGACGACCACCTCATCGAGCACCCCCGCGTGTGGGCCGACCGCCTGCCCGCCAAGCACCTGGAGCGCGGCCCGCGCATCGTGGACGAGCCGTCCCCGTCCGGGGGGCCGCCCATCCAGGTCTGGTACTACGAGGGCAAGCGGTTCCCGGCGATCGGGCTGAACGCCGTGGCCGGCAAGCGGCCGGAGGAGTTCGGCGTCGAACCCGTGCGCTACGCCGACATGATCCCCGGCTGCTACGACCCCAAGGCCCGGCTGGCGGACATGGACCTGGACGGCGTGTGGGGCGCGGCCAACTTCCCGTCCTTCCCGCGCTTCGCCGGGGCGCTGTTCACCGTCGAGAGCGCGGACTTCGACCTCGGCCTGGCGTGCGTGCGCGCCTACAACGACTTCGTCATCGACGAGTGGTGCGCCACCGCGCCCAACCGGTTCATCCCGCTGATCATCCTGCCGCTGTGGGACCCGGAGCTGTGCGTGGCCGAGATCCACCGCACCGCGGCCAAGGGGGCCAAGGGCATCACCTTCCCGGAGAACACCGTCCCGCTCGGCCTGCCGTCGATCTACACCGACCACTGGGACGCCGTCTTCTCCGCCGCCGAGGAGACCGGCATGCCGCTGTGCATGCACTTCGGCTCCTCCGGTTCGCCGCCCGCCACCGCCCCCGAGGCCCCGTACGCGGTCACGATCTCCCTGTACGGCACCAACTCCATGTCCGCCACCGCGCACCTGCTGTTCTCCCCGGTCTTCCACCGGCATCCGAAGCTCAAGGTCGCCCTGTCGGAAGGCGGCGTCGGCTGGGTGCCGTACCTGCTGGAACGCATCGACGGCACCTGGCACCGGCACCGCTGGTACCAGAACGTCGTCAAGGACGTCCGCCCCTCGGACCTGTTCCGCAAGCACATCTACGGCTGCTTCATCGACGACGTCGCCGGTCTGAAGGCCCGCCACGACATCGGCATCGCCAACATGACCTGGGAGTGCGACTACCCGCACTCGGACTCCTACTGGCCGCACAGCCGCAAGTACGCCGAGAAGGTGTTCGCCGACATCCCCGACGACGAGACGCACCAGATCGTCGAGCTGAACACCCGCAGGCTCTTCAACTTCCCCGACGACACCCCGGCGGGCTGAGCCGTGCCCGACAAGGACATCCCCGCCTCCGACTGGACCGAGCAGGACCTGCTCACCCGCGACCTGGCCCGCGAGCGCCTGGCCGAGGCCGAGAGCGAGGCCCTCGCCGAACTGCACGCCCTGCGCGCCGCCCCGGCCGCGGACCCGGCCGCCGTGGATCTGCTCGAACGGCGGCTGGAGGCGATCGCCACCACCCGCGCCCTGATCGGAGGCTGAACGCGGTGCTGCGGCTCGGACGCCGGTGCTTCGACGACGACGCCATGCTCACCATGGCCATCGTCAACCGCACTCCCGACTCCTTCTACGACCGCGGCGCGACCTGGCAGGAGGACGCCGCGCACGAGCGCGTCCGCCAGGTCGTCGCCGAGGGCGCCGACATCGTGGACATCGGCGGGGTCAAGGCGGGGCCGGGGCAGGAGGTCGACGCGGCGGAGGAGATGCGGCGCGTCGTCGGCTTCGTGGCCAAGGTCCGGGCCGAGCACCCCGGCGTCGTGATCAGCGTGGACACCTGGCGGGCCGACGTGGCGCGGGCGGTCTGCGCGGAGGGCGCCGACCTCGTCAACGACACCTGGGGCGGCCACGACCCGGGCGTGGCCGAGGTCGCCGCCGAGTTCGGGGCCGCCCTGGTGTGCGCGCACACCGGCGGCGCCCGGCCGCGCACCCGCCCGCACCGCGTCCACTACCGTGATGTCGTCGCCGACGTGCTGGAACGGACGATCGCGCTGGCCCGGCGGGCCCTGGACGCGGGCGTGGACCCGGCCTGCCTGCTCATCGACCCGGCACACGACTTCGGCAAGAACACCTGGCACTCCCTGGAGATCACCCGGCGGCTGGACGAGCTGGTGGCGACCGGCTGGCCCGTGCTGGTCTCCCTGTCCAACAAGGACTTCGTCGGCGAGACCCTCGACCTGCCCGTCGGGGAACGCCTGGAGGGCACGCTCGCCGCGACGGCCGTCAGCGCGTGGCACGGCGCGCGCGTCTACCGGGTGCACGAGGTGCTCCCGACCCGGCGGGTGCTCGACATGGTGGCCGCGATCAAGGGCCTGCGGCCACCGGAACGGCCCGTGCGAGGGCTGGCGTGATCGTCGCCGCCGCGGTCTGCCCGCACCCGCCGCTGCTGCTGCGCGAGCTGGCCGGCCGCCAGGACGTTCTCGCGGACCTGCGCGCCACGTGCGCCGAGACCGTCGCCGACCTGCTCGCCCACGCCCCGGACCGCGTCGCCGTCGTGGGCGGCGCCGACACCACCCACGAGCCGTACCCCCTCACCAGGCCGGACATCGCCGCGTACGGAACCGCGCGGCCCCGCTCCGCTCCCGGCCATCGGGCCGGCATGGACGGTCCCGACCTGCCCCTGAGCCTGGCCATCGGCGGGCGCCTGCTCGCCGGCAACGGATGGTACGGACCCACGGCGCGACGCGCCGTCGCCTGGGACGCGTCACCGGAGGTCTGCGACCGCCTGGGCCGCGAGCTGGCCTCGCTCCCCGGACGCGTGGCCCTGCTCGTCCTGGCCGACGGCACCGCCCGCCGCTCGGTCCAGGCACCCGGCCACCTGGACGATCGCGCGCACGCCCTCGACCAGCACATCGTCACCGCACTGGAGTCCGGCGACCCCGGGGCCCTGACGGCGCTGGACCCCGACCTCGCCCATGACCTCATGGCGCAGGGCCGTGCGGCGCTGCACGTACTCGGCGCCGCCGTCGCCGGAAGCTCGCCGCGAGCCCGGCTGCGCCGGCTGGGCGACCCGCTCGGGGTGCTCTACGCCGTGGCCTCGTGGAAGCTCTCCCGCTGAGCGGGAACGCCGCCCCGGCGCGGCGGTCGGCACACGTACGTTCCCCTCATGACGGCAGAGCTGACCCACGCATCGACGTCACGCGAGCTCGACACCCCCGAGGGCGTGCTGCGCTACCACGAGGCCGGGCAGGGCCCGCCGCTGCTGTTCCTGCACGGCTCGGGGCCGGGCGTCACCGGCTGGCGCAACTTCGGCGGCAACCTGGCCCGGTTCGCCGAGCGGTTCCGCTGCCTGATCCTCGAGTTCCCCGGCTTCGGGGTGAGCGACCCGACCGGCGAGCATCCGATGACGGCCGCGTCGGGCGCGGTCGTCCGTTTCCTGGACGGGCTCGGGCTGCGCCAGGTGGACGTGATCGGCAACTCCATGGGCGGCATCGTGGGGGCCCAGGTGGCCCTGGCCCACCCCGACCGCATCGGCCGGCTGGTCACCGTCGGCGGCATCGGCCGCAACGTCTTCAGCCCCGCGCCCGGCGAGGGCATCCGGCTGCTGATGGAGTTCACCGAACGGCCGACCCGCGAGGCCCTGACCCAGTGGCTGCACTCGATGGTCCACGACCCGGCCCTGGTCACCGAGGAGCTGATCGAGGAACGCTGGCGGCAGGCCACCGACCCCGGCACCCTCGCCGCCGCCCGCCGCATGTACGGCAGGGCCGCCATGGCGGCCGCGCTGAGCGCGCCCGGCACCCCCTACTGGGCGAAGCTGCACCAGCTCAAAGCCAGGACACTGATCACCTGGGGCCGCGACGACCGGGTCAGCCCGCTGGACATGGCGCTGCTGCCCATGCGCCTCATCCCCGACGTCGAGGTGCACGTCTTCCCCAACTGCGGGCACTGGGTGATGATCGAGCAGAAGGACGCCTGGGAGGGCGTCGTGCTCGCCTTCCTCACCCGCAAGGACGAGCCGTCCCGCTGAGTGGGTCACGCGCTTCAACGCCGTGAGCCCCGGCTGCGACAGTGCAAGGCATGGGATCAGGGAAAGTGACGGCCGCGATCGTCGGCCCCGGGAACATCGGCACGGACCTGCTCGTCAAGCTGCGGCGCAGCGCCGTGATCGACGTCGCCTACGTCGCCGGCGTGGTCGAGTCCGACGGGCTGCGACGGGCCCGCGACCAAGGGGTCGCCGCCTCGGCCGAAGGCGTGGACTGGCTGCTGCGCCAGGACCCGCTCCCACGGCTCGTCTTCGAGGCGACCTCGGCCAGGGCGCACGCGGCCAACGCCCCGCGATACGCCGAAGCCGGCATCCAGGCCATCGACCTGACGCCGGCGCATCTCGGGCCCATGGTGGCGCCACCGGTCAACGGAGCCGAGCATCTGGACGCGCCGAACGTCTCGATGATCACGTGTGGCGGGCAGGCGACGATCCCGATCGTGCACGCGGTCTCCCGGGTGACGCCGGTCCCGTACGCCGAGATCGTCGCGTCGGTGGCCTCCCGCGGAGCGGGGCCGGGGACGCGCGCCAACATCGACGAGTTCACCGAGACCACCGCCCGCGCCGTGGAGGAGATCGGCGGCGCCCGCCGCGGCAAGGCCATCATCATCCTCAACCCCGTCGAACCACCCATGATCATGCGCGACACGGTGTTCTGCGCGATCGGCCCCGACGCCGACCGTGACGCGATCACCGGCTCGATCCACGCCATGGTCGCCGAGGTGCAGCAGTACGTGCCCGGCTACACCCTGCGGGCCGAGCCCCAGTTCGACGACCCCCGCCCCGACTGGGACGGCCACGCCCGGGTCGCGATCTTCCTGGAGGTGCGCGGCAACGGCGACCACCTGCCGCCCTGGGCCGGCAACCTCGACATCATGACCGCGGCCGCCGCCCGTGTCGGCGAGCTGATCGCCGCCGCCCGGCAGGCCGAGACGACGGGAGCGACCGCATGAGCCGGCCCGGACTGCGCGACGACGTCCGCATCACCGACACCACGCTGCGCGACGGCAGCCACGCCATGGCGCACCGCTTCACCGAGACCCAGGTCCGCGACACCGTACGGGCCCTGGACCGGGGTGGCGTCGAGGTGATCGAGGTCTCGCACGGCGACGGGATCGGCGGCTCGTCCTTCAACTACGGCTTCTCCGCCACGGACGAGATGAAGCTCATCGCCGCCGCCCGCGAGGAGGCGTCCCAGGCCCGCATCGCCGTGCTGCTCGTGCCCGGCATCGGCACGGTGGAGGACCTGCGTCGGGCCCGCGACGCCGGCGCCGACATGGTGCGGGTGGCCACCCACTGCACCGAGGCGGACGTCTCGCCGCAGCACTTCGGCGCGGCCCGCGGACTCGGCATGGAGACGGTCGGCTTCCTCATGATGGCCCACCGCACCTCACCGGAGGAGCTGGCCAAGCAGGCCCGCATCATGGTGGAGGCGGGCTGCCAGTGCGTGTACGTCACCGACTCCGCGGGCGCGCTGCTCATGCACGAGGCCAGGGCCCGCTTCGAGGCGCTGGTCGCCGAGGTGGGGGAGGAGGCGTGGGTCGGCTACCACGGTCACCAGAACCTCGGCCTCGGCATCGCCAACTCGGTCATCGCCTACGAGTGCGGCGTCCGCTCGATCGACGGGTCGCTGTGCGCGCTCGGCGCGGGCGCGGGGAACTCGCCGACCGAGGTGCTGGCCGCCGTCTTCGACCGGCTCGGCGTCCGGACCGGTCTGGACGTGGCGGCGCTGGTGGACGCGGCCGAGGAGGTCGTGCGGCCGTACCTGACGCGGTGGCCGAAGATGGACCGCAACGCCGTCGTGCAGGGCTGGGCCGGGGTGTACTCGTCGTTCCTGCTGCACGCGGAGCGGGCGGCCGAGCGGTACGGCGTGCCCGCGCACGCGATCCTGCGCCGGTGCGGCGAGCTGGGCTATGTCGGCGGCCAGGAAGACATGATCATCGACGTGGCGATCCAGCTCGCCGCGGGCCACCGCTGAGCCGCCGGGGCCCGGCCGCCTCCCCCGAGGAGGCCGGCCCCGGCGGGCGCGTCAGGCGGCGGGCGCCGGCCGGGTGGCGGCGTGCCGCGCGGCGAGGTAGCCGAACGCGATGGCGGGGCCGATCGTGGCGCCCGCGCCGGCGTACTCGTTGCCCATGACCGAGGCCGAGGCGTTGCCGGTCGCGTACAACCCCTCGATGACGGTGCCGTCGGCGCGCAGCACCCGGCCGTGCTCGTCGCTGACCAGCCCGCCCTTGGTGCCGAGGTCGCCGGCCTCGACGCGGACGGCGTAGTAGGGGCCGCGGCCGATCTCGTCCAGGTTCGGGTTGGGCAGGGTCGGGTCGCCGTAGTAGTGGTCGTAACGGCTGTCGCCGCGGCCGTGGTCCTCGTCGCGGCCGTTGCGGGCGAAGCCGTTGAAGCGTTCCACGGTGGCCCGCAGCGCGTCCGCGGGCACGCCGATCCTGCCGGCCAGCTCGGTCAGCGTCGCGGCCCGGGTGACCAGGCCGGTCCGGTACCAGTCCTTGGGAAACGGCTGGCCGGGCATGATGCCGGCGAACTGGTAGCGGCTGCGCGCGGTGGCGTCGAAGATCTCGTACGCGGGCACATGGCCGCCCTCCAGCTGGGCGTGCACGAAGTTGACGTACGGCGCCGCCTCGTTGGTGAAGCGCTCGCCGTGCCGGTTGACGATGATCATGCGGGGGATGCACCGTTCGGAGACCAGCGGGAAGATCGAGCCGTCAGGAAGCCGGACCGACGGCATCCACCAGGCGTCGTCCATGAGGTCCACGTCGGCGCCCGCCCGCTGCCCGATCCTGATCCCGTCGCCGACGTTGGCCGCCGCGCCCGCGCTGTAGTCGTCCTGTCCGGGCGCGGGCAGGTGTTCCTTGCGCAGTTCGGGGTCATGGTCGAAGCCGCCCGTGGCGATGAGCACGCCGTGCCGGGCTCGGACGCGCAGCGCCCGCCCGTCGCGCTCCACGACGGCGCCTGTCACGCGGCCGTCCTCGACGATCAGCTCGGTGATGGGGGAGCTGAGCCACAGCGGAATGCCGAGGTCCTTCATAGTGAGCCGCAGCCTGACCGTCAGGGCGGCACCGAGCGCCTTCATGTGCCGGCGCAGGAACAGGTTGCTGACCACCCGCCAGGCGGCGATTCTCAGGGTCCATCTGCCGGACCAGGTCCGCATGAACATCATCAGCCTGCGGCCTTCCGACCCGGTGAACCACAGCCCGAGCGGGGCGGGCAGGCTGGCCTTCAGCAGGTGTTTCTCGTCCTCGCCCAGCAGCTTGGCGTCGATCGGCCGGGGCTCGATGGTGCGGCCGCGCGGGCGGCCGCCGGGCGCCTCCGGGTGATAGTCGGAGTAGTCGGGACACCAGGTGAAGTCCATGTGCCGGCTCACCCGGTGCAACATCTCCATCGCCGCCGGGCCGTGCTCGACGTAGGCGTCCAGCCGCGCTTGCGGAACGCGGTCGCCGACCACCGCCTTCAGATAACGGCGCACGTCATCGCGGTCGTCGCCGCGGCCGATCGCCCTCAAGACCGGGTTGTCGGGAATCCAGATGCCGCCACCGGACAGCGCCGTGGAGCCGCCGAAGAAGGCGGCCTTCTCCACGAGCAGGGCCGACAGCCCGGCGTCCCGGGCGGCGATGGCCCCGGTCATGCCCCCGGCGCCGCTGCCGGCGACGAGGACGTCGACCTCGTGGTCCCACGACTGAACGCCAGATGTCACTATTTCTCCTATTGATAGGCGAAGAGGGTTTTCTGACCGATTTTTCGGGTTCTTGGCCTGCCGTCGCGACCGTCCGTCCCGCTGACCGGGAGGATCGTCGCCCTCCCGGTCAGCGGGAACGCGCATGGGAGCCCCGCCCCGCGGCGTCCTATCGTCGCTCGCACCATGGCTCGACAGGGATGCGGAGGCTTCTATGGCCCATGAAGTGGTGCGGCGCGTACAGGCCCTGGCCTCGCGGCTGCGCGCGGCGGCCGAGGAGAGCGAGCGGCTGGGCAAGCTGTCCGACGAGAGCGTCAAGGTCGTCCGCGAAGCCGGCGTGATGCGCCTGCTCCAGCCGGTCGAGTACGGCGGATACGCGGCCCACCCGCGCGACTTCGCCGAGGCGGTCATGGAGGTGGCCCGCAACTGCGGCTCCACCGGCTGGGTGTGCGGCGTCGGCGGCGTGCACCCGTGGGAGATGGCGTTGTGCGACCGCCGCCTGCAGGAGGAGGTCTGGGGAAGCGACCAGGACACCTGGATCGCCTCGCCCTACATGCCGAGCGGCGTCGCGGTGCCCGTCGACGGCGGATATGTGCTCAACGGCCACTGGCAGTTCTCCTCCGGCACCGACCACTGCGACTGGATCTTCCTCGGCGCGATGATCGGCGACGGGACCGGCGCGGTGGCCAGGCCGCCCCGCTCGCTGCACGTCGTCCTGCCACGCCAGGACTACACGATCGTCGAGGACTCCTGGGACGTCGTCGGCCTGTGCGGCACCGGCAGCAAGGACATCGTGGTCGAGAACGCCTTCGTCCCGGGCTACCGCACCGTGGACGCGGCCGAGGTCGCCGAAGGAGAACGGGCCGCCGCCCGCGCGGGCCGTACCGAGACCGTCTACCGGTTGCCGTTCTGGACCATGTTCCCGCTCGGCATCACCTCGGCCGTCATCGGCATCGCCGAAGGCGTGCTCGCCGCCCATCTCGACTACCAGCGCGAACGCATCCTGGCCACCAGCGGCGAGCGCGTCACGAAGGACCCCCACATGCTGTACGCGATCTCCGAGGCCGCCGCCGAGATCGCCGCCTCGCGCACCCAGCTCCTGGACGGCATCAGCAGGCTGTACGACAAGGCCGAGGCGGGTGAGCCCATCAGCTTCGAGGACCGCTCCACCGTCCGCCGCAACCAGGTGCGCTGCGCCTGGCGCGCGGTGGCCGCCGCCGACGAGGTCTTCGACCGCTCCGGCGGCAACGCCCTGCGCAAGGACAACGCCATGCAGCGGCTGTGGCGTGACGCCCACGCGGGCCTGCACCACGCGATCCACGTCACCGGCGGCATCTACCAGTCCAACGCGCTCAGCGCCATGGACGCCGAGGTCCCGCCCGCACTGCGGACGCTGATCTGAACATCACACGAGGGAGGCCAGGATGGGCGACATCAGAGCCCTGGGATACGTCAGGGTCAGGGCGACCGACATGGAGGCGTGGCGCGCGTTCGCCTTCGACACCATCGGCTTCGCCGAAGGGCAGGGCCCCGAAGAAGAGGCACTTTACCTGCGGCTCGACGAGCGGCCCGCACGCATCGTCGTGCTGCCGGGCGAGGAGGACCGGGTGGAGGCCGTCGGCTGGGAGGTCCGCGACCACCTGGCCCTGCGCCGGGTTCAGACCGCCGTCGAGAGCGCGGGGCTGACGCCCAAAGCGCTGACGGCCGAGGAGGCCGACGTGCGCCGCGTGGAGGCCGGCTTCGCCTTCGAAGCCCCCGGCGGCACCCCCACCGAGGTCTTCCACGGGCCGGCACTGGATCACACCCCGCTGGCCACCCGCTATGGGGGCCGCTTCGTCGCCGGCGAACTGGGCCTCGGCCATGTCGTGGTCCCTGTGGCCGACCTCGCCGGCGCGTACGACTTCTACGCCGAGACGCTCGGGTTCCTGCCACGAGGCGGCTTCCGCCTCCCCGCCCCGCCCGAGTACGGCCCCATGCGCATCCGCTTCATGGGCGTCAACCCCCGCCACCACAGCCTGGCCATCATGCCGACCCCCGACCTCAAGGCGCCCGCGCTGGTCCACATCATGGTCGAGTTCGACACCCTGGACCAGGTCGGCCAGGCGCTCGACCGGGTCGGCAAGGCCGGCTACCACCTGTCCTCCACACTGGGGCGGCACACCAACGACAAGATGGTGTCGTTCTACGTGCGCACGCCCGGCGGCTGGGACCTGGAGGTCGGCAGCGACGGCCTGTGCGTGGACGAGGCGCACTACTCGGCGGAGGAGATCACCGCCGACAGCTACTGGGGTCACACCTGGGACTTCAGCTGACATGCCGCTGACCGACGCGGCGGTCAAGGCGCGTGCCCTGTACGCGGCGCGCCGCGACCGCGCACCCATCCCGCCGTTCACCGACGCCGAGCCCTGGCTGACGATGGCCGATGGCTACGCCATCCAGCGCGAGCTGCTGGCGATGATCCTCGCCGACGGTGACGCCGTCATCGGCCACAAGGTCGGCGCGACGTCGAAGGCGATGCAGCGGCTCATCGGCCTCGACTCGCCGGACTACGGCCCGGTGCTCGCCTCGACCGTGTACGCCGACGGCGACACGGTCCCGCTCGGCCGCTTCATCGCCCCGAAGCTGGAGGCGGAGATCGTGTTCGTCCTGGGAGAGGGGCTCAAGGGGCCGGGCGTCACGGTGGAGGAGGCGCGTCGCGCCATCGCGGGCGCGAGAGCCGCCGTGGAGATCGTCGACTCCCGCATCGCCGACTGGCGGATCCGGCTGGCCGACACGGTCGCCGACCTGGCCAGCAACGGCGCGATGGCGGCGTCCTCCGTGACGGTGCCGGTCGCCGGCTTCGATCCCCGCCTGGTCGGCATGGTCCTGTCGCGCAACGGCGAGGTCGTCGACACCGGGGCCGGGGCCGCCGCACTGGGCGATCCCGTGGCCGTCGTCGCCTGGCTGGCCAACGTGCTCGGCGCGGACGGCGTCGCGCTCGAACCCGGTCACGTGATCATGACCGGGGCGCTGCACGCCGCGGTGCCGATGGAGCCGGGCGACGTCTTCACCGCGGAGTTCGACCGGCTCGGCCCGGTCACGGTGCGCGCGGGCTGACCAGCGCCGACGGGGCCCGCCGCGACCTGCGGCGGGCCCCGTCGTCACGTGTCAGTACATGTCGTAGGTGATCTCGACGGTATCGGTCACGGGCACCGCCTGGCAGCCGAGCGCCCACCCCTCCGCCAGGTCCTCCTCTTCCAGCACGTCGTTGCGGAGCAGTTTCACCTCGCCGGTGACGATCTTGCACGAGCACGCGCTGCAGGCGCCCTCCCGGCACGAGTAGGGAGGGTCCAGCCCGCGGGACTTCAGCAGGTCCACCAGCGTCGTCTGGGACGGCCAGGGCAGGCTGGTGCGTTCGCCGTTCAGCGTGACGGTCAGCGTGGCCGTGGCTTCGTCCTCGTCCACGGAGACGGGTGCGGCCAGGAACGGATCGCCCTCCAGGGAGCGGAAACGCTCGATCGTCACCTTGAGGCCGCAGGCCAGCGCGGCGCGCTCCGCGGCGTCCATGAACGGCGCCGGGCCGCAGATGAAGGCGCCCGGGAAGGTCGCGAAGGGCCGGACGAGCTGGACGAGCTGGGCGGTGCTCGGCAGGCCCTGCACCGATTCGAGCAGGTGGATCACCAGCAGCCGCTCCGGATGGCGTTCGGTCAGTTCCCGCAGCTCTCCTGCGAAGATCACCGACTCCTCGCCGCGGTTGGCGTAGATGAGAACGACTCTGCCGGTCGGCCGGGCCAGGACGGCTTTCAGGAGGGACATGACCGGGGTGATGCCGCTGCCGCCCGCGATCAGCAGATGGTCGGCGGCGAGGTCGGAGGAGGTGAACACGCCCGCCGGCGGCAGCACTTCGACCAGGTCGCCCGCCTTCACCTGGTCGCAGAGCCAGTTGGAGCCCACTCCGCCCGCCACGCGCTTGACCGTGACCTTAGGGGCCGGATCCACCTCGGGCGCGCTGGACAGCGAGTAGCACCGGCCCACGGCGCCCTCTTGGGCAGGCACCCGCAGCGTCAGGAACTGTCCCGGCCGGTAGGTGAAACGGTCGCGCAGTTCCTCCGGAACGTCCAGGATCAGCGACCGGGCATCGGGGGTCTCGTCGATGACGGCGCTGACGCGCAGCCTGTGTCCCAGTGTCTCGGACAAGAGTTCCGCCTTTCCTCATGGCGTGCACGACGATAGGAGCGGGCCTCCGGCCCGTTCCATCGGCGATCCCGGTCAACGGGAACGCCGGGCCGCGGACCTTCCGGCGCGCCGCCCGAAGAAGGTGGCATCCCCCAGCGACGTGCCGCTGCAGTAGCCCCAGGCGGGCACGCCACTCGTGGTCCGGCCCGCCGCGAACAGCCCGGGGACCGGTTCGCCGTCGAGGTCGAGAACCTCACCCTGAGGCGTGGTGTGCAGGCCACCGAGGGTGAACACCCCGAACCTCGCCCCGCGCAGGTCCAGCACCCCGTAGGGGGCGGCGACCGGCCGCAGCCAGCGCGCCGACTTGTGCAGCAGGGGGTCCCGCCCCGCCTCGGCGCCCGCGTTGTAGGCCGCGATGGTCTCCGCCAGCACGTCCGGCGCGATCCCCATCGACTCCTCCAACTCGGCCACGTCGTCGGAGACCCAGGTCGCCTCCGGGACGTGTCCGCCGGTCTGCCGCACCTCCTCGGCCACGGCGTCGTCGTAGAGCAGGAAGACCTGGCGGTCCTGCTGGTAGAGGGCCGCCTGGCCGACGCGTCCTGGGTAGGTGTCCTCGTTGACGAAGCGGCGTCCGTGCCGGTCGAGCAGCAGGGAGCGGCACAACAGCGCCGGATCGGCGGGGAAGGACGTCTGGGCGGCCTCCATGTGCCGGACCGCGGCGCCGGCCGCCTGCGCCATGCGGATGCCGCGGCCGTCGTCGCGGTCGGTGCCGATCAGCATGTTGCCGAGCAGCCGGGGCGCGTGCTGGGCCAGCATCGGCCCGTTGGCGGCGAATCCGCCCGCCGACAGGACGACGCCCCGCCGGGCGCGCACGAAGCAGCGTTCCCCGTAGGCCGAGACCTGGGCTCCGACGACGACGCCGTCATCGACCGCCAGCCGCTCGGCCCGCGTGTCGTAGCGGCAGCGCACCCCGGCGCGCTCGGCCGTCGCCACCAGGTGCCTCATCAGCGTCCACCCGGCGGAACGCTCGCCCGGCCGCTTGCCCTCCATGTGCGGGATGTGGCCGCGCGGGGCGGGTGGCACGAGGTCGTCGAACGGATGGGCGTTCTCGCCGCCGGTGTACATCAGGCCGTACCCCGTCGGGGCCTCCCAGGACGGCTGGTCCCACAGTTTCGGCACGAACGGGACGCCGCAGGCGACGAGCCAGTCGAAGTGCTCCAGGCTGCCCTCGCAGTACGCGGCCAGCTTCGCCTCGTCCGGATCCGGCCCGGTGGCCACCTTGAGGAAGGCGTGCATCGCCTCCGGGCTGTCCTCGACGCCGCAGGCCTTCTGCAGGGGTGTGCCGCCGCCCAGGTAGAGCGAGCCGCCCGCCATGGCGGAAGCTCCGCCCCAGCCGCCGGCGGCGTCCAGGACCAGCACCTCCGCGCCCGCCCGCGCCGCCTCGATGGACGCGCTCGCACCGGCGCAGCCGTTGCCGATGACGAGCACGTCCACCTCGGCGGCCCAGGTGGGAACCTCCGAGGCTCGCACCGGCGCCGTCGCTGTCGTCTCCATGGCGGCCCCTTCCGTTCACACGCCCGCTGACGGGCCCTCGCGCACGGACGATAGGAGGGCGGCGCGCCGCGCGCAGGGCCGCATCCCGCTGGGCGGGAGGCCTCACGCCAGAAGCAGGCCCTCGGCGATCGCGTCGATGACCGGCTCGGCCACGCCGGAGGAGCTGAAGTGGCTCATGGGCTGCCAGCCGCCGATGCAGTAGTCGGGCGCCCAAGGGCGGACGCCGGACAGAGGCCCGTCGCCGGCGCCCCAGGCGACCACGTCCCGGACGAAGTCGTGCTCCCCTTGCGGGGAGATCGGGTAGCCGGGCAGCGCGCTGTTCCACGGGTAGGGCGCGGACATGGCGGCCGAGGGATATCCGAGCTCGGCCACGAACACCGGTTTGCCGAACGTGCTGCTCAGGGTGGTGGTGACGTCCTTGAACAGCGCCAGGCGGTCGCCGTAGTCGTTGCTGGTCGGGTAGAACGAGGTGCCGAGCTCGCTCGCCTGGTAGCCCGCCGCCCGCATCGCCTGCCAGAACGCCACCGACAGGTTGGGGCTGGCCGCGCCGATCGTGCTGGTGTGGCTGCTGAAGCGGGCGCCGGGCTGGACCGTGCGGATGCCGGCGGCGGTGGCGGCGAGCATGCGTCCCACGTGCGGCCACAGGTGGGCGCGCAGCCAGGCGATGCGGTCGGCCTCGCTCATGGTGAACAGGGTGGCGAAGTCCATCTGGCCGATCGCCGGATCGACGGCGTCCGGCGGGCTGTAGGTCCAGTCGGCGGTCTGGGTGACCAGGCTGCGGATGGCGACGCCGGCCATGCCGAACTCGATCTCGTTGCCCAGGTCCCAGACCCGCACCGTCGCACCTGTGGCGAGGATCTTCGCGGCGACGGTGACGCCGTAGCGGTAGAGGATCGGCAGCATCTGCTCGATGGTGAGCGAGGTCCACGGCCCGGGCAGGGTGATGCCGGGATAGTCGGAGAAGTCGGGTTCGGGCTGGTAGGCGATGTCTCCGTAGACGGCCCACAGACCGAGCTCGGGATTGAAGGGCAGGCCGAGCCGGCGGGCCAGCCGCGCGCGTTCGAGCCCGCGGTCGAGGCCGTGCTGGGCGTCGTTGTCGGCCGCGACGCGGCGGGTGGCGATGCGGGCGTACACCTCGGTGGCCCCGTGGGCGACGAACAGGCGCTGCACGGCCTCCGCGGTGCGCGCGGTGCGAAGGCCGTCCGTCAGGGACACCTTGGCGAGCACCGCTTCGGTGAAGGGGCTGACCGAGAGCGCGGCGCGGAAGGGCCGGGCCCGGGCCGGCGTCTGCCCGGCGGCGGGCAGGGCGGGTGCGGCCAGAGCGAGGCCCGCGGCGGTGGCGGTGGTGAGGAAGGCTCGGCGGGTGACACGGGCATGGGGGGTGTGGTGCGTCATGTCGATCCTTTTCGGTGGGGGAGTGACTCAGTTGCTCTTGTAGGCCTTGTCCATCTCGGTCAGCACGTCCTGCGGGGTGGCGGCGCCGGAGAAGAGCTCCTGCACGCCGCTCAGGTGAGCCTGCTGGACCTTCGGGTTGGGCCAGAACTGGTCCATGAACGGCACGGTCCTGCCCGACTTCTGGTAGTCCAGGAGCGCGCTGAACGCGGGGTCGGGGGTGAAGGCGTCGTTGGGGATCGCGGGGGCGGCGTTGCTCTTGGCGGCGTAGTCGTTCATGGCCCGCGGCTGGGCGAGGAAGTCGATGAACTTCTCGGCGGCGGCCTGGTTGCGGGCCTTGGCGTTGATCGCGTAGGAGGTGCCGACGGCGCCCGGCATCCGGGTGGCCTCGGCGTCGTCGGTCGCCGGCAGCGGGAACATGCCCAGCTCGGTGCCCTGCGCCGCGGCGTCCCTGATCTGCCCGGCGGTGGCCAGAACCTGGACGGCCGCGACGGCCTCGCCCTTGCCGACCTGCTGGAGCGCGGTCTCGACCGGGGTGCCGAGCGGGTCCTTGGAGAAGCAGCCGCGCTTGTTCAGCTCCAGATACTTGTCCATGGCGCCCTTCCATCCGGCGGAGGCGGCGAAGCTCGTCCTGCCGCCGGCCAGGTCGGCGTCGAAGGTGGAGCCGGGGGTGTGGACGAGGGTGGAGACGAGCGCGTAGTCGATGAGCTGGGTCACCCAGGGCGTCTGGTTGCCCAGGGCGAACGCGCTCTTGCCCGCGGCCCTGGCCTTGTCGCACAGGCCGAGCACGTCCGCCCAGGTGGCGGGTTCGGAGCCGCCGACCTCCCGCATGGCCTTCTTGTTGTAGATCGCGCCGATGCCGGTGAAGGTGACCGGCAGGAGGTACTGCTTCCCGTCGGCCTGGGTGACGGCCTTGACGTCCTGCGGGACCTGCCCGGCCCAGGAACGGGCGGACAGGTCCTGGAGGTAGCCGGACGGCGCCAGCACCTGGACCGCGCCGGCGTTGCCCTTCGCGGGGAAGGCGAAGAAGACGTCAGGAGCGGTGCCCGAGGAGAGCTGCGTGCGCAAGGTGGTCAGGTACGGGTCGGTGTCGGCGTACGTCACCTGCACGTCGATGCCGGGATTGGCCTGCTTGAACGCGGCGATCGCGGCGTCCAGCGCGATCTTCTCGCTGGAGTTGGACGCGATGCGCAGGGCGGCCGAGGCCGTGCCGCTCCCGGGTGGGGTGGCGGTGTTGCTGCAGGCGGCCAGCAGGGCGCCGGTCGCCAGGACGCACAGCGCCGCGGGCAGCCGTCGGTTCGTCATGGTGGTTCTCCTGGGATGTGTTGATCGGTGATCAGCCCTTGAGGCCGCCGGCGAAGCCCCTGATGATCCGCTTCTGCATCAGGAAGTAGATGAGCAGGATCGGGACGACGCTGATCACCAGGCCGGCGAAGACGAGGTGCCAGTCGGCGACGTACTGGCCGACGAACTGGAAGACCGCCACCGGGACCGTCTGCTGCGCACTGCCCGACAGGTACAGCAGAGGTGTGAGGAAGTCGTTCCAGATGAAGATCGCGTTGAGGATGGCCACGGTGCCGGTGACGGGCCGCAGCAGCGGCAGGACGACGGAGAAGAACACGCGCACCGGTGTGCAGCCGTCGATGGCGGCCGCCTCCTCGTACTCGGCGGGCACGGCCCGCAGGAAGCCCGCGTACAGGAAGACGCTGAAGGGGACCTGCAGGCCGCAGTAGAACAGGACCAGCGACCACACCGAGCCGAGCAGGCCGAGGTCGCGCATGCTCTGGTACAGAGGGATCAGCGCGAGCTGGGCGGGCAGCAGCAGGCCGAGGGCGAACAGCAGGAACGTCCATCGCGACCAGCGGCTCGTCACGCGTGCCAGCGGGTAGGCCGCCATCGCCGAGACGACGATGATCACCACCAGGCTCGCCAGCGTGACGATCGCGCTGTTGGCCAGGGCCGCGCCCAGCCCGGCCGCCTGCCAGGCGTCGGCGTAGTTGGCCAGGGTGGGTGACATCGTCAGCGCCACCGGCGAGGCCGGATCGGCCGGGCGGCGTACCGACAGGTTGACCAGGACGTAGAGAGGGAAGGCGAAGACGGCGCCGGCGGCGATCATCACCGTCTCCAGCAGCGCCGTGCGCGCCGTGTAACGCTTCACGAGGAGCCCTTCTGCTGCCGCAGGCCGCGGTACTGGACGGCCGAGACGGCGGCCACCACGGCGGCCAGGAGCACCGCGATCGCGGTGCTGTAGGCGAAGTCGCCGAACTGGAAGGCGTTCTTGTAGATGAGGGTGGACAGGGTCTCGGTGGCGTGGCCGGGGCCGCCGCCGGTGGTGACGTACACCTGGTCGAAGAGCTTGAATCCGCCGATCAGCGCGAGCATCACGTTGATGGTGATGGCGGGGGCCAGCAGCGGGCGGGTGATGTGCCAGAAGCGCTGCACGGCGCCCGCGCCGTCCACGCCGGCGGCCTCGTGCAGCTCGCGTGGCACGCTCTGCAGCCCGGCCAGGAAGATGACCATGGAGTAACCGGAGAACTGCCAGATGACGATCGCCGCCATCGACCACAGCGCGAGGCCGGGGTCGCCCAGCCAGTTCTGCCGCAGGGCGCCGAGGCCCACGGCGTCCAGCGCCGTGTTGAGCGCGCCCTCCGGGGCGTACAGGTAGCGCCACAGGTAGGCCGTGACCACGGGCGTCATCACCGCGGGCGCGAAGAACAGCACGCGCAGCGCGTTGCGGCTCCTGATGCGTGAGTGCACGCCGAGCGCCAGCAGCAGACCGACCACGTTCTGCACGATCGTGATCACGGCCGTGATGGCGACGGTCTGCCAGAGCGCGTCCTGGGCCGCGGAGTCGTCGAAGATCTTGGCGAAGTTCTCCAGCCCGACGAAGGACATCCGCTCGCCCAGGCCACTCCAGTCCGTGAAGGCGTATCCGGCTCCTCTTATGGACGGGACGAGCACGACGTAGAGGTACAGCGCGAGAGCGGGGAGCACGAACCACCCGGGGATCGACCGTCCGCGCCGGCGCCGTCGGGACCTGCGGCCATGATGGGGGATTTTCGGCATCGGCCCTCTTGATAAAACGTTTTAATCGGGGATGTGCGACGCGACGGGGCGCAGGAAGGGGGAAGGGGATGCGCGCGTCGCGTAGTGAGAAGGATGCGCTCGCGGCTCACCGGGCCGGTAGGCCAGCGTTAACCGGAAGTAGCACGAAATTAACGACTCGCCCCCGCGAGAGCTATCGTGCCTGCATGCACGCACCTCCCGTTGAGGACGCCAGCGGGCTCGTCTACTTCACCGACGGGTCGCTCGCCTATGCGGGCAGACATGTCCACGAGAAGTCCTATCCGGCCCACACCCACAGCTTCATGGAGGTGGCGGTCGTCGTCGCGGGCACCGGCACGCACCACTCGCTCGCCGGCCGGCACGCGCTCGCCCGGGGCGATGTCGTCCTGTTGCGGCCCGGCGTCTGGCACGAGTACGAGCGCTGCGCGGACCTGGTGCTGTACAACTGCTGTTTCCGGCCCGGCCTGCTCCGGCGTGAACTCGCCTGGGCCAGGGAGGACCCGCTGCTCGGACACCTGCTCTGGACGGCCCCCTACTCGCTCGGCCGCCGCGGCATGCTGATGGCGCGGCTCGACGAGGCGGCTCTTCAGGAGTGCGTGACGCCGTTGCGGGCGCTCGACGGGCTGGGCTCGGCGGCCGGTCCGCTGCACCGCGGCGATGTCATCGGGCACCTGACGTTGTTCCTCAGCGCTCTGGCCAGGGTCGTCGCCAAGGAGAGGAACAGCAGGCTGAGCCCGCCGGCGCCGCCGCACCCGGCGGTGGCCAAGGCCATGCGCCTGCTGGAGGGCAGCCTGGCTCATCCCTGGACGCTGCGCGAGCTGGCCGAGGAGCTCCCCATGGTGCCCGGCTCGCTCGTGCGGCTGTTCAAGTCGGCCGTGGGGCTGCCGCCCATGGCCTACCTCGCCCAGCAGCGAGCCGAGGCCGCCGCCGCGCTGCTGCTGCAGGACGACCGGCCGATCTCGCAGATCGGCGCGTCGGTGGGCTGGCCGGATCCCAACTATTTCGCGCGTCGTTTCAAGGCTCACTTCGGGCTGAGCGCGCGGGCGTACCGCAGCCGCTTCAGCGACGACTCGGCCTTTCTCAGGACCTGGCTGCACGCGGAGCCCTGAGACCGGGAGCCGTCGTTCTCCCCTTTCGTGACCCCTGCTGCTCTTGCCGCCACGTGGCGGTGATGTTACGTTCCTCGCACCTACTGGCACGTGTTAGTTGCGGCCTTTGGCGGAGGACCCCTTAAAACGATCAAATGGGAGAGTGTGATGTCCGAGCCCGCATCCCCACCTCCGGCGGCAGCCGCGACAGCCGCGCAGCCGGCCAGGGCGAGCAGCGGTTTCATCACCGTCTACGTGCTGGCCTACCTGGGGCTCTACGTGGCGGTCATGACGCCGTTGCTGGCTTCGCTGGCCATCCGGCTGCAGCAGATCGACCCCGAGGGCAAGGAAGCGGCACTCGGCCTGGTCATCGGGATCGGCACGCTGCTCAACATCATCGCCGCCCCGGTCGTGGGCCTCCTGAGCGACAACACCACCTCCCGCCTCGGCCGGCGCAGACCGTGGATGCTGGCGGGCATGCCGGTGCTGGCCGCCGGAGCCGTGCTCGCCGCCGTGATCGAGACGGTCCCGGGCGTGCTGCTGGGTTACGTCGTCGCGCAGGTCGGCATCACGTTCATCATGACCCCGCTGCTGGCGGTCATGCCGGACCAGGTGCCCGAGGAGCAGCGCGGCAAGGTCGGCGGCCTGCTCGGGTTCACCGCCCAGATCGCGGGAGTGGCCGGATTCCAGGTGTCGGGCGCGCTGGCCGGCTCGCCGCTGCTGCTGTTCCTCGTGCCGGCCCTCGTGGCCTGCGCCGCCGTGCTGCTGCTGGTGGTGAGGATGTCCGACCGGCCCCTGCCCCGCGAGCAGCGGAAGGTGCTCGATCTTGCGGGCCTGGCGCGCGACCTCACCTTCGATCCCCGCCGCCATCCCGACTTCGGCTGGACCTGGCTGGGGCGTTTCCTCATCCAGTTCAGCCTCATGTTCCTGTCCACCTACCAGCTGTACTTCCTGACCGATCATCTCGGTTACCGGCTCGAGGAGGTCACGGGCCTGCTGGCGATCACGGGCGGCGTCGGGTTGGTGATGACGTCCGTGGGCGCGGTGGTGAGCGGCTATCTGTCGGACCGGCTGCGGCGGCGCAAGCTGTTCATCTACCTGGCCGCCGCCTGCTTCGTGGTCGGCTTCGTGATCGTCGCGTCCGCGGCCTCGTTCACCTCGGTGCTGGTCGGCTCGCAGTTCATTCTGTTCGGCGCGGGCGTCTTCGGGGCGGTGGACCTGGCCCTGGTCAACGACGTGCTGCCCGACCGCGAGGGGGCGGCGGCCAAGTACATGAGCCTGGCGGGGATCGCCAGCGCCCTGCCGCAGTCCGTCGCGCCGATCGTCGCCCCGGTCATCCTGGGCGTCGGCGAGGGAGGCAACTATCCGCTGCTGTTCCTGGTGGCCGCCGGCGTCGCGGTCCTCGGCGGGTTGACGGTCCGGCTCGTCAAGGGTGTACGTTGACATCAGCTAACACGTGTAAGCAAGGAGAGTCCGTCCGCGTGATCACCATCCGATTCGAGCACCTGCGTGAACCGCTGGGCGTCGGCACGCGCACGCCGCGCCTGTCGTGGTCCGTCGAGACCGGCACGCCGGACTGGCGGCAGAGCGCCTACGAGGTCGAGGCCAGGGGCGAGCGGGTCCGGGTCGGGTCCGCCGAATCCGTGCTGGTGCCCTGGCCGTTCGCGCCGCTGGCGGCGCGCGAGCGAGTGGCGGTGCGGGTGCGCGTCGAAGGCCCCGGCGGATGGTCGGCGTGGAGCGAGCCCGCGCACGTGGAGGCGGGCCTGCTGGAGCGGGAGGACTGGTCGGCCGCGTTCGTCAGCCCGGGGGAGGGCTCGCTGCTGCGCGGCGAGTTCGAGGTCCGCCGGGGCGTGCGCGCAGCCCGGCTCTACACCACCGCGCTGGGCGTGTACGAGGCGGAGCTGAACGGCGAGGTCGTCGGTGACCACGTGCTGGCGCCCGGCTGGACCGCCTATCAGCACCGCCTGCGCTACCAGACCTTCGACGTGACGGATCTGCTGCGCGAGGGGACCAACTGCCTGGGCGCGACGCTGGGCGACGGCTGGTACCGGGGACGGCTGGGTTTCGAGGGCAAGCGGGCCCTGTACGGCGACCGGCTCGCCTGGCTGGCCCAGCTGGAGATCGTCCACGACGACGGCACGATGGAACGGTTCGTGACCGACGGGTCGTGGCGGGCCGCGTCCGGGCCGTTGCTCTCCTCCGACCTCTACGACGGAGAGACCTACGACGCCCGGCTGGAACGCCGGGGCTGGTCGTCGCCCGGCTATGACGACTCCGGCTGGTCGCCCGTCGAGATCGTGGACCGCGACCTGAGCACGCTGGTGGCGCCGGAAGGGCCGCCGGTGCGCCGCACCGAGACCCTTGTCCCGGTCGAGAGGCGCCTCACCCCGAGCGGCGCCACCGTCTACGACTTCGGCCAGAACCTGGTCGGTCGCCTCAGGATCACCGCCACCGGTTCCACGGGCGACCAGGTGACGCTGCGGCACGCCGAGGTCCTGCAGGACGGCGAGCTGTGCGTCACCCCGCTGCGCACCGCCAAGGCCACCGACACCTACATCCTGCGCGGCGACGCGCAAGGGGAGACGTGGGAGCCGCGCTTCACCTTCCACGGCTTCCGCTATGCCGAGACATCAGGACCGGTGGACGACGTGGTCGCCGTCGTGTGCCATTCCGACCTGGAGCGCACCGGCTGGTTCGACTGCTCGGACCCGCTCGTCAACCGGCTGCACGAGAACGTCGTGTGGGGCATGCGCGGCAACTTCCTCGACGTGCCCACCGACTGCCCCCAGCGTGACGAACGCCTGGGCTGGACGGGCGACCTCCAGGTCTTCGCTCCCACGGCCTCCTTCCTGTTCGACAGCGCCGGCCTCCTGTCCTCCTGGCTCGCCGACCTGGCCGTCGAGCAGGGCGAGGACGGCCTGGTGCCGCACATCGTGCCGAACGTCACCAGCGCCTCCAACGCGGCCGCGGCCTGGGGCGACGCCGCTGTGATCGTCCCGTGGGTGCTGTACTGCCGTTACGGCGACACCGGCATCCTGGAACGGCAGTTCGCGAGCATGCGCGCCTGGGTCGAGCACGTCGCCGCTCTGGCCGGGCCGGGCAGGATCTGGGACAGCGGCTTCCAGTTCGGCGACTGGCTCGACCCCACCGCGCCCGCCAACCGACCCGAGCAGGCCCGCACCTACCCCGAGATCGTGGCCACCGCCTACTTCGCCCGCTCGGCCGACCTGCTCGCCCGGGCGGCCGAGGTCATCGGGCAGGACGCCGCTCCCCATCGGGAGCTCGCCGACCAGGTGCGCCGCGCCTTCGCCGCCGAGTACGTCACGGCCTCGGGGCGGCTGCTGAGCGACTCGCCCACCGCCTACGCCCTGGCCCTGGAATTCGCCCTGCTCCCCGAGCCCGGGCAACGCGCCCGAGCCGCCTCCCGCCTGGTGGAGCTGGTCCGCGCGGGCGGCTACAAGATCGCTACCGGTTTCGTCGGCACCCCGCTCATCTGCGACGCCCTCGCCGAGGCGGGGGAGACGGAGGCCGCGTACCGGCTGCTGCTGCAGCGCGAGTGCCCGTCCTGGCTGTATCCGGTCACCCAGGGCGCCACCACGATCTGGGAGCGCTGGGACAGCCTGCTGCCCGACGGCACCGTCAACCCCAGCGGCATGACCTCCTTCAACCACTACGCCTTCGGAGCCGTCGCCGACTGGCTGCACCGCACGGTCGCGGGGCTGAGCCCGGCCGCGCCGGGCTACCGGGAGATCTCCGTACGTCCCCGGCCCGGCGGCGGGCTCACCCGTGCCGCCGCCCGGCTGCGCACCCCCTACGGCCTGGCCGCCGCCTCGTGGCGCCTCGACGACGGCACGCTCGCCGTCGAGGCCGTGGTCCCGCCGAACACCACGGCGCACGTCACGCTGCCCGGCGGTGACCGGCACACGGTCGGCTCCGGCACCCACCGCTGGACCTCTCCCTACGCCGGGGACCAGGCCGCGTCCGCGCCGCTCACCCTTGACAGCACTCTCGCCGAGGTGGCCGACCGACCCGGCGCGTTGCGCGTCGTCACCGACGCCATCGTCCGGCACCTGCCGGAGCTCGCCGGGTACGTGGAGACCGGCCTCGACGCCGTCGCCCAGAACATGACCGTTCGCGACGCCATCGCCATGATCCCGAACGCCGAGCACCTCCCCACCGAGATCGAGGCCGGTTTCGCCGGCCTCCAGAAGGACTGACGCCGTGCCGTTGATCGATGAGCCGGACCTGCTGCGCCGCCTCGCCGCGATGACACTGAAGGAGAAGGTCGCCCTCCTCACCGGGGCCGACGCCTGGACGATGACCCCGGTGACGTCGGCCGGGCTGGCCCCGCTGGCCCTGTCGGACGGCCCCGTCGGGCCGCGCGGCACCTCCTTCGGAGGGGACACCCCGCCCTCGTTGCTGTTCCCCAGCCCGACCTCTCTGGCCGCGGCCTGGGACGAGGAGACGGCGCGCGAGGCCGGGCGGCTGATGGGCGCCCGGGCACGCGAGATGGGCATCCACGTCCTGCTCGCCCCCACGGTCAACCTGCACCGCTCGCCTCTCGGCGGCCGCCACTTCGAGTGCTGCTCCGAGGACCCGCTGCTCACCGCCCGCGTCGCCGTCGGGTTCATCCAGGGCGTGCAGTCGGCGGGGGTCGCGGCGACCGTCAAGCACTTCGTGGGCAACGACTCCGAGACCGACCGGATGACCTACGACGCCCACATCGACGAGCGGACGTTGCGCGAGGTGTACCTGGCGCCGTTCGAGGCGGCGGTGCGCGAGGCCGGCGTGTGGGCGGTGATGGCCGCCTACAACCGGGTCAACGGCGAGACCATGACCGAGCACCGCGACCTGCTGACCGGCGTGCTCAAGGAGGAATGGGGCTTCGACGGCGTCGTGGTCTCCGACTGGACCGCCGCCCGATCGTGCGAGGCCACCGCCCTGGCCGGGCTGGACGTCGTCATGCCGGGCCCGGACGGGCCGTGGGGTGACGCGCTGGTGGCGGCGGTCGAGGACGGGCGCGTCCCCGCCGAGGTGGTGGACGACAAGGTGCTGCGCGTCCTGCGGCTGGCCGCGCGCACCGGCGCTCTCGAAGGCGTCCCCGCGCCCCCTGCCCCGCCCGTTCCCGGCGACGTCCGCGACCGCCTGCGCGAGCTGGCGATCCGCGGCTCGGTACTGCTGCGCAACGACGGCCTGCTGCCCCTGCGGCCGGGCCTGCGCAAGGTCGCGCTCATCGGCCCGAACGCGGTGCGTTTCACCGCCCAGGGCGGCGGCAGCGCCCACGTCACCCCCGAGCACGTGGTCACGCCGCTCGAAGGGCTGCGCCGGGTGCTCGGCGAGGACACCGAGATCACCGTCCACGGCGGCGTCTTCCCCCACGTCAAGCTGGAGCCTCTGCCCCCCGGCCTGGCCGTCGACCCTGAGACCGGCGAGCAGGGCGTACGGCTGGAGCACCGCTCGGCCGACGGCACCGTGCTGACGGCCGAGCATCGCGACCCCGCTCCCTGGTGGTTCCCGATCATCCTCGCCGACGAGGTCGATGAGCTGGCCGTGCGCGCCCGCCTCAGCCTGCCCGCCGCCGGCGTGCACCGGCTGTCGGTCCTGGGCACCGGCCGCCACACCCTGCGCGTCCCCGGCAACGCCGACCAGTCCCGCGAACAGCTCCAGGACGGTGACGACATCGCCGCCCTGCTGCTGAACCCGCCCTCGCACACCTTCACCTTCACCGCCGACGCCGGTCCGATCGACGTCGAACTGCTGATCAGCCCGCAACGCAACCTGCCCTATCCGGTCACTCTGACCGGGCTGGGCTACGAGGCGCCGCGCGGCACCGACGAGGAGGAGCTGCAGGCCGCCCTCTCGGCGGCACGCGCCGCCGACGTGGCGATCGTGGTGGTCGGCAGCGATGCCGACACCGAGACGGAAAGCCTCGACCGGACCGGCCTGACACTGCCCGGACGGCAGGACGAGCTGGTACGCCAGGTCTGCGCGGCCAATCCCCGCACCGTGGTCGTGGTGAACGCCGGAGCGCCGTGGCTGATGCCCTGGGCGTACGAACCGGCGGCGCTGCTGTGGTCCTGGTTCCCCGGACAGGAGGGCGGCGACGCCATCGCCGACATCCTGACCGGCGCCGAACCCGGCGGCCGGCTGCCGACCACCTTTCCCGCCACCGAGGCCGACGTCCCGATCCTGTCCACGCGACCCGTCGAAGGCGTGCTCGACTATGCCGAGGGCGACCGCATCGGCTACCGCGCCTACCGGCCCGAGGGCGTGCTGTTCCCGTTCGGTCACGGCCTGTCCTACACCACCTGGGAGTACCTGCACGCCGCTGTGGCGGACGACGACGCCGTGGAGGTGACGCTCCGCAACGCCGGCGACCGCCCGGGCCGGGAGGTCGTGCAGGCGTATCTGGAGCAGGACGAAGCTCCGCGCCTGGCCGGCTTCGCCGCTGTCGAGGCCGCACCGGGTCAGACGGTCACGGTGCGGATCGACATTGCTCCAAAGGCGCTGTCCCGCCGGCCGCACAGCGGCGGCCCGCACCGGCTGCGCGTCGGCCGCTCCGCCTCCGACCTCCCCCTGACCTGCACCATCAACTGAAACGGAGTGAACCTTCTCATGCAGCGACTCACCGACCGGCGCATCCTCATCACCGGCGCGGCCTCCGGCATCGGCCGGGCCACCGCGCTGCGGCTGCTGACCGAAGGCGCCCGCGTGGTGGCCGCGGACATCGCCGAGGACGGCCTGAAGGAGACGCTCGCCCTGGCGGCCGAGCAGGGCACCGCCGACCGGCTCACCGTCACCCCTGTCGACATCGCCGACGCCGGTTCGGTCGATGAGGTGGTCTCCTCGGCGGTGAGCGGCCTCGGCGGTCTGGACGCCCTGGTCAACACCGCCGCCATCCTGCGCGGCGCGCACACCCATGACTGCTCCTTGGAGCTGTGGAACCGCATCATCACCGTCAACCTGACCGGAACCTTCCTCATGACCAGGGCCGCGCTGCCGGCCCTGCTGGAGTCCGGCCGGGGCGTCGTGGTGAACTTCAGCTCCACCGCCGCCTTCTACGCCCACCCGTTCATGGCCGCCTACTCGGCCAGCAAGGGCGGCATCGCCTCCTTCACCCACAGCCTCGCCCTGGAGTACTCCAAGCAGGGGCTGCGCGCGGTCAACGTCGTGCCCGGCGGCATCAGCAGCGGCATCACCAACAACATCGGCTCCCTCGTGCCCGCCGACACCGACTGGAGCCTCTTCGGCAAGCTGACGTCCGCGATCAGCGACGGCCTGCCCGGCCCCGAGAACGTCGCCGGTGTCGTCGCCATGCTCGTCTCCGACGACGGCGCGTTCATCACCGGCACCGAGATCCGCATCGACGGCGGCGCTCACATGTGACCTGAAACGCTCGCCGTCAGGGTGCCTGATGGACCACGCGTCCGTCGATCATGGTCAGCCGGACCCGCTCGGCGTCCGGCTCGGCCAGCACCTCGCGGAGCCCGCCACGCAACAGGACCAGGTCGGCCGCGATCCCCGGACGCAGGACGGCCGGGCCGGAGAGCGGCAGCTCGCCAGGGGTCAGATAGCCGTTCAAGGTGACGGCCACGCCGACGCGCTCGGCCCGTGCGATCACCCGGCCCGACTCCGTCGTCCGATCACGGGCCGCCGCCATCACGCGCCAGGGGTCGGCCGGGCCGTAAGGGGCATCGCTGGAGGGGAACACCCTCACCCCGGCATCGCGCAGGCCGGCGTACCGGTAGAGGAAGTCCTCCTCGCCGGCGGGGGTGCCGGCCACCATGTCCTCGCCGCGATCGGCCAGGAACGCGGGCTGGGTGACGACCCGCAGGCCATGCCTCCGCAGCGGGCCCAGACACCAGTCCGGCACCACCCCGGCGTGTTCGATGCGGTCGCCGGGGATCGAGCCGGTCTCGTCGAAGGCCGCCAGCGACAGAGCCAGAGCGTCCACCGTGAGGCAGTGGAGCGCGACCGGCCGCGCCCGCGCGTGCGCGGACCCGATCGTGGCCACGAGTTCCGCGAGGCCCGGCAGGGCGTCGTCACGTACGACGATCTTCCACGGCCCCGGGGTGAGCCGAGGGCTTCGCAGGACGGCCCCGCGAGGAGCGCCCAGCAGGCGCACGCGCTGGGGCAGCGTCCGGTGCTCCATCTGCGCGGTGAGGGCGGAGACCGCGGCTTCGCCGAGGTCGGGGCTGGCGTCGGTGACCGCCGTGACGCCCCAGCGGGCCAGCATGCCGGCCACGGCGGTCAGGTCGGGGTACGGCACCGCGGACGATGCCGAAGGGGGACGCAGCAGGTGGTCGGCCCGCCAGACGCGGCCGGTCGGCCGCCCGTCGGCCGCGCGTTCGATCCCCGGGTCGTCGCTTCTCTCCAGGCGTAGCAGGCGGATCGCGGCGGTGTTCAGCATCCACAGCGAGCCGCCCCGATGCTGCAGCCGCACGGGTCGTTCGGCGTGCAGGCGATCCAGCGCGGCGGCGTCGAGCTCGCCCGCGACGGACTCGGTGTAACCCACGCCCCGTACCCATCCCGCGGCGTCCGGTGACGCCGCCGCCAGCGCACGACGCAACGCGTGCGCGTCGCGTACGGCGGGTGGCCCGCAGGCGGCCGAGCGCAGGGCGGCCGCCCAGGCGAACAGGTGCACATGATGGTCGGTCAGCCCGGGAAGCAGGACGCCCCCGGAGCCGTCGACCACCTCCTCACCCGGCTGCCGGGTCAGGTCGCCGAGTTCCTGGACGCGCCCCGCCGCCACCCGCACGTCGGTCCGCCGGCCGGAGATCTCGGCGTCGCGGATCAGCATCCCGTGCTCACCGGATGCCCAGCTCGGCCAGGACGGCCTCGGTGTCGAGGCCGGACTCCGGGGCGGCGGCTCCCGCCGGGCCTGCGGCGACAGAGCGTGCGGCGGGCGGCGGCGCGGCGTCGACGGGGCGGGCCGGGGTGCGCCAGGGGGAGGTGACGGTCGCGGCGGCGACGGCGGCCATCGCCACGTCCAGCAGCGCGCCCTCGCCCCGGCCCAGGCGTTCCAGGACGCGGCAGGCCGCGTACAGACCCGTCAGCGGATCGGCGATGGCGTCACCGCAGAAGACCGGCGCGCCGCTGTCCGCCTCCCAGGCCACCAGCCCGGCGGCGGCGGCCACGTCGTCGCCGAAACCCACGCGGTCGTGCGCGCGGCCGTAGGCGGTGATGGACAGCCAGACCGTGCCGGCCGCCGCTGCCCGGCGCGCGTCCAGCCCCCAGCGGGCCAGCGCGCGCGGCCGGGACGCCTCGATGACCACGTCGGCACGGGCGGCCAGCGCGTGCAACGCGCGCCGGTCGACCGGATCGTCCGGATCCAGCACGACGGAGCGGTGGCCGGCGTGGAGCAGGTCGTAGAACCCCCCATGGCCGAAGCGGGCGCCGTCGGGCCGCTGCGGCGTCTCCACCTTGACGACGCCGGCGCCGGCCAGGCCCAGGAGATGGGCGCAGAGCGGCCCGGCCCACAGCGCGCTGAAGTCCACGACCAGCGTGCCGCGCGCGACGATCGGCAGGCCGATCGGGCGCGGGGCCGGTGCCGGACGGCGCCACTCGCCCACGGCGGCGGCGGCGAGCCCCAGCAGCCGGGCCCGCCCGGCGATCTCCCCGGCGGTGCGGCCACGGCACCAGCGGGCCAGATCGGGCCATGGGGAACCGCTCGGCGTCCGCCCGACGAGTGCTCCGGCGAGGTCGTCGTCGCCGGGCCGGGCGCACGACAGGGCCACCCAGCCGTCGGCTGCCGCGAGCAGCCGGCACGAGCCGCCTGCCGATGTCGCGCCCGCGCGACCGCGGCCGGTCATGGCGGCGCGCTCGGTCAGCAGGGCGGCGCCGTCGAGGTCGACGCGCCCGCCGGTCAGCGAGCTCAGGAGCTCGCCCCAAGCGCGGGCGGCCAGGGCGGTCCGGTGCCGGGGCACCAGCGCGGGCCCATCCGGCCGGCCGGTCAGCGAGGCCAGCCCGGACGACATCCAGGCCGCCTCGCCTGGCGGGGAAGTCATGGCACGACCTCGTCCACCAGCCCCCACGACAGCGCCGTCCTGACGGTGAGGGGAGCCCCGGTGAGGGCGAGCCAGGCCGTACGCCAGCGGCCGATCCGCCGGGTGACGCTGACGGTGCCGCCGGCTCCGGGGACGAGTCCCATGGCCAGTTCCGGCAGGCGGATCAGGGTGTCGTCACGGGCCAGGACCCGGTCCGCGAACGCCGGCAGCTCGATACCCGCGCCGATGCAGTTCCCCTGCAGATATGCCGTGGTGCGAGCGCTGAGGCGGTGCAGGGCGAGCCCCGCGGACCGCGCGGTACGCAGGACGTGGGCACGGGCAGGATCGAGTGCGGTGCCGAACTCGTCGAGATCGCCGCCCGCGCAGAAGTCCGGACCACGTCCGCGCAGCTCCACCCGCAAGGACGGGTCGGCAGCCGCCACTGACAGAGCATCGGTCAGCGCCTCACGCATGGCCGCGCTGTAGGCGTTGCGCCGTGCCGGGCGCGACAGGGTGATCCGCAGGACGCCCGCCTCGGCCGTCACGTCGAGGGGCTCGCCGGTGCCGGCGGGGCGGCGGGGCGGGCGTCCGGCGAGCCAGCGCGCGAACTCCGGGCCCGCGAGCAGGGTGGAGTACACGGCCGACTCGGCGACCAGCCCGTCCGGCACCGTGCTCCGAGCTTGGAGGCGCAGGAGCCGGTGCAGGCTCACCGCCGCAACGGGCGCGTGCTGGATCGACCGCTCCACCGCCGCGAGCTCCGCGTCGACGTCGTCCACCACGACGCAGGCGCGCCGGCCGCGGGCGCCGGGTGCGGACCACTGCCCCGCAGCTTGCCGCAGCGTGAAGGTGCACGCCTGGGCCAGGAGCAGCGCTTGAGGGGACGGGTCGGACGGCAGGACTCCGACCGTCACCTGGGGGAGCATGCCGAGCCCGGCGTCCAACGTCTCGGCCCGCACGCGGTCGTCGGCGGTGGCCAGGTCGACGACCAGCAGCGGATCGACGGGCAGACCCTCGGCGGTGAGCGGCTGGGGTGCGTCCAGAAGGCGGAGCAGACCGGCGACGGTGAGCATGATGCGGTCAGCGGCGCGTCACGAACCCGCCGGATCCGGGACGGTCAGCGCCGCGACCTGGGCGCCGCTGGTGTCGAGGATCTCGTCCAGGCGGTCGGCGACCGTCTCGGGGGTCAGCGCCGGGTCGTGGATGCCCGTCGTGTTCAGCATGACCATGCGGTTGACCAGCCCGCCGGCCGCCGTCAGCACCTCGCCGGTGATGCCGCAGCTCTCGTGGGCGAGGTACGCCGCCACCGGAGCCACCAGCTCCGGCGGCATGTGCTCGCGCATGTACTCGATCGTGCCGGGCGGCAGGCTGTCGCCGGTGAGCTCGACCATACGGGTGGCGGCGCCGGGGGCGACGGCGTTGACCTTGATGCCGTGCGCGGCTCCCGCGACGGCCAGGTTGCGCGTGAGCCCGTACACCGCGCCCTTGGCCGAGCCGTAGTGCACCATGTCGGGGACGCCGAGCAGCGCCGCGGAGACGGTGTTGACGATCCGCCCCCGGCCGCTCGCGGCCAGGTGCGGCCAGGCGGCCCTGGCCAGCATGAGGCTGCCGAAGAAGTGCGTGTCGAGGAACGCCTGGTAGGTGCCCAGCGGCAGCTCGTCGAACGGCGCGATCCGGAAGTTGCCGGCGTTGTTGATCACGGCGTCGACGCGCCCGAACGCCTCGATCGCGGTGGCGACGATCGAGGCGGCGCCGTCCTCGGTGGCCACGGAGGCCGTGCTGACGACCGCGCTGCCGCCCGCCTTCTCGATGTCCGCCACGGTCTGTTCGGCCGGCCCGGCCGAGGGGGAGGAGCCGTCGGTGTCGCCGCCGAGGTCGTTCACCACGACCGACGCGCCCCGCTCGGCCAGCAGCAGGGCGTGGGCGCGGCCGATGCCGCGACCCGCTCCGGTGACGATCGCGACGCGGCCGGTGAAGTCCAGTGTGTTCATGAGGCTCTCCTTCTGGTCAGGGGTGGGTGCCGCAGATGCCGCGGGCGATCAGATCGTCGATCTCGGCCGGGGACAGCCCCGCGACCTCGCTCAGAACCTCGCGGTTGTCGCGGCCGAGCGTGGGCGGGGGCAGGACCGACCAGGACGCCACGCCGTCGTAGGCGAACGGCACGACGGGCAGGCGGATCTTGCCCGCCACGGGGTGACCGACCTCCTCGAACATCCAGCCCAGCTGCGGATGGTCGTGGATGAAGCGGGGGTCGGCCGCCACCGCGGCCGGGACGCCGGCCCGGAGCAGCTCCTCGGCCGCCTGCCCGGCGCGCCGCGTGCTCGCCCAGTCCTGCAGTTCCCGGTCGAGGAGGTCTTCCTGCGCCTTGCGCCCGTCGTAGGTGGCGAGCGAGGCGTCCTCGTGCCAGCGCGGCAGGCCCGTGATCGCGCGCAGGGCCGCCCACTGGGCGTCGGTGGCGACCGAGATCGCCAGCCAGCTCTCGGCGCCCTCGCAGCGGTAGACGCCCTGCGGGGCGAAGCCGGGCGCGTGGTTGCCCGCGCGGCCGGGGACGACGCCCGTGGCGGTGGCCTCAATGACCTGCTCGGCGGCCATCGTGAGGGCCGCCTCGGCGAGCGGCGCCTCCACGAGCATGCCCTGCCCGGTCGCGGCCCGCCGGTGCAGGGCCGCGAGCAACGCTGCGGCGGCGTTCGCGCCGCCCATGGGGTCGGCGGGACCGCTCGGGTTGACCGGCGGGCCGTCCGGGTAGCCGGTGACCCAGCACAGGCCGGAGTACTGCTCCACGGTCTGGGCGTAGCCGACGCGGTCGCGCAGCGGCCCGGTCAGCCCGAAGGCGGGCATGCGCAGCATGACGATGGACGGGTTGAGCGCGCGCACGCCGTCCCAGTCGAGCCCCAGGTTCTCCATGACGCGGGGCGCGAAGTTCTCCAGCAGCACGTCGGCTCCGGCGATCATCGTCTTGAGCACGTCCAGGCCCTCGGGCTGGGTGAGGTCGAGGGTGATGGCCCGCTTGTTGTGGTTGATGCCGAGGAAGAAGTAGCCGCGTTCCCACCACTGTTCGGCCGACGGGTCACCGCCGAGCACGCGGGCGCCGTCGATGCGGCGAGTGGACTCGATCTTGATGACGTCGGCGCCGAGCGAGGCCAGCAGCGTGGCCGTGAACGATCCGGCCCACCAGGTGCCCAGGTCGAGCACGCGCAGCCCGGCCAGAGGCAGCCCCCCGGCCTTACCGGGACGAGGCCGCGGTTCGCTGCCGCCGGGCTCGGCAGGCGCCGTCCTGGGCCTTCGCCCGTCGAACAGGAACGGCACCGCGGGATGCTTGAACGTCCCGGTGGCGTCGTCCACGTAGAAGCCGCGCGCCACGACGTGCGGATCTCGCAGGATGGTCGCGCCGCTGTGCACCGGCGAGGCCGGGATGCGGAACAGCGCCGCCCGCTCCAGGATCTCCGCGGTGGTGTGCCTCGTGGTCCAGGCGTGCACGGCCGCCGTCCACTCCTTCTCCCGGGCGTAGCGGCCCGCGTGCGTGGACAGCTCCTGATCCTCCAGCAGGTCCGGCCGCTCGATGAGGATCATGAAGTCCTGGAGCTGCTGGGCGGAGGCCAGGTTGAAGCCCACCCAGCCGTCCGCGGTCGGCTCCACCGAGGGTGACAGCCGCCTGCGCATCACGACGGGTTCCCTGGAGGCGCCGGTGAGGGTGGAGAGCGCGTCCACGAAGAGGTTCGTGACGTAGGCGTTCACCCCCAGCAACGGGATGTCCGCGCGTGCCGTCCCGCCTCCGCGCACCCCGGCCAGCGCCGCGGTGGCCGCCAGGGCGCCGGCGACCCACTCCGCGGGACGGCCCCCCGCCATGAGCGGGTAGGAGTCCGGCACGCCGCGCAGCCGCAACGACCCGCACTCGGCCTGCAACGTGAAATCGGTCCACGGCCGCCCCTGTCCGGGCCACGGGCCGGCGCTGCCCCAGGGGGAGATGTCCACGGTGACCGGCCCCGCAGGAGCGGGGCCCGGGACGTCGTCCCATTCGCGGATCAGCACGTCCGCGTCCACGTCCACAGGACTCGGGCGTTTGCCCGCGCTGAGGAAGGCGAACAACGGGCCGCGGGCGCGCAGGGGGTGCCCTCCCTCAGGCTCGCGCAGGATCACCTCGGCGCCGCAGTCGGCGAGGATCCTGCCCGCGTAAGCACCCGCGACGCTGCGGGAGGTCTCCACCACCCGCAAGCCCGCGAGCAGGGGTTCTGCGGATTCATCGGCCATTTCGGCTCCTCTTCGCTCATGAAGGAGGGCGACGACACCGGACGCCGCGATCAACGGCGTGAGTATGCTCAGGAAAGAGACTCGCCAGGTTGGACGGCATGGGCGACGGATATACTGTCGCCCGGAAACAATGTCGGAACGACAGCGTAATGCGCGCCGACCGGACAGGGAAGAGCCGAAGCGTATGAGCATGCAGTCCGACGATCCCGGTACGTCGGGTGGCGAAGTGGGGTCTCCGCTGATTCTCAACTCGTTCGGGTTCATCCTGGGCCGCTGGACCGCGGTGGGCATGGTGGATCAGGTGCTGGCCAGAGCCGGCGTCGATCTGGACGCGGCTTCCGCGACCGTGCTGTTCGCGCTCGGGCGCCTCGGGGGAGAGGCCCGTCCCTCCGCGCTCGCCCAGCAGACCGGCACGAGCCCGTCCAACATCAGCAAGGTGCTGTCCCGGCTGCAGGCCGCCGGCATGGTGGAGCGCACCGCCGAGGCGGGCGACCTGCGCGCCGTTCTCATCTCCATGACGGCCGACGGCCGCAAGGCGATGCGCGCGTTCGACGCCGCCTCCGTTGCGATGCTCAACGAGTTGCTCGAGGGCTGGTCCGCCGCCGACGTGGATCAGTTCGGGACGCTGCTCGACCGCTTCGCCCGCGCGCTCAAGGACGCCTTCACCGCCTGAGGCTTTCCCGCTCCCGCTCCTTCCCGGCGGCCCCCTCATGAGTTAATGTGTCGTTACGACATTATTTCCAAGCGACATTAACTTGGAGGGTGCATGGCCGGACCGCTCAGCGGACGCACGGTCGTCGAGCTGGCCGGACAGGGGCCGGTGCCGTTCGCCGGGATGATGCTCGCCGACATGGGCGCGGAGGTGATCCGGGTCGAGCGCATGCCGGGCCGGCGGGCCACCTGGAAGGACCACCAGCGCACCGACACTCTCGCCCGCGGGCGCCGGTCGATCCAGGTGGATCTCAAGCATCCGCGCGGAGCCGAGGTCGTGCTGCGGCTCGTGGACGGGGCGGACGCCCTCGTCGAGGGGTTCCGCCCCGGCGCCGCCGAGCGTCTGGGCGTCGGCCCCGAGCCGTGCCTGTCCCGCCGTCCCGCACTGGTCTACGGCAGGATGACCGGCTGGGGCCAGCACGGCCCGAACGCCCACCGGGCCGGGCACGACCTCAACTACCTGGCGCTGACCGGCGCCTTGCACTCCATCGGCCTGGCGGGCGGCCCGCCCGTGCCACCGCTCAACCTGATCGCCGACTACGGCGGAGGCGGCATGCTGCTCGCCTTCGGCGTGGTCTGCGGCCTGCTGGAGGCGGACCGCTCCGGCCAGGGGCAGGTGATCGACGCCGCGATGATCGACGGGGTGGCCGCGATGATGGCGCCCTTCTACGCGATGTCCGCCGCGGGCCACTGGAGCGAACGGCGCGGCACCAACATCCTCGACTCCGGCGCCCCCTTCTACGCCGTCTACGAGACCTCGGACGGCCGCCACCTGTCCGTGGCCGCCATCGAGCCCAAGTTCTACCGGGCACTGCTCGGGGCGCTCGGCACGGACCCGGCGGACCTGCCGCCGCAGCTGGACAGGGCGTCCTGGCCGGGCACCAAGGAGCGGCTGGCCGCGATCTTCCGCACCCGCACGCTCAAGGAGTGGTGCGCGGTCTTCGAGGAGGTGGACGCCTGCGTCGCGCCCGTGCTCACCCCGCTGGAGGCCGTCACCCATCCCCATGCGGCGGCGCGCGGGGCGTTCACCCAGGTGGCCGGCATCCCGCAGCCCGCCCCCGCCCCGCGCTTCGGCCGCACACCGGGCACGACGCCGACGCCGCCGCCGCTTCCCGGCGCACACACGAGGGACGTGCTGCTGGAGGCGGGATTCGCCGCCGGCGACGTCGAGGAACTGCGCGCGCAGGGGATCGTGGCATGAGTCAGCGCGGCAGCCAGCCGTCGAGCAGGAAATCCAGGAACGTGCCCGCGATCTCCGCCGTCTCGGGGTCGGCCTCGCCGCGCTGCCAGCCCTGCGTGGAGTTGAGCATGCCGACGAAGGCCAGGCCCGCCATCCGCACGTCCATCGCCCTGAACGTGCCCTCATCGACACCTGCCTGCAGGATCTCCCGCAACCCGCGCGTCCAGCGGGCACGGGCCTGCTTGACCCGCTCCAGCCGCTCGTCCTTGAGGTGGCGCCACTCGTGGAAGTAGACCGTGGCCGCGTCCGGATTCTGCGCCACCCAGCGCAGATGCTCCTCGGCGAGCGTGCGCAGCTTCTCCAGGGGAGCGGCCTCGGCCGCGAGCACCGCTTCCATGCGCCGCTCCGTGGACTGCGCGATCTCCCACACGATGGCGTCGAGCAGGTCCTCCTTGGTGCGGATGTGCACGTAGAGGCTGCCGGCGTGCATCCCCGTCTCGGCGCCGATGTCCCGCATCGTGGTGCCGTGGTAGCCGGTGCGGGCGAAGCATCGGGTCGCGGCCTCCAGGATCGCGGGCAGGTAGCGCTTGCCCGCGCCGGAGTTGGTCGTGGTGCTCACGGTCGGACCTTACACCGCGACCTCGTGCAACAAATGTTTGTTGACCCATTGACGCGGCCGGAAGCACGCTCGTACCGTGCGGGCAACCGAGCCGTGCCCACCCTCGACGCGAAGGAACGACTCGTGCGTCTGTCCTACACCCGCGAGCAACTGCAACTCAGGGACGAACTGCGGGCCTACTTCGGCGAGATCATGACCCCGGAGGTCCGCCACGCCCTGCGCGACGGCTACTCCGTCCCCGAAGCCACCGACACCTACCGCGCCATCGTGCGGCGCCTGGGCGAAGACGGCTGGCTGGGCATCGGCTGGCCCGAAGAGATGGGCGGCCAGGGACGATCCATGGTCGAGCAGGCGATCTTCAACGAGGAGGTCGCCTACGCCGACGTACCCACCCCGCTCCTGACCATCAACAGCGTCGGCCCGGCCATCGCCGCCTACGGCAGCGAGGAGCAGAAGAGCACCCTGCTGACCGGCATCCTGGCCGGCCGCGTGCACTTCGCCATCGGCTACTCCGAGCCTGAATCCGGCACCGACCTGGCCTCGCTGCGCTGCCGGGCCGTGCGCGACGGCGACGAGTACGTCATCAACGGCCAGAAGCTGTGGACCGGCATGATGGAGGCCGCCGACTACATCTGGCTCGCCGTGCGCACCGACCCCGACGCGCCCAAGCACAAGGGCATCTCGGTGCTGCTGGTCCCCAGGCACGCGCCCGGCATCTCCTCCACCCGCCTGCGCACCATGGGCAACCACTCGGTCGCCGCGGTCGGCTTCGACGACGTCCGCGTCCCGGTCGCGAACCGGATCGGCCCGGAGAACGGCGGCTGGGCCCTGATGACCGGCCAGCTCAACACCGAGCGCGTCGCCCTGGTCCCCTCCGCCGGCCTGGAACGCACCCTCGCCCGCGTCGTGGAGTGGGCCGCCGCCCAGCGCACCCCGGACGGCGGCCGGCACCTGGATCTGCCATGGGTGCGCGCCAACCTGGCCAGGGTGCGGGCCGAGGTCGAATACCTCAAGCTGCTCAATCGCAAGCTCGCCGCCGCCGTCGACCGAGGAGACCTGCGGCCCGCCGACGCCTCGGCGGCCAAGGTGTACGGCAGCGAGCTGATGGTCCGCGCCAACCGCCTGCTGTCCCAGGTCGCCGGGCAGCACGCCTACCTGCGCCGCGGCGCGCCGGGCGTGGTCCTGGACGGCGGACTCGGCAAGAACGCCGCCTCCTCGCACGTCATGACCTTCATCGGCGGCGCCAACGAGATCCAGCGCGACCTCATCGCCCAGCTCGGCCTCGGCCTGCCCCGCGCCAAGCGCTGACCCGCACACCCTGGAGCGTTCCCCGTGGACTTCACCTTCGACGAACAGCAGCTCGCCGTCCTCGAACTGGCCGAGCAGATCCTCGCCGACCGGGCCACCCCCGACCGGCTGAACGCCCTGGACGCCTCCGGCGACGGGTTCGACGACAAGCTCTGGGCCGACCTGGCCGAAGCCGGGCTCGTCGGCGTGGCCCTGCCCGAGGACCACGGCGGTGGCGGGGCCGGATTCGCCGAGCTGTGCGTGGCCATCGAGGCCGCCGCGGAGCACGCGGCACACGCCCCCCTGTACGAGGCCATCCTGCTCGGCGCCCTGCCCGTCGCCCGCTTCGGCACCGCCGAGCAGCGCGCCCGGCTGCTGCCCGGGGTGGTCACCGGCGAGATCCTGCTGTCGGCGGCACTCGCCGAACCGGGCGGCAACACGCCGTACGCCCCTGCCACCACCGCCGTTCCCTGCGAGGACGGATCGTGGCGGCTGCACGGCGTCAAGACCCTGGTCCCGCTGGCCGACCGGGCCCGGCGCGTCCTCGTCCCGGCGGCCGACGAGCACGGCCGCACCGGCGTCTTCCTGGTGGACCCCGGCGCGCACGGCGTGCGGGCCGGCCGTCAGGACACTCTCACCCGCCGGCCGGTCCATGAGCTGGAGCTGGACGGCGCGTGCGTGACCGCGGACGATGTGCTGCGTCCTCCCGGCGACGGCGGCGAACTGCTCGACTGGTTGTTGCCGCGCGCCACCGCGGGCCTGTGCGTCCAGCAGGTCGGCGTCTGCACCGAGGCCCTGCGCCTGACGGCCGGGCACACCACCTCCCGCGAGCAGTTCGGCCGGCCCATCGGCACCTTCCAGGCCGTCACCCAGCGCATCGCGGACGCCTACATCGACACCGAGGCCATCCGGCTCACCGCATGGCAGGCGATCTGGCTCCTGGACCAGGACGTGCCCGCCGACGAGGAGGTGGCGATCGCCGCCTGGTGGGCCGCCGAGGCCGCGCCCCGCGTCCTGGACGCCACCCAGCACCTGCACGGCGGCATCGGCGCCGACCTCGACTACCCCTTGCACCGCTACTTCCTGCTGGGCCGCTGGAACGAGCTCGCGCTCGGCGGCCCGGCGCGGCACCTGCACCGCCTCGGCACGCTCATGGCCGGGACGGCCACCCCCCAACCCTGACAGGAGAGCACGCCCATGGAGATCTTCCCCGCCGAGCGCCTGACGACCGGCTACAGCTGGACCGAGTGCCCCCGCTGGCACGACGGCGCCTTCTACTTCTCCGACATGTACAACCGCCGCGTCGTCAAGGTCGCCGAGAACGGTACAGCCGAGGTCTTCCTCGACCTGTCACAGCGCGAGCCGCTGGACGGCCAGGACGTCGTCCTCATCGGCACCGGCTTCCTGCCCGACGGCCGGATGCTGGTCAACTCCATGCACGAACGCGTCGTCCTCGTCTATGACGGCGCCGACGTCGGCCTGTACGCGGACCTGCGCGGCCTGGCCACCGGCCCGATCAACGACATGGTGGTGGACGCGAACGGCCGGGCCTACGTCACCCAGCTCGGCTTCGAGCTGTGGCAGGGCGAGGCGCCGAAGGAGTCGTACATCATGATCGTCGAGCCGGACGGCACGGCGCGGGACTTCGTCGAGGCCGGGCCGATGATGGGGGCCAACGGCATCGCGCTGTCGGCCGACGGCCGCACGCTCGTCACCGCGGAGGCGTTCGCCAACCGCATCGCCGCCGTGGACCTGGACGCGGACGGCGGCGTCACCGGCAGGCGGCTGTTCGCCGAAGTGGCTGAGCTGCCCGACGGCATGTGCCTGGACGCCGAGGGCGCGGCCTGGGTGGCCCAGCCCACCGGCGCGGGAGCGATCCGCATCCTCGACGGCGGCGAGGTCGTCGCCAAGGTCACCGTACCCGCCGAGGAGGCGGGCAACTCGGTGGCGTGCGTGCTCGGCGGTCCCGACCGCAGCTCGCTCTACCTGTGCTGCGGCTTCGAGGTGTTCGACGCCGACAAGTCGCGCCGCGAGGGCCAGGGCTCCATCTGGCGCGCGGACGTCCCGGTCGGCGCCGGCGAGGCGCGGCCGTGACCGACACGTGGGCCTTGGAGGTGGACCGGCGGCGCTGCGTCGGCAACGGGATGTGCGTGGCCGTGGCCCCCGAGCACTTCACCCTTGCCGACGGCCGGTCCGCGCCCGTCACCGCGCAGGTCAGCCCTTCTGAGGAGGTGCTGGAGGCGTTCGAGATGTGCCCGATGTCGGCCATCACCGTCCGCGACTCCGGCGGCAACGAGATCGACCCGACCCTCTAGGAGAACCTTGTGACGACAGCCGAATTCCCCTTCCCGCCGACCTCGCCGGACAAGGCGATCGAGCAGATGCGTCGCATCCGTGACGACCGTCCCATGACGCAGGTCCAGTACGCCCACGGCGGCAAGGTGTGGGCCATCCACCGCCACGGCGCCATCCGGCAGATGCTCGAGGACCGCCGCTTCGTCCGCAAGCCCTTCGCCACGGGCGAGATGGAGGTGCCCTACCCCGTCCAGTTCCCGGACTTCCTCAAGACCACCATGCAGTTCGCCGACCCGCCGGAGCACACCCGGCTGCGGCGGCTGGTGGCCAAGGCGTTCACCCTGCGCCGCGTCGAGCTGCTGCGCGGCAGGACGCGCGCCTTCGCCGATGACCTGCTGGACACGATGGAACGCAAGGGCCCGCCGGCCGACCTGGTGCAGGACTACACGCTGCAGGTGCCGATCCAGGTGCTCAGCGAACTGCTCGGCGTGCCCGCGGCCGACCGGGCCAAGTTCACCACCTGGAGCCAGGTCATGCTCTCCACCAACGGCCTGTCGGAGCAGGAGCTGGCCGAGCACGGAGCCGCGCTCTACACCTACCTGGTCGAGCTGATCGCGGCGCGGCGCGCAGAACCGGCCGACGACCTGCTCAGCGCCTTGGCGGCGGCCCAGGAGGCGGACGACTCGCTGACCGACGACGAGATCCTGCCCATCGCGATGCTGCTCCTGGTGGCCGGGTTCGACAACACCGCCAATTTCGCCACCCAAGGCGTGCTGGCGCTGCTGCGCAATCCCGACCAGCTCCAGGTGCTGCTGGCCGACATCGACGGCGCGGCGGCCAAGCTTCCCGACGAGATCCTGCGCCACGGCGGCTTCGCCGTGGGCAGGGACGTGGAGGGCAGCGCCGGGCTGGTGCCCTTCGTCGCCACCGAGGACGTCGAGATCGACGGCCAGCTCGTCCGGGCGGGCGAGTGCGTGATGGCCGACATCAGCACGGCCAACCACGACGAGCACGTCTTCGAGCAGCCCGAACGTTTCGACATCACGCGCTCGCCCAACCCCCATCTGACCCTCAGCCACGGCCTGCACCATTGTCTCGGCGCGCCGCTGGCCCGCATGGAGATGCAGGTCATCATCAGCACCCTGTTCCGCCGCCTGCCCACGCTGAAACTCGCGGGAGAGGAAGGCTACGCCACGGACTTTCTCACCGGCGGTCTGAACAGGCTGCCGGTGACCTGGTAGACCGATGCCGCCCGTCGATCCCGGAACCCGCGTGCAGGGCGGAGGCCGCTCCCGCGTCGCCTTCCGTGCGGGAGCAGCCCATGCCTGACCTCGCCGAGGCCGCCACCTGCGTGCTCGTCCGGGACGGATCGCCCGGACCGGAGGTTCTGCTGCTGCGCCGGTCGCGCCACCAGGACGCCTTCCCCGGCGCGTGGGTGTTCCCGGCGGTCAGATCGATCCGGCCGACCGCGCGGGTCCCGGTGACGCCGCGCGGCGGGCCGCGGTCCGCGAGACCTGCGAGGAGACCGGGATCGTCCTGGAGGAGCGGGATCTCGCGCCGTGGTCGTGCTGGCACCCGCCCGCCGAGGCGCCGCGCCGCTTTCGCACCTGGTTCTTCGCCGCCGTGGCGCCGCCGTCGCAGCACGTGCGCGTCGACGGCCGGGAGAGCGTCGAGCACGCCTGGCTGACTCCTCGGGACGCGTTGGCCCGGTACGCCCGCCGGAGCCTGCTCCTCCTGCCGCCGACACTGATCACCCTTCGCGACGTGGGCCGGTTTCCCACCGCCGGCCACGTTCTGCGGGCCGCCCGCGCCCGCCGCCCCGAGACCTTCCACAGCCGGATCGAGCGCTCTGAACGAGGCCCGTTCCTGCTGGTCACCGCCGAGTCCGGGACCATCCACCGGGTCCCCATCGGACCGGCCCGACACGAGGACGTGCATGCCACCCACGATCACCACCCTTGACGAGTTCGAGGCCGCCTACCGCGAGGGGCTCGGCCGCCCGCTGCACCCCCGTCCCTGGCGGACCGTCACCGAGGAGTGGATCCGCCGCTTCGGTGACGGCGCAGGGGATTACAACCCGCTCTATCGCGACCGCGACCACGTCTCCGGTCGTTACCTCGACCTCGTCGCCTCGCCCGCGTTCGTCTTCTCCGTCGACTTCGGCGCCAACGCCTCCATCTGGGGCCACATCCCGCAGGACCAGGTCTCCACCAAAGACCTCACCATGCTCTACCTGGGCGCGAACCTGGAGTGGTACCGCCCCATCTGGCTCGGCGACCGCATCCGCGCCGTCGAGACCCCCGCCGACATCCGCCGCACCACCACCCGCCAGATCGGCGAGGCCTGCGTGTGCACCGGCGTCACCGAGTACTGGAACGCGCGCGGCGAACTCGTCGCCCGGCTGAGCAACCAGATGCTGCGCTTCCCCAACCCCGGCGCCGGCGTGGAGTCCTCCTCGTCAGCGGCGGCCCGCGCCGGAGGCGTCGCGCCCGACCCGCTCGTGTGGGAGCGCACGAGGCGCGGTGCGCAACCGCGGTACTGGGAGAGCGTCAGGCCAGGGGAGAAGCTGCCCGACCTGCCCAAAGGCACCTTCACCCTGACCGAGCTGTACCTGTTCGCCCACGCCGCGCTCAGCACCGGCCGCTCCCGCCACGTGGACGAGGGCACCATCGACATGGGGGCGGGCGGCCGGGCCGACCCCGACTACGCCCGCAGCAACCGCGCCCAGGCAGCCACGTTCGACTACGGCCCGCAGCGCGTCTGCTGGCTCGTCCAGGCCGTCACCGACTGGATGGGCGACCACGCCGACCTGCTGCGCATGCAGACCAGGCTGCGCCGCCCCAACCTGGTCGGCGACGTCAACACCGTCCAGGGCGCCGTCACCCGCACCTACCGCGACGGCGACGACCTCCTCGCCGACATCGACCTCGTCAACGTCAACCAGGAGGACGTGGTGACCGCGAGCGGCACGGCCACCGTCCGCCTGCCCGCCGAAGGCACGTCACCCGTGCCCGCCGCGCTGTTCGCCGAGGAACGGCCCCGCACCCCCGGCATCTACGGATAGGAAGCCCTCACCATGCAGCTCACCCCCGGCCAGCGCCTGCGGAGCGCCGTCTCCGAGGCCGAGGTCATCGTGATCCGCGCTCCCGCCGGCGACATCGACCTGACCTGTGCCGGAGCATCCATGATCCCCTTCGATCAGGAGCCCGGAGACGCGAGGGCGTCCGCCGACGCGCCGGCGCTGCTCATCGGCAAGCGCTACAGCGACGACGAAGGCACTCTCGAACTCCTGTGCACCCGTGCCGGAGCGGGCCCGCTGGCCACCGGTTCCGGCGAACTGACCGTCAAGGCCGCCAAGCCCCTGCCCGCTTCGGACTGAGCACATGAACATCCTCACGCTCCTGGAAATCGTCGCGGGCGCCGCCGGTGACCGCGTCGCCCTCGGCGACCGCGACACCGGCCTGACCTACGCCGGCCTGCTCGACCTGGCCGCCGGCACCGCCGCGCACCTCGGCGCCGATCCGGGCGAGGCCGTCCTGTACGCCACGACGGCCTCGCCCGCCTTCCCGGTCGCGCTGTTCGCCGCCGCCTGGACCGGCCGGCCGTTCGCGCCGCTCAGCTACCGGCTGGCCGATGAGCCGCTGCACCGCCTCATCGCCGCACAGGCGCCGGCTCTGCTCATCGCCGACCGGTCCGTCCTCGACCTGGCCACCACGACGCCGGGCGTGACCGGTACGACCGCGCCGGACCTGCTGCGCGCGGGCCGTGCGACCCCGGCCACCGGACGAGCCGCGCCGCAGGACCCGGACGCGCCCGCCGTCCTGCTCCACACCAGCGGCACCACCGGCACCCCCAAGGTCGCGGTGCTGCGCCACCGCCACCTCACCTCCTACGTCCTGGAGACCACCGAACTGCTCAGCGCGGGCCCCGACGAGGCGGCGCTGGTCAGCGTTCCGCCGTACCACATCGCCGGGATCGCGGGGCTGCTGACCGGCCTCTACAGCGGACGCCGGATCGTGCAGCTGCCCAACTTCGAGGCCGCGGAGTGGGTGCGGCTGGCTCGTGAGCAACACGTCACGCACGCCATGGTGGTCCCGACCATGCTGGCCCGCATCGTCGAGACGTTGCGGGCCGACGGCGGCGGACTGCCGTCCCTGCGTCACCTGTCCTACGGCGGCGGCCGTATGCCCCGGCCCGTCATCGAGCAGGCTCTCGGCCTCCTGCCGCACGTCGACTTCGTCAACGGCTACGGCCTGACCGAGACGACCTCGTCCATCGCCGTGCTCACCCCGTCCGAACACCGCGAGGCCGTCGCCTCCGGCGATCCGCGGGTCCGCCGCCGCCTCGACTCGGTGGGCCGGCCGCTGCCGGCCGTGGAGATCGTCGTGCACGACGCCGACGGAGCACCGGTCCCCGCCGGGACGCGCGGCGAGCTGTGGGTCCGCGGCCCGCAGGTCTCGGGAGAGTACGCCCATGCCTCCCGCCTGGAGGACGGCGGCTGGTTCCGTACCCGTGACGGCGGCTGGATCGACCAGGACGGCTACATCTACGTGGAGGGCCGGCTCGACGACGTCATCGTGCGCGGCGGCGAGAACCTGTCTCCCGGCGAGATCGAGAACGTCCTGCTCGCCCACCCGGCCGTCGCCGAGGCCGCCGTCTTCGGCGTGCCGGACGAGCAGTGGGGCGAGGTCGTGGCCGCGGCCGTGGTGCTGCACCCGGAGGGCCACGTCGCCGAGCAGGATCTGCGCGACTGGGTCGGGGCGCGCCTCCGCTCCAGCCGGGTCCCCGCTCTGGTCGCCTTCCACGAGGCCCTGCCGCGCAACGACATGGGCAAGCTGCTGCGCCGCGTCCTGCGCGCCGACCTGGAGGCGAGCCGGCCGGGCGCGGGAACATGAAGGCCGACGGCGTCGACGCTCGTGCCCCGATCGCCGACTCCCCGGTCCGGCAGGCCTTCGTCGAAGAGCTGCGCCACATCCTCGACGCCACCGTCCTGACCTCGGTGGACGACGCCCGCCTCACGGCCCTGCTGCGACAACTTGCGCCGATCCGCCAGGCCCTGGAGGACGATCGCCAGGACAGCCCCTGGTTCTGGCGGGTGAGGCCGGACGGCGGCGGCTCCGCCTGGGGCCGCTACAACCCGGCCGCCCCGCCCGTCGCCCTCGGCGTCGCCGGCGACGGCGTACGGGGCACGGTCACGGTGGGCACCGCGTTCGGCGGCCCGCCCGGCCTGGTTCACGGGGGTGTCGTGGCCACCATCCTGGACCAGGCCATGGGCGCCTGCCTGGCGGCGTTCGAGCGTCCCAGCCTCACCGCCACCATCACCGTCGACTACCGCAGGGGCACGCCGTTGCACCAGGAGCTCACGGTCGAGGCCGGGTTCCGCCCCGGCCAGGGCCGGAAGACGACGGCCTGGGCCACCGTCGGGACCGCGGACGGCGTGGTCACAGCCGAGGCCACCGGGGTGTTCATCGCGATCCGCCGCTGAGCGGCGCCTCCCACCCTGACGGGAGCCACACCTCGACGCTCGTCCCCTCTCGGGGACGGGCGTCGATCCGTCCACGATGACGGCCACGATGGACAAGCCCGGCCCGCTTCCGCCCTTGGCCCTGCTGCGGCTCCTGTCCCGCCCGGTAGAAGCGGTCGAACACACGGCCCATGGGCTGTGACCCACAGGAGCACTCCCTCCTCGCCGGTCTCCAGCGTCAGGCGGCAGGGCACGTCCGGCGCGGTGTGCATGCGAACGTTGCCGAGCAGGTTCCCGACCAGCCTGCTGAGCTTCTCCGCGTCTGGGCCGAACACGTGTCCCACCGGGCCTCGCGATGAGCGCGTGCCGCCGGCGCCCCTATCGGGACAGCCACGTGCTGAAGGCGCTGATGGTGCGGCCGAAGGGCGGTCGCCGTGGCCGGTTCAGATGACCGTGGGAGGTGCCCGGCTCTGTGGTCACCTCCACGGGCCGCCCGTGGGCGAGCAGTTCGCCCGCGAAGGCCTCGCCGGACGCGCGCAGGCTGTCCCGCTCGGAGTTCACGATCATCGCCGGCGGGAAGCCCGTGAGGTCACGGCCGCCGGGGAACGCCTCCGGCAGCCGATCCAGGTTCGCGCGTCCGACGTAGTTGCGCGCCATCCACGACACCGCGGTGGGGGAGAAGGTCCCCAGCCGCCGCAGGCCGCGCAGACTGCGGCGCAGTTCCGGGCCCAGCGGTGGGAGGGCCGCGTGCAGGAGCGGGTAGGCCAGGACGACGCCCGCCGGCGGCGGGGCGCAGTTGTCATATAGCCGCAGGGCGAGACTCGCCGCCAGAGCTCCGCCCGCGCTGGCGCCGCCGACGTGCAGACGGCGTGGGTCGACGGCCAGGCCGTCGAGATGGTGCCGCGCCCAGGCCCAGGCGCGTTCGCAGTCGTCGAGAGGGAGCGGGAACCGGACGGCGTCGGGAGCGCGCTGGGCACGACGGTCACCGAAGCCGGGAGCCAGGCGGTAGCCGACGCTCACACAGGTGATCCCGTTCGCGGCCAGCGCGCGGCAGACCGCATCGCTTTCGGGCATGTCCAGCGAGCCGCCGATGAAGGCGCCGCCGTGCATCCAGACGAGGCCGGGGCCGCCGCGGCCCTCGGTCGCCGGATAGACCCGTACGGGGACAGGCGGATGATCGCCCGTCACGGTCACGTCATGCGGGGACACGGGTCCTCAGCCTCCGGTCGGTGTCGGGTCTGCCGGCGCGGGCCGTGCAGTTGTACTTACACGTGATAGTACTGTCGCTCCGCGAGGGCCATCGTCAGCCGCGACGAGCGGGTCGCCCGCCGGAGGACTTCAGGCGGACTCGCGCTCGACCACCCGGATGATCGCCTCCGGCAGCACGTCGAGCTCGGAAGGCTCGCCGTTCAGGGTCTTGAGCAGGGCCGCGGCGATGCGCGCGCCGAGTTCGCCGCTGTCCTGAGCGACCGTGGTGAGCGGGGGGACCGCGAAGCGGGCCGCCGGGATGTCGTCGGCGCCGATCACGGGCAGGCTCGTGCCCAGCTTCCGCATGCCGGCCAGCAACGCCAGGGCCACCTCGTCGTTGTAGGCGCACACGGCGGTCGGCGGCCGGCGCCAGCCCGCCACCGTCTCGGCCGCCGCGGCGGCGTCCAGCGGGATGATCGAAATGATCGGTTCCGGCAGCCCGGCCTCCGCGCACACCTGGGCCGCCCCCTCCGCACGCCCCCGGCCCAGTGCTCTCAGCCGGGGGTCGTCGGGCAGGACGTAGGCGAGTCGGGTATGCCCCTTCCCTATCAGGTACTGAGCTTGCAGCCGGCCCACGCCGTTGAGCCACAGTGTCGCGCCGACGTCGCCGCCGCTCTGTTCCGGGGGCGGCAGCACGGCCGCGATGTTCGCGCGCTTCATGCCGGCCGTCTCCTCGGGGGTGAACGGCCGCATGCCGAACACGGCCGCAGGGGCGAGCGCGGTCCACAGCCGCGCGAGATCGTCGTCCTGGCCGGTGTGGACGTGGGTGATGAGAGTCAGCCCGGCGTCGGCCAGCACCTGGGCGGCCCGGTCGACGAACTCCGCCATGGTGGGCCCCTGCGGCCAGTCAGGCAGGACGAACAGCACCACGTCGCTACGGCCGCTCCGCAGAGCGCGGGCGGGCGCGTAGGGCGTGTAACCCAGGCGGGCCGCCGCCTCCAGCACCCGCTGCCGGGTGGCCTCGGGGATGGTTTGACCCGGCGTGTCGTTCAGGACGAAGCTGACCGTGGCACGCGACAACCCCGCCTCCCGCGCCACATCCACGCTGGTGATGCGCTTGGTCTTCTTCTGGTCCGCCACCCTGTCCCTCATCCCCGTCTGCCCGCCCTGACGATGCTAACGTCCGTACGCTCACCCGGTAACACGTGACAGTTGCGGAGCCCTGGCCGACGGCAGCGGACGGAACCGCGCTGCGCCGTTCAACAACGGCCAACGGAGTCAGGTCCGCACTGGCCGCGGGATCGGCGAAGTGGGGCGGCGGCGACCACATCACCTACGTCTTCGCCCCGCCCGGCGACGCTCGTTCCTCATGGATCTGAGAAGCCTGGAAACGGTATGTCAGCCGCTCCTCCCCATGCGCTTGAGCCCTTCGATCGGCAGGTGGCCGAGGACAGCGTTGCCTACCTCTGCCCTCATGGGCCTGGATTCGACCGATGGCGGCCACACCCGCGTCACCGTCGCGTGTCCCGATCGCCGCGGCCAACTCGTCCATCGCCGCACGGACCGCGGCCCGAGCCGCCGGACCCAGGTTGGCCACTTCGTCCTTGATCGCATCGATCAGGCTCTCTCTCTCCTTCCATGTGCATGTGACCAGCGCGAGGAGACGGCGAGCAGCCCTGCGGCCAGGGCTCGGCCACGGGCGGGGGCGTGCTCGGAGTTACCCGGCCGGATCTGCCGGTCCTGGTGATGCAGCACCACAGCGCCACCGCCTGGTGGCATGCCGCGGGGTGAGCCTCGGCATCGATCGCGCGCGTACCTCTGATTTCTCCGTGAGATCGCGGGCCCCTCCCGCTCCCGCTGGCGTGCGCCTGGCGGCCACCCCGGCGATGCCTTGAAAGGCTGAGACGACGGCGCCGGGCGCGGGGGACTCTTGGCGGGCTGAGGCGTGGCGGCTCAACAGCCGCAGCATGACGGGGCCAAGCCGCAGACCGGCTGCCAGCGCCCACACGAGGTCAGCGTGAGCAGCGTATTCGGGTGAGGTTCGTCCCTCACTGCCCGCTGGCTGCGTGCCAGCCCGGCCTGCCGGCGGACCGGGGCCGGGGGCCAGGATGAGGTCGGCGGCGCCGGCGAGGGGGATGCGTTCCTGCTCGATCCTGCCGACCTGCTGCTCTGCGATGAACGTGGTCTTGCGCGCTTCTTCGAGGTCTGCTTCTAGGAACTGGTGACGGGCCGTGAGCTCGGTCAGGACGTCGTTGCCCAGCAGGATCCGCTGATGCTCAGCTTCCTTCGCCGTGATCTGATCGTTGAGGCCGGCCACGTCGATGGCGGCCCAATCGACATCCAGGATGTGCCGGTGGGCGTCCGTGCGCCGCAGGAGCTCTCTGCGGCGCTCGCCGATGGCCTCGGCCTGCAGCGGCTCACCACGGCCTACCTGCGCAGCGCCCTGACCTCCGGCGACCTCGCATGGCCCGACGCCCGCGCCGCCCTGGGATCGGCCCCCCACTCCCTGGGCCGGATCGACGGCAAGCAGGCCGATCAATCGGCCTGACGGGTGCCGACCGGCTCGACATGACCGACGTCGTCGATCGGCACGCCCGGGGCCCGCAGGTCGCGTACGAGGTTGTGGAGGCCGGCCCGCTTGGGGGTGCTTTAGAGCTTGGCAGAGGAGTCGGCGGCCCTGGTCCACCGGAAGGCGGCACGGCGAAGGCATTCGCGGCGCGACTTCACCGTGCCGGCTGCCACCCGCGGGGGGTCCGGTACCCCTTCGAGATCGCGGAGCACCAGGATCGCGCGGCGCTCGGGGGAGTGGCGCTCCGGCACATCCGCGCGCTCCACGTCCTGGCGCGACGGCAGTTCGTGCTGATCACCACTGCCGCCACGGCCGTTCTCGCACCTGCTCTGTTTCGCCGTGGTCGTGCGCATCGTGATCGGCGGGCTCAGCTCCAGGTCGCCCGCTTGAGAATCGCACCGAGCCGGCTGTCGCTCCACTGGTCGACGATGAGGATCTTCGACTTGGGCAGGTGCCAGATCCGCTCCTGATAGGAGACGCCGGTCCGCTTGCCCGACTGCGTCGAGCAGCCGACGCGCCAGACGCGGTAGGTGGCCTTGTGTCCCGCGCCGACCGGGCGGAGACCACGCTCTACGAGCTTGCCGGGGAAGTCCTCCACGTAGCGCTTGTCGGGTGTGCAGGCCGCGAGCCCGTTGCCCGGGTGGTACGGCTCCTCGGGGTCGTAGGGGTTGCCGTGGCGGGCCAGAGAGATGCCCTTCGGTCCGACGAGGTAGAACCCACGGCACTGGACGGCGAGCCGGTCGCAGCCGCCGGTCTTGACGTGGATGCCCCACATGTCCGCTTTCCCGACCTTCCAGGTCTTGGGGATCTGGAGCGTCATGCCGCGGAAAGTCAGCGGCTTGGTCGCCACGCTCTGCGCGGGTGCGCCGGTGAACAGGAGGGAGGCGGTCACAACCAGGGTCGTCAACATGATCACGAGGCTAGGGAAGCCCGCTTGTGGTTCGGCTGCAACGCTCTTGTAGCGCGCTGGAACGGCCACGCTGGGCTCCCAGCACCGTTCCTTCCGGGCCCTCCGGCCATTCGCCGGGGGTGAGCGCGTTTCGAGGAGCCTTGAGAAGCCTGCGCATCGAGCTGACCGGCCCTGACCTGTTCGCCGTCCTCAGCTCGCTGCCCGACTGGCTGGTGCCGCCCGGGCCGCCGAGCGAGCTCTCGGTGGACGACCAGCCTGGCGAGATGCGTGAGCGGTGGCCGGCGGACATGCGCCGCTGCGACCTGTCGCGCCGGGCTCCAGGCGGACGCGCCGGAGTCCCAGGCTTCGGCCAGCGGCACGACATGTTATCTGGTGCTCTTTCTCGTACCGCTGACAGATGTGACAGAGCCTTCCTGGTCAGGTTGATGATCGTCAGCGGTGTGATATCCGGCAGAATCTGCCGTGCCGCTGACGTCGTGACACGATGCAGGGGGAGTACGTGGCGTTCGAACAACAAGTAGCCACACTGGATGGACCTACCTGGACGGTGCTCGATGCCGTGCAGCCGATCGAGCGCTACCTGGAGCACTTGCGGTCGACCGATCACTCTCCGAACACCGTCGAGAGCTACGCGAAAGGTCTTGAGCTGTGGTGGACGTTCCTCGAAGCGCGTGGCCAGCCTTGGGACAGGGTGGGTATCGCTGACGTCGGCACTTTCCTCGGGCAGCTTCGGCGCGGCGCTGTCGGCGTGCCGCCCGGGAGCTCCCGGTTACTCACAGCTACTTTGCGTCTGGTGACACGGACCCGAGTGGAGGGCCAAACACTCAACCCTCAAGATCACCCGTACGAATCATCTCGGCCCACGGACGATCCGTACGGGCCCCGGGACAACCCGTACGGCGCCCTCGACAACCCATGACGCGGCGCCCCCGAGCCTTCCCGCCCCCGCCGGCGGCAGACCTCACGTGGCCCTCGAAACGCCAACGGGCGCCCACCGCCGAAATCAGACGCCTTCGCGCAGGTACAGGTCGCGCAGCAGGCCGATCTCGCCGCCGTGATGTGTGGCCTCTTTCAGCGCGTGCAGCGCGAGCTTCAGATAGGTCTCATCGGCCCAACCGCCGGGGCCCATGCCTATTGGCGCCAACAGGCGCTTGTCGCCGAGGGCTGCGATACGGGAGATGAAGTGCTCCCAGTCCTCGGCGAGCGCCTGGATGCCCTCTTTGGCGGTGCCCGGCCACACATCGCGGTCGCCGTAGTCGGGAACGTCGTCGAAGAGGTAGATCACGTAGCCTCGCAGGCAGAGGTTGCCGATGTGCCAGATGCGCCAGGCGATCGTCGTGACGGGGTCCGGCGCGTCCGGACTCGATTCCGGAAAGAGCGTGGCGACGCGGAAGAGGCCGTCGTCGCCGGGGCGGATGCCGATGCAGTCGCCGACCGGCTCCCAGTGGTACTCGGCGTCGGTCAGGCCCTCCAAGCGCCCGAACAGCTGGTAGCGCACCTCTTCGAAGATCGCGAGAATGTCCCGCGTGACGGGGTCGGGCACGATCATGTCAGCCATGTCAACTCCAGGGCTCGGTGGTTTCGGGTCGGTCGCGATGCTGCCGCTGGCGGGGACCTGCGGAAACGACCGAATGATCATTTTCACGCCGGACTTATCCTGCCATGTTCGAGCCGTAACCCTGCGAGAGCGCAAACAAGTGAGGCGTGGAGCCGGCCCCACCACACCCCGTGCCTGTGGTTACTCAGCGCTACTTTGGGGCTCATCGCACCGACCCGAGCGGAGAGCCAGGTAACGCCGGCCAGGACCGGGCCGGCCAGCGGAGCCGCCATCCGCACCGCGGTCAGCAGCCCTCGCAGGAACGGGAGGTAGCGGGGCAGCTCGCCGCGGTGGCCCAGCAGGTCCCGGACGTGTTCCAGCAGCAGGATCTGGCTGCGTTCGAGGGCGGTGGTGGTGCGGGCGGGCTCGCTCGCCCTCGTGTTGGGTGCCCCGCGGGGACCTGGCTGGGGCAGCAGAGTCACTGGCAGGTGCCCATCGCCCTGCTCGCGGCTCTGGGGTTCTGCCGACGTCGCGCCCGGAGGAGGAGCCCGCCGCCTACGCGACCGGCCCCGACGTACGGTGGTTCTGGACGGTGCTGGTGGTCGGAGCCCTGTCCGCGGCCGGGGCGTTCACGGGATACACCTACATCGTGACGTTCCTGGGTGAGGTGGGCGGGTTCTCCCCCGGCACGGTCAGCGTCCTGTTCGTGGGTTTCGGGGTCGCGTGTCTGGCCGGGGTGGGCGTCACGGGGGCGTTCCTGGACCGTTTTCCGCAGTCCGCGCTGGCCATCGCCGTGGCCACGCAGGCGGCGGGCATGCTCGGCCTGTACGCGCTCGGCGCTCACCAGGCGGCGGCGGTGGCGTGCCTGATGCTGATGGGCGGCGCGCTCGGGCCGGTGTTCATGACCACGCAGAACGCGATGCTGCACTGCGCGCCCGGCCGTACGGACATCGCCCTGGCGGCGAACTCCGGCGCCTACACCGGCTATGACCGAGGGCGCCCGCAGCCCGCCTGAGCATGCTCGGGCGGTGGCGCGGAGTGCGTTGTGGTCCGGGCCCGGTCGCGTTGCCACATCCGCCCGGCATCACCCGGATGGAGGATGCCGGGCGACGCGATGGGTGATGTCGCGTGGGCCGCCGCGACGGGAGCCTTGAGGCATGGAAGCCATAGAGGTGACGGACCTGCGCAAGAGCTACGGGGACACCAACGCCGTGGACGGTGTGACGTTCACGGTCCACGCCGGGCAGACCTTCGGCATCGTCGGCCACAACGGCGCCGGCAAGACCACGACAGTGGAGTGCCTGCTCGGGCTGAAGCGACCCGACGGCGGCACGGTTCGGGTGCTGGGCCGAGACCCGGCCCGCGAGCGGCGGGCCCTGGCTCAGCGGATCGGGGCGCAACTGCAGGAGAGCGCGCTGCCGGATCGCATCAAAGTGGTCGAGGCGCTTCGGCTGTTCGCCTCCTTCTACCACCGTCCGGCCGACTGGCGGCAGGTGATGGAGCGCTGGAGTCTGAGCCCGCTGGCCCGCAGGGCGTACGGCGACCTGTCCGGCGGGCAGAAACAGCGGCTCATGCTCGCCTTGGCCCTGGTCGGGGACCCCGAGGTGGTCGTGCTGGACGAGCTGACCACGGGCTTGGACCCGGTGGCTCGCCGGGAAACCTGGCGGCTGGTCGGCGACCTGAAGCGCTCCGGCACCACCGTGGTGCTGGTCAGCCACTACTTCGACGAGACCGAGGCCTTGTGCGACAAGGTGGCCGTCTTCGCCCGCGGCCGGGTCAAGGCCATGGGCACGCCGGACGAGATCATCGCCCGAACCGGGACCGCCTCCCTGGAAGAGGCGTACTTCGCGCTGGAAGGAGCCACCCGATGAAGGCGTTCACGGCCTTGACGGTCACCGAGCTGAGGCTGCTGTCGCGCGACCCCGCCTCGCTGTTCTTCACGATGGCCTTCCCCCTCATGCTGCTGGTGCTCAAGCGCGGCGAGAGCGCCTCGGTCCCCGGCTACATCGCGATGATCGCGGCCATCGGTGGCATGGGAGCGCTGCCCGGCATCGTGGCCGCCTACCGGGAGCGCAAGGTGCTCAAACGGCTGGCGACCACGCCGGTCTCCCCCTTGCTGCTGCTGGGCGCCCAGCTGGTGGCGCAGGTCACCGCCGCCTTGGCCGGCTCGACGCTTCTGGTGGCCGCCGCGATCGTGTTCTTCGACGCGAAAGCGCCTGCGAACGTGCCGGCGCTGGCCGTCGCGTTCGTGCTGTGTTCCGTGATGGTCTGCGCGCTCGGCTTCGTGATCGCCGCGATCATGCGCAACACCAGGGGCGCCGGCCTGATCGGCATGCTGGTCATGTTCCCGATGATCTTCCTGGCCGGTGCGGCCGTCCCTCGCAAGGCGCTGCCCGACTCGCTGCGCCAGATCGGCGACTTCCTGCCTCTGACCCCGGGGGTGGACGCGCTGACCAGTGCGTGGGCCGGGACCGCCGCGTTCTTCCCGATGCTGATCCTGTCGGGGATAATCGTCGCGGGCACGGCCCTGGCCGCGACGTTGTTCCGATGGGAGTGACGAGGTGAACGTCTGGGAGGCGCGCTGGTTGCACGCCTTCCACCTGCTCTTCTACGCCTGCCTGGCGCTGGGGCTGATCTTGTCGATCGGCGAGCGCGCCGGCCCGGCCCCGGTGACTTTGGTGGTGGCGGCGCTGATGGCCGGCTGGCACGGGTTCTTCGTCGTCCGCCGGCCGCACCTGCTCGGCCGGCTCCACCCCATGGCGCTCCACTTTGCCGTGCTGTGCGCTCTCTACGTCGCGCTGGTGCTCACCGACCGCTCCTTCGACGTGGTCATCTTCGGACTGATGCCCCAGGCGTACGTGATGCTGCGCACTCCCTGCTCCTACGCCGGCGCGGTAGCGACGATCTTGTGCACCTTCGCGGCCAGGGGCTACCTGGACGACCCCGGCGCCCTGTGGCGGCTTGCAGGCAGCTGCGGCCTGGTGGTGGCGATCGGCCTGTTCGTGACCTACGTCATGCGACAGAGCGCGCACAACAAGACGGTCGGGGTGCTGGAGGAACGGGCGAGGCTGGCCAGGGAGATCCACGACACCCTCGCCCAAGGGCTGAGCGGGATCATCACCCAACTGGAGGCGGCCGAGCAGGCCATGCCCGGACAAGGCGATCCTGACCTGACCTCCGTGCGCAGGAGAATCACGCTGGCCAAGGAACTGGCCCGCGACAACCTCCGCGAAGCCCGGCGCTCGGTGGACGCGCTGCGGCCCGGCCCCTTGGAGGAGGCTCGCCTGGAGGAGGCGCTGGCGCAGGTCGCCCAGCGGTGGGCGCAAGCCTGCGAGGTGAGCGCGACCGTGACGGTGGACGGCACCCCTCGGCCGCTGGCCGGGGAGGTGAGCGGCACGCTGCTGCGTGCGGCGCAGGAAGGGCTGTCCAACGTGGCCAAGCACGCCCAGGCGGGCCGGGTGGCCATCACGCTGACGTACATGGACGATGAGGTGACGCTGGACGTGTTCGACGACGGCACAGGCTTCGATCCGAGGGCACGCGGTTCCGGCTACGGGCTGGCGGCCATGGGGGAACGTGCACGCGGCGTGGGCGGCACGCTGACGGTGGAGTCGGCGCCGGGAGAGGGGACCGCACTGTGCCTGCGCATCCCCTCAGGTTGATGATCGTCGATGACCACCCGGTGGTCCGCGACGGGCTGCGCGGCATGTTCGACCATGTCGGCGACATCGAGGTGGTCGCCGAAGCAGCCGACGGGTTCCAGGCTCTGGCCATGGCCCGGCGAGCGCGACCGCACGTCGCCCTCATGGACCTGCGCATGCCCGGTTTGGACGGCATCGGCACGATCGAACGGCTGCGTACGGACCACCCGCAGATCAAGGTGATCGTGCTGACCACCTATGACACCGACGCCGATGTGACCCGGGCCATGGCGGCCGGGGTGGCGGGCTACCTGCTGAAGGACGCGCCCCGCGAGGAGTTGCACCGGGCGGTCCGTACGGCCGCGGCGGGCGGCGCCGTCCTGGCGCCGTCGGTCGCCTCCGCGCTCATCAGCAGGCCCGCGGCGCAGGAGCCGAGCCCACGCGAACTGGAGGTGTTACGGCTGGTGGCGCGGGGTGCGGCCAACAAGGAGATCGCCCGGGCTCTGCTGATCAGCGAGACCACCGTCAAAACCCATCTCAAGCACGTCTTCGCCAAGCTCGGCGTCGAAACCAGGGCCGCGGCCGTCGTCGTGGCGATGGAACGCGGGCTCCTGTAGCGCCGTCGGCCGTCGGATGGCCCCGGGCCAGAAGCTAGACGGACTTTTCGCTCGGCACCCTGGCGAGCGGCACACCACGCAGGCTGAGCAGTAGCATCGCAACGCACCCGCAGGTGAGTGCGATGTCGGCGACGTTGCCCACGAACAGGCCGTAGTCGATGAAGTCCACGACGTGCCCGCGGGCGAAGCCGGGCTCGCGGAAGAGCCGATCGCCCAGGTGAGACGCCGCCCCGCCGAGCAGCACGCCCAGCACAAGCGCCCAGGCGGGGGAGGCCAGCCGACGCGCGGTGTAGAGAATGCCGGCCACCGCGGCTGTCGCCGCCAGGGCGAACACCCATGTCGCGCCGGTGCCTATGGAGAACGCGGCGCCGGGGTTGTACAGCAGCCGGAAGTGAATCAGAGGGGGGATCACGGCGACGCGCTCACTGCCGGACAGCGTGGAGACCGCCCAGAGCTTGGTGAGCTGGTCCACGACAAGGACCACCGCGGCCAGCATGAGCATCATGCCGTACAGCCGGCTCGAACCCCGCTCTAACCGCATCATTCATGGCCTCCGTGCTGTCCAGCCCATATTTCCCTGAGACTACTAGCTGTGCTGACCACGGACGTTGGTGGCAGCGACACGGCCAGACGAGCTCGAAAGGGGTAAGGCCGCCATGGGCGGTACTTATTCGCTTGTACCCCTACCTATTGGTAGGTAGATTGCGTCGCCATCCCGGAAAGCCTCATCGGGCCCGGAACGAGACACCGCAGGAACGCCCGGCGCCCACCCCCTGCCGGCAACCGGCTCAGGACGTCGTCGATCTCTTCCTGTACGGTGCCGCACCTGACCGGCCCGACATGTGACCGCCAGACCCGACCCAGCCCACGCCTGTCCGGCGACCGACCACGTCCAGCGCGAGCGGAGAAAGACCAGATGACCACGACCACCCGCTGGCGGCGTAACGTCGCCCTGTTCCTGACCGGGCAGACCGTGTCGTTGTTCGGCTCGATGATCGCGCAGTACGCGGTGATGTGGTGGGTGACCCTGCAGACCCGCTCCGGGCTGGCGGTGGCACTCTACGCGGTTGCCGCCTTCCTGCCCCAGGGCGTGGTGTCGATCTTCGGTGGGGTGCTCGCCGACCGGATGAACCGCCGGGTGCTGGTCATGGTCGCCGACGGCGCCATCGCCCTGGCGACGCTGGTGCTCGGCCTGCTCATGGCCAACGGCGTGACCGACCTGTGGATCGTTCTGCTGGCCGTGGCGGTCCGGTCGCTGGGAGCCGGGGTGCAGACTCCCGCCGTACAGGCGATGATTCCGCAGATCGTGCCGGGTGAGCATCTGATGCGCGTCAACGGGATCTTCCAGACCATCCACTCGGCGATGGCGCTGCTCGCCCCTGCCGTCGCTGCGGCGATCTTCGCCTCCTTCGGTCTCGTCTCCGTCTTCTTCCTGGACGTGGTCACGGCGGTGATCGGGATCGGGCTGCTCGCCCTGGTCGCCGTACCGAGCCTGGAGCGCGCGGCCGAGGACCGCGTCTCCTACCGGCAGGATCTGGTCGACGGGATGCGATACGTCCGCACCCACCCCATCGTGCGCTGGCTGCTCATCGTGTACGCCGTCATCTTCCTGCTCACCGTGGCGCCCTCGTTCGTCACGCCATTGATGGTCGCGCGCAGTTTCGGCACCGAGGAGTGGATGCTGGCGGCACTGGAGATCGCCTTCAGCCTGGGCATGTTGCTCGGCGGCGTCCTGATGTCCACGATGCTGGCCAACCGCAGCCGGATAGGGCTGATCCTCGTCGCCGTCTACGGCTTCGGGCTCGCGACCGTGGCGCTCGGGCTGAGCGGCAACCTGTGGGTCTTCTACGGCTTCATGTTCGTGTTCGGACTGCTGGTGCCGCCGTTCTCGACCCCGTTCATGACGCTGATCCAGGAGACCGTCGAACCGGCCATGCACGGGCGTGTGTTCAGTTACGTCGGCATCGTGATGGCGCTGGCCACTCCGGTCGGCATGGCCGTGTTCGGCCCGCTGGCCGACGTGGTCAGCGTGCAGGTCCTGCTGATCGCCGCGGGGCTGACCGCCATCGCCGTGATCGCGATCGCGTCCCGCGTGCCCTCGGGCCGGGCCACCATCGCCGCCGCCCGCGCCACGCACGCTTCCGACGCCGAGGCCACCTCCGTGGACGCCTGACTACGCTGAGCCGGCGACTGCCTGGGAACAGCTCCGCCACCTGCACGACCACCCCGACACCCGGTTCGCGCCGCTGTACGTCGGCGGGGTTCTTGCGCGGGGTACGGCGGGGCTTCATGCGCACACCGCCACGAACACCGTCGCCCAGGTCTGCAGCGCCGGGTGCGCCAGGTGGGGCCTGAGCAGGAACCGTCCCGCCACCAGCAGGGCCACCAGGGCCATGAACGCCCAGGGTAGCCGGAACCCGGCCAGGGCCCGTCGCGACCCGGACTCCGCCGGTCGGACACACTCCGGGACCGGCCGATCCGCCGTACTCGGCTGCGACATCACCCTCCCCATCGCCCACAGGTACGCGGCAGCGGACCAAGGCGGCTGTCTCCAGCGCCTACGCCCCGATCGTGCCTAGGCCATGCATGGTGATACGGTCCATCGAAAATGATTCTCATTTTCTGGAGCGTCCTTGAGCTCGTTGCGTGAGTCAGGTCCATCGGACGTCGGCATGGCATCGTCGCCGGCGGCCCCAGGAGCTGAAGATCCACCCACCGGTAGAGCGGCGGGGCCCGCCATGCCGCTGATCGCCGTCCTGCTGGCGGGGGCCCTCACGGTGTCTGTGCTGCTGGCCATCGCCCTGGGCGCCGCCGCCGTGCCGCCGGGGGAGACGCTGCGTTTCCTGTGGGCGGCCGTGACCGGCGGCTCGATCACCGCTGACGACGTTGCGGCGTACCAGATCATCTGGCAGGTACGCACGCCCCGCGTGCTGCTGGCGGTCCTGGTCGGGGCCGGGCTCAGCGTGGTCGGGGTGGCGATCCAGGCCATGGTGCGCAACGCGCTGGCCGACCCGTTCGTGCTCGGCGTGTCGTCGGGAGCATCTGCCGGGGCGGTGCTGGTCAGCGCCACCGGCGCGCTCACCGCGCTGGGAATCTACGCGGTCTCGGCCGGCGCCTTCCTCGGCGCGCTGCTCGTCTCCGCCCTGGTCTACCTGGCCTCGCGCGGCGCCGGTGGTCTGACGCCGCTGCGGCTGGTGCTCACTGGCGTGGCGATGGCGTTCGGCTTCCAGGCCGTGATGAGCCTGATCGTGTACTTCGTCCCGGACGGCGAGTCGACGAGCACGGTGCTGTTCTGGTCGATGGGCGGCTTCGGCGCGGCCACGTGGGGCGCGCTGCCCGTCGTGGCGGTCGTCACCGCCGTCACCGTCGTGGCGCTGCGCCGCTTCGCGCGCAGCCTGGACGTGCTCGCCCTGGGCGACGAGACGTCGGTCAGCCTGGGCGTGGACACCGCCAGTCTCCGCAAGGGCCTGTTCGTGCTGACCTCGCTGGCCACCGGCGCGATGGTCGCCGTCAGCGGCGCGATCGGCTTCGTCGGGCTGGTCATGCCGCACCTGGTGCGGCTGTGGGTCGGGGCGGCACACGTCCGTGTGCTCACCATCGCCCCGCTGACCGGGGCCATCTTCATGGTGTGGGCCGACCTGGTGGCCAGAACCCTGGTGGCACCGCGCGAGCTGCCCCTCGGCGTGATCACCGCGCTGGTCGGCGTGCCGGTCTTCGTCGTCCTGCTGCGCCGTCGCAGCTACCTGTTCGGAGGCCGCTGATGACCCGCCTGCTGCTGGACGATCTCACGGTGTCCATCGACGGCGCCGCCATCGTCAAAGATCTGGCGCTCGCCGTCGGCGACGGGGAAGTGGTGGGACTGGTCGGGCCCAACGGATCGGGCAAGACCACTGCCCTGCGCTGTGTGTATCGGGCGTTACGGCCGGCGGGCGGCGCGGTCCTGATCGACGGCAAGGAACTGTCGCGGATGCCGCTGCGCGGCAGCGCCCGCCTCATCGCCGCCCTCACCCAGGAGGGACGGGCGGACCTCGACTTCACCGTCGAGGAGGTCGTCGCCCTCGGCCGCGCCCCGCACCTGCGCGGCAACCAGGCGCTCAGCTCCCGCGAGCGGGAGCTGAGCCGCCGGGCCATGGCGCAGATGGAGGTGCTGCACCTGGCTGGCCGCGGCGTGCTGTCACTGTCGGGCGGGGAGCGCCAGCGCGTCCTGGTCGCCCGGGCGCTCGTCCAGGAACCGCGGGTGCTGGTGCTCGACGAGCCGACCAACCACCTGGACCTGCACCACCAGATCCGGCTGCTGTCGATGCTCAGGGGCGCCGGGCTGAGCGTGCTGGTCACCCTGCACGACCTCAACCTCGCCGCCTCCGCCTGCGACCGGCTGGCGGTGCTGTCGAACGGCGCCCTCGTCGCGTACGGGCCCCCCGCCGACGTCCTCACCGAGGAACTCCTCCGCGAGGCGTTCGGCGTCGAGGCGAACGTCGTCCCCCACCCGCTCACCGGGGTCCCCCAGGTGCTCTTCGACCTGGGCACGGCCACGACCACGAAAGGAAATCCGAAGTGAAGAGACGCACCCCCGCCGCGCTCCTGGCGGGCGCACTCCTGCTCGCCGGATGCGGCGCGCAGGTGGAGGGCGGCGCCGCCGCTCGCACGGTGACGGTCAAGAGGTGCGGGCAGGAGGTCGAGTACACCACGCCCCGCCGGGCCGTCGTCTACGAGGGCGGCAGCGCGGACAAGATGTTCGCGCTCGGCCTGACCCAGCATGTGCACGGCTACGTGATGCCGCCGGCCAACCCGCCGGTCACCGAGTCGCCCTGGGCGGCCGAGTACGCCAAGGTGAAGTTCCTCAGCGACGACCTGCTCAACCGCGAGCTGGTCGTGGACGCCAAAGCCGACTTCGTCGTCGCCGGCTGGCGCTCCGGCTTCAGCGACCAGCGCGGCATCACCCCCGAGATCCTCGATGGGTTGAAGATCCAGAGCTTCATGCACACCGAGTCGTGCTTCAACTACCCCGGATACCCCGAGCGGGTGACGCCGTTCGAGGCCCTCTACACCGACCTCGAACGCCTCGGCAAGATCTTCGGCGTCGAGGCCAAGGCCCAGGAATTGATCGCCGGCTACCGCAAGCGCGTCGAAGCGGTCCAGGCTCAGGCGCCCGAGGGCGAGCCGGTCCCCGTCTTCCTGTACGACTCGGGCACCGACAAGCCGTTCACGGCGGGCAGCCAGGTGCCGCCCACGGACATCATCCGATTCGCCGGCGGCCGTAACGTCTTCGGTGACCTGGACGCGCGCTGGGGTGAGGTCACCTGGGAGGCCGTGGTCGAGGCCAAGCCGGAGGTCATCGTCATCCTGGACTACGGGGACAAGCCCGCCGCGGACAAGATCCGGTTCCTGAAGGAGTTCCCCACCACCAGCAAGCTGCCCGCCGTGGTGAACAACCGCTTCCACGTTCTCGACTACAACGAGGGCATCAGCGGGCCGCGCAACATCGACGGCCTGGAGGGGTTCGCGAAATACCTGCGCGAACTCCGGACGTGACCGGATGAGCAGCACCCCGGGGGCGGCTCCCAGGGCGCGTATGTCAGGCCCGGTGAGGCGGGGAATTCCCTGCCTCACCGGCGCGGGCGTAGGCGACCGTCAGGTTGCCCAGCGGGTCTGTGGCGATATGGGCGGCGGCGTACGAGGGCCTCGTCGATCAGCGGGTCGCCGGGGTCAGGCGTCGGCACGAACGGCCCCTTGTGAGGGTGAGGTTCGGGAGGGACGCAGGACCGGGGCGAGCAGCGTCAGCAGCACGACCACGCACGTGATCAGCGCGAACGCGGCGGGGTAGCTGAGCGCGCCCGCCACCCAGCCCGTCACGGCCGGTGCGATCAGGCCCGACAGGTACGTGATCGTCGCCACGCCCGCCACGCCCTCGCCCGGAGTCGTGCCCGCGTTGCCCGCCGCCGCGATCACGAGCGGCACGATCACCGCGATCCCCAGTCCGATCAGGGCGAACCCGGCGATGCCGAGCGCGGGTGTGCGGGCCGCGACCACGAGGACGCCGCCGGCCGCCGCCACGGCACCGCCCGCCCTGACGGTCGCCGCCGGACCGATCCGGCGGATGACGTGGTCGCCCAGCAGCCGCGTGCTCGCCATGCAGAGCATGAAGACGGTGTATCCGGCGGCGGCCAAGCCGGGGCCGGCGTCGGTGACGGCGGTGAGGTAGACGGCGGACCAGTTGGAGCTGGCGCCCTCCGCGAACGTCGCGCAGAACCCCACCAGCCCGATCGCCAGGATCCCTCGCGTGGGGAGCGCGAAGCGCCGCGGCGCGGGCGCGTCGCGTACCGAACCCGTCATCCCGTTGTCGGGGAGGAGACCGCGCCCGGCCACCGCCCCGAGGCCGAGTAACGCGAGCGACATGGCTCCGAGGTGGATCCGGGCGTCGATGCCCGCGTGGGCGGCCAGGGCGCCGAGTCCGCCGGAGGCCAGGCTGCCGACGGACCACATGCCGTGCAGTCCCGACATGATCGAGCGGCCGAGATGCCGTTCGAGGAGGACGGCGTGCGCGTTCATCGCGACGTCGCACATGCCCGCCGATGCCCCGAACAGCAGGAACGCCCCGAACAGCCACACGGGCGACGGCGAGAGCGCGGGGAGGGCCAGGCCCGCGCACCACAGCGCGAGGAGGACGCGTGTGGCCGCGCGGTTGCCGAAGCGGTAGGCGAGGCGGCCGGCCATCGGCATGCCCACGAAGGCGCCGATCGACGGGCACAGCAGCGCGAGGCCGAGGGCGCCCGGGCTGAGGTGCAGGTGCTCCTGGATCCAGGGGATGCGCGTGGACAGGCTGCCGGCAACGGCGCCGTGCGTGACGAAGACGGCCGCGATGGCGCGGTGATGACTCATGGCTCGGAAATTATCAGGCAGGCTTCCTGATGAAAAGAGGTTTTAGGAAGGGTCCCTGATTATTATGAGGACCGTGAAGACCGCCACCCCTGCCCTGGCCCGAGCGATCAACGACCGGCTGGCCCTCGACCTGCTGCTGGAACACGGGCCGCTGACCGCGCCCCAGCTCCGCACGCTGACCGGGTTGTCCAGGCCCACCGTGTCCGACCTGATCGAACGGCTCATGACGGGCGGCCTCGTCGAGGTCACGGGCGAGAGCGGCGAGGACCGGCGAGGCCCGAACGCGCGCCTGTACGGGCTGGTGGCGGACCGAGCCCACGTGGCCGGGGTGGACGTACGGCGCGACGCCGTCAACGTCACGGTCGCCGACATCACCGGACGAGTGGTCAGCGAGGCGAGTACGACGATCGGCGCGAGAGCCGACCTGGCGACCCTCATCGCGAAGGTGGTAGGGGGCGCGGTGGGGCGGCGCGCGCTGGACACGGTCGTGGTCGGGGCGCCGGGGCTGGTTGATCCGCGTGACGGGGAACTGGTGTCGCCCAACGACGTGCCCGGGTGGCGGCGCGGCACGATGGGATCCGTACGCGAGCGCCTGGGCGTGCCCGTGATCCTGGAGAACGAGGTCAACCTGGCCGCCATCGCCGAGCTCCGCACGGGAGCCGCCGCCGGGAGCGAGGACTTCGTGCTCCTCTGGCTGGACGACGGGGTGGGAGCGGCGGTCGTGCTCGAGGGCCGGCTGCGCCGGGGGGCGTCGGGCGGGGCGGGGGAGATCGGGTTCCTGGAGGTCGGGGGTGTGGCGTTCTGCGAGCTGTTGAACGCCGAGTCCATACGGAGATTCGACCGGGACGAGCTGGCTCGGCGGATCGCCCAGGGCGCCTTCGCCTTCGCCACCCTCCTTGACCCCGGGCTCGTCGTCCTCGGCGGGACGACGGGGCATGAGGGTGGGGACGAACTGGCCGAGCTGGTGGCCGACCACCTGCGCGCCCTGGCCCCGGCGCCCACGGAGGTCCGGGCCAGCACGGTCACGGGCAACGCGGTGCTGCAGGGCGCCGTGCTGACCGCCCTGGACCTGGCCCGCGACCGCGTCTTCGGCTGACGTCTCTGGCACGTCCTGCCCGGCGGTCGACCGCCGGCTGGTCTCCGCGCGCAACTCCTGGACCTCGGGCGGGGCGACCGTCGGCGCGGCCAGGAGCTCCTTGACGACGGCGGCGACCGGCGAACGCACCCGGGCTCGTCCGGGCAACAACCACCACGCGCGAGGTGCTCCTCGTGTCCGAGCGAGGAACGGTGCCGGGCGTCCCGACAGAACTCATCCCAGCCCGGAACGAGAGCCGGCCAGGCACAGGACAGCACGACAGAGACTTTGCTGTGCATGGCCGCGAGGCGAAGGAGGGCCTACGGCAGCCCCGGTCGGCCGGGCGGAGAACCTACGGCAGCGGGACGATGTCGACGGGCACGCATCACGGTGACGGGGCCTGCCCTTGTGTTGCGAGCGCGGCGTCGGCGAGGACGGCACGTTCGGCCAGTCGCCGTGCACCGTCTGGCTGCGGTGGCCTTCCGGTGGCCTTCCGGTGGGCTGTCGCCGTCGGATGTGTCGGGTCGCTTGTCGGTGCTCACCTGGGGATGCCCTTTCGTTTCACGAAGTGGCGCGGTGGCCAGGCGATCGGGGGAGCGGCGGTTGCATCTTGAAGGCACGGCCTTGCCGCGCCTTCAATCGGATGACGGGGCGGTGACGGCCAGGAGGGCAGCGCTCAGTGCTCGGGCCTGTGCCGGCGACTGGAGTACGTCGGCGAGGGGAGTGACGCTGTCGTCGTGGTGCAGCATCACGACGCCGTCCTGGAGGGTGACGGCGTGAAAGCCTCCGGCAGGCAGGCGTACGCCGGGCCGGCCATCGACGTCGGCGAGGGGCGGCACCACCAGGCCGGTGGCCGCCTGCGCAGCGGCGAGCTGGCGGCGTAGGGTCTGCAGCTCGCGGTCGGCCATCTCCAGCCGGGTTTCTGCCGTGGCCTGGGCCAGCCGGGCCTGGTCGCGTTGGGCCTGGAGCCGGTCGCGGTCCTCGTCGAAGCGGCGTTGCCGTTCGGCCAGGTCGTCGCGGACCGCGCGGGTTTCGGCGCGGGCCTGCTCGGCGTTCGCGGTGGCCTGGTCGAGCTGCTGCCGGGTGGCGGTCAGGTGCGCGGTGGCCTGTTCGAGGTGCTCGGTCAGGCGGCGGGTCTCGGCGTGGGCCTGGGAGAGCTGACGGTCGCGCTCGGCCAGGGCGGCGGCGCGTTGTTCGGCCAGGTCCGTGACGCGGGACACCTCGCCCTCCAGCGTGCGAAGCTGCTCGGCTTGGCGTCCGGTCAGGGCCTGCTCGTCGTGCAGTTGGGCGGTGAGTCGGCCGATCTGCACGCCGAGGCGTTCGGCGTTGGCACGGGCCTCGCCGTGGATGCGGTCGCGGTGCTGCTCGGCCTCGCGCTGGGCGTGCAGGGCCTCCTGCTGGGCGCGCAGGGCGGCGTCGCGTTCCTGTTCGGCTGTGCGCTGCGCTGCCAGGGCGGCACGCATGGAGGTCCGGGCCTGTTCGGCGTCCTGCTCGGCCTGCTGCACGCTCGTCTCGGCCTGGCCGAGCTGGGTGGCGACAGCGTCCCAGACCTGCGTGAGGCGCTCGTCCAGCCGGTGCAGGTCCTCGCGTTCTGCGGCCAGCCGGGCGTCGCGCTGGTGCAGAGCGGCGCGGATCTGGCCGGCCTCGGCGGCGAAGGCGCTGACGGCGGTGTGCGTGGCCACCGCGGCGGGAGCACTGTCGGCGGCGCGGCTGGCCTCGTTGGCGCACAGCTTGCAGCAGTACTTGCTGGGGCGGCCGCCCTTGCCGGGCTCGCGCTCGGGCTTGGCGCGGCCGCAGCCGGGCCGGGCGCACTGGCGCAGGACATCGTCGGTGACCCGGGCCAGACACTCGCGGGTGTGACCCCGGCCGCCGCGGGGCGGCTCCTCCCCGCTCGGGCTTGCCGAGGGTGGCGGGACCTCGTCCAGTCCGCCCGGCGATGTGGGCGGCAGAGCGGGCAATGCGTCGGCTTGGTCCTGACCCAGGGGAGTGCCACTCGATCCGCCGGCGTCGAAGCTGATCTCCTTCACGGATGCAATTTAGCATCATCACATGCGCAGAGATTGACTGATCCGCATATCGCACATGTGTTTTCTTTATGATCACTGAGAAGTGGAGTTCTCAAAGATCAACTCTGCTAGGGTGGCTTCCGTGATCGACTCCGAGCTGACCCCTGGGCAGGGATCCCGCCCGCTTCCCACGGCCGCCTTCCCCACCTCCGCCGCCGGATTGGCGCCGGCCGCCGTGGCTGTGGTCGCGCCCGCCCGCGACCCCTATCTGCTCTACCTGGGGCGGCTGGGCAGCGCCGACTCCCGCCGCGCCATGCGGATCTGCCTGGACCACATCACCCGCATGCTGACCGGCGACCCGCTCGACGACGCCACCGTCAGCGGCCAGGGTCAGCCCTGGCACCACCTGCGCTACGAGCACACCGCCTGGATCCGTGAGCAGATCGACCAGATGGACTGGTCGCCCGCCTACCGCAACAAACACCTGGCCGCGTTGCGCGGCGTACTCAAGGAGGCGTGGAAACTCGGCCTGCTCAGCACCGACGACCATCAGCGGGCCGTCGCCCTGGCCCCGTTCACCGGCCACCGCGAGCCGGCCGGCCAGCACGTCCCGGACACCGTCATCGGCGCGCTCATCGCCGCCTGCGACGCCGACCTCTCACCCGCCGGCGTCGTCACCGGCGCCGGGCTGCGCGACGCGGCCGTCATCGCCGTGCTGGACGCGTGCGGCCTGCGCCGCGCCGAGCTGGTCGCCCTGCAGTACGCCGACTACGACCGGGCCCGGCGCATGCTCACCGTCATCGGCAAGGGCGACAAACAACGCCGCATCCCGGTCAACACCTTCGCCGCCCGCCGCCTGGAGGCCTGGCTCGCCCGCCGCGGCACCCACCGCGGGCCGCTGTTCCCGCGCCTGACCCGCGGCGGCACCGTACGCACCACCCCCGACGGCCGCCCCTGGCAGATGAACCCCCAGGCCGTACGCGACATCCTCGCCAAACGCACCGAACAGGCCGCCACCACCCCGGTCCGGCCCCATGACCTGCGCCGCACCTTCATCTCCAACCTCCTGCCGCAGGCTGACGCGATCATGACCGCCCGCCTGGCCGGCCACGCCAGCCCCAGCACCACCCTCGGCTACGACGTACGCCCCGACGAAGAAGCCCGCGACGCCGTCGAACGACTCCGCATCCCCACCGTCGCGCCCCTACTGCCCGAGCCACCCGCTGACCATCGGCCTCCCGCCGCACCATGACGAGGACGGCACCAGGCCCGGTATCGGCCCGCGGACCATCCCGGTCGTAGCGTTTCGCGAGCGGTGTGGCCTTGCCCGACGCCCCCATCCGGCCTTCCTCGCCGCCCGGCAACCGGCCCCCGTTCGCCACACAGGGGGCACAAGCCCGTGCCCGCCGTTGCCATCACCAGCGACAACAACGCCTCCTCAACGGCTGCGTGCGGCTGGAGTCCTAGCGGTTGTCCTCGTACGTGGTCAGGCGGATCTCAGTGCCGCCGCGCCCGAGACGGAGGCTGACCTGCCCTGCGGGGGCGTCGGAGTCGATCTCCGGGTGGTCGTCGCTACTGATGGTGACGCGCAGGCTGTGCCCGGCGCTCAGTCGGTAGTGCGTCGGCCAGGTGCGGATGTCGAGGTCATAGACCGTGCCGGGGCGCACGGGGACCGCGCGGTCGTGGCCGAAGCGGTGGCTGGCCTTGAGCCAGCCCTGGGTGATGCGATTCGAGGTGCCGTCGGGGGCGACGTCCTCGACGATGACGGCGATGTTGCCGTCGGTGGCGGTGAACGCCGCTCGTACCTTCGCGGTGACCTCGCCCGCCAGGACCAGGTCGCCCTGGCGGGGCCGGGTCTGGAAGGTGAGTTTCTCGTACGGGGAGGCCGGCGTGGTCTCGGTGTTGACCGTGAAGCCGCGGGTGGTGGCGGCCGATGGGCTGCTGCTCAGCGTGCCGTCGGCGGCGAGGCTGAGCCGCTCCTGCCGGGCGCCGCGCGGCGGCCAGGTGGAGAACCGCTTCCAGCCGGTCCCGGCGCCGGGGCTGGGGATCTCGTAGGAGGTGACCTTGGCGGTGGGCAGCGGAGCGTCCCGGCGTCCGCCGAGCCAGCGGTCCCACCAGGCCAGGTACGGCCCGAAGCCGATGTCGGCGGGCTGGCCGTAGGGCAGGCCGTGCTGCCACGGCCCGGCCACCAGCCAGACGTTGCGCGGGCGGGCCTGGAAGTTCTCCATCATGCCCTGGCGGTAGCGGTCGTACCAGCCGGCGATCTCCAGGACCGGGATGTCCAAGTTCTTCCAGCGGGCCTTGACGCTGCGCTCGCGCCAGAAGTCGTCATACAGCGGATGCCGGGCGTAGGTCGTCAACGTGTCGGGAGCGGTGGAGCGCTGCCAGTCGCGGATTCTGGCCGAGTAGATGCCGCCCCGGTAGATGGTGTTCTCGTACCAGTCGCTGATTCCTTCGATCGGAATGATCGCCGTCAGGTGGGGAGGCTTGTTGACGGCGACGAGCAGGGATGCGTGGGCGCCGTAGCTGACGCCCATCTGTCCGACCTTGCCGGTGGACCAGGGCTGGACGGCCAGCCATTCGATGAGGTCGTAGTTGTCGCGCTGCTCCTGGCCGCTGAAGGGGTCGAGATGGCCGGGAGAATCGCCGGAGCCGCGGGCGTTACAGGCGGCGACGTTGTAGCCGCGGGCGACGAAGTAGGCCGCGGCCAGGGCGAGGTTGTCGAGATCGTCGTAGGCGGTGTAGTCGTGGACGATGGCGGGAAAGCGGCCCTCGGCGGCGGGGCGGTGCAGGTCGCAGGCCAGGTGGGAGCCGTCGCGGAGCGGGACGGGCACCCGTTCGGTGCGGACCTCGTACGTGGCGGGCCTGTCGTAGGAGAGGAAGGGGTCGGTGCCGGCGGCGGCCGGCGCTGACGCCAGGAACGGCGATATCAGCGCGGCGGCGGACAGCGCGGCGAGCGTGCGTGCGCATGTCATGGAGTGCTCCTCAGAGTGAGATGGCGCCGGTCAGCAGCGCGACGACGGTCATGACGGCGGTGGTGGCGAACGCCCAGCCGAAGATGAAGCGCTGGTGCTGCCCGAGTTGCACGCCGCTCATGCCGACGAGGATGAACGTGGCCGCGGTGAGCGGACTGAGGGGGAAGCCGGTGGTCATCTGGCCGAGGATGGCGGCGCGCGCGATCTCGGCCGACTCGATGCCGAATCCTCCCGCGGTCTGTGCCAGTACGGGCAGCACGCCGAAGTAGTAGGCGTCAGGGGTGAAGACCAGGCTGAGCGGCATGCTGGTGATCGCCACCAGCACCGGCAGATGCCCGCCGAGGGAATCCGGGATGACGTCGACGAAGGTGGCGGCCATCTGGTTGATCATCTTGGTGCCGGTGAGGATGCCCGTGAACACGCCCGCCGCGAAGATCATCGTGGTGACCAGCACCACGCTCTTGCCGTGCTTCTCCAGCAGTTCCTGCTGTTCGTCCCAGGTGGGGTGATTGACCACCAGCGCGATGGCGAAGCCGACGACGAACAGCACCGGCAGCGGCATCAACTGCAGCACCAGCGCGACCAGCAGGACGAGGGTCAGCACCAGGTTGAAGGCGGTCAGAGCCGGATGACGCCGCGGCGGCGCGAGCGGCGTCCCGGGCCCGTCGCCGACGACCTGCGGCTGCTCGGGCAGCGACACCGTGCCCAGCCGGCTCCGTTCCCTGCGTCCGATCAGGTACGAGGCCACCAGCACCCAAGCGATGCCGGCTGCCATCGCGGGCAGGACCGGCGTGAACACCTGCGAGCTGTCGAGCTTGAGCACCGCCATGGCACGCGCCGTGGGGCCTCCCCAGGGGACCATGTTCATGACACCTGCGCCCAGCGCGACGACGCCGGTGAGCACCAGCGGGCTCATCCCGAGCCGTTTGTAGACGGGCAGCAGGGCCGAGACGGTGATGAGGAAGGTGGAGGCGCCGTCGCCGTCCAGAGCCACGCACATGGTGATGACCGCTGTGCCCATGGCGATGCGCAGCGGGTCGTCCTTGGCCGCTCGCAGTATCCCGCGGATCAGCGGATCGAACAGGCCCGTCTCGATCATCAAACTGAAGTACAGAACCGCGAAGGCGATCATGATGCCGGTGGGGGCCACCTTGATCAGCCCGTCGAGGGTCATCTTGCCCACCTCGCTGCCGAAGCCGCCGGCGAGCGCCGCCACGATCGGCACGAGCACCAGCGCGGTGAGGACCGACACCTTCCTGGTCATGGTCAGCACCAGGAACACGCCGATGGTGAGGAAGCCGAGGAGTGCGATCATCGCGGTCCTTTCGCGGGCGGGAGGTTACGGGCAAGTTTCCGAGGGCCGGTGTTTCGCGTCCACGATCAGGGGTGGATTTATCCATGCGATTTGCGCAAGAGTTGGCGCGTGGACGCCACTCTGCGGCAGCTGACCGCCTATCTCGCCGTAGCCAGGGAAGCCAGCTTCACCGCCGCCGCCGCGCAGCTGCGGGTCTCGCAGTCGACACTGAGCCGGGCGGTGGCCGATCTGGAGCGCCTCCTCGGCGTGCGGCTGCTGGAACGCGACACCCGCAACGTGCAGCTGACCGCGGCCGGGGAGGAGACGCTGCGCGTCGCCGAGCAGATCGTCGACGCCCACCGGTCGGGCATGAAGGAGCTGCGGCGTTATCTGTCGGGCGAGTCGGGCGTGATGGCCATGGCCACCCTGCCGTCGGTGGCCGCCGTGCTGCTGCCCCGCCTGGTCTCGGCGTTCCGGCGGCAGCGGCCGGAGGTGACCGTGCGCATCATGGACGGCCTGGAACGGGCCGTCATCGGCAGGGTGCTGTCGGGCGACGCCGACTTCGCCGTGACCACCATCGGCGCGGCCTCCGACCGGCTCGACCACCGCCCGCTGATCCGCGACCGGTTCCGGGCCGTGCTGCCCGAGAGCCACCCGCTGGCCGACCGCGACGAGCTCACCTGGGAGGATCTCGCCACCGAACCCTTTCTCGCGGTGGGGCCGCAGTCCAGCGTCCGCAGGCTCACCGACGCGGCCTTCGCCCAGGCGGGCGCCACTGCCGCACCGGCCGCCGAGGCGAGCAACGTGGCGACCCTGGGGGGCCTGGTCGCCGCCGGGCTGGGCGTGTCGGCCCTGCCGGCCTTGGTGCTGCCCCTGCTGGGGCCGGGGCGCGTGGTGCAGCGCGACCTCGTCGGTCCCGTGGTCGAGCGGCGGCTGGACGTCGTCGTCCGTGCCCGCCGGACGCTGCCGCCCGCCGCCGCCGCGTTCTTGGAGGTGCTGGAGGAGGCACGCGTCGACGGGCGCGAGGTGCCACCGGGCGCGTCCTGGATCGCCTGGTGATGCGGAAACAGCATGAATTTATCCAGCATCTCTGCTAGACCTGCATTTCTCGCGCAAGGCACGATGAATTCCGTCAAACAGGACGAAGGAGTTCATGCGTGGCCTTTGAACAGCGCGGGCAGTTGCGCGGACTGAAGGTGGTGGAGTTCGCCCACGTGGTCGCCGGGCCGCTGGCCGGTTCCCTCCTGGCCGACCAGGGCGCGGATGTCGTCCATGTGGAGCCGCCGGGGACCGGCGACGCCGCCCGCGCGATGGGACCGACCCGTGACGGGGTGCCGCTGTGGTTCAAGGTCGCCGGCCGCAACAAGCGCTCCGTCACCCTGAACCTGCACGACCCCGACGGCCGGCGTGTCGCCCACCGCCTCGTGGCCTGGGCCGACGTCGTGATCGTCACGCTGCGCGCCTCCCGGTTGCGTGCCTGGGAACTCGACTGGGAGGCCGTGCACCGGCTCAACCCCCGGGCCGTACTGCTGCAGATCTCCGGGTTCGGTGCGACGTCGTCGCTGGCCGACGCGCCCGGCTTCGGAAAGGTCGGCGAGGCTCGCAGCGGCGTCGTCCACCTGACCGGCTTTGCGGACGGACCGCCGGTGCACACGGGGTTCTCCCACGGAGACGCGGTGACCGGCTTGATGGGCGCCTACGCCGTGCTCGCCGCCCTGCACCGGCGCTCCGACGATCCCGGCTTCGACGGCGAGTGGATCGACCTGGCCCTGTTCGAGCCGCTCTTCCGGCTGGTCGAGTGGCAGGTCATCGCCCATGACCAGCTCGGCGTGACGCCCGGCAGGTCCGGCAACCAGCTCGCCGTCGCTCCTGCCGCCGTGATCAACACCTACCGGTCGCGCGACGGCGACTGGATCACGGTGACGTCCGCGACGCTGCGTTCCGTGCTGAACGTGGTCCGCCTGCTGGGCCTGCCGGAGGACGAGTTCGCCACCACGGCCCAGCAGCTCGCCGGACGTGAACGACTGGACGAGGAGCTGCGGGCCTGGGTCGCCGGGCGCGGCACCGAGGAGTGCCTGCGCGCGTTCGCCGAGGCCGAGGTGGTGGCCTCCCGGATCTTCTCGGCCGCCGACATCGCCGCCGACCCCGTCTACGCCGAGCGCGGCGACATCGTCACCATCGACGACCCCGACCTGGGGCCGGTCCGCATGCAGGCCGCCCTCCCCCACTTCCGCCGCGAGCCCGGACAGGTCTGGCGGACCGGGCCCGCCCTGGGGCAGGACAACGACCTCGTCTACCGCGAATGGCTCGGCCTGACCGGCGAGGACGTCGAGGATCTGGAGAAGCGTGGTGTCATCTGAGCGTCCCCCCTTGCGTTCCCTGCTCTTCGTCCCGGGCACCCGCACCGGCTGGCTGGCCAAGGCCGAAGCGGCAGGGGCGGACGCCGCCATCCTCGATCTCGAGGACGCCGTCCCGGCGGAGGACAAGCCCGCGGCCAGGCGACAGGTGGCGGCGGCCGTCGCCGCTCACACCGGGGACATGGCGCTGTTCGTCCGGATCAACCCCCTCGACAGCTGGGCGGCCGCCGAGGAGTTGCGGGCCGTCGCCCACGCCCGCCTGACCGGCGTGGTCGTACCGAAGGTGGCCGGCCCGGACGACGTGCGGCTCGCCGATCGGCTGCTGAGCTGGTGCGAACGAGAACACGGCCTGCCGGACGGACACCTCGCCCTGGTGCCGCTGCTGGAGAGCGCGGCCGCCCTCCACGACGCCCGCGACATCGGCCGGGCGGCGCCGCGCGTCGCCTACCTGGGCGCGGTCACCGGCAGGGGCGGCGACGTCGAACGCGCGGTCGGCTACCGGTGGAGCCCGTCCGGCACCGAGACCCTCGCCCTGCGCTCGCGCGTGCTGCTGGACGTCCGGGCGGCGGGCGTGCCCTGCCCCGTCGCCGGCCTGTGGACCACCATCGGCGACCTCGACGGGCTGCGTGCCTTCGCCGAGCAGAACCGCTCGCTCGGTTACGAAGGCATGATGGCCATCCATCCCTCCCACGTCGCCGTCATCAACGCCGTCTTCTCGCCGAACCCGGAGGAGATCGCCCGCTTCGAGCGTCTGATCGTCGCCGTGGACGAGGCTCAGGCACGCGGAGCGGGCGCGATCACCTTCGAGGGCGAGATGGTCGACGAGGCCATGGCGGTCCGGGCCCGAGCCGCTCTCCGCAGGGCGAAGCGCTAGCCGCGCGCGACCGCCCCGCTTCTCCCCGCGGTCGGCTGGACCTCGATCGAGGCTTCGCCGGTGGTGGCAGCGTCGCTCACCGGCGTCGTTCCTCGCCTGCGGCTGGTAGAAGGCCGACGGTTGGAGGGCTCGCGCGGCCCATTCGGCGTGCAGGGTCTTGTCAGACAGCGCGGCGGCCTTTCGGCGGCGGCGAGAAATCCTGGAGAGGTTACCGGCACCTCCCGCTCAACAGCCTCATACAGGGCGCGCATCTCGGGGGACGTCCCTCGAGCACCTTCCGGATCAGCGCGGCGGCCCATGACCCTGTGAGGTCCGCGTCGAGCGTGTGACCTGCTCGCCCGGCGATCCTCTTGGCGAGATCTGGGGCGATGACCTTCGCCTGGTCACGACCACGTTCGCTGGTACAGGCGTCGATCATCCACATTCGGATTCGACGGAGACCCACCCCCTCCGAACAGCCCGCGGCTACCCGGGCGGGCCACGCCCGCAACCATGCTTGGTGGGCTGTTAGCGGCCGATGGGCTGGGGTAGCCGCGCTGGTAGGCACTGACATCGCGGGCCGATGTACGGCGCTCCAACGGCAAAGGGGAGGCCGTGACGGGGATCAAGCAGGCCGGAGAGAAGAAGCTGATGCTCTTCTCCGGTCGCGTACCCGGATCTCGCGCAGATCCAGGGCTCCTTCGACGGCCCCGTCGACCACCTGCACGCCCTTCCCCTGCTCGCCGAGCACGTCACCCGGCACGTGGACACGGACCGGCTGACCATGTGGTGGCCGGGCGGGCCCGCGTGATCATCGACGTGATCGGCACCGGAGGCACCCTGGTGCGGGCGCCCCAGGCCCTCACCGACCGCGGCGCCACCCAGGTCATCGCGGCCGCCACGCACGGGGTCTTCTCCGATGACGCGGTCGAGCGGCTGGAGCAGGCCGGCCTGGCTCAGCTCATCATCACCGACACGCTGCCCAACCCGGCGAGCATCCCCTCGAGCAGGCTGGTCGTGCTGTCCAGCGCTCCGCTGCCGGTCCGGGCCATCAGCGAGGTGTTCCTGGAGGGCTCGGTGACGAGCCTGTCCGAGGGCGAGAGCTGACCGGCGATGCGCACGCTGGTGGAGGTGATCCGGGGGATGGGGATGACCGATCCCCGGCTGCTGGCCGCCTTCGCCGCCACGCCGCGCGATCGGTTCGTCCCGCCGCGTTCTGCTGTGCGCGCCCAGTTCGACGAGCCGATCCCGATCGGCCACGGGCAGCCGACCTCGCAGCCGTCCCTGATCGCCCAGATGATCGACGTTCTGCGGCTCTCGGGCACGGAGACCGTCCTGGAGATCGGCACCGGGTACGGCTACCAGACCGCCCTGCTGGCGCGGCTGGCCCGCCGGGTCTACTCCGTGGAGCGTCATCCCGACCTGGCCGAACACGCCCAGGCCAACCTCGCGGGGGTCGGCGTCACCAACGTCGAGGTGCTGGTCGGCGACGGCACCGCCGGCCTGCCCGCCCATGCGCCCTACGAGGCCGTCATCGTGTCGGCCGCCGCTCCTTCGGTGCCCCCGCCGCTGGCCTCACAACTGGCCGAGGGCGGCCGGCTCGTCATGCCGATGACGAGCGAGGTGGCCGATATCGTCACGCTCTACACCAAGCGACAGGGCCGGTTGACCCGGCTGCGCCCCCTCACACCGGCCCAGTTCGTCCCGCTGGTCGGCGAACACACCACGATGCACGACTGAACCTCCTTCAGGCGGTCATCCTCCCTTCCTGGACCGCAGATCCACGATGAGCAGGCCGTCCTCCGTGGTGGCAGCCGTGCCGAACGTCTCGCAGGCGTCGATGAAACGCCGGCTGAGCCAGGCGCGTTCCCGGCCTTCCGCCAGGACGGTGCGGCAGTAGTCGAGTTTGAGCGGCACGGCGCGCAGCCGTACGGGACCGAGCTCGTCGATGGTCACCAGGAACAGCAGCGACAGGTCGTTGCGCAGGTCCGGGTCCACCATGTAATCGTCGAGGAAGTCCCCCATGTCGTACAGGACCGGCGGTGCGACCCCGTGCGCGATGTGCGCGGAGTGGCCGGCGATCAGCGTCGCCCCGGCGTCGGCCAGAATCGTGGCCGCGGCGCGGATGTACGGCTGCGGCGCGGCCGTCATGTTGGGACCCCAGTGAGGGCTGACCAGCACGGCATCCGTTTCCTCACGCATCTTCGCCACGGTGTCCGTCAGCCAGTCAGGGACGCCGGATTGAAGGTCGGCGTAGGCGACCCCGGGCTGGTCGGAGGTGGCCGCATAGTCCTCCGGGTGGTCGGTCACGGAGATGACGGCGATGCGCATCCCCCGTACAGCGAGGGTGACCGGCTCGCGCGCCTGGTCCAGGGTGGCGCCCGCACCCGCCGTGTCGATCTCCATGTGCTCGAGATGCCTACAGGTGTCGAGCAGCGCGTCGTAGCCGTAGTCCAGCGCGTGGTTGTTGGCCATCGTGACGCAGGTGACGCCGAGCTCGGCGAGGAGATCGACGCCCTGCGGCGGGGCGCGGAAATGAAAGATCTTGCCAGGCGCGCACCACGGGCTGCCGCGATCGGAGATGCAGCACTCGAGGTTGAGCAGTATGGCATCGGCCTCGGACAGGTACCCTCGGACGCCGTCCGAGATGTACATGTCCGGGTCGCTGGACTTGGCCAGCAGGTCCGCGACGCCACGGCCGAGCATCGTGTCACCCGCCAGCGCGAGCGTGACAGTCACAAGATCCCCCTGCCCCCGATGACATGTTCAAACGTGTCCACTCGGCTCCTCTCCTCTCCTCTCCTGGACGTTGCCGGCGCACTGCGCGACGTCTTGGTCCGCCTGGTCAGTGACTACCTCGAGGCGGCCAAGGCGAACGTCGTCCCCAACTGGACGGCAGCACGTGCGCTCACGGTCCTGGACCCGGACGACGTCCAGGAGGCGATGCGTGTGGGGGGCGCTGCCCCGGAGGTGCGCACATGATCACAGCACTGACTCGGGAGCGCGCCGTGCCGTACTACGCCTTACTGAACCCCTCCGAAGTCACCGGGCGGCTTCGACACGAGCCGGCTGCCACGCACCGCATCGAGGCAACGGTTCACAGCAGCGAGCGGACCGCCCTGCTCCAGCAGGCGACCTGACCATCTGGTGCGACAGCGGCGCCTAGGAGCTGTTTCTTGGATCAGGTCCGGAGTCAGATGACCAGCGCAGCCAGGGTGACGGTACCGAGGCAGAACGCGTCGGAAAGCTGGCTCTGATCACTCCGAGCGTCATCGCCGTCGGCATCACGATCAGTGGGGAGGCCCGGCGGGCGACGGCCCTACTGCGCAAGACGAGCCCTGGTTTCCGGTGGCGTTCGCGGCTTGATCGGCGGCTGCGCCAGGCCGGGGAGGACGTCGGCGGCGTCCACGAGGGGCACACGGTGCGGCTCAGGGCGCCGCATCGCCGGGCCGAAGTGAGTGGGCCGTCCATGCGCGGGTGAGGACTGCGGCCAACGTCAGCGTGGCCAGCGCCCCCACGTCCGCGAGCGCGACCGAGGTCAGTTTCGGGTGTGCGCCCGTGGTGGTCACTACCAGGATGACGAAGGATGTCTTACCGATTACGGCGACGACCAGTACCGGCCTGCGCCAGTTTGGTACGGCGGCCGCCGCCAGGAGCGCGACGCCGAGCAGCGCCAGCATGACTGCGCGATGCCGCAGCAAGAGCTCGCTGGTCGCGTCGGTGTGCACGACTCCGTAGGCGGTGGCGAGCTGGGAAGGCGCCAGTGCCAGGAGTCCCGGCGCGAGGTTGAGCAGTCCCACGGCGGCGAACAGCAGCATCCCCATGATGCGGGCAGCGGAGCGCACCGTATTCTCCTTCCAACGTTCTCGGATTGCTGTTCAGCCTGCAGGAGACTGTGATGTCGGCGCTTTCACCAACCCGTCGTGCCGCCAGGGCCACGGTGTGGTTGTGGCCGGGCCGCGCCCTGTACGCCGGGCCGTCCCTGCGGCTGGGACCGCACTCCGGCGCGGTCGCGTGCCTGGCCGTGGGCGTGGACGCGCCCTTCACGGTTCACTTGATGCCTGGTGGCGAACTGCGGGCGCGCACAGCGCTCGTCGCTCCTCGAGTACGCCACCAGCTCACGGCGTCCAGCGACCGCATGGTGTTCCTCTACCTCGACCCCGGCTCGGCGGACGATCAGGCATGCCGCACCGGCTTCACGGGCGGCGAGGCGAAGATCCTGGTCGAGCACCGGCACGAGGACGACCTTCTCGCCGGGGCGGCGGAGCTGTCTTCGCACACTCCTGCGCTGCAGGTCACTGCCTGGATCACCAAGGCCACCGGCCGCGCCAGGACGTCGTACGCCGACCCGCGGATCACGGCCGCGACCCGGCGGCTCATCGACGCCGAACAGCCCATGCCGGCCGCGCTGCTGGCCGCCGAGTTGGGGATGTCGGAGTCACGGTTCCTGAGGCTGTTCAGGGACGGTACGGGTACTTCCTACCGCCGCTACCGGCTGTGGACGCAGATGCATCGCGCCGGGCGGGCGCTGGCGGCGGGCTTCAATCTCACCCGGGCTGCGGCAGACGGCTTCTTCGCTAGCCCATCCCACCTGAGCACCGCGTTCCACGCCATGTTCGGCCTCACGCCCAGCGCTCTGCTCTCCCAGGACCTGACGATCCGCTGCCTGGACCCGTCACCTGAAAGGGTCATATGACACTGGCCAACAAGGCGCCTCCGGCGGTGACCTCCACCCAGAAGTAGCACCAGACGGGATAGAACGCTGCGGGCTGCTCGATCGCCCGCCCCACCAACCGTCCCAAGGCCATGCCCAGCAGGGACACGGCGACCGTGATGACCACACCCGTGCGCATTCCAGCTGCATCGGCAAGCGCCACCAGCAACAGTGCGCTGACGGCGACTCCGAAACCGCCGTACACCGCTCGAACCTCATTGCGCGCCTCGGACGAGTCGGCGATTATCCGAAACGGTCTGATCAGCGCGGCGGGTGCGGCCAACCCGAACAGCCCCATCCCGAGAAAGAAGACCGCCACCACGACGATCACCACAGCCTGCACGAAGACACCCCCGAATCCAACGACAGCGAACGAGGCAGCCCAGCATGCCTTCGATGCTCCGCGTACCGCTTTCATGAACCTGTCGATGGGGGCTGAAGTGATATTTGAGGCGGGTCGTGGGTGATCTGCATGTTGCCGCTGGAGTCGGTAGTGGTCAATGGGTTGGCTTTGCCATAGCTGTCTGTCTGCGCACAACAGGTGAAAGCCGAGGTGGACGAAAGCTGCCGGGGACTGCCAACCAGCTCCTCGACCAGGTGAGCGCTCCGCCCCGCAAGCCGAAGAGCCTCGATGGCGTCGAAATGAAGGAGCGATCAGCGACAGCAGGGCGAGGGTCCGCTCGGCGACGTAGCGGTGTTTGGCCAGGCCGGAGCCGTGTGCGGTGCCGCGGCGGGCGATCAGTGGCCGGATCTGCAGTTCGCGGATCAGGCGGCGGTTCTTGTCGTGGTCATAGCCTCGATCGGCGAGCACGACGGCGGGGCGCCGGCAAGTCCAGTCCGCCTCACGGACCGCCAGCAAGCCGACTGCGGCCGACGCATTCGTCGGATCAGCCCGCAACACGTGTTCCAGCAGCCGTACGGCCTCGTTGTGTCGCGCTTGGATTGCCGTCGCCCAGATCTCCTCGGGTTCCTCCTCTTCGTCGCCGACCTCGTCGACCCAGTCGCCGTCGTATGAGTCACAGGCTCGCATCTCGCGCAGTTGCCAGAGCAACAGCGCAGCCGGCAGTGTCGCGGTGCCGCCATCGTCGGGATCCAGTTCCCGCGCCTGTCGGAGAAGGGACTCGGCCGGTGATCGCTGTGCGGTAGCCATCCCGGTTGCGCGGCAGCCGTTGGTCTGAACGGGCACGTTATTGCGAATATGAGGTAACGATCTCCGGATGATCATGCGGAGGTAGATGATCGTCCGCCGTCATAGCAGAGGTAGATATGGGAGGGTCTGGGTGAGACCTGCCTCCAGCGGAGTAGAAATAACCTCAGACAAGCCAACTGCCTCGGGGTGTAGCGCGGCGGACCCGAGTGGTCGGTCTATAGGCCCAGGCCGGACTCCAGATGCGCCAGCGCCGCGTCGATCTCGGTGGGTCCGTCCATAGCGGGATCTTGTGCCCATTGGAGCCAGACCATGGCCACGACCCCGACGACAGCACCGATGGCGTTGCGTATCCGCGGGTCGTCCGCGGCACATCCGGCCTTGTCCGCCACGATTTCGCCGACCTCGCGGATCACGCCCGGACTCTTGCGCAGGTTGGCCACTAGCAGTTCGGGCACGGTGGCCGCGAACACCTCTCGTGCGTGTCCCGCGGCGATCTCTTCGGCGGACAGGGCGGCGAACGCCGTGCGGAATGCGCTGCGCAGCACGGCGACCGGTGGGCCCGGCGGCTGAGCGGCCAGGGCCTCGACGAGAGGCGGAAAGCGATCGAGCGCGACCAGGTGCTCCTTCGTCGGAAAGTAGCGGAAGAAGGTCGCGGGGGAGATCTCGGCGGCCGCGGCGATCTGCTCGACGGTGGTGGCGTTGTAGCCGCGCTCACGGAAGAGCCTGAACGCTTCGCGCAGGATCGCCTCCCGGGTCTTGGCTTTCTTGCGTTCGCGTAGCCCGCTGTCACTCATGCACCAATTTTATCGCCAACACAAATGATGGTGTACTCTCAAAAGCTAGTTAGCTCTCGAATTTCTCTCGGATGCGGAGGTGGCCCGTTATGGGCGACGACGTCAACGGCCTGCATCACGTCGGGCACATCGTGCAGAACATGAACCAGGCGATGGAGCGGTACCGCCAGCTCGGCTTCACCGTGCCGGCACCCGCCTATCCCGTCCTCCCGCGCGTGGCGGGAGGCCCCGCAGAACCGTTCGGGGTGGCCAACGCCCATGTGTATTTCCCTCGCAACTTCATCGAACTGGTAGCCGTCATCGACGACACCGGCCGCATGCCCGACGAAGCCCGCCCCATCCCACTGCAGGTGCCTGACGACAAGCTGACGGGGCTGTTGGCGGCCATCCGCGCCACCGCCGCCAACATCACGTCCCTGCTCCAGCGTTTCCAGGGCCTTCACATCATGATCGCCGATACGCCGGACATCGACAGCGTCGCCGCGCGGCTGACCGCCGCCGGCGTCGGCCACGGTGGCGTGCACGCCATCCAGCGACCCGTCGAGACCAGCACCGGGACCAAGATGGAGCCCGCCCGCTACCTGGAGATCTCCCATCCCCATCTGCCAGCCGGGCGGGTGCCGGAAGGCAGGATCGGATTCGCCGAGAACACTCCAGTCGAGGCGCTGGAGGACGAGCAGCACACCGACCATCCCAACGGCGCCACCGGGCTGGTCGAATGTGTGCTGTGCGTCGCCGACTCGGCGTTGCCCGAGCTTGAGCACCGCTATGGCACCTACTTCGGCCAGGCACGGGATGGCCAGGTGACGCGTTTCGACCGAGCGAACATCACCATCGTGGCAGCATCGGCGCTCGCCAGCCTGCTGCCAGGTGAACGCCCGGCGGCCCTGCCGGCGTTCGTCGCCTACACAGTGTCTGTACGCGACATCGCCGCCACCGAGCGGCTCCTGCGCGACAACGACATCCCGGTCACCCACACCGGTACCGGAGAGATGTTCGTGCCCGCCAACGCCGCCCTAGGCGCCGCGATCATCTTTCGCCAGGATGACTGAGGCAACCTCCGCACGATGGGGCCTCATGACGATCCTCCGGGGAGGCTGTCGCGTAGAGTCGTCAACGGGATGAAAGCCACCCCGGTGCCGAGTTCTTTGGGGGTGGGTCCGCCCGGCGTGGGGGTATCGGCCAGGCGTGCGGCCAGCGTGGCAACAGCGTCGCGGTCGCCCTCGAGGGCTTGGCGTTCGTCGTCGGTGAGCTCGAGCTGTTCCAGCATCTGCTCGATGCCTTCCTTGACTGCCAGCAACTGCCCGGCGTGGGATTGCTTGGGCAGGTAGAACGGACAACGGGCGCAGGCCAGGCGGTGCGGGCATTTGGCGAAGAAGTCATAGGTGCAGTAGCCGTCGCCCAGGTCGTAGTACTTCCAGGGCTGTCCGCCGTCGGCGGCGGCGCCGGACAGGATGCTCTCGCGGTCGATGAGGACCTCGATGGTGCGGACGTTGCGGGCGAAGTAGTCGGCCTTCTTGTAGGCGGCGGCCAGGGTGCGTTGCAGGATCGCGGCGTAATGGCGGGTGCTGGCGGCGTGTTTGTGCCCGAGCCACTGCTGCAGGTCAGCTAGAGACAGCGGTTCGCGTGCGTTGAGCAGTTGGGTGGCGATGGTGGTTCGCGCCCGGTGGCTGGTGAGTGCTCCACGGGAGTCCTGTTCCGGGATTCCGGCCTTGCGGCACAGCGCGGGAATGATCTTTTCGTTGAGGTAGGACGACCCAATCAGCTGGCCGCGGTAGGTGAACAGGTGCTGGCGGCGCCGCCGGGTCTTGCGGTCCTCGATGTCGGGCTGGGATGGACGGACGAGCTTCCACGCCTCGATGAGCTGGCCGACGACGGGATCGACAGGCTTGTTGAACGGCCCGGAGGTCTTGTTCTGCGGGACGCGTAACAGGCAAATCGGGTACGTCTCGCCGGTCTGCTGGTCTTGGCCTTCATCCCAGATGATGCAGTCGAGTTCGAGTCGGCGGATCTCGTCGATGCGGCAGCCGCCGAACAGCCACACTCCGACCAGGGCGCGCAGCATCTCGATCGGGTAGTAGTTGGCCTGCCAGCCGGCCGCCTTGGCCGCCGGGGTGCCATAGGGCGTGATGTCCTCGGTGTTCAGGGTTAGTCCGGCGGCCATGAGCTTGGCCCACACGACGTCGTCGATGATCCGCGGGTTGGGGCCGAGTTGGGCCCGCCGCGACAGCGGCAGGCTGAGCACCCGGCGCGGGTCGAATCTCGGCTTGATCCACTCCCACTCAATCAGGTCACAGAAGAAGCTCCGGAGGCTGTCGATGCGGTTGGCCATGCCGCCGGCGCTGATCGGCTCGCCAAAACGGACCTGGTTGCGGTTGTGCCCGGCCCACTGCCCGACGGTGGCCTGCAGGGTATCGGCGACGTACTCGGCGGCCATGTCCCTGGTCCACGTATCCGGTGCGATCGATTCGGGGTGCTTCTCGGCGGCCCACCGCCCGGCGACGAGAATCACCGAGAACATCGTCCGCAGCGTGCCCGGTTCGCAGGTGGCCAGCTTGCGCCAGCGTTGCGCCCACTCCAGCCATTCGGGTGGGACGCTGGCCAGCGTCTCCGGCTTGGGTCCGCGGTGGTGTCCGTTACTCGTCAGCGGCGCCGTGATGATCCCCTTGTCCGCCAGCACGCGGGAGACCTTGAACAGCCCTTGCCGGCGCGAGGGGCGGTCGGCCCGGTAGTCCTCGACCAGAGCGTGCAACTGTTCCTCGCCGATGTGCTCCAGTTGCGGACTGCCGCAGCTGAGCAGCAGGTCAATGGTCGCGTTAGTGACCTGCCACGACATGAGACTCTCGCTCGACTGCCAAGCGGTCAGGGTCGAACGGATCTCTTCTAGGGCAGGATCCACAGCCGTGGGTCCGAACACCATGTCGGTGAGTTTGCGGACCTGAACGATGCCGGCGTGGTGATGCAGCCGGTGGTGACCGCCGAACAGGTAGCCCAAGGCGACCAGCTGGAACCGACACCTCCTGTTAGCAGCCCGGTTCCCGTCGGCCAGCCCGATCCAGACGTCTTCATCCCAGGACCAGTAAGCGGTGCCTCGGCGGTGCATCTCGCCGAGCAGGATGTTGCGGGCGGCCGTCGTCTTGGCCGGCGCCCACGCGGCAGTCACGACGTGTTCGATGGGCTCGATGAGTCGGCTGAGCGCATCCCGGTTGGCGAACTGGACGCTGATGTGCGCGAAGTCGCTGATGTGAGCCAGAACGACACGCTCGGCAGGAGTGAGCGCGGGGTCCTGGCCGCGCACGTTCTGGCACAGCTCCGCGAGCGTCAACGGCTCTCGCTGGTCGTCGGCGAAGCTGATGGCGTTCATCGATCCTCCACCAGGGTTGCCAGTAGGCGCTCCCGGTCCGCCTGAATCGCTGCGGTGGCCCGGTGCAGTTTGGCGGCCAGTTCGCGGCCGCTGAGATGGATGTAACGAAGCGTCGTCGCGACACGCTGATCAGCAACCGCCCGGCCATACGGCCAACCAGCCGGCGACGCTCGGCCAGGTAGGCCATGAACAGCCGGGAGGTGGCGGTGCCGAAACTGACCTCCCGGGCGCGCTTGGATTTGGTGGTCTCCGCGCGCAGGTGGATCAGGCAGTAGGCGGGCTCGAAGTCGCCGACCTCCAGGTGGACGAGTTCCTCACGGCGCAGCGCACCGTCATAGCCAGGGCGAGCATGAGCCGGTTGCGTAGCGGCTCGGCGCCGGCGGCCTGGAGGATCTTCTGCCAATCCCACTCATTGGATCCACGGCGCTTTCTCCACCCGGCGCACCAGGCCTTGCCGAGGGCGACGGCCCCGCCGTCCGGACTGGCCGCGGCGCACCGGGTTGCGCTCGCGCAGCCCGTCTTCGACGAGAAACTCGTAAAACGATCGGACCGCGATCACGTACTGCTGAATCGTGGCATTGGCCAACCCCGTACCCGAATCGAGGTACACGAGCTTGGCGGTACGAGGGTTCGGCCGCTCGTGCAAGTCGCCGATCCACGCGGCGATCACGTCGGCCCGTATCGTCACCGGATCGGCACCGACCAAGGTGCAGAACCGCAGATGATCCTCAAGGGCCCGGCCGTACGCCGTAACCGTGTTCGGTGCGCGTCCAATGTTGGCCGTGAACTGCAGCCATCGCCGTGCTTGCTCCTGCCCGGCGATCAGGGGGAACTTGTCCCCGATGATCTCCACCATGGACGACCAAGGTAGATCGTCCAGATTCCAAATAAGGCAGCGCTTGTAGGTGAGTTTCGGCAGCGGCTGGAGATCAATACGGGGCGAAATGTTGGCGAGAAACGACAGCGCCCGCTTCCCGACCACACCGTCGTCGAGACGGACCAGCACGTCCAGCGGGGTGGAGTCGATTTGCACCACCTCGCCCGGCGCGAAGACCGTCCATTGGCCGAACGGCGCCTTCGCCCCATGGGCGCGGGAGCGACGAGCACGGGCCGTGCCCAGAGCGTGCGTGCCCTGAGTGAGCTTCGCCAGCAGCCGGTAGAGCGTGGCTTTGACGGCAGTTCGACCGCCGCACCCTGCTCCCGCACAGCCTCGCCAGTCCGCCAGATGATGTAGGTGCCGGTGCGGGTGGATTCACCCTCCCCTTCCTTGATTGCCTGCCGCATGGCCGCCGGCCGGTGGCCAAGTACCGTGGCAAGCCGTCCAGCCTGCGCGAGCTGGTGCTGGCCGCGGGCCGTCCGGTGCTGCACCGCATCACCTGGCGACATGGCAGCAAGCGCACCAAGGGCAACCCCACGGCGAGGATGACCTCCCGGTTTGTTCCTCACCGAACTCCGCTTGACCAGCCCAAAAGCCTGCGGGGCGGCCTGACCTTCTGCAAGATCTTGCACATGCTCCAGGTGCTCTTAGCCACTTGGAGCGGCCGATGCCCCACCTGCCATCAACGACCACCATTACGAACTAACAAAGCCACGCTTGATCAAATCCTTTTTGCCCGGAATCAAGGCGGCAGGCCGCTGGGCGGGTGTTCAAGAGTTGCGGACGAGTCGCCATCGGTTGTCGGCGGTTCCGTTGTCGGAGTCCTGAACGGCCTGGGCGCCGTTGGCGGTGGAGTTGTTCTGGATGGCGAGCAGCTTGCCGCTGTTCACGTTGCGGATCTTGTAGGTTCCGTCGCCGTTGTCGACCAGAGTCCACCGGTGGTCGGCTGTGCCGTTGTCGGACCACTGCAGGATGCGGGCACCGTCGACGGTGGACATGTTCTCCACTCCCAGCACCTTGCCGCTGTTGACGTTGCGGAACCGCACGGCGCTGCCGTCGGTCACCATCACCCAGTTGTGGTCCGCGGTGCCATTGTCGGTCCACTGCAGCGCGAGACCGCCGTCCGCTGTGGACATGTTCTGGATGCCGAGGACCAGGCCACTGGCCGCGTTGACCAGCCGGTAGCTTCCCGTCCCGCCGGTGCCCTGCCCGCTGACATTCCAGTAAACGGTGTAGTTGTGCCCCTGCGCATCGTAGAAGGGGATCAGGTTGACCGTCGCGTTATCGGCGGTGGCGGTGAAGGTGAGCGCCGAAGTGCTGGTCCGGGCGATCGAGGAGGTGGTCAGGGCCGGAAGCGACGACAGCGAGGTGTTGCCGTAGTTGCCGGACAGCACGACAGGACCATACGTGATCGCCGCGACGTTCGCGTTGTCGTTGGCCGCCTTCATGACCACGCGCATGGGCAGGCGCACCGTGACGGTGTCGCCGGATGTCCACGAGCGGGTGAGGGTGGCGTAGGACCCGGGCGTGGTGTCGACGCTCTGCTGCGTGCCGTTGACGCTGATGGTGGCGCCCGACGTCCAGGCGGGGATGCGGATCCGCATCGTCCACGAGCCGCCGACGCTGCCGGTGACCTGCAGGGTCGTGGTGTCACTCGCCGGGTAGGACGTCGTCTGGGTGACCGTGATGCCGCGCTGGGACCAGTTCAGTGTGGATGGCTGGAACAGGTTCACGAACAGCGTGGTGCCGTTGTAGGAGTAGATGGCGTCCGCCAGGCTCGTGTTGGCCTCCACCCCAGTGCCCTGGCAGCACCAGAACGAGCTGTAGTCAGTGCTCCACGTGCCGCCGCCCCACGCCGGGCCGACCCCACGGCGGCCACCGGGCCGCAGGGGGGTGAAGTAGGTGATGTGCCCGTGGGCGTCCGCCGGGTTCTGGGCACCGATGACGTGGTTGAACAGGGCCCGCTCATAGAAGTCCATGTAGGACGCCTGGCCGGGGTTCAGCAGCCACAGCTCGCGGGTGAGCTTGAGCATGTTGTAGGTGTTGCAGTGCTCGCAGGTGTCGTTGCTGAGGTATCCGGCGATGGCGTTGGGGGCGCGGAAGTGTTCGGCCTGGCTGTTACCGCCGATCACATACGTGTGCGCGTTGACGGTCATGTTCCATGCGTTGTTCGCGATGTCCCGATAGCGGGTGGTGCCGGTCGCCTTGTACTCCCGTGCCGCACCGATCCACTTGGGCACCTGCGTGTTGGCGTGCAGGCCGTTCAGCTGGTCCTGATTGGAGGCGAGCGGGGTGAACACGGCCGCGTGGTCGAACCGCTGAGCGGTCGTGAGCCAGCGCCCGTCACCCGTCTGCTGGTAGATGTCGGTCAGCACCGCGTTCATGCCGCCGAACTCGGTGCCCAGCATGTTCTGCATCTGGCTGGAGCTGAGCCGGGAGGTGCGCTGATCCACCCAACCCGCGAGCGCGAGCAGCACGTCGCGGGCCTGGGTGCTGCCGATCAGGCGCCACACGTCGAGCAGGCCGGCCAGCGTCTTGTGGATGCAGTAGTACGGCACATTGCCGTTGCTCAGCGTGCGCGCTTCGAGGGCGCTGAAGTCCGACTCGGGGAAGCCGGAGAGGTAACCGGCGCCGAACCCAGCGGCACCGTTGTTCGCCTGGCATTTGGCGAGCTCGGTGACCATGAAGGTGGCCTTGTCCCGGCAGGTGGTGTCGCCGAGCAAGGCGTACGCCTGGGCCCACGCGGTGAGGAAATGCCCCTGCACGTGGGTGCGGAACGGGAACGACGGGGCGTCCCATCCGCCGTTCGAGGCGGCGCCGTTGGTGGAGAGCCGGTGATTGGCCCGGAAGTTGTACAGCAGCCGGTTGACGTCGACGAACCGGAGATAGGAAAGGGTGCGGTTCTGGTTGTCCAGCCAGCGGCCGGAGGTGAGCTGGACCTGCCCGAGGTCGAACAGGTAGGCCGACACGCCGATGTCGGCCCGGGCCGGGGCGACCGCGGCCACGGCGGCCGACGCCCCGGCGGCCTGCCCAACGGCCGACGCGGCAACCGCGACGCCGGCGGTCTGCAAGAGCTGACGGCGGCTGAGCGATGGGGATGACACGAGACCTCCAACATGGTGAGCTGCGGTCGCCCGGGGACAACGGGCGACGTCACGGCCGCCTCGCCGCACTCGGCAGCCATGGGACGAAGAGGGGAACAACGGCCGGGATCAACTGCGCAGGGTCCACCGCTGGTTGGCCTGGCCGTTGCAGGACCACAGGATGAGCTTCGTGCCGTTGGCGGTGGCGGCCGCGTTGGCGTCCAGGCACAGCCCGGACTGCACGCCGGTGATGGTGCCGTTGGTGTTGACGTTCCACTGCTGGTTGGCCTGGCCGTTGCAGTCCCAGATGATCACCTGGGTGCCGTTGGCGGTGCCCTGCCCGTAGGCGTCCAGGCACTTGTTGCCGTACACCTGCAACTGCTTGCTTGAGGTGGAGGTGAACCGCTGGTTGGTGCCGCTCCCGCAGTCCCACAACTGCACCTGGGTGCCGTTGGCGGTGCTGCTGTTCGGCACGTCGACGCACCGCCCGGACTGGCCGCCCACGATCTGGACGCCCTGCTGCGGGTTGGCGCCGCCCGCCGGCGCGTAGCCGGCGGCGGCGATGTTGGCCTGTACGGCGTCCTCGGTGGCGGCGGTCGGATAGCCGGAGGTCAACACGCCCTCGAAGAAGGTGCCGCGGCCGGAGACGCTGTTGTCGCCGCCGATGCCGAGCAGGATGGCGCCTTCCTTCTTCATCGGGTGGTAGCCGTTGGGGCGCCGTCCGTCGAAGTAGGTCGTCAGGCCGCCCGACTGTGCGTTGCCGCCCCGGATCGCCCAGTGGTTCGGCTCCCCCTTGACCATCGCCGTGACGAATCGGTGGTTGATCGACGGGATGTTGTTGTAACCCGCGTTCACCCCCGAGAAGAGTCCCCACTCCAGGTCGGCCATGATCCAGGGACCGGCTCCGGCCCCGTAGCCCCACTGCTTGTCGGCGCCGAAGTAGACGGTCTCCATGATGGCGGGGGAGTCGGCTATGCCATCCGTCTGCGCGTTGCCGTAGTCGAAGCAGCACCACTGGTTGTAGTGCGTGCCGTCGACGACGGCGTAGATGCCCTCGGGCTCGTCGCCCTTGGCGACGCCGGTGGTGTTGTTGTTGCGGTAGCCGGTGCCGGGCTCCACACGGACACCGTACGCCTTCTGCCCACCGATGGTGATCGGTGCCGCCTTCGCGTCGGCGAGGTTGTCCCATCCGCCCGGAGCGGGGCCCTTCCAGTAGCCGGGCGGCGCCTGCGTGAGGCGGTTGTTGCGGCCGGACTGGTCGTAGATGATCGTGATGACGCAGGTCGTGTTGGCGCAGAACGAGTCCTGCGTGGCCGCGTTGACCACCCCGCCCGCGCTCAGCACCCCGATGTCCCGGCTGGTGTTGTCGGACGAACGCCTGACTTGGTAGAGCGGGCCGTCGTAGGCCGCGTACAGGGCACGCGTGGTGCTGTGCGCCGCCACACACGGCGTCCCGCCCGCGGCGTAGATGTCACACGGCTGCGACGTCGCGGCCTGGGCTATGCCACCGCCGACCAGGCAGGCTGTGGCGAGCAACGCACCCGCCCCGGCCGCGAGTGGCCTTGTCAGGCGTCCAAAAAGCATCATGCCTTCTCTCGATCAGGACGGCGCCGATACGCGGGCCCGGCAAAAGTTGTGTTAGCGCTAACATCAGTTGATGGTCGAATCGATTCGTCGGTAACGCCAGTGCGGAGTCAAATCAACGAAGGCCCCGGCGTCAAGAACGTGGATCGAATCTCTCGCCACCCGGGACTACGCTGTCGGCGCTTCGCCTGGGTTCCTACCGTGAATCGTTCGCCTCATTGCGATGAGATGTCGTGAAACTTTCATCCCCGCGTCCGCCGGATGGCGAGCCGCCGCCCGCCTCACGGCCGGTCACCTCCTGCCCGGAGTCGTACGACGTGGCCGCCCAGCGGCGGTTGTGGGCCGTCTCGGAAGATCTCACCGGGGTGACGTCCCCCGTCGCCGCGCCCGCTTCAGGAGCGGCCGTCACGGCGTAGCGTGGATCGTCCGTAACGCCGGGCCCGGCAGCGAGGAAACATCTGAAAGCACATGCCTCGGCGAGGGCCGTCCGCGCCCCCCGTCAGGCCCGGCGATCGTCGCCGATCCATCAGGGAGAGATCTTGACGCACAGTGGCAAAGAGACGGACCCGCAGGATCCGGAGTACGCCGACGCCCCGGCTGCAAGGATCAATCCGCACATTCCTCACCCCGCCCGGATCTATGACTTCTTACTGGGCGGCAAGGACAACTTCGCCTCCGACCGTGAGGCCGCCAAGGGGCTCATCGCGCTGTCGCCGGGCACCCGTGAGGGCGTGCGCGCCCACCGTGCCTTCGTGAGCCGGGCCGTACGGTATCTGGCGGCCGAAGCCGGCATCTCCCAGTTCCTCGACATCGGCACCGGGCTCCCCACCCAGGACCCCACCCACGTCATCGCCCAGCGGGCCGTGCCCGAGGCCCGGGTGGCCTACGTCGACAACGACCCCATCGTCCTCGTGCACGGGCGTGCCCTGCTGACCGGTGACCCGGCGGGCGCGACGGAGATGATCGAGGCGGACCTGCGGCAGCCACAGAAGATCCTGTCCGACCCCGCGATCCGGGAGGTGCTCGACTTCACCCGTCCCGTGGCCGTCATCCTGGCCGGGATCCTGCACTTCGTCACCGATGACGAGGACCCGTACGGGGTGGTCGAGCAGCTCAAGGCGGCGGTGCCCAGCGGCAGCCACCTGCTGCTGTCGCACATCACCATGGACTTCGCCGACAACCTGAGCCGCGAGGAGTTCACCAAGCCGTACGACAACAGCTCCGCCCCCATGGTGCCGCGCAGCCACGACGAGACGCTGCGCTTCTTCGACGGCTGGAACCTCCTGGACCCGGGCCTCGTCGAGGTCGTCACGTGGCGGCCGGACCCGGTCGAATACCAGGAACAGATCCCCGGCGGCCACGCCTGGGCCTACGGCGGCCTCGCCGTCAAACCCTGAGACACCTCCCGCGTGCGCCGTCCGGCCCACGCGGCCGCGCACGTCACGCCACTACATGAAGTAGCGCGCCTGGAGCCGGAACAGCTCGGCATAGCGGGCGTCGTGCGGGCCGTCCTCGAGGGGGCCTTGATGGGCGGCCTTGAGCGTGCCCGCCCGCCTGGCGTGCCGGTTGGCACCACCGCGGCGGCACCGAGGTCGGCGTCAACGGTGACGGTGCGGCTTTGTACGGCCGTTCAGGCGGGCGGGAGTCATGGGTGAAAAAGGGGTGCGGGAGGGTGAGGACGCGGCGTTTCTCCGGCCGATCGAGGGCAGGCGTCATGGCCGCAGTGACGTAAAACCGGACGTTCAGGCGGGCGGGGGCTCAGGGACGGGGTGCGGGTCTAGGGGACGGGTCCTGAGGGCTCAGGTGGACCCGCCATCACTCGTCGAGTCGGCGGCGTGACCGTCGGTCCGGATGTGGTCCACGCTCCTCCTCGATCAAGTCGGGTGGCTAGCCGCATTAAAAGAGGGGACTTTCGCCGGCACAAGGGTGAAATCGTTTACAAGTTAGGTAACGTTCCGATAACTGACGCCGAAAAGCTCGCTGAAATGCGCAGACATCAGCGATGCCAACTCGTTACGCGACGAAGGGGTTCACGGTCGGACATTCGCGTGTTACAACCCGATTAATTGATCTCAGAGATAAACAAAGGGGCAGGTGGTGCGCATGTCGTACAAGCCACCCAACCGCGCCCCGGGCGGCGCCGCACCGGCGGGTCCTGCCGCGCTGCGCCGGGCGAACCTCTCGCTCGTGCTGCGCGAGCTGCGCGACCACAGGGTCCTGTCCCGCGCCGACATCGCCGAGACGACCGGGCTGCACCGCGCCACCGTCTCCAACCTGATGGCCGAGCTGCTGGAACGGCGTCTCGTACGCGAGGTCGGCGTCAGGCACGCCGGCGCCGTCGGCCGCCCCAGGCGCGCGGTGGCCTTGCACGGCGCGCACGTCGGCGCGCTCGGCATGGAGATCAACGTCGACTACATCGCGGTCCACGGCACCGACCTCAGCGGCCGGGTCCTGGTCGAGCGCCGGATCGTGCATGACGCCGTGGGCAGCGGCCCGGACGGCTCCGTGCGGCGGCTCGCGGCCGTGGCAGGGCAGGCCGTCGAGACCATGCGGCGGGCCGGAGCGACCCCCGCCGGCATCGCGGTCGCCGTCCCCGGGCTCGTGGACGTCACCCGCGGCGTCGTGACGCTCGCCCCCAACCTGTCCTGGCACGAGCTGCCCCTGGCCGAGCGGCTGACCTCCGTGCTCGGCCCGTTGCGCCTGCCGGTACGGGTGGACAACGACGCGAACCTCGCCGCCCTGGCCGAGTACACCTCCGGCGTCGCCGCCGGCACGCCCTACCTGGTGTACCTCACCGGCGAGGTCGGGGTCGGCGGCGGCATCATCCTGGACGGCCGGCTGCTGCGCGGCGCGGACGGCTTCTCCGGCGAGGTCGGGCACCTCCAGGTGGACCCCGACGGCGCCCAGTGCGGGTGCGGCCGCGCCGGATGCTGGGAGACCAAGGTCGGCCTGGCCGCGCTCGTCCGCGCGGCGATGCCCGAGCAGGCGTACGGGCTGCCCGGCAGGCCGGTGCCCGACCCCGGCGAACGGGTGAGCGACATCGCCGGCGGCCTGGCCGCGGGCGACCCGCGGATGACGGCGGCGGTGGCGCAGGTCGGCGAGTGGCTCGGGCTCGGCGGCTCGATCCTGGCCAACCTGTTCAACCCGCGCGTGATCGTCATCGGCGGCTACTTCGCCTCGCTGGCCCAGTGGCTGCTGCCGCACGCGCAGGACCAGCTGGACCGGCTCGTGGTGGCGGCCCCCGCCGCCCGGTGCCGCCTGGTCGCCTCCACACTCGGCTTCGGCGCCGCCTCCCGGGGCGCCGCCAGCATGGTGGTCAGCGACGTCATCGACGACCCGACGGCGATCATCGGCACACCACCCCGGCCGGCACCCGTCTGACGGCCCCGCAGACCTGGAGACGGCACCCTCCAGCACCCCGCAAGATCCGCTCCACGAAGTGGCAACAGCGCGGCGGCGCGCGCCTTGCCTGACGTCCCCCCGGTCAGGAAGGGTTTTCCATGTCACCACGTCATCGCACGTGGGCCAGGCTGCTCCGTGCGGCCCTGCCGTTACGCGGACGGCGCCTCAGGCGCCGAGCCGTGACGACGATGGCCTTGTCCGCCCTCGTCGCCCCCCTCGCCGTCCCTCTCGTCCCGATCCTCGCGGCGCCCGCGAGCGCCGAGGCCGCCACGGCGGCCGAGCCCGCCTACAAGGTCCTCGTCTTCTCCAAGACGACCGGTTTCCGGCACGACTCCATCCCCGAAGGCATCGCGGCCGTGCAGAAACTCGGCCAGGACAACAACTTCGCGGTCGACACGACCGAGGACAGCGCCCTGTTCACGGACCAGAACCTGGCCCAGTACAAGGCCGTGATCTTCATGTCCACGACCGGTGACCCGCTGAGCACGCAGGACCAGAAGGACGCCTTCCAGCGCTACATCCAGAACGGCGGCGGCTTCGTCGGCGTCCACGCGGCCGCCGACAGCGGCTACACCTGGGAGTGGTACGGCAAGCTGGTCGGCGCGTACTTCAAGAGCCACCCGGCGATCCAGCAGGCCAGGGTCAAGGTCGAGGACCCGGCGCACCCGTCCACCAAGGACCTGCCGACGACCTGGACCCGTAGCGACGAGTGGTACGACTACCAGGCGAACCCGCGCCAGACGGTCCACGTGCTGACGTCGATGGACGAGACCTCCTACACCGGCGCCACGATGGGCGCCGACCACCCGAACACGTGGTGCCAGGACTTCGACGGCGGCCGTTCGTGGTACACCGGGCTCGGCCACATGAAGGAGAACTACAGCGAGCCGAACTTCCTGAAGCTGCTGCTCGGCGGCATCCAGACCGCCGCGGGCGTCGTCAAGGCCGACTGCTCGGCCTCGCAGAGCTCCAGCTTCGAGAAGGTCACCCTCGACGACAACACCTCCAACCCGATGATGGTGGACGTCGCGAAGGACGGCCGGGTCTTCTACATCGACCGCCTCGGCGAGGTCAAGATCATCAAGCCGGCCGGCGGCACCGTGACGGCGGCCGATCTGGACGTCTTCACCGCCAACGAGAGCGGTCTGCTCGGCCTCGCGCTCGATCCCGGCTTCGACACCAACCACTGGGTGTATCTGTACTACTCGCCCACCGGGACGAACGTCGACCGGCTGAGCCGCTTCACCGTCACCGGCGACACCCTGGACCTGGCGAGCGAGAAGACGATCCTCGACGTCCCGGTCCAGCGGGCCGAGTGCTGCCACCACGGCGGCGGCATGGTGATCGACCCGAAGACCGGCGACCTCTGGCTGGGCACCGGCGACAACACCAACCCGTTCGCCTCCGACGGCTACACGCCGATCGACGAGCAGTCGGGCCGGTCGAGCTGGGACGCCCAGCGCAGCGCGGGCAACACCAACAGCCTGAGCGGCAAGCTGCTGCGCATCCACCCCGAGGACGACGGCACCTACACGATCCCATCGGGCAACCTGTTCGCACCGGGCACGGCGAAGACCAAGCCGGAGATCTACGGCATGGGCTTCCGCAACCCGTTCCGCATGGGCCTGGACCCCAAGACGGGTCACATCATGCTCGGCGAGTACGGCCCCGACGCCAACTCCGCCAGCGCCACCCGCGGCCCGCAGAACACCGTCGAGTGGAACATCGTGTCCGAGCCGGGCAACTACGGCTGGCCGTACTGCGTCGGCGACAACACCCCGTACGTCGACTTCAACTTCGCCACCAGGCAGTCGGGGTCGGCGTTCAACTGCGCGGCGCCGGTCAACGACTCGCCGAACAACGACGGCCTGACCAGCCTGCCGCCGGTCATTTCCGCGACGGTCTGGTACCACTACGCGGCCGACCCGCAGCACTTCCCGGAGCTGAGGGGCGGCGCCCCCATGGGCGGCCCGGTCTACCGTGACGACCCCGACCTGCAGTCGGACGTCAAGTGGCCGGCGTACTGGGACGGCAAGGCGCTGTTCGGCGAGTGGAACAACGACAAGATCTGGTCGTTCCAGCTCGACGAGGACGGCACCGAACTCGTCGAGATGAACCCGATCCTCGGCACGTTGTCGTTCAAGAAGCCGATGGACATGAAGTTCGGCCCCGACGGCGCGCTCTACCTGATCGAATGGGGCTCCGGCTTCGGCGGCGACAACGCCGACTCCGGCATCTACCGCATCGAGTACACCAAGGGCACCCGCCCGCTGATCGCCCGCGCCACCGCGGACAAGACGGACGGGCCGCTGCCGCTGGCCGTCACGTTCTCCAGCGAGGGCAGCAGGGACCCGGACGACAAGCCGATCACCTACGCCTGGGACCTCGACGGCGACGGCGAGACCGACTCCACCGACCCGAACCCGTCCTTCACCTACGAGGAGGGCGGCGACTACAACGCCGTCCTGACCATCACCAACCCCGACGGCAGGACCGCCACCGCGAGCGTGGCGATCAGCGCGGGCAACACCCGCCCCACCGTCTCGGTGGACCTGCCGCCGAACGGCTCCTTCTTCGAGTTCGGCGACCAGGTGAAGTTCGAGGTCACCGTCACCGACCCCGAGGACGGCACGATCGACTGCGACCGGGTGCAGATCCAGGCGATCCTCGGCCACGACAGCCACGGCCACCCGCTGGACCAGCACAAGGGCTGTGAAGGCGTGCTGCAGACCCAGCAGGCCGGCCACGGCGAGTACGACAACCTCTTCTACGTCATCGAGGCCAGCTACGCCGACGACGGCGCCAACGGCGCCAAGTCGCTGACCGGGCGGGGCGAGGTCCTGCTGGAGCCCAAGCGCAAGCAGGCCGAGCACTTCTCGCGGACCGGCCGGGTGAGCGGCGGCACCGGCACCGACGCCGCGGGCGTCGCGGCGGAGACGACCAGCGACACCCAGGGCGGCAACGAGCACATCGCGTTCATCCAGGACGGCGACTGGTGGTCCTTCGACCCGGTGAACCTGTCGAACCTGACCGCGATCCGGCTGCGCGCCTCCTCCGGCGGCCCCGGCGGGACCGTGCAGATCCGGGCGGGCGACCCCGAGACCGGCACGCTGGTCGGCTCGGTCGAGGTGCCGCCCACCGGCGGCTGGCAGACGTTCACCGACGTCACTCTCGACCTGACGGAACCGCCGTCGGCGAGCGGACCGCTGTACTTCGTCGTACGCAAGCCCACGGGCGCGGCCGGCGACGCCTACCTGATCAACGTCAACTGGGTCGACTTCGTCGGCAAGGGCGCGACCGACAACCAGCACCCGGTGGTGACCGCGACGGCCACCCCAGCGACGGGCGTCGCCCCGCTGCGGGTGGCCTTCAAGGCGACGGCCACCGACCCCGAGGACGACCCGCTCACCTACAAGTGGAACTTCGGCGTGGCCGGCGCACCCGAGCCCACCACCGCCGAGGCGAGCCACACCTACACCGCGCCGGGCACCTACACCGCCGTGGTGACCGTCACCGACGACAAGGGCGCGTCGGCCACCGCGCGGGTCCAGGTCAAGGTGGACGCCCAAGCCACGGTGTGCTTCACCGGCCGGTCCGACGACTTCCTCGGCGACCAGCTCGACCGTGACCGCTGGTCCGTCGTCCGCGAGAATCAGGACCTCAAGGTCGAGGACGGCAAGCTGGTGATCCCGACCTCGACCACCGACATCTACAGCACGGGCGGCAACACGCCGAACATCGTGCTGCAGCCGGCTCCCTCGGGCGCCTGGACGGCCACGGCCAAGCTCACGCTGGACGCGCGGGACGCGTACCAGCAGGCGGGCCTGGTCATCTACGGCGACGACGACAACTACGCCAAGATGGTGCTGCAGGCGCGCTCGACCTCGGGTTCCGACCACGCCAGCCGCATCTTCCAGTTCATCAGGGAGGAGAACGCCGCCCCCAACGAGGTGGCGGAGAGCAACACGGCCTCCCTCGGCGACGCCTACCCCGACACCGTGTACGTGCGGTTCGTCAGCGACGGCAGCACCATCCGCGCCCACTACTCCTCCGACGGCAGCACGTTCACCGCGATGCCGCAGACCAAGTCGCTCGCCGGGATCACCAGCCCGAAGATCGGCCTGATCTCGCTCGCCGGGGCCAACCACCCGGTGGTGGACGCGGCCTTCGACTGGTTCCACATCACGCCGGACGACACGGCGACCGCGCCCGCCCCGGACGACGAGTTCGACGGCACCGCGCTCGACACGTGCCGCTGGAGCGCGGTCGTGCGCCCCGACGCCACCGCCGCGCGGGTGAGCGGCGGCAAGCTGGAGCTGGACACCACGACGGGTGACATCTACGGGACCACCAACACCGGCCCGAAGAACCTCATCCTGCAACCGGCCCCGGACGGCGACTGGACGCTGGAGACCAAGCTGGACGCCTCAGCGCTCAACCAGCAGTACCAGCAGGGCGGCCTGATGGTCTACACCGGCGACGACGACTACGTGAAGCTCGACTTCCTCACCACCAACTCGCCGGGAGCCACGGTGGCGCGGGCCATCGAGCTGCGCAGCGAGGTCGGCGGCACCGTGCAGAGCCCGCAACCGCAGGCGAACAACCTCACCGGCGGCGAGTGGCACCTGCGGCTGAAGAAGGAGGGCGACACCTTCACCGGCTCCTACTCCTCCGACGGCCAGACCTGGACGGACCTGTCCGCTCCGGTGAAGAACAGCGCCGTGGCCGAAGACGCGAAGGTCGGCGTCTACACCATCGGCACCAACCAGACGGCCTCGAAGACGGTCACGTTCGACTTCTTCCGCCTGACCGGGGCGGCGCAGGTCGAACTGGCGGTCTCCGCCGCGTCCCGCTGCATCGGCGCCTCGGCGTACGTGGCGGTCACCGCCGTCAACACCTCCGAGACGGCGGCGACGGTGACGCTGACCACGCCGTACGGCACGAAGACCGTGGCCGGCGTGGCCCCGGGCAAGCAGGCGTACCAGTCCTTCAACAGCCGGGCCGGGCAGATCGACGCCGGCACGGTGACCGTGAAGGGGACGGCGACGATCGGTGGCCGGGAGGTCACCTCGTCGTACGACGCCGCATACCCGGCGCTCGACTGCAGCTGAGACAGAACCCCCGGGGCCGGCCGGCCCCGCCCACTCATAGATGGAGCGATCACATGAGAATCAACAAGGCCGCGCGGCTGCTCGCCGCCGCGGTGGTCGGTGTCGCGCTCGCCGGCGCCGGCCTGGCCGGTCCCGCCGTGGCCGAGGACGATCCCGAGGACGGCATCGACGTGTCGGTGACCATCAAGCCGGGCACCATTACCGGCCAGGTGTCCATGACCGTCGCCGACAACGGCGGGGTGGCCCTGCAGGAGAGCGGCTCCAACGCCGCCGCCCGCCAGTTCGTCGGCACCCTGCCGACGGTCACGGTGACCGACACCCGCGATCCCGGGGAGATCCCCGACGGTGACTTCTGGGCGGTCGTGGGTCAGGCCGGCGAGTTCACCGCGACGGACGGCTCCGCGCCGCCCATCGGCCCGCAGTACCTGGGCTGGCGGCCGCGGCTGCTGAGCGACTCCTCGACCGGCGCGGTCGCGGCCGGCGAGCCCGTCTCCAGCGTCATCTCCGACGGCTCGGGAGCACCGACCGTCGGCCTGCAGGGCCAGGAGCTGCTGGTGTCCACGGCGAACTCCGCCGACGAGATCGGCACCTGGGAGGTGAACGCCGACCTGGCGCTGCGCACGCCCACCGACGTCGCCGCCGGCGAGTACCACTCGACCCTGACGCTCTCCCTGTTCAACCAGTCCTGAGCCATTTTCCGGGGCGCGGGACGCCATCGCCGCCCGGGACCCTGCGGGGTTCCGGGCGGCCACGACGACGAGACTGGAGACATCCTCTGTTGACCATCAACCGTGCGCGAGGCGTCCTCGCCCGCCTCGCCGTCCTCGCCGCGCTGCCGGTCGCCGTCCTGGTGGGGCCGGCGGCCCCGTCGCACGCCGACACCACCTGGTCGGTCGTGCCGGCCAACGCGGGCGGGCCCGACGGCCGCAGCGTCATCGACCTCGAACTCCCCGGCGGCGGGCAGGTGGTCGAGCACGTCGCGGTCATCAACCGCTCCACCGAGCCGGTCGAGTTCGGGATCGACGCCAACGACGGCTACCTGACCTCCAAGGGCTACTTCGACATGCGGCCGTCGGACGTCGCGCCGGTGGACGGCGGCTCGTGGATCACGGTGCCCGAGAAGGTGACCGTCGCCGCCGGTGCCACCTCCGTCGTGCCGGTGACGGTGTCGATCCCCGGCAACGCGACGCCGGGCGACCATCCCGCCGGAGTGACCGCGTCCCTGGAGACGGTCTCCGGGCAGGTACGGGTCCAGAACCGGGTGGGCGTCCGCCTGAACATCCGGGTCACCGGCGACTACGTCGCCAAGGTGGCCGTCAGCGGGGTGCGGGCGGAGTACACGGGCTCGTGGAATCCCTTCGTCCCTGGGACGGTCGAGGTGACGTACACGGTGGCCAATGCCGGAAATATCCGGCTCGTCAGTGACAACCGGGTGCTGTCGTCCACGCTGTTCACCGAGAACTCCTGGAGCGACCCGTCCGCGGCCAGGGCCAGGGAGCTCATGCCGGGCGGCAGCCGTACGTACGTCGCGCGGGTGGTGGGGGCCTGGCCGCTGGGGCCGGTCCGTACGACGGTCGTGGCGGTCCCCTCCCTCGCCGGTGCGGCGGTGCCGGACGTCGCCGTGCGGCCGGCGGAGGTCGCCACCACGGTCTGGGCGCTGCCGTGGCCGCAGCTCGGCCTCGTCGTCCTGCTCGTCCTCGCCTTCTTCGCCCTCCGGCTGAACGCCGCGCGGCGCCGCAGGCGCATCGAAGAACTGATCAGGCTCGCCCGTGAGGGCAGGTCGCAGGAGGCGTGAGTCCCGTCACCCGCCCTCAGAGGTGGCGGCCGTCAACCGGCCCGGGCGCCGGCATCGAATCGTAAGGGAGCCATGTTCCGTGAAGAAGGCATCGACCTACGTCCTGACCCTCCTGCTGTCCTGGGCCGGGCTGGTGCTCGGCGCACCGGCCGCCCACGCGCACGGCGGGCCGATCAAGCTGGAGGTGACGGGTGACGGGGCCGACAACGTCAACGTGCTCGTGACGTACGAGAAGGACGGCCATCCCGTCACCGAGATCGTCGCGGCGACGCTGACCGCTACCTCGTTCGACGGCCGTGCCTTCGGCCCGGTCCCGCTCCGGTCGGCCGGCGAGGGCCAGAACCTCTACCGCTCCGCCGAGCCGCTGCCCAGCGGCGAGTGGCGGGTGACGGTGAGGGCGACCGAGCCGGCCAAGGCGAAGAAGACGGTGAAGGTGAAGGCCGGCGTGATCGCCGCGCCGGTGGCGGGCCCGACCGCCGCGTCCGCGCCGGGCTCGACGACCGCGCCCGCACCGGGTACGACGGCCGCCCCCGCACCGGGTACGACGACCGCTCCCGCACCGGGTACGACGGCCGCCCCCGCTCCTGGCCAGGCGTCCGCACCCGCCCACCTGCACGAGGCCGCGGCGGGCGCGGCGGATAAGACGGACGGGGACGGCGCGATGGGGAGCGTGCTGCGGATCGGCGTCATCGTCCTCGCGGCGCTCGCCGCCCTCGCGGCCTGGCTCGTCCTGGCCCACCGGCACCGGCAGACCCGCCCCTGAGCACACGCCCCCGCCGCTCGTGTCAGCGTGTACCGCTTCGAAAGTCGTCGCAGGGTGCTTGACCTGCAGGTCGAGCTGATGCAGCGGTGCGGGCAAGATCGACTCTTATGTCTGTCCGTCTCCTGTATCCGATCATGATCCGGATGTTCGGCCGGCTGGCGCTGCGGGGCCGGAGCGAGGCGGCCAAGGACGTCGAAATCATGGTGCTGCGGGCCCATCGGCTGGTGACGCCGGGCACGCTGCTGGCCTGGCATCGGCGTCTGATCCGACGCCGGTGGACGTATCCGAGCCGCTCCGGCCGCCCAAGGACGAGCGAGGAGATCCGAGAGTTGGTGGTGCGCCTGAAGCGGGAGAATCCGGCCTGGGGGTATCGCCGGGTGCACGGTGAACTCATCCGGCTCGGCTACCAGGTCAGCGAAGCGACCGTACGCCGGATCCTTCGCAGCCGGCGGGTCGGCCCGGCTCCGCGAAGCACCGACACCTCGTGGAGAACCGCAGACGTTGAGTGAACATGGCGCCTCCGGAGGCTGGGCTGCGTGGTGCCGCAGGCACCCTGGGAGCGACGCGCCGTCCTGGAAACCGAGGCCGCGGCCAGAGCGGGATCCTCGCCCTGAACGTCAATGCCGGCGCGTCGGCAGGTCCAGCAGGGTGATCGAGTTCGCCGGGTACGTCGCAGTGACCCGGCCCTGGCGCACCAGGAGATCGTCACCGCGCACGATCGAGCCGAGATCGGCCGGGCCGTAGGTGAACCGCTTCGCCTTGGCGTTGCCGTGCAGTCCGGCGATCGACAACGGTGCGGTCAGCTCACCGCCGGTCTTGTTGATGACCATCAGGGTCAGCGCCTTGTCGCGGGAGCGTTGCGCCCCATACACCGCCAGCTGCCCCTGATCGCCGCTGGCCGCCGACACGCTCACGTCACCGAACCGGCTCCCCGCACCGTCGTAGTTGCGATACATCCGGAACGCGTAGGCGCCGGGCTGGGTCGGCTGGGGTTCGCCCCAGATGGTGGCGAGGTCGAGGCCCTCGCGCCCGAAGATGCCGAGAACGTCGGCCTGCGCCAGGGCGCCGTTGATGTCGTCCAGCGCGCCCCAGTTGTACTCGGTGATCGCGGTCTTCGTCCCGGGGTAGTACTGCGCGACCCAGTCCTTCATCTTGCGGATGAACTGCAGTGGCGGCGCGTTCACCCCCGAAGGGCCGATCCAGGACTCCTCGACGTACGTCGGGTCCCACAGCGAACGCGTCGAGCGCAGCCGCCACGCGTTCGACTCGGGGTCCTTGCCGCCGTTGATCTGCGGGTAGTAGTGCTGGTCGAAGTAGTCGAGCATGCGCTTGCCGCCGTGCGTGTCGCTGTAGTCCTTCATGTTCTTCAGGAACCACTGCGACAGGTTGAGCCCGCCGTGCGCGGCCGCGTCGGCGCCCGGCGCGCACCCGTCCACCCCGGACGCGACCCACTCGCAGTACCCCCAGCCGGACGGGCCGAGCACCGCCGCGCTCGGGTCGGCGGCCTTGATCGCCGCGGCGGTCGTGGTGCTCCTGCCGCCCAATTCGTCGTAGGAGACCGCCTCGGGGTGCACGTCGCGGTGCGTGGAGCTCCACAGCACCGGCTCGTTGTCGAGCTCGTAGATCGGTACGCCGCCGCGCGCCGCCGTGCCGAACTGGCTCACCAGGTGCGACACCATCTCGCCGGTGAACGCGGCGTCCGCCGGGATCGAGGTGTCGGTGGGCACCGCCCCGGTGAGGTCGGCGTTGCCGAGCCGGCCGTTGCCGCAGCCGGCGTCCCACGGGTCGAAGGCGTCCTGTGCGGGGAACCGGGCGGCAGGGAATCCGCAGGCGAACGGGTGCTGGGCGGGCGAGTCCTTGGCCACCCACCCGCTCATCGGCACGGTGACGACCTGTTTGCTACCGCGGTCCCGGCTGGTCTTGACGTACGCCTCGACCGTGTTGTCGGGGCCGGCGACGATGTTCTCGAAGTACCAGTCGCTTCCGGTGTTGTAGGTGTGGTTCTTGAAGTTGTAGCGGGTGGTCGCGTTGCCGCCCCAGCGCGTCACCGGCAGGCCGATCTCGGCGGCGAACGCCGGGTCGGCGCCGTTCATGCCGTAGATGTCGGGACTGATCGGGTGCCGGGGGGCGGACAGGTCCACCGACAGCGCGGGCCCGGCCGCGGCCGCCGCCGGCTGCAGGGACGCCTGGGCGGTCAGCGTCCCCACCACGAAGGACACCGCCACGCCGAGGGTCGCGGCCGGTCGCAGCGTCCGCCGTCGTCGAGTATCCATCGTCGGCGCTCCCGTCATCCGTTTTATGGTCAACAATCGACGAGCGTGACCAGCTGCCTTACGGGTGTCAAGGCGCTGCTGTGGCGTCCAGCGGGTGCTCGGCTCCAGTGAGGGGTACGTTTCCTGGTCAAGCCCGTCAGCGGCTTGTGAACGACCCGGCTGCGGTTCCGGTGGCGGCCTGAAAGTTGCAGAGCCGGCTGCTCGGACGGCAGGGGAACGCGAGCTGGTGGCGAGCGGAGGTTGTGCTGAGGAGTTCACGAGCCCGTCGCCTGAACAGCCCGCGCAGTGAGGTGGCACGGCAGCCGAGTGCTGGTGGCGCCAGGCAAGGCCCATGTTCCAGCGGTAAAGGGCCGCCGAGAGCGTCATCGCCACGGGCGTGAGCGTCCCTCGATGAGATCACCAGCCTGCTGGTCCCGACGACGGCCGCCGTTGAGTCTGGCATCTCGTCTCGGGCCGCTGGCGTTACCGCAAGGCCTCCGGCGAAATCAGTCCAGCCTCGATGGCGGGCGGGAACGGCGGCTCATGTGGTCGTCAGGGCCGAACTCCACCGATCGAGCAGGAGTGCGCTTGCTCGCTGGACGTCCGGGAGGCGGGTGGGGTCGGCGAGGGTACCGCGCAGGAGGAAGTCGGCGATCTCGCGGGGGAGGGTGTCGGGGTCCGGGGACGGGTCGGTGCCGCGGTCGCGCATGGCCTCCAGGATCAGGCCGCTGATGGCCCGTCGCACGAAATACGGGCCGCCGACGATCTGGAGTTCCCCGCTGTCGATGGCCTGCGCGACCAGTTCCTCGGTGAGGCGGTGCAGCTCGTCCCTTCGTGTCGCCTGGACGGCGAAGTCGGGAAGTTCGAGGACATCGTCGTTGTAGAGGCCGCGAGTGTCGTAGGGCAGGACGAGGATGGCGTAGAGGTCGGCTTGCAGGTAGGCGTGCAGCCGCGCCGCGGGGGAGCCCTCGGCGGCCAGGGCCGTGCGGAGGCGTTCGAGGGCGGGAAGCAGGTCCGCGTCGAGGAGTTCGGCGAGGATCTCGGCCTTGCTGGCGAAGTGCCGATAGAGAGTCGGCTGGCGTACCCCGACGGCGTTGGCGATGCCGCGGGTGGAGGTCCCGTGGTAGCCGCGCACGGCGAAGAGCTTGGACGCCGCGATGAGTGCCCGCTGGCGGGTGACGCCCTCCGGTCCGCGTACTGCCATGTCCGTCCTTTCCTTGCCGGGGTCACCGTACCGGGTGGCCGGAGTAACGCGTCCGTCAAGTCTGGACTGCCTCTTGCCAACACAAGCTATCAATCTATAGCTTTACCGCTCAGTCGATGTTCGACCTGCTAGGAGGTCCGTTGTGGCCATCACACAGATCCAGGTCCTCGTGCCGGCCGGATTCGACGGCTGCCGGCACACGCTCGGACCCACCCGCAAGATCTTCGTCGGCGTCTCGGCTCGATGAACTCCGCGGCCTTCGGGGGGCCGGGCCGCCAGGTCCGGTGAAGGCCGTCTCCGCAGATTCAGTCCGGAGCCGTCGAGGACGGCTCACAAGGAAGGCACCATGGACATGCCCCATCCCCCTCAGCACGAACTGCGCCGCGACGTCGTCAGCGCCCGGCACCTGGTCTTCTTCGTCGTGGCGGCCGCCGCGCCGCTGACCGTCTCGGCCGGCTTCCTGCCGCTCGGATTCCTGGTGGGCGGACAATGCTGCCCGCCGCGTTCGTGATCGCCGGAATCGCCTACGCGATCTTCGCGGTCGGCTTCACCGCGATGAGCCGCCACGTCACCGACGCGGGCGCGTTCTCCGCCTACATCGACAAGGGGCTCGGGCGGACGGCTGGATCCGGGGCCGCGATGGTCGCCTGGGCCGGCTACACGCTCGGCCAGATCGGCTTCGCGGCCGCATCCGGCTTCTTCGCCTCGATCTTCCTGGAGACGTACCTGTCGGTGAGCATCCCCTGGGGGCTGTGCGCGACGGTCATCGCCCTCCTGGTCACCGCCATCTCGTATGCGAAGATCGACCTCGGCGCCCGGGTCGCGGCGGTCCTGCTGATCCTGGAGATCAGCGTCCTGGCAGTCTTCGCGATCGCGGTCTGGATCCAGGGCGGCCCCGAAGGCGCCCCCTGGTCCGCGTTCGACCCCGGGTCCTGGCAGGTGCCGGTCCTGGGCGGCACCTTCCTCGTCACCTTCCTGGTGTTCATCGGCTTCGAGCAGACCGCCGTCTACAGCGAAGAGGTGCAGGACGCCGGCACAGCCGTGCGCAAGGCCACCTTCTGGGCCATCGGCCTCCTCACCGTCATCTACGTCGCCGCCGCGTTCACCATCCTCATGGCGGTCGGCCCGAGCCGGCTGCTGAGCGTGCTGAGCGGCAACCCCTCGCAGGTCGTGTTCGACCTCAACACCTCCTTCGTCTCCTCGGTCATGACCGACGTGATGCAGCTGCTGGTCATCACCAGCTTCGTCGCCGGTGTCATCGCGCTGCAGAACGCCGGCTCGCGCTATCTGTTCTCCATGTCCCGGCGCGGCCTGCTGCCCGCGTTCCTGTACGGCACCAGCGCATCCGGCTCCCCGCGCGCAGCGGTCCTCCTCCAGGGCGGCCTGGTGACCGTCGCGCTGATCGGCTTCGGCCTGTCTTCGCTCGACCCGTATACGCAGGTCGTCACCTGGACCAACGCGCCGACCCTGTTCGCCGTCCTCGCGCTGCAGATCGCCACCAGCGTCGCGGTGATCCGCTGGCTCGCGACACGCGGCGCGCGGGAAAGCCTGTGGGCGCGCCTCATCGCCCCCGCCCTGTCGGTGATCATCCTTGGGATCGTTCTGTACCTGGCGGTGGCGAACATGAGCCTGCTCACCGGGATCGGCGCCATCGGCAACGCCCTCATCATCTCCCCGCTCGTCATCGCGTTCCTGGCCGGGGCCGTCCGCGGACGCATGACCACCGGCCGCAGGCAGGAACACCTCGCGCCCGAACAGCTCTGAAAGAGGACCCTCATGAGTGATCAGCTGCCCGCCGCCGTACGCACCGCCCCTTCGCAGAGCCCGGCGCCTGCCCCGCGGTATGCCTGGTCCATTCCCGGTTTCGTGGTGGAACGGCCCGGGATGGGCGGCCCGGAGGCCTGGTGTTACACCGACAGGTGGACCTACTCGCCGGGAGAGGAGGTCCACGTCCACACCCACACCACCGCCGAGACGTACACGCTCACCCTGGTGCGCGACGGGCTCACCCCAGAGGTCGTCTGGTCCGCCATCGGCCTGCCCGGCCGGGCCCACCCGACCCCCAGCGACGCCTACGCCGTCGGCTGCGGCTGGCCCGTCGCGCACACCTTCACCATCGACCAGCGGTGGAAGCCCGGCTTCTACATCCTGATCATCGGCATCGAATTCGACGGACGTCGCCACGAGCGTGAGCACTTCCTGATCGTGCGCAACCCCGAGCCCGGCGTACGGACCCCGTACGTGCTGGTGCTGACGACCAGCACGATGACCGCCTACAACGACTGGGGCGGCGCGAACGCCTACCGCGGTCTCGGCGACGACCCCTGGACCGACGTGGCCAGCCCGCGTCTGTCCGTCCAGCGGCCGATCGCCCGCGGCATGATCCGCAAGCCGGACGAGGCCCCGCGCAGTTCCAACCCCGACACTCCGCCGCGCGGCGCCCTGCCCCGCCACCCCGCTTATGAGTGGGCGCACACCCACGGCTACTCCCGCCACCACGCGGATGCGTTCTGGGCCACCTACGAGCGGCCCTTCGCCTTGTGGGCGGAGAAGGAGGGCATCGAGTTCGACGTCCTCACCCAGCACGACCTCCACCAGGACCCCGGCTGCCTGACCCCCTACGCCTGCGCCATCTTCGTCGGCCACGACGAGTACTGGACCGCGCAGATGCGCGACAGCGTCGATGCCTTCGTCGACGGCGGCGGCCACCTCGCCAGATTCGGGGGGAACTTCCTGTGGCAGGTCCGGCTCGAAGAGAACGACCAGGTCCAGGTCAACTACAAGGTCCCGCAGGACGACCCCCTGTTCGACAGCGATCCGGCCAAGGTGACCACCGCATGGGACTGGCCCCCCATCGACCGTCCCGCCGCCGCGACCATGGGACTCACCGGCCTGTCAGGCACCTACAACCGCTACGGCTCGGCGATCTCCCGCTCCAGCGGCGGCTTCACCGTCTACCGGCCGCGGCACTGGGCCCTGCAGGACACCGACCTCGGCTACGGCGACGTCTTCGGCGGCGCGCCCATCTGCATCGCCGCGTTCGAGCTGGACGGCTGTGACTACACCTTCCGGCGCGGTCTGCCCTTTCCGACCGGCAGCGACGGAACCCCGGACAACTTGGAGATCATCGCCATGTGCCCGGCCACGTTCGGCGAGGAGGACCGATGGAACGGACAGGTGCCGCTCGGCGCCCCCATCGCCGAGGTCCAGGGCATTCTCGGGCTGCTGTTCGACCCGCTGCCCGACCGGTTCGACGGTGAGGCGTACGGCTCCGGCATGATCGCTGAGTTCACCCGGGGCAGAGGCGGCGTCTTCTGCGCCGGGACGACCGAATGGGTCAACGGCCTGCGCCTGCACGATGAGTTCACCGAGCAGATCACCCGCAACGTGCTGCGCCGCTACGCCGTCCGCGGCTGACCGCGGCTGCATCGCGCTGATCGCCGAGGCCGCAGCGCGTGGACAGGTCGGGCTGGAACTGGTCAGCGTGGACAGCCCGTACATCGCCGGCTGGAGACTCAAGCCCGGCATCGACGGCCCCATCCGGGTGGCGTGCACCCGCACGCCACCCGGACTCCCGACGCGCTGATCCGGGACCTGGCCCGATGAGGCGCCCGAGCCGGACCCCTGTCGCCGATGCGTCAGCCCTTGAAGGCGCCGTCCATGATCCCGGCGACCATGCGCCTGCCGACGAAGACGAACAACACGAGCAGCGGCAGCGTGGCCAGGAACGAGCCCGACATGGCCAGGCCCAGGTCGACCACATAGTTGTTCTGCAGCGCCTTGATCGCGATCTGGGCGGTGTACATCTCGGGTGACTTCAGGACGATGAACGGCCACAGGAAGTCGTTCCAGGCGGTGACGAACCCGAGCAGCCCCAGCACGAACGCGGCCGGCCGCACCAGCGGGAACGCGATCCGCCAGAAGATCTGCCAGGTGGTCGCCCCGTCGATGCGCGCGGCCTGGAGGATCTCGTCACTTATGGTGGTGGACAGGTGCTGGCGCATCCAGAAGATGCCGAACGCGCTGGCCAGCCCCGGCACGATGAGCGCCTGCAACGTGTCCACCCATCCCAGCGACGAAATGATCATGTACTGCGGGATGACGGCGAGCTGGGTCGGCACGGTCATGGTCAGCACGACGACGAGGAACAGCGCGTTCCGGCCGCGGAAGCGCAGCTTGGCGAAGGCGAACCCGGCGAGCGAGCACAGCACGGCGTGCCCCACGCCGATCGAGCCGGCCACGATGACGCTGTTGATGATCGAGCGGACGAACGGCACGGTCGAGAACACCAGCCCGGCCAGGTGGAAGAAGTTCCCGCCGGGGATGATCTCCGGCGGCATCCGGGTGGCGGCCGCGGTGTCCGTCGTGGCCACCACGAACATCCAGTACAGGGGGAACACGCAGGCCAGCGTGGCCACCGCGAGCAGCACATAGGTCCACCAGCGGACCCTGTCGGCCTTCTTCATCCTCGCTCCGGGCGGATTCGCGTGGACAGGACATAGTTGAGCGACGCGAGGGCGATGATCAGTACGAACAGGGCCACGCCGATGGCGGAGCCGTAGCCGAACTGGAACTGGCCGAAGCCCTGCTCGTACAGGAAGAGCGTGAGCGTCTGGCACTGCCGGACGGGCCCGCAGGTGAGCGGCGAGGTGGTGGTGACGAGCAGCGGCTCGGTGAAGATCTGCAGGCCGCCGATGGTGGAGGTGACGATCGTGAACACGATGACCGGGCGCAGCGACGGGATGGAGATGTGCCGGAACTGTTTCCAGGCGCCCGCGCCGTCCACCGCCGCGGCCTCGTAGATCGTCCGCGGAACGGCCTGCAGCGAGGCCAGGTAGAGCAGGGTGGTGTAGCCGAACCAGCGCCAGGCCACCATCACGGCGATCATGGCGTGGCTTCCCCACCCCGACTGCAGGAAGTCGATCGGGCCGACGCCGACGAGCCCGAGCAACCAGTTGAGCAGGCCGTAGTCGCGATCGAACATCTGGGCGAAGACGATCGTGGTGGCCGCCACCGAGGTGATGTACGGCACCAGCATCGACATCCGCCAGAACAGCGCGAGCCGCAGCCGCGCATGGTTGAGCAGGTGCGCCAGCAGGAGCGCGACCAGGAGCTGCGGCACGGTGGACAGCAGCCAGATGCTGATCGTGTTCCAGGCCGCGTTCCAGAACCGCGTGTCGCCGAGCAGCCGGGTGAAGTTGTCGAAGCCGACGAAGACGTGCTCGCCGATGGGGTTCCAGTCGAACAGCGCGACGTAGAACGTGAACAGCAGCGGGACGAGGCCGAAGATCGCGAAGATGAGGAAGAACGGGGCGATGTAGGCGTACGGCGCCAGCCGCTCGGACCAGTTCTGCCGCACCTGCGTCTCGGACTCGGACTCGGGTCGTGCCTGCGGCGGGCTGACCGTCGTCGTCACGTCACTTGCCGATCGAGGTCTTGATGTTGGCCAGTGCCGTGTCCCACGCCTTGGCCGGATCGCCCTTGCCCTGTTCGACGTTGGTGATCGCGTTCAGGAACTCCTGGCCGATGGCGGCGCTGTCCGGGCCGATGAGGAAGGGCTTGAGCCCGAGCAGCGACTCGGTGTAGATCTTCCCGGTCGGCGCGTCGGAGAAGAACGGGTCCTTGCGGCCGAGGAGCTTCGGGTCCTGGTAGGCGGACGGGGTGGTGGGCAACGCGCCGGAGTCGACGAAATGATCGAGCTGGCCCTGCGGAGACTGGGTCTTGGAGATGTAGTCCCAGGCCGCCTTGGGGTTGGCCGCGCCCTTGGGAATGGCCAGGTAGCTGCCGCCCCAGTTGCCGGCGCCGCCGGGGATCTTGGCGACGTCCCACTTGCCCTTGGTGTCGGGGGCGTTGTTGCGGATCTGTTCGAGCAGCCACGACGGCGCGGAGATGACGGCGTAGTCGCCCTTGCTCATCGCCGCGCTCCAGCCGTCCTCGAAGGAGCTCAGTCTGGCGGTGATCCCTGCCTGCGCCGTCTTGATCGCCAGGTCGAACGCCGTCTTGACCTGGGGGCTGGTGGCGTAGACGACATTGCCGGAAGGGTCGTAGTACTTCTGCGGCCCCTGGTTGACGGCCTGGTAGAAGACGCTGGTGGCGGCGTTGTCGACGAACGCCTTGCCGGTCGCGGCGGTGTACTTCTTGCCGGTCTCGATGAAGGCGTCCCAGGTGGGCCAGAGCTTGCTCACCTCGTCCCGGTCGGTGGGCAGGCCGGCCTGCTTGAACAAGTCGGTCCGGTAGGCGACGGCCATGCCGCCGACGTCGGTGGGAATGCCGATGATCTCGCCGGACCTGGCCGTGGACTGGCTGATCACCCAGTCCAGGTAGTCGCTCTTGATCTTGTCGGCGCCGTACTGGCGCAGGTCCTGGAAGTTCTGCGGCTGCTGGACGAACTTGGGCAGGTCATCCCCCTGGATGAGCACCAGGTCGGGCACCTTTCCCCCGGCCAGCGCCGTGGTGAGCGCCTGCGCGGTCTCCGTCGAGCCGCCCACCTCGGTGAGCTTCACCTGCACGCCCGGATTGGCCTTCTGATAGTCCTCGACGGACTTCTTCTGGTTGATGCCGCTGAACGACCAGAACTCGAACGATTTGCCGTCGCCCGAGGGCTGGGCCGAGCCGCCGCCGCCTCCGCAGGCGGCGGTCAGAGCGAGAGCCGCGGCGAGCACGACCGGGGTGGTTCTACGGAGCTTCACGGGTGATCTCCCCCTGGAGGTCGGGAGCGGCGGGAGGGGACAGGCGACACGATCCCGAAACTTTTTCGTAATAGTTTCGATCGTTGCTGCCGGACCATATTCGCGAAGGTCGAAATTCGTCAAGAACCTCGGTGAAAGTACGCCGTAACGTGAAAGGCCGAGGACCCGAACCCGGGTCAGGACCGCGGGACGGGGCCCGTCGAGTCGCGGACGCTGAGGGTGGTCGCCAGCTGGAGATGCCGGGAGGCGGGCTGGACGCCGTCGGCCATGCCGAGGACGGTCTCGACGGCCATCCGGCCCATGCCGACCAGAGGCTGCCGGACGGAGGTGAGCCTGGGCGTGGTCCACTCGGTCTGCGGCGTGTCGTCGAAACCGGTGACCGACAGCTCGCCCGGCACGGAGATGCCGAAGTCCTTCGCCGCGGCGAGAACCCCGAGGGCGATCTCGTCGTTGCCCGCGACGATCGCGGTCGGCCGCTCGTCGAGCGCGAGGAGGTCGCGCCCGTGCCGATGCCCCGCCTCGACGGAGAAGGCCTCATGGCGGATCAGCGCGCCGTCCGGCGCGATGCCGGCCGAGCTGAGCGCGGCCTGGTATCCGTGGAAGCGCTCCAGCGAGGGGGCGGAGCCGATCGGGCCGCCGATCCAGCCGATCCTGCGGTGGCCGAGCTTGATGACGTGCTCGGTGGCCGAGCGGCCGCCCGCCCAGTTCGTGGAGCCGATGCTGACGAGGCTCGACTCGGAGGTGTCGATCGGGTCGATCGGGTCGATCGTCACGACGGGGACCATGAGCTCCTCCGCGGCCAGCAGCAGCGAGGCTGGTACGGCGATGGCGAGCGCGATGATGCCGACGACGCCGGCCGCCTTCTCCCTCTCCATCCAGGCGCGGGCCGCCGTGGGGCTCGTGGCGGCCGCCCCGTCGGACGGCAGGCGGAGGAGCAGCTCGGCCTGCGCGGAGGTCGCGGCCACGAGGATGCCTTGAAGCACCGTCCCGGCGTAACGGGACTCCACGATGTCGAGCACGGTGACGAGGGTGCGGCCCCGGGTCTGCTCGTGCCGCGCCGCGGTCGGCATGTAGCCGATCTCGGCCATGGCCTCCAGGACGAGCTCGCGCGTCCTCGGCCCTACATCGCTGCGGCCGTTGAGCACTTTCGAGGCGGTCGCGAGGGAGACTCCGGCCATCCGGGCGACATCCGCCAAGGTGACGCGCTCAGAACGACCTCGCGATCGCATGAGGATTCCCTCCTGGGGCTCGAAACTCTTTCGAACCTACCACGAACCCCTTTTCTCCAGTTGCATGCGTTGACATGGCACAGATGCGACACCTACTGTCCTCGCAGCACCGAACAAGTTGCGAAATATTTTCGGAACTCAACGCGAGGGTTGAGACCATGGACGCTTGCAGATCCTCGATCCACATCGACGGCGAGGCACGCGACGAGAGCGTGCTCCCGCACGTCTGGAGCCGGTGTGTCGGCGCCGGGCGGGCCAACGAGGCGCTGCGCGCGGACTGGCAGCGGCAGTTCGCTGAAGCGGTCGCCACCGCCGGATTCCGGTACGTCCGTTTCCACGGCATCTTTCATGACGACATGTTCGTGTACCGGGAGCGGTACGGCGGCGGTTTCGGCGAGGACGCGACCCTCGCCTCGCCCGTGTACACGTTCAGCTACGTCGACAAGGTCTTCGACTTCATCCTGGAGTGCGGGGCCCGCCCGTTCGTCGAGCTGGGCTTCATGCCGCGCGATCTGGCGACCGTGACCGAGACGCTGTTCTGGTGGGGCGCTCACTGCAGCCCGCCCAAGGACGCGGCTCGCTGGGTCGAGCTGGTGACGAGGTCGATCGAGCACTGGATCGACCGGTACGGCCTCGACGAGGTGCGGGAGTGGCGCTTCGAGGTGTGGAACGAGCCGAACCTCGTCCCGCATTTCTGGACCGGGACGAAGACCGAGTACTTCGAGCTCTACGAGCAGACCGTCCGGGCGATCAAGAAGATCGATCCCGCGTTGCGGGTGGGCGGGCCCGCGACGAGTGTCTTCGTTCCCGACGACCGCTACAAGGGCGAGACCGAGGACCGCTCCGCGATGCTCCCGACGGCCACCGCCGCCGACGTGGACGCGCTCGACTGGCGCCCGGTGTGGATCGAGGACTTCATCTCCTGGTGCGCGGAGCGCGAGCTGCCGATCGACTTCATCTCGACCCACACCTACCCCACGGACTACGCCTTCGGCGCCGACGGCGAGGCGGTGCAGATCACCCGGTACGCCGACGCGACCTTCGACGACCTGACCCTGCTCGGCGAGCTCGTGAAGGACAGCGCGTACCCCGATGCGGAAATCCACGTCACCGAGTGGTCGACGTCGCCGTCGAGCCGCGACTTCATCCACGACACACTGTTCGCGGCGACCTACATCACCCGGTCGTACCTGAAGTGCGCCACTCTCGCCGACTCGATCTCCTACTGGGCCTTCACCGACGTCTTCGAGGAGGGCGGCGCCGGGATCGGCCCGTTCCACGGCGGGTTCGGCCTGGTGAACGAGGCCGGCATCCACAAACCGGCCTTCCACGCGTTCACGATGCTGGGGCGGCTCGGCGACCGGCTGCTCCTCGCCACGCCCGACGGCGTCGTGACCCGGGACAGCCGGACCTCGGCCGTGTCGGCGGTGTTCTTCAACTACCCCGAGGACATGGCCTTGAGAGGTCTCAGCTCGCAGGGCTCCTACGCCGCGACCCGCGCGCTGGCCGACGTAGGGCCGAGCCGCAGGATCCGCCACGCGATCGGCGGCTTGGAGCCCGGCGCCACCTTCCTCGTCGAGATCCTGGACTGGGAACACGGGAACGCGGCCGAGGCCTGGTACCGGCTCGGCTCTCCCCTCAACCCGTCCCGCGCCGAGAGCGAGCACCTGCGCAGGGTCGGGGACTCGCTCCTCAGGTTCACGCTGACCGTGCCCGGCAACGGCGTTCTGGACCTCGATGTCGAGCTCGCCCCCTGGGGCGTGATGTCGCTGAGGCAGTCGTCCTGACGCGATCGTCTGGATGCGCCGCCTCGTCTCCTCCGACACCGGGCCTCTGCCAGTGAGCGCGTAGGAGACGGCGCTCCGCGGAAACGCCGGCCCGTCGGGCGGTCTCCCCGATGTTCACGCATGCTCCTCCCATGGGTGCAGCTGCTGGAGTCGTGCGGCGCCCAGGCCAGGATGACGGTCGAAGGACAACGGCCCCAAGCACCCGGTCCACCTGGCCCTGGAGGAACTCGGCCGGGTCGTGCGCACGATCTTCGCCTGCGACTATCTCGCGGACGAGCAGCTACGCCGGGAGATCAACAGCGGTCTGCAGGTCGTGGAGAACTGGAACAGCGCCAACGACAAGATCTTCTACGGGCGCGAAGGCGTGCTGACCGGGGCCGACCGTGAGCATGCCGAGGTGTCCATGCTCACCTTGCACCTGCTGCGGTCGGCATTGGCGTTCATCAATACCCAGCTCCTTCAGGCCGTTCTGCGAGATCCGCAGTGGGCCGGCAATCTCAGCGAGGAGGACCGGCGAGCCCTCAGCCCGCTGTTCTGGGTTCACGTGAACCCCTACGGCCGGTTCCGGCTGGACATGGACACCCGGCTCGACTTCACCACGGTCTGAACGGGCTCTTCAGGCCGGCGGGAGAGGGCCCAGGTCGCGGATGATCCCGGCTAGGGCCTGGATGGGCTCGCTCTCCGCCTCGCTGCGCCACACCAGCGCGTACGGCAGCGGCTCCAGATCGGTGACCGGCAGGTAGGCGATGTCAGGCCGTGCCCAGTAGCGGCTGACGTGGGCGGGGAAGAGCACGACGAGCCCGTCCATGCTGGCGAGGGTCATGGCCTCTTCCGCGTCCCGCACCACGGGGCCGCGTTCGATCTGACGTCCGCGCCGGGTGAGGCGCGGGGCGTAGGCGTCGTACCAGTAGCCGGGGCCGGTGTCGGCGTGCGGGTGCTGGAAGTCGGAGATTACCTCCAGCGAAACCGACGCGCGCCTGGCGAGCTGGTGGTCGGCGGCGACGGCCAGCACGCGCTGCTCGGCGAACACGACCGGCCCCACGGTGAGGTCGGGTTCGTCGACGGGCAGCCAGCTCACCAGGACGTCGATGTCCCCGCGGCGCAGTGCGGGAAAGGCTTCGCCCAGCTGTGCCTTGTGGATGCGCAGCTTCCATCGCGGGTGGCGGAGGCGGAAGACGTCCCAGTAGGGGCGCAGGTCGTAGGCGTTGAGAGGGAGCATGCCGACGCGCAGCGTGCCGGTGATGCCCTGGCCGGCGAGCTGGGCGCGTTCCACGCTCTCTTTCAGCCCGGCATACAGCGGACGGAGGTCGTCCCGAAGCTGGCGCCCGACCTCCGTCAGCCGGACCGTGCGGTTGTTGCGCTCGAGCAGCGGCGCGCCGACCTGCCGTTCCTGCTTCTGGATCGCCTGGGTGACGCGGGCGGGCGACAGGCACAGCCGGGCGGCGGTCCGGCCGAAGTGCAGCTCCTCGGCCAGGGTCAGGAAGATCTCGATGTCCCGCAGTTCCACGCCTGACCTGCTCCGTTCACTCCCACTGAAGATGATCTTTCCGGTTTCGTCGTTGTTCCGGGTATTCACCGTACTTGATCCTCGATTCGTACGATTCGCCGCTGGTCGAGGGAGCACGTGGATGGACGTCCTTGTTTGCGGTGCCGGTGTCGCCGGGGCCGCCCTGGCGTACTGGCTGCGCCACCACGGGTTCACCCCGACCGTGGTGGAGCGGGCGCCCGGAGTGCGCGCGGGCGGGTACGCGACTGGCCTGCGCGGCGAGGCGCTGGACGTGCTGGACCGGATGGCCCTGCTGGACCAGGTCCGAGCGCTGAACCTGCGCCTGGGCGATACGGCGATGCCACACCCGTACGCCGCCCTGCCGGTGGCGATCCGCCCCACCGACGTCGAGATCCTCAGGGACGACCTGGCCGGCCTGCTGTACCAGGCAACCCGCCGGGAGGTCGAGTACGTCTTCGGCGACTCGATCGCCACCCTGGAGCAGACCGACGCCGACGTGCGGGTCACCTTCGACCGCGGCCGACCGCGCCGCTTCGACCTGGTGGCCGGCGCCGACGGGCTGCACTCGCGCACCCGCTCGCTGGCCTTCGGCCCGCAGGAGCGCTTCGTCCGGCACCTGGGCCTCTACACGGCGGTCTTCGGCCTACCCGGCCGGTTCGCCGGCTGGGTCCACCGCGTACCGGGCAAGGCGGCCGGGGTGCTCGTCGCCCGCGACGGCGCCCGAGCCCGTGCCGCGCTGCACTTCGCCTCCGGACCGCTGGCCTACGACCGCGACGACGCCGGGCAGCACAAGCGCATCGTGGCCGAGCGGTTCGCCGGCGAAGGCCGGCTGGTCCGGCGCCTGCTGGAGGAGATGTGGGAGGCGGAGAACCTGTTCTTCGAGGCGAACGCCCAGGTCGAGATGGACCGCTGGTTCTCCGGCCGGGTGGTGCTGGTCGGGGACGCCGGCTACTGCGCGGCGCCGGCCTCGGGTCGCGACGCCTCCCAGGCGTTGATCGGCGCCTACATCCTGGCGGGCGAACTGGCCGCCGCCGGCGGCGGCCACGCGGAGGCGTTCGCCGCCTACGAGCGGGAGATGCGCGGCTTCGTCGCCGAGCATCAGCAGATGGGGCGAGAAGGCGCCGACAAGTTCTTCCTGGGCCCACCTCCAGAGGAGGAGCTCGGTCGCACGACGGTGGCCCGCCCGCACCTCGTACGGCTGAGGAACTACGCTCCCGGCTTCGCCGGGGAGCGGCCGTCACCGGGCTGGGCTGCTGGCTGACAGGCCCCTCCGCGAGGGGAACGCACGAACGCCGGATCGGAACGGAACCGGCGGACCATTCATGACGACAAGGACAAGATCATGGCAATTGGCAGGAACGGCCTGTCGGAGCAGGGACTACGCAGACTGCGTGAGGTGCTGACCCGGCACGTGGAGTCGGGGAGGATCCCCGGCCTCGTCGCCCTGGTGAGCCGCGGCAAGGAGACCCACGTCGAGGCGGTCGGGACGATGCGGCACGACGGCGGCAGGCCGATGCAGCGCGACACGATCTTCCGGATGGCCTCCACCTCCAAGCCTGTCACGATCGCGGCGGCGATGGTGCTGCTGGACGAGTGCCGGCTGCGGCTGGACGACGTGGTCGACCCGTGGCTGCCCGAGCTGGCCGGCCGCAAGGTACTGAAGAGCATCGACGCCGAGCTGGACGACACCGTCCTGGCCCGCCGTCCGATCACCGTCCGGGACGTGCTCACCTCCACCTTCGGCCTCGGCATGGACATGACCGCGCTGGGCACCCCGATCCTGAACGCCATCTTCGAGCGGGGGCTGACCCCGAACCTGCCGACCGAGGTGCCGGAGCAGGACGAGTGGATGCGCCGCCTGGGTGGGCTGCCGCTGATGCACCAGCCCGGCGAGCAGTGGCAGTACCAGATCAGCAGCGACTTGATCGGCGTGCTCGTCTCCCGGGTCACCGGCCAGAGCTTCGAGGACTTCCTGCGCGAGCGCATCTTCGAGCCCCTGGGGATGAGCGACACCGGCTTCCACGTGCCCGCCGACCAGGTCGACCGGCTGCCCACCCTGTACGCCCCCGACCCGTCCACCGGCGAGTTCCTCGCCTGGGACGAGCCCGAGAACGGTCGCTGGAGCAAGCCCCCGGCGTTCCAGGGCGGCGGTGGCGGCCTGGTGTCGACCGCCGACGACTACCACGCCTACTTCCGGATGCTGCTCAACGGCGGGGTGCACCAGGGCCGCCGCGTCCTGTCCCGTTCGGCCGTGGAGCTGATGACCACCAACCGGCTCACCCCCGAGCAGAACGCCGCCCGCACCGCCCTGGCCACCAGCGCCGTGCACATCTCCTTCGGCCAGGGCCAGCAGGGCGGCTGGGGCCTCGGCATGGCCGTGCGCACCTACCGCGGCGACTACGCGCCGATCGGCCAGTTCGGCTGGGACGGCGGCAGCGGCACCTCCGCCTACGCCGACCCGGACAACCAGCTCACCGGCATCCTGCTCTGCCAGCTCGGCTACACCGTCCCGAATCCGGCCCACCTGATGGCTGACTTCTGGACCACCGTCTACCAGGCCGTCGAAGACTGATGCAAGGAGTGAATGTCATGCGTGTGTGGTTCATCACAGGTGCGTCCAGGGGGCTGGGCAGAGCGTTCGCAGAGGCGGCGCTGGAGCGAGGAGATCGCGTCGTGGCCGCGGCCCGCGACGTGGCGCCGCTGGCGGCTCTGCGGGCCCGCCATCCCGACACCCTGGCGTGCCTCCCGCTCGACGTCTCCGACCGCGCCGCGGTGCACGAGGGCGTGGAGCGGGCGGTGGCCGCGTTCGGCAAGCTCGACGTCGTGGTCAACAACGCCGGCGCGATGTTGTACGGCATGGTCGAAGAGGCCGCGGAACTCCAGATCAGAGCCCACTTCGACGTCAACGTCCTGGGCCAGATCTGGGTCACCCAGGCCGTGCTGCCCCACCTGCGCGCCCAGGGTTCGGGCCACATCCTCCTGGTGACGACGATGGGCACGGGCGGCGGGATGGCCTCGGCCGGTCTGTACGCGGCGGGAAAGTCCGCGATCGACTCCCTCGGCCAGGCGCTGGCCATGGAGGTCGAGCCCTTCGGCGTCAAGGTCACCATCGTCCAGCCGGGCGGCTACGACACCGGCCTGTTCACGACCGGCACGACGGCCACCACGCCCAACCCGGCGTATGAGCCGCTGCGGGCGAAGCTGGCCGAGATGTGGGGCGACGAAGCGGGACCCGCCCCGAGCACGGCCGCGCCAGTCGTCATGCAACTCGTGGACCTGCCCCACCCGCCCCTGCGCCTGATCGTCGGCAGCCAGTCCTTCGACCTGGTCCAGCAGATGAACCAGGCCAGGACTGAGGAGTACCGCGCCTGGGAACACCTCAGCCGCCTGGCTCCCGGCTGACACCTCCGTCCCGACATAATGGAGAGATCAATGATGATGAAGCACCACAATGCCACCCAACCCGCGGAAGAAGAGCGGCCGGCGGGAAAGGCCGACGTGATCATCGTGGGGGCCGGCCCGACCGGTCTCATGCTGGCCGCCGAACTGCGCCTGGCCGGAGTGCGGCCACTGGTGCTGGAACGGCAACCGCGCCCCCGCGACACCCCCAAGGCCGGCGGCCTGGGCGGCCAGATCCTGGAACTGCTGCGCCACCGAGGCTTGCTGGAACGTTTCGAAGCGGCCTGCACCGGCCCGATGCCCGCTCCCCGGTTCCCGTTCGGCGGGGTGCACCTGGATTTCACCCAGCTGCCGGATCCCCCGATGCACGCCCTGCCGCTGCCGCAGCAACTGCTGGAGCGGCTGCTCGGCGAACGCGCCGGCGAACTCGGCGTCGACCTGCGCCGCGGACACGAAGTGACCGCCGTGGACCAGGACGACGTCGCGGTCACCCTTGACGTGCGCGGCCCGGATGGCTCCTACCAGGCGAGCGCCCGCTACGTCGTCGGATGTGACGGCGCGCGCAGCCGCATCCGCGACCAGGCCGGCATCCCGTTCCCCGGCACCACCTATCCCGAGGTCAACCGGCTGGCCCAGGTCACCCTGTCCGACACGGTCACCGTTCTCGGCAACGGCGATCTCGACGTTCCCGGCTTCGGCACCATCCACGCCGGATTCACCCGCACCGACCATGGCCTGCTCGGCGTCGGCTCCTCACCCGGCACCCGGTCCGTCTCCCTCTACACCATCGAGGACGAGACCACCGAGTACGACGACGACGTCCCGATGACCCTCACCGAACTGCAGGACAGCATCCACCGCGTGCTCGGCGCCCACCTGCCGCTGGCCGGATCGACCCGCCTGTCGCGCTTCACCTTCAAGGCCCGCCAGGCCGAGCACTACCGCGAGGGGCGCATCTTCCTGGCCGGTGACGCGGCGCACCTGTTCCCCGCCACCGGAGTGGCGCTCAACGCCGGCATGCTGGACGCGGTCAACCTGGCCTGGAAGCTGGCCGCCGACCTGCACGGCACGGCCCCGGCCGCCCTGCTGAACACCTACCACACCGAACGCCATCTCGCCGGCGCCCGCACCATGCTGCACACCCGAGCGCAGGTGGCCCTGCGGCGCGGGCACGACGCAGCCGCCGAAGCGCTCCGGGAGGTCTTCACCGAACTGCTCACCGACGAGCAGCCGCTGCGCCGCATGGGAGCCCTCGTCGCCGGCACCGACATCCGCTACCCGATGCCCGGCACCGGCCATCATCCGCTGGCCGGCACCTTCACCCCCGACCTCACCCTGCACACCGGCGAAGGCATCACCAGCGTCGCCGAGCTCATGCACACCGTCCGGCCCGTCCTGCTCGACCTGGCCGACCGCCCAGACCTCCGCCAGGCCGCCGGGGAATGGCGGCATCTCCTCGACGTCCACACCGCCAAGACCAATGACCGGCCGGCCGACGCCCTGCTGATCCGCCCGGACGGCCACCTCGCCTGGGCCGCCGACTTCGACGAACCCGCGGACACCGCCACGCCTTCGCTGCGTGCGGCACTCTCCGCATGGTTCGGAACGCCTTCGAACACCGGAGAGAGACATGACAAGTAGATTCACCGAGTTGACCATCGACTGCCACGACCCGGAGAAAGTCGCGGCCTTCTGGTGCGAGGTCCTGGACTTCAAAGTGATCGACCGCAACGACGGCAAGGTCGAGATCGGCTCCTGGGAGCCGACCATCGAGCAGGTGCTCACCCGCCAGATGCCGCCGACCCTGCAGTTCATTCAGGTGCCCGAGGGTAAGACCGTGAAAAACCGGCTTCACCTCGATGTCAGCCCGATCGACGGCAACACCGACGACGAGGTGACCAGGCTGCTCGGTCTCGGCGCCGTCAAGAGAGATCTGGGCCAAGGCCCAGACCGAAGCTGGGTGGTCATGGCCGACCCCGAGGGCAACGAGTTCTGCGTCGTGCGCACCCTGGCGCTGACGCACCACAGTTAGCGTCCCTGTTCCTGCCACACCGTCGTCGTGCTGAGATGCCCGGGCCTCGTGATCTTGTCTCTTGGACATGGCCGGCGGCGATGTCGTCGGGTGGGTCGGTGTACAGGCTTCGCCTGGTACGACAACCTCGCCGCCCACCCCGCCCCGCTTCACCTCCTACCAGGACAGGACCGCGAACCTTCTGAGCAACAGCGGCACGGAGAGAAAACCTATGTCGACGCGCTGATGATCGTCGCGGGACCCCTCGGTTCGCCCACTACCTCATGTACGTGATAACAGCGCATTATCACGTACATGAGCGATCATGGCGGCGCGGCGACCAAGGCAACCTCCCGCCGGCGCGGTGCGCGACTCCGGCACATTATCCGGTACATCACCGAAGGCGTCGCCTGGCGGGCGGCATGAGCGCCGCACCGAAGATCACCGCCCTCCGGGGTGGACACGTCACGCTCGCCGCAGCCGCCGACGCCTTCCTCGCCGCCCCGCGCACCGCAAGGAAAGCGCCGACGGGACCCGCGCGGTCGCCAAGACCACCATCCACCGGCTGCTGCCCGCCGTGACATCCCGCTGCGAGAGAAGACGCCATGGCGGATGCTGTACGAGACCGCGGCCCGGGCCGCGGAGATCCTGGCACTGAACGTCGAGGATCTGGACCTGGAGCATCGGCGGGCGCCGGTCCGGTCCAAGGGCGGCACGATCGAGTGGGTGTACTGGGACAGCGGCACCGCTCACCTGCTGCCCCGCCTCCCGGACGGCAGCACGCGCACGCGCGGCCCGCTGTTCCTGTCCGAACGCCGCCCCGTCCCGGCCCGCCGCCCGGTGATATCTGCCCGCAAAGAGAGGAGCCAGGTGCCGCTCTTCGCCGGATCGAGGGCAGTCGGCCACCGGATCCCCGGCCCTCCTTCGCGGCCTCTGCCGCCCGCCCCTCCCCGCCAGAACCCCGTCGGCGCGCGGCCTTGACCTGGAGCGCGCTCCAGTTCCTAGCCTCGGTCCCACCGGGGATCGACGACAGGAGGACTCGCGTGAGGACCGTACAACTCGGCCGCACCGGCGAACAGGTCAGCCGGCTCGCCCTGGGCTGCATGATCATGGGCACCGTCACGCCGGAGGACGAAGCCGTCACGATGCTGGACCGGTACGCGGAGGCCGGCGGCACCTTCCTGGACACAGCCGACTGCTACGCCTGGTGGGAGCGCCGGGGCAGTCACGGGGGAGAGAGCGAGGAGCTGATCGGCCGCTGGCTGGCGAGGTCCGGCCGGCGCGACCAGATGTTCCTGGCCACCAAGGGCAGCGCGGTCGTACGGGACCTGGACGCGGTCTGGGCCGGCGGCCGTCCGGACTGGGACGTCGCCTACCGCACCTTCGTCGGGGCCGGGGCGAAGACGTTGCGCGAGGCGATCGACGGCAGCCTGCGCCGGCTCGGCACCGATCACGTAGATCTCTACTACGTGCACGTCGACGACCGGGCCACGCCTCTGGAGGAGACGCTGGAGGCGCTCGCCGGCATCGTCCAGGCTGGCAAGGCCCGCTACATCGGCTGGTCCAACGTACGGACGTGGCGGCTGGAGCGCATCCGGCAGTTGTGCGCCCAGCACGGGTGGCCGGCGCCGGTCGCGCTCCAGCAGCAGCACTCCTACCTGCGGCGCCGTGCCGGGCTACGGCACGCGTCCATCGTGGACGACGAGCAGCTCGACTACCTGGAGACGCACGACGATCTGACCCTGGTCGCGTACTCTCCCATCCTCAAGGGCATCTACGACGACCCGGGCAAGCGGCGGGGCCACGGGGCGATGGACCCGTACCAGGGCCCGGACGCCGAGGCCCGGCTCGCGGCGGTCGCCGAGGTGGCCGCGGAGGTCGGCGTCACCCCGAACGCGCTGGTCCTGGCGTGGCTGATGCACCAGAGCTCGCCGACGATCGTGCCGCTGATCGGGCCCCGCACCCTCCAGCAGTACGAGGCCGCGCTCCCGGCGCTCGACGTCAAGCTCACGGACGAGCAGCTCAGCCGGCTCGACGCGGCCGGCGCCTGACGCGGCACGGCCCGGCCTCCAGCTCGGCGCCGGCGCTACGGCCGGGGTCGGCACGCCGAGCGTCTTGGCGAGTTGAGGCACAAGGCGGAAGCGGGCGGTGTGGTACTGGATGGCCACCCTGCCCCTGCCGGTGCGGCACGGGGAGCCCGCGGGGGCGGCGCAGGTGGACATTGCCACCTATGAAACGACGGGCGTCGAGCGGGCCCTGTCCTGCACGGTCGGCCGCCCTTGCTCGAACGTGACGCTCATGCGGTGGTCGTCTTCGGGTAGTGCGGACGCAGAGCGGCGGCGGCGACGCGGTCGAGCATCCGGTCCGGCAGTACCCGCGACAGGCGGGTGAGCAGGGCCGCGTCCCGGCCGATGGTGTAGCGCGTACGAGGCTTCCTGGCGGTCACGGCCTTGGCGATCACCCGGGCGGCATCCTCGGCGGACGAACCGCCGGTGGTGCCGGCGGCAGTCAGCGCCATGACCGCCTGGATCAACGGCCCGTAGCGATCCCGGTGTTCCGGTGACATGGCCTCGGCCAGCCGACCCGTGGTGGCGATGCCCCGGTCGCCCATCTCGGTGCGGACGCCACCGGGTTCGACGACCACCACCCGCACACCCAGCGGGGCCAGTTCCCGGCGCAGCGCGTCGCTGACCGCCTCGAGGGCGAACTTCGTGCCCGCGTAGGGGCCGAAGGTGGCCATGGCGACCTTCCCGCCGACCGAGCTGATGTTGACCACCCGGCCGCAGTGGCGCAGCAGGTCGGGCAGCAGTGCCTGGGTGACGGCGACGTGACCGAACAGGTTGACCTCGAACAGCCGGCGCCACTCGTCGAGCGGCAGGGCTTCGATCGGGGCGTTGACGGAGATGCCGGCGTTGTTCACCAACGCCCGCAGCGCACCTGCCTGCGCGTCGACGCGGGCGGCAAGCTCGGCGATGTGGCCGGGCTGGGTGATGTCGAGGATGACCGGCTCGACGCCCGGGGCGCGGAGCGCGTCGGCGTCCTGGACGCGGCGGACGCCGGCGAGGACGTGAAATCCCTGACGGGCCAGCTCGCGGGCGGAGGCCGCGCCGATCCCGGTCGAGGCTCCGGTCACGACAACGCACCCACGGGTGTCCCGCGAAATTTCAGATGACTTTGTCACCTTGGGGACGATAGGGCGCCCCGGATGACAGTGTCAACTGTAGAGTGGTGGGCATGGTCAGCCGAGTGGAATCCGCTGCCGCGACGCGGCGCGCCTTGCTGGATGCGGCCGCCGGTCTGCTCGACAGCGGCGGTCCGGGCGCGGTGACGTTGCGCGCGGTCGGGGCGCGGGCGGGAGTCACGCGTGGGGCGCCGTACCGGCACTTCCCCGACAAGGACAGCCTGCTGACCGCCGTAGCGGCCGAGGCCCTGGACCGGCTCGCGGATCAGGTACAGGCCGTGCGCGCCGATCCGCGGCTGTCCCCGGCCCACAAGCTGCACAGGGGCCTGTCCGCACTGATGACGGTCGGCCGCCGTCAACCGCACCTGTACCGGCTGATGTTCGCCTACCCGGCAGGCGACCCGGCCGTGATCCACGCCGCGAAGCAGGCGGGCGATCGCGCGATGGACGAGTTCCTCGCCATCATCGGCGGTGTAGTCGGCGCAGAGCACACCCGCCGATTCGCGCCGCTGCTGTTGACCAGCGTGCACGGGATCACGGACATGGAGGTCAACGGACACTTGTCCGCGGACAAGTGGCACATCACGGCCGAGGAACTCGTCACGACCCTGGTAGCCATGATCGACCGACAGGCCCACAGCGGGTAGCCGTGCGGCAAGCGGCCAAGGCGCTGCTCCCGTTGTCACGCGAGTTCTGCCAGCCGGACAAGGATCGGGCGCAGCGGCCGGGCCCGGACGCGACCCGCTGTGCGACGACCGCCGCCAGTACTGGACGGCGCTGGACCCGCGCGCGTTCGACCGTATCGACGCCCGCTCCCCGGCTGACCCGGCCGTCAGGTCGTACGGTCGAGCGGCGTGATGCGGAGCCCGCCGCGCGCCGTCGTGCGGACGGCGGGCGACGGGCTCCCTGGTGGAAACGTGCCGTTACGGCGCTCAGCAGGGGCCGAAGGAGCTCAGCTTGTCGTTGGTGTCGCTGCCGATGTTGGACGTGGAGCGCCCGGCCCCGACCGGGCCGAGAACCAGCGTGCCGTTGTTCACGCGCCAGAACATCTTGTTCCTGAAGTTGGTGTCGGCGTAGATGCAGATGTCGCGGTTGGTGCGGTTCCAGAACGAGCTGGTGTGGTCGTTGATGTTGAAGCCGAACGGCGCGGTCGCGGTGCCGACGTTCGGGACGTTGGCGGCGCTGCCGAAGAACAGACCCCGGTAACCCGTGTCGCCGAAGATGCAGAACATGCCCGGCTTGCACAACGCCAGCTTGTCAGCTGCGGTCTGTGCGACGGCCGGCGTGGCGGTGGAGGTGGCGATGGCCAGCGCGGCCAGGGCGGGGGCGGCGAGGGCGCGGACGATGCGAGAGATCATGAGGGTGCTTTCCGTGATGTGGTGGACGTGCTGGTGATGGGGTCGTGCGGTCAGGTGCGGGCGCAGGCGGCGAAGGAGCTGGTCGCGTCGTTGGCGAGCTTGCCGACGTTCGGGGTGAACTGGTTCGGGGCGATGCCCACGGCGATCGCGGTGCTGTTGGGAAGCTGCCACTGGAGCGGGGTCCTGAAGTTGGTGTGGGTGAACAGGCACATCGTGCGGCCGGTGCGGTTCCAGAACGAGCTGGTGTGGTCGTTGATGTTGAAGCCGAACGGCGCGGTCGCGGTGCCGACGTTCGGGACGTTGGCGGCGCTGCCGAAGAACAGACCCCGGTAACCCGTGTCGCCGAAGATGCAGAACATGCCCGGCTTGCACAACGCCAGCTTGTCAGCTGCGGTCTGTGCGACGGCCGGCGTGGCGGTGGAGGTGGCGATGGCCAGCGCGGCCAGGGCGGGGGCGGCGAGGGCGCGGGCGACACGAGAGAACATGAGAGTGCTTTCCTTGGGTCTGGGGTTGTCCGGGGACGAAGGCAGGGAGCGGCCCGCGGGTCGCTCGGTGGCGAAATACGCGCTTGGTCGCGAGGTGATCGGGGTCACGGCGGCTACCGGGAGGGCTCAACGGGGTGGTTGGCTCTGATCACGTCGCCCGGGTCGTAGGTCTGCTTGACCCGCCGCAGCCGCCGCCGTACATGGTCGGGCTCGAAGCCGACCCCGTCGTCCGGCCGCCGCCGTTCGGTGAAGTTGCGGTAGGCCAGCGGCGCCCGCCAGGGCGCGAGGACGGCGGCGAGCGTGTCGAGGGCCGCGTGCACGGCGGCCGTGGAGGACGCGTCGAAGGTGAGGCCGCCGGAGAAGACGGCGAAGGCCGCGTCCAGCGAGGACACCGCGCCGCCGGGCAGGGCGTCCGGGGCCAGGGCGCCGCCCAGGTGGCGGGCCTCGACCGTCAGCAGCGGTACGTCGGCGTCAGGGCCGGCCACGGCCAGCAGGGCCGCCAGCGTCTCGTCGGTGAGAGCGGCGAGCTGGAAGCCGTCACCGGTGGCCGGGGTGGGGCCGGGCGGGTCCAGGTGCAGCAGGTCGAGCCGGGACGGTGGCGTGGGCGCGAAGGTGTCGAGCTCGGGACCCAGCTCCCGCAGCGGCGCGAGCAGGGCGTCGGCCGCTTCCTGGCCGAACTGGGCGACCGCTTCGACGGCGACCAGCGAGCGGCCTCGGAAGGGCTGCGGAACGTCCTCCAGCGGTGGGAAGCGCAGCAGCCGGCCCAGGGAGGTGATCGCGTCCGGCACGCCGGCGGTCCAGTCGCGCCACCGGGTCAGCACCTCCCCGGCCCGCTCGATCGGCCAGTACAGCGCGCCCGCGTACACCTCGGTGATGGGGAACAGGGCGAACTCCAGCTCGGTGACGATCGCGTACGCGCCCCCGCCGCCCCGGAGCGCCCAGAACAGGTCGGGCTCGTGGCCGGCGTCCACGCGCAGCACGCGGCCGTCGGCGGTCACCACGGTGGCGCCGGTGACGTGGTTGGCGGCCAGGCCGTGGGAGCGGGCGAACCAGGACAGGCCGCCGCCCAGGGTGTAGCCGACCACGCCGACGTCGGAGGCGGTGCCGGCGAGCCCGGCCAGGCCGTGCTTGGCGGCGGCCGCGCTCACCTCCGACCACACCACCCCCGCGCCCACCCGGGCCAGCCGCCGCACGGGGTCGATGTGCACGTTCGCCATCTCGAACGTGCGCAGCAGGATGGTGTCGTTCAAGTGTCCGAGCGGGGCGGCGTTGTGGCCGCTGGACTGCGGCGCGACGCGCAGGCCACGGGCGCGGGCCGTCTTCAGTGTGGCGGCCACGTCGGCGGCCGAGCGGGCCAGCACCACGGCGGCCGGACGCTGGTCCACGGCCAGCTGCCAGGCCGCGCGGGCGGCGTCCCAGCCCGCGTCACCGGGCAGGACCAGCGCTCCTTCGAGCCGCGAGCCCAGCGCCCGCAGGCCGCCGGCACCGTCAGCGCCGGGGCCGGGGCCGGGAGCAGGAGTGACAGGCATCGTTCGTCCTCTTCGATCAGTGATTGGTCGTCGTCCTGATCGACGATGGCGGGACGAGGACGCCGATCCCATCCCGCCCGCCGGGGGCATTCAGGGCCGCCACCCCCCGCGGCTGCGGGATCGGTCAGGCGGATCAGGGGCGGCGGCTCGTCGCGGGCCCGCCTGATGTCACGACGCCGGCCCACCCCCCTCAGACGGGGGATGGGAACCCGTGGGACGGCGTGCGACCATGGCGGCGTGGACACCATCGGGGGGTTGACCGGCGTGCGCGCGTGCGCCGGTGAGCAAGCGCTGGAAGTGTCGGGCAAGGGGTCGGAGGTGTTCGCGGCGGCCGCGCGCCGCCTGCGCCGCGTGGTTCCCTACGACGCGGCGGCCTGGATCGGCACCGACCCGGCGACCGTCCTGCCGGCCTCGCCCATGCGCGTGGAGAACATCGGCCAGGAGCACTGCGAGACGTACTGGCAGCGTGAGTACGGCGCGCACGACGTGTTGACTTTCCGCGACGTCGCCCGCTCGGCCGCCGCCGTGGCGACGCTGCGGCAGGCCACCGTCGGCAATTTAGGCAGGAGCGTGCGTTTCCGGGAGTTCATGCGCCCGCTGGGATACGTCGACAACCTGCGCGCCGCCTTCCGCATCGGCGCGGGCGTGTGGGGGGTGGTGGACCTGTTCCGCGCCGCCGACCGGCCGCCCTTTGACGAGCGCGACCTGCGGCACGTGGCCGCGCTGGGGCCGGAGATCGCGCTGAGCCTGGCCGGGCTGGCCGTCGCCGGCAGGCAGGAGGGCGGGGTGTCAGGCGCTTCCGACGCGCCGGGAACGGCGCTGTTCGACGCCGGCGACCGGGTGATCTTCGCCGACGCCCAAGCCGAGCACTGGTTCGCCGAGTTGGGCGGCTCTCCTTGGCTGCCCTTGACGGTCAGTCTGCGGACGGGAGCCGTCGCCTCGGTGGTGGCGCGGGCCAGGGCCGTGGCCGCCGAGCGCGAATCCGGCCCCGCCGTCATCCGGGTGCGCGGCGGGAGCGGGCGCTGGGTCAGCATCCACGCCTCGGTGCTGCAGGACGGCCGGGGCCAGGCGGGGCCGGTCTCGGTGGTGTTCGAGCCGGCGACGGCGACGCAGATCGTCCCCATCATCGTGGAGGCGTACGCGCTGACGCAGCGCGAGCGCGAGGTTACCGAGTGCGTGGCGCGCGGGCACACCACCGCGGAGATCGCCACGCGGCTGCGGCTGTCGTCGCACACGGTGCGCGACCATCTCAAGGCGATCTTCGCCAAGGTGGACGTCAGCAGCCGCGGCGAGCTAGTGGCGAGGCTGTTCGGCGAGCACGCGAGCCCCCTCCTGCATGCCCCCGGCGCCGATATCGGGCACGTGGACGTTTGAGAGCCGCCGCCGGCGCTGCTGGCCAGGCTCGCGCTGGCGGCCGGTCGCCCGGCTGTAAGGCGATGACCGACACGACCGCCCTGCATCTCGTTCACCGGGCGCAGGTCGATCAGGCCCGGCACGCCAAGGTCTCCACCGAACCCGGCGCGATTCAGGCGGGTTGCGTTGCGATGGCCGGGGGTCGTCGGTGTCGGCCTGGCATACGGCAGCGGTCACGAGCTTGCGTGATTCGCGAAAGGTTGCCTTTGCTCGGGAGAGCGTCATCATACAGTCTGAGTGATCCTATGAGGACTGCGGGGGCGCCATGCCTGGTGGAGCAGCCGAACCGATCGTGGTTCTGGGCGCGGGCCTCGCCGGGCTCGCCGCCGCGATGCGCCTGTCGGCAAGAACGGTCACCCTGGTCGAGCGCGAAGAGACGGTCGGCGGCAAAGCCAGGACTCACCGGCGCGACGGTTTCACCTTCGACGTCACCGGCCACTGGCTGCACCTGCGCGACGCCACCGTGCGCGCCCTGGTCCATGACCTGCTCGGCGGGGACGGCCTGGTCGACATCGGCCGCCGGGCGAAAGTCTGGATCAACGATGCGATGGTCCCCTATCCGCTGCAGGCCAACATCCACGGGTTGCCGGGGGAAGTCCGCAGACGCTGCCTGGCCGGATTCCTTCGGGCACGGGCGGGGCGGCTGGTCCGTCGAAGGCCGCCGCCCGAGAGCTTCCACGACTTCATCGTCGCCCAGTATGGGCAGGCCCTGGCCGACCATTTCTTCACGCCGTACTACAGCAAGTTCTGGGGCCTTTCGTGCGACAGACTGACCTTCGACTGGCTGTCGGGCTATTTCCCGACGCCGAGCACCGTCCAGGTGGTCGGTGGGGCGCTGGGCATCAGGCAGGACCGCGTGGGGTACAACGCCCGGTTCCTCTATCCGGCAAAAGGCGGCATCGACCTGCTGCCACGTGCGCTCCTGGAGGCGGCGAACGAGGGCGGGCGGCTGAGCGTGCGCCTTTCCACGGACGTGGAGGAGATCGACCTTCAGAGCGGCCGGATCAAGCTGACCGGTGAACCCTCGTGGCTGGACTGGCAAGCGCTGGTGTCCACCATTCCGCTGCCCGACCTGCTCGACCGCATCCCGGGGTTGCCGCCTCACATCGCCGCCGCCCGCCGCGCACTGTGCTCGATCCCCCTGCGCTACCTCAACGTCGCCCTGCGGTCGCCGACGATGATGCGCGAGCATTGGGTGTACCTGCCCGAAAGGCCATACCCGTTCTACCGCATGGGCGTGTTCACCAACGTGGTGCCGGAAATGGCACCGCCCGGCTGCGCCGCCCTGTGGGTAGAGGTCGCCGACCGGAGCAGCCTGCTGGACCTGCCCTCGGTGATCAGCGGGCTGGAGCGCATGGGCGCCATCGGCTCAGCCGACGACGTGCTGTTCGTCGAGCAACGCGATGTCGAGCATGCGTACGTGGTCTTCGACGACGCCAGGCGGGCGGCAGTGGACCTGCTGCTCGGCTGGCTGGCCGGGCACCGCGTGTTCTCGTGCGGCCGTTACGGCGGTTGGACGTACGGCTCGATGGAGGACGCCATCCTGGACGGTTCCCTCGCGGCGGGCCGGGTGATGGCGCTCAGTGGACGACAAGTTCGACGAGGAGAGTGCGATGTTAGCGGAGATCCCCTTTGAAGCTCTTGAGAGCTTTCTGGGTGACCGGCAGGCGCCGGGCGACATGTCGGACTTCTGGAAGGCGTCGCTGGCCAAGGCCGCGCGCTCGCCGCTCGACGTGCGGGCCGAGCCCGTACACGACACCCCGCTGCGTACGGTGGACGTCTTCGACGTGACGTTCGCCGGAGCCGGCGGCCACCCGATCAAGGCGTGGTATCTGGTACCGCGAGGCCTCGACGAGCAGCGCCCGACGGTGATCGAATACATCGGCTACGGTGGCGGCCGAGGTCTGCCGCACGAACTGCTCTTCTGGTCGGCGTCCGGCTACCCGCATCTCATCATGGACACGCGCGGCCAGGGCAGCGCGTGGCGGACCGGCGACACCGCCGACCTGGGCGCGTCCGGACTGCCCCATGTGCCGGGCTTCCTCACCGACGGCCTGCCGGACCGGGACGTCTACTACTATCGCCGCCTGTTCGTCGACGCGGTCCGGGCCGTGGACGCCGCCGCCGAGCTTTCGCATCGCGCCTCAGCCGCGCTGGTCACCACGGGTACCAGCCAGGGCGGCGCGCTGTCGCTGGTGGCCGCCTCGCTGCATCCGGGTGTGGCCGCCGCCATGCCCAATGTGCCCTTCCTGTGCAACATCCGCCGCTCGGCGCATGTCGCCACGACGGGGCCGTATCCGGAGTTGGTCAGGTGGTGTCATACGCACCGCTCCCTGGTGGACGGGGCGTTCGAGACGCTCGCGTACTTCGACGTCGCGCTGCTGGTGGATCAGGCGCGCTGCCCGGCGCACTTCGGCGTCGCCCTGCATGACACCACCTGTCCGCCCTCAGGTGTGTACGCCGCCTTCAACCGGTACGGCGGCCCGAAGGACATCGTCGCCTACGAGTTCAATGGTCACGAGAGCGGCGAGGCTCACCACCTCGATCTCCAGGCCAGATGGCTGGCCGAAACCCTCGCCGGGTAGTCGTTCACCACCGGCCCGACGATCGGCTCGTCTCGCAGGTGCGCCGCCCGAACTCGCCCTGGCCATAGCGGTAGACCGTCAGGGGCGCACGACAGCGGCCGGCCAGGCCTTCGACTCGTCGACCCTGGAGATCAGGCTGACGTCACGGATGTCGCCATGGTTGAGCACCCACATGAGGAAGCGCTCTACCCCCAGACCGAAACCGGACGTACGAAGGGGAGCCACTTCTCGCATCCGTACATACCAGGCATATTCGGATTCGTTCACTCCATGCAGGGCCATGGATTTGCGTAGTCCCTCAGCGTCCGCGTGCCGCTCGCCGGCGCCGGCCACTTCGCCCATCCCGAAGTAGAGGTCAGCATTATTTGCGATTTTTCCGGAAGGGTCGACGAATGCCTGGTAAAAGGGGACTGCGAGGCTGTCGAAGTGACGGACCCAGACGAACTCGCTGACGCGTTCCATGAGGAGCAACTCACCCTTGCGGGTGAAAGAACGCCAAACTCCGTTATCCAGCACCGCGCCGTCCTCATCGTTCACGACGCGCACGGCCTCCTCAAAGGTGAGTTGTTCGAACGCCTCGCGACGGCCCACCATGCGCTCCAGGTGAGAGATATCCCCACGCGCTTGTGCCAAGCGGTCGCCCAGGCGGTCAAGAACCGAGGCCGCCAGGGTGCGGACATATCCATCGACATAGCGAATCAAGTCGTCCAGATCACCGATGATTTCAGCTTCGCTGTGGGTGAATTGGCCTAGATGGGTCGAGTCAGGTTCCTCCGCACGGAACGAAGGCATGATGGTGTAACAGCCGCTACGAGCCATCCTGCACCCGTACTCCAACGCGAACTGCATGGAGTCGGCGAGATAGGTCGGAACCCCGTTGACCTTCACCGGAACCGGCTCCGAGTCGCTACCCAGAGCAGTGGGACAGGTGATCGTCCTTGTGGTCAGGGGCAACTGCAGACTCTTGAGACCCCGTGAGCTCGCATAGGTCACGGTGGTCGGCAGAATAACGTCGTGGAGGTCGGCAACAAGCGCAAACCAGGGAGAATGCAGCGCCGCAACCATAGATTCCGGAGCATTGTGGTCTGATATCTGCGGGGGGTTCACAGGGGTGTCGAACGATCCAGACATCGGCACAGAGACGCTTCCCTCTCTATCACGGCGCAGTGGTGGGTGCGGGAGCAATATTCTGGTTGTGGCGCAGGATGTTCTCCGGGTCATAGCGCTGTTTGACCTCGGCGAGTCGCTGGTAGCGCTCGGCACCGTAGACATCCGCGGCCTTGGCGTTCTCATCGTGCACGTAATTCACGTAGACGCCCGCCGACTGGAACTCCCGCAGCCGGTTCACGCTCCTTCTGGACCAGGCGATGTTCTCGGCGTCATCTTCGGGGTCGGTCCACTGAGCCGATGCGGTGAAGATGTATGGCGCGTCTCGATGCGGAAAAGCGGAGTTCTCGTCAGGAACGTCCGTCATCGCTCCCCTCAGGAACTCGAAATCGATCGAGGAGCGGCGCGAACGAATGTCCCGCGCCGCCGCTACGAAACTCGCCGCGACCCCGGCGGGAAACTCCCGGAGATAGCAGGACTTGGTGTAGTACCGGTGACCATGAGGCTCGCCGTGGTCGCCGAGCGACTGCAGTTCGGGATAGGTGAGGGTCCGGATTCGGGAGGCTTCGGGAACAGCGGTCTCGAACAGGGGGGCTGTCCGGGCCTGGGCTTCGGCGAGGTCACCGAACCATGCGGCGGTCAGGAAGAGGAGCGGCTCGTGGCGTAACTTTTCCGGGATCCACTCCTGGACTCCGGGGTAGGCCAGGCTGCCCACAGTGTGCAGGTCGCGGCATTGCCGTTCCGCGAAGTCCCCATACGCGGCCAAGGCTGCCGATGCCGCGTCCAGCGTGTAGGCCCCGCTGTGCAGATGAACAGGACCGCATGGGCGCAGCCGTAAGGTGAAGCGGGTGACAATGCCGAAGTTTCCGCCTCCACCACGCAGCGCCCACAGTAAATCCTCATACTGATCCTCGGTTGCCTCGACGATCGAGCCGTCCGGCAGGACGATCTCGACCGCCATGATGTGATCGCAGGTCAAACCCCACTTGCGAGCCAACCAGCCATACCCGCCACCCAGCGCGAGCCCGCCAAGCCCTGTGTGCGAGACCACTCCGGCTGGACACGCCAACCCCAGGGGTGTGGTTGCGGCGTCAAGGTCACGTAGAAGGCAACCACCCCCGGCATGGGCCAGTCGTCCGGCGACATCGACTGCCACCTCGCTCATCAGCGAGAGGTCGATCATGACGGCATTGTCGGCCACAGCAGTACCGGCAACGTTGTGGCCGCCGCCGCGTACGGTCACCCGGAGATTCTCGGCGAGCGCGTACCGCAGGGCCAGGCTCACCTCGGCGGCTGTCCGGCAGCGCGCGATCAGTGCAGGTCTCCGATCGTGCATGGCATTCCACACGCGCCGTGACACCTCATATTCCCGGTCACGTGGAAACAGGAGGCGCGCGCCCAGGGCGGACTCGAGTTCGGACATCGAACCGCTTCGGGAAGTCAGTTTTCCCATCGTGTCCCGCCATCCCGGCCAGGGCCGATCGAAGAGGGCGGGCTCGTGTCGGGCTGGTCTCCGGAGCCTTCCGCAGCCTGGTCGGTGGAGATGGTCAGCGGGCCGTCAGGAGGCGATGAAGGCTCTACGGAACGAGCGGTGGCATGCAGGACGTCCATCCAGACCCGGTTGAGCAGCGTGATCAGCGCCAGGATCAGCCCTACGGCCACCAACGTGCGCAGCACAGTGCTGTCGGGGATGGCTCCGGCCAGCGCCAGGATACACACGGCAAGGTCGGCGATGGTGATCGTGGCGACGGTCAGGGCGTAGGCGCGCACTCGGGGTTTGGTCCAGAACCGTACTCCATCCGCCGAACCACGCGGACGAAGGTGGCGCCGCTGGGTTCGCAATCTCTCCAGGAACCGCGAGTCCCATACGAAAGCCAACAACAACACCGGCAGGACCTGGGCAACGGTGGCGTAGAAATCACGCGGCATAGGGCTCTCCGACGAATAAGGGTGAACCAGACAGCGGCTGATCGAGGTTCACGCCTTCCATGCCTTGTCCCTCTTGTTCGCGGCGTTCGGCGTGAGCGGGGTGGGCAGGATCAGCTCGTCGAGCAGGGCGACCTGGAGACCACGGATCAGGCAACGTCGGATGCCGGAAGCGTCGCGCGTGATCTCCGCCTCCGTCTTGGAACGGCCATCCGTCACGCTGACGTGGGCGCATTCACCGCCGAAAAGCACGGTTCCCGGTGCGAGTGCCGCCAGCGCCAGGGTGATGCCGCCGGTAAGGGGCAGCCCCGGGTGCCATTGGCCGAGGTATATGGTCCGGCCGACTATTTGCCGTCCAGGCCCCCGACACGCGATGGCCGCTTTGGGGAACTCGCCGTCCAACGGTCCGCCGAGCAGTGCCCCGACGTGACGCCGCAGCCGGCACAGCCGGTCGAGAAGCGCCGGCCCAGGGTCGCGGGCGATCAGTGTGTCCGCGGTCGCACCGATGTCCGCAGCGTGGACGATGACATAGGGGTTCATCGCGTCCAGCACGCTCACCGGCACGCCTATCGAGTCGGTCGGCACCGCCAGCACGAACTCGTCGGCGCTCCGTCCAGCCAGGCCCTCGGTGAAGTCGGCTTCGACCAGTTCCCAGCTCGACCGGCGTCCGCATCGGCGGATCGAGGCCACCACACCCGTGCACCGATTACGCATCCGAAGGTCCGTACGCCCGGTTTCATCCGACACGGCGAGCATGGCCGCCACCATGGAATTGCCACAGTCGCCGCGCGTCTCCACGCGTATGCCGGCACCTGCTGCTGCCCCCCGTACCTGTATGAAGTCCACCAGGACTTCGCCATCGTGCACGCCCCGTATCACGATGGCCTTCGTGCAGGTCCATCCTCGGGCCCAGACGAGCGGCAGCAGCTCGGACACGTAAGCCCCTTGGTCGTCCACCGCGAGACCGGGCTCGTCGAAGATGGCGGTGACCGATGGTGCGGCGCTCGTCGTGGCGATCCGGATCCGGGTGTCCATCGGTTCGTTCACCGCCGTAGGGGAGCGGGCGAACGGGACGAACTCACCACAAGGCCTCTTCCAGCGCGGCCCGCATCGCGAGTCCGAAAGAGTCGAGGAACAGCGGGTGGACGGAGGTGTGGGAGCCGACATTGGCGCCGTTCATCTCGATCGGCGCGATCCGGCCCGTCTCGGTGATGAGGAAGTCGACCGAGCCGTAGGCGAACGGCAGCGCCATTCCGGTCGTGACCCGCTCCGCAGTGACCGCCCGGCTCCACAGCAGGACCGCCACCCGCCCGAGTAGTTCGAGCTCCTTCTCCCCGATGCCGAGTACGGCCAGGACGTCTGGATCCGACAGCGGCAGTTCGCGCGGGATGGGCACCGCCTCGGCGTCAGGTGGAGCGTTGAGGTTCGTCAAGCACGTGGCCGTGCCGAGCTCGTCCCGTTCGCCGAACGGGATCTGCGCGAGGCCGACCGCGCCGGGGATCGCGCGTAAGGCTGAGGCCTGTGGATCGGCGACCACGAACATCCGCAGGTCACACACTCGGCCGTCGATCTTGCGGGACTCGACGAACGTCGAGAGCGTGATCGGGTAAGGGTCGGCTCGCCCGTACGTGTCCGCCATGGTCGCCTCCATCGCATCCAGGACCTCCTCGACTGCGCGTCGCCGTGGCTGGGAGCCGCGGGGGCCGAGAAACGAGACGGCGGTGCCGCGTGAGGACGCGAACGGCCGGTAGACCACACCGTGCCCCTGCGCGAACCACGCCTCGCTCGCCGCGACCGCCTCCGCGCGGTCCCATGCGACGCGTCCCTGCGGCATCGTCACACCGAGGCCGGACAGGCTGTCGCGCCGGCGCTGGAAGAGTGCCATCTGCGCGGCCTTGAACAGCGCGAGTCCCGTTCCGTTGACCAGCCCGGTGCGCAATCGGTCGATGGCCGGGAGGTGGGCGAAGTCCGCCCCGCGGGCCGGCTTGGGCCACAGCCCCGCACGCATCAGGTACCCCATGATCATTTCGCTGGCCACCGCATGGACCGGTCGATCGTCGACCGTGAGCAGGGAGTCGGCGATGATCGACAGGCGAGGTAACACGGCATCGAACGGGCAGAACAGCAGGATGTTCTCGGCGGGGTCGGTTTCGGCCAGAGCGCCGCGGTCGAGGCCGTATTCGGTGACGATCCGAAATCGTGGATGGGCGCGTAGAAACAGGTCGGCGCAGTTCGCGCGGTCGATGACGTCGGACGAGCCGCGCGGGTACGGCCACAGAAGCGTGACCCCCGGGGACGCCGATCCGCCGGTCCACCCCTGCGTCGCCGGCTTCGGGAGCGGCAGCGCGGAACGCTCGTAAATCTGGCGGGTGGTCCGCTCCGACTGGCGCTGCGCCACGGATTCTTCATTCGCCACCCACGAGCTGTGCTGCGCAGCTCGGAACAGTGCCTCGCGCATGGGCTACCTCGCCGGCGCTGGGAACGGTAGCCATGGAGCCGGTGGCCACCTTGGGGTTACCAACCGTACTGACACAATCGCCCTTTTGACAGGGGGCTGTCCTTGATCGGACAGCGATCATGCCGACCGTTGGATCCTGGTCCGATCCTCCCTCGTCCCGAAGAGGGTTCGATGGAGGTCCAGGGCGAGGACGCCGGTGCGGAGACCGACGGTGATGGTGGCGCCGTCGCCGGTGCGTTCGCGAGCACGGTCGTCAGGCGCCTGCTGGAGCAGGGCGTGGACGGGAATGCCGAGCGGGATGGTGTGCACCGGTTCCCCGGTCATGGGGCGCCAGAGGCGGACAGTGCCGTCCTGGCTGCCGGAGACCAGCAGGCTACGGCCGTCGCCACAGGTGGCGACGGCAACGGCCCGTACCTGGTCGGTGTGGCCGGTCAACTGCTCCCCGGTGTGGCGATGACCGAGGGGGTCCCAGAGGCGGACCGTGCCGTCTGCACCGGCGGAGGCCAGCTTCGGCGTCTGGCCGGGACCGCCCGGGACGGGTGCGAGGGCCCAGACCCAGCCGCGGTGACCGATGAGGGGTTCACCATGCTGCGTCCAGGTCGCCACATCCCACAAGCGGATCGTGCCGTCGTTGCCGGCCGAGGCGAGCAGCGGCGGCGAACCGTCGCGATGAACGAGGCAGAGTGCGCGGACGGGACCTTCGTGGCCGTGCAGCGGCGGCCCCGCGGGTTCGGCGGTGGAGATGGCCCAGGTGGTGATGACGCCGTCGCGTCCGCCGGTTGCGACCCGGGCGGGGGTGCCTGGCAGTGGTTGCAGCGCGAGTACGGCTCCGGTGTCGATCCGTATTGGCGGGGCGAGGTGTGCCACGGTGGCCGGATCGGTGATGTGAACCTGCCCAGAAGTGTCGCCGATGAGGAGAACCGGATGGTCGGTCCCGGTCAGTGAGGCAACCGCTGAGGCGCGTTGGGTGCCGGGTGTCGTGGCCAGGCGGGAGGTGGAGGGGGTCCAGGTACTCAGGAGGCTGTCGCCGCGCAGGACGACTTGGTCGGTTACGTGGGTTGGGGACTGCGTGAGGGCCTCGGCCGCATCGGGCGCTCCGCCGAGCGGCGCGCCGACAAGTCGGCTGGTGGCCGGGTCCCATACCCGCACCGTCCCGTCATCTCCGGCGGAGGCCAGCAGCGCCCGCCCGGAGCCGTCCGGGACCGGCAGCGCGCACACGGCCCTGATCGGGCCGGAGTGCCCGGTCAGGGGGGTGCCGACTGGCCGGCAGGTGGCCGGGTCCCACATGCGCACCGTCCCGTCGGACCCGGCGGAGGCCAGCAGCGCCCGCCCGGAGCCGTCCGGGGCCGGCAGCGCACACACCCAAAGGATCGAGCTGGCGTGCCCCCTCAGGGTTCCCACTGGCCGGCCGGTGGCCGGATCCCACACCCGCACCGTCCCGTCACCCCCTGTCGAGGCCAGCAGCGCCCGCCCGGAGCCGTCCGGGGCCGACACCGCACACACCCATATGGCCGGGCCGGAGTGCCCGGTCATGGGGTCTCCTACCGGCCGGCCGGTGGCCGGGTCCCACACCCGCACCGTCCCGTCATCTCCGGCCGAGGCCAGCAGCGCCCGCCCGCTGTCATCCGGATCCGGCAGCGCACACACCCCCGTGGCCGGGCCGATGTGTCCGGTCAGAGGGGTGCCTACCGGCTGACTGGTGGCCGGATCCCACATGCGCACCGTCCCGTCGGACCCGGCCGAGGCCAGCAGCGCCCGACCGGAGCCATCCGGATCCGGCAGCACACACACCCCCCAGATCGGGCCGATGTGTCCGGTCAGAGGGGTGCCTACCGGCCGGCCGGTGGCCGGATCCCACACTCGGACCGTCCCGTCGTACCCGGCCGAGGCCAGCAGCGTCCGCCCCGTGCCGTCCGGGGCCGGCAGCGCACACACCCCTCTGACCGGGCCGAGGTGTCCGGTCAGAGGGGTGCCTACGGGCCGGCCGGTGGCCGGATCCCACATGCGTACCGTCCCGTCGGCCATGGCCGAGGCCAGCAGCGCCCGGCTGGAGCCGTCCGGATCCGGCAGCGCACAGACCCCCCTGACCGAACTGGTGCGTCCGGTCGGGGGGTCGCCCACCGGCCGGCCGATGGTCGGATCCCACATGCGCACTGCCCCGTCGGCCCCGGCCGAGGCCAGCAGCGCCCGACCGGAGCCATCCGGATCCGGCAGCGCACACACCCCCCAGATCGGGCTGGTGTGCCCGGTCAGAGGAGTGCCTACCGGCCGGCCGGTGGCCGGATCCCACATCCGCACCATCCCGTCATCTCCGGCGGAGACCAGCAGCGCCCGCCCGGAACCGCCCGGATCCGGCAGCGCACACACAGCCCTGACCGAACTGGTGTGCCCGGTCAGGGGGGTGCCTACCGGCCGGCCGGTGGCCGGATCCCACACTCGCACCGTCCCGTCGGCCCCGGCCGAGGCCAGCAGCGCCCGCCCGGATCCGCCCCGATCCGGCAGCGCACACACTCTCAGAACCGGGCCGGAGTGTCCGGTCAGGGGGGTGCCTACCGGCCGGCCGGTGGCGGGATCCCACATTCGCACCATGCCGTCGTACCCTGTCGAGGCCAGCAGCGCCCGACCGGAACCGCCAGGATCCGGCAGGGCACACACCCCCGTGACCGGGCCGGAGTGCCCGGTCATGGGGTTTCCTACTGGCTCGCCGGTGGCCGGATCCCACACTCGCACCGTTCCATCGGCCCCGGCCGAAGCCAGCAGCGCCCGCCCGGAGCCATCCGGGGCCGGCAGCGCACACACCCCCCAGATCGAGCTGGCGTGCCCGGTGATGGGCGTGCCTACCGGCCGGCCAGTGGCCGGATCCCACATGCGCACCGTCCCGTCGGCGCCGGCCGAGGCCAGCATGACACGGCCGTTGGCCAGGGTGACCGCGCAGATGTCCTCGATGGTGCCGGTGTGGCCAGTGAGCGGGGCTCCGATCGGGGTGACGTTCTCGGGGTTCCAGAGCCGGACCGTGCCATCGTCGCCGGCCGACGCGAGCGCGGTGCGCCCGCCCGGTAGCACGAACCCGCACACCTGTCTGACGAGTGCGGTGTGGCCGGGCAGCCGCACGTGCATGGTGACGTGTCCGGCCTGGGCCGCCGCGACTCCCCACCAGCCAGCGGTGGGTTCGTCCACCCGCTGCCGGGAACTGTGGGTGGTGGTGGCCAACTGTCGCAAACCTGCGCGGTCGCTCCGAGCAGCTTCCAACAGCGCATCGCGGGCGCCGATGACCCCGGCCACCGGAGGGGGGACCGGACGTCGAACGAACAGGGAACGCAGCGCGTCGGCGGTGACCGCGGCCGGGTCCAGTTCGTCCAGCACCTGCGGGTGCTCGGCCAGGTCGTCCCAGATGTCGGCGTCGGCGACGTGCCCGGACAGGTGCTGGGCCAGGTAGCCGGGCACCCCGGCCGGGTCATCGGCAGCGATGCGGGCGGCGAGATCCAGCAGGGCGGTGGCGGCCAGCCGTTGCCTGCCCGTGTCGGTGTCGTTCGGATGGCCGACGTCGGTGAAGTGTTCGACGAAGGTACGGTGCGCCAACCGGTACACCGTCTGTCCGTCCGCTGCGCCGTCATCGGTGCGTTGCGCGGGCGCGCCGGCACCGTCAGCGGGGGCCCGATGCATGCCGGCGGTCTGTGTGTCGACGATGACGTAGGCCGCGGCCTGGTTCAGCAGTCCGTGCACGGCCGTCGACCAGCTCACCCCCTCGTCCGTCAGATCTTCCTCATCATGGTCGTCCACGACCTGCCGACGCGGTCGGGGGGTGAGCGCGGCCGTGACGGCTGCCCAGACGCCATCCGCCTCGGGCAGGCCACGGCCCCGGGCAAGGGACAGTGCCCGTAGCAGGATCGGATAGCGGTCGTTGTGCCGTGCGAGACGGTCCAACGCCTTGGCGAACAGGTCCTGGTGGTCCCCGTCGAGCAGATCCTCCAGCGACTGCGCTCGCCCCCGGGTCAACAGCCACGGGTCCTCGATCAGCTCGTACACGGCCAGGCGGGCGAACAGGAACTGCCGGTCTCGGCGCGCCACCGCAGCCGCGACCCGCTCCAGGTCGTCGTCGGTGACCCGTTCGAAGCCGGGCACGGCGACGCCGGCCACACCGTGGTCGCGGGCTTCCCGCAGACGCCGGCCCACGTACCTGCGTATCGCCTCACGCTCCCGGGTGACCCACACTCGGTTGTCCCCGTCATCGGCGGTGTCGGGGCGGACGACGCTGGGAGCGACCGCCAGGGCCTGGAGGAGGTTGTCGTCGCGAGCTGGTGCGTCGGGTGCCTCGTTGGTGGAGGCGCGGGTGCCCACGAGCACCCGGACCCCGGGCAGTGCGGCGATCCGGGCGAGGAGGGAGCGGGCGATTTCCAATGGGTCGGTTGCCTCATCCAGGGCGTCGACCAGCACGGTGAACGGCTCAGGCCATTCGGCGAGCCGGTCGGCGAGCCAGTCCAGGTCGGTGGCGACCCCGGCGGCCGGGTCGCTCCACGAGGGCAGCGCGCCGAGCCCGGCGCGAGCCACGCGGGCGACCACCTGGGACAAGGTCAGCCCGCTCAGATGGATCGCTGCGTCGAACACCCCGTCCGGCGGTAGCTGGACGGGGTCAAGAGCACGCAGCAGGCCACGGCGGGCCAAAGCCTGCCGCAGCTCAGGCAGCGAGTGGACCAAGACGTTACCCAGCAGCGCGGACTTGCCCGATCCCGCCCGGCCGGTGACCACCAGCATCCCCGAGTCGGCACACCGCAGCCAGCCCACGATCCGGGACCGCTCCTGTTCCCGGCCCTCGAAGAACCAGGACAGCTCTCCGTGCTCCGCCCCCTGAGCCTTGGCCAGGAAATGCCGCCGCGCGTCCGGGGTCAGCCCGTCCAGGACCTCCTCAAGGTGGCGGACCTCGTCCAGCGGCGCCGACATCCACGACGCCACCGGCAGATCGGTTGGTACCAGCGAGGCCTCGATGAGCCCATGCTGGTAGACCCGCGCACCGGGCAGCAGCCGGGGTAGTTGATTGGCGAGCTCCGTCAGCCGGATCCGCCGATTGGCTCGGAAAGTGTCCACCAATACGGTGCGCAGCGCGTCGGTGAACCGCCCCAACGACGTCGACCCCGACCCGGACACCCCCACCAGCAGTACCCGCTCCGGCGGGTCATAACTGGACAGGGCCGCGTTGAGCAGCTCGACGAACCGCGCTGACCGGCAGGTGTCGATCACGACCATCGCCCACCCGCCGCTGTCGTCGTCCTCTTCCGGTGAGATGAGGGCCTGGTGGGCGCGGACTGCGTCTGCCACCTGATCCGGGGTGACTCCCGCCATGGCGACTGTAGCGGGGCTGTCGGTGTGAGCGAGTGTGGCACGGGTGCCGTCCGACCAGCCGTGACCGACCCAGTACAGCAACGAGCCCGGCACCTGGGTGCCCTCGGCCGGGCGCCACGCCAGCAACCGTCGCTCGACCGCGCCCGCCCCCCGCTGGCGGGCCGGCCACGCCCACCGTTGGTGCCAGGCGCCGAACGGCGCCAGCAGGTCGAGCAGCCGGCCTACCTGGGAGTCGACGTCCAGGTCGGGCAGGGCCGGGTCGGTGTAGTGGCCGATCGCCACCGGGAACACCTCTAACGTCTGACCTGAGTCGGTGTCCTCGGTTCGGTCTCGATCTTCTTCCCCCATGGGGCCGCCGTGGGTCATGCCCGCGCTCCGCTGCCGATGAAGTCGGTGGCCGGCTCTGCGCTCTCGTCGGTGCGATGGCTCATCGGGTGCCGTCCGGGCGGTCGGCGCCGCCGTACGCGTCGTCTGGCAGGTCGGCGCTCAGCAGCATCTGCGTAACCGGTGACGCGCCCCCACCGTCCACCCGGATCTGGTACAGGCCTGGCGGCAAGGGTGTTCCCTCCGCCACGACCGCGCCGTCGCGCCACCGGGCGGCCGGGGTGTCCACCCGGAGTCCGGTGCCAAGGTCGACCACCGTGCACCGGACGTCAGTGGGGAGCCGCACGCCGGTGACTCCGAACCAGAACGTGCGCCCGGCCCGTACGATGTCGGGCGCGTCCAGGCCGATCTCGCCGGCGCCCAACCACGGGCCGGTCCGCCGGTCGAGCAGCGCGTCCTGGGTGACCAGCACCGCCTCGGCCGTGGCGGCGACCGCCCCGTGGGACTGCGCCAGCGGTATCGCCGGTCCGGGTGGCAACTGCGCCGACTCCCGCGGAACTGTGCTGTCCCCGCCCGTGTCGACCCGCGTCACTCCGCCCTGGTCCGGACGGTACGTGAACTGGTGGGCCGTCACCGCGCCGTTCTTGATCGTCACGGCCTGCACGGTCGGCTGATGCGCGCCGACGACCTGCACATGCCCGGCGGGCGGGAGGAGCGGCCGAGCCTCGCTCAGCGCCAGCGACTCGGTGGCGAGCTCGGAATCGCCGCCCAAGCTCGAGATGTCTGAGATGTCAAGTCGTCGTGCCGAGCTCCCGTCGGTCACGCACCGGTAGGCCGGTAGCAGGTCGTAGACGCCGGGAAGAGTGAGCATCAGTTGCCTGGCGCGGTGACGGGGCAGCGGGACACCCCCGCCCGCGCCGAACAGCAGGACGGCCTTCGGAGCCCCGAAGAACGGCGTTCCGAGCGTCACCGTTGTCCGCACCCTCCGGGTCAGATCCGTGTCCTGACAGGCCAGCCAGGCCAGCAGTCCGCCCATCGAGTGCGCGACCAGGACGAGCCGTGGGAAGGGGTCGCTGTCGGGGCCGCTCAGATCGGCGCGGCCCGCCATGTACGCCGGATGGGCCTGCCACGCATCGAGATGCCGCATTGCGAACTCAGTCAGCAGGGCCGCGTTGTGCGCTACCGGAAGCCGCCAGTCGTACGCGAACTCCGCTACCGCGTCCCGGTGCCAGACGACGGCATGCAGACCCTTGATGAGGGACCGGTACGGCATCAGTCCTGACAGCACGGGCACGAAAGCTGGAAAGCGGATCAATCGCGTCGCGCGAATCCGGCCATATCGCCCCATTCGCTCATCTGCCGACAGTTGCAACATGGCCAACGACGCCCCTGACGTCCATGCCGACACATACCATTGCAGGTCTGACAGTCCCCACAGCACGCGGCCCGACTCGGTATCGACCAGTTCGCTGCCCATGATTCCGGGAATCACGATCACCGCATCCCCGGTCCGAGGCCGATCTACCGCCACCATCGCCTCCGTTGCTTTGTGTAGGCCTGATCCAAAAGCGGAGCGATTCCGGCATGAGCGAATAGCCGTCCGGAAGCACGTAAACCTCGCTTCCCCAACCGTGCTGGGCAGGTCGAGCGCCGTGCCGCCGAACGCGCGCATGCTAACACAACGGGTCCGTATCCCCCTGCGGAGTCGTCGAATGGCTTCATGAGGCGGCCCTTGAGTGATTCTCATCGGTCGCCCCAAGGATGTCCGAACTCGCCGGGATCAACAAGGTGACCAGGACGAGGAAAAACCGTGTCACAAGAAAGCACGCATTCCCGGTAAATCTGGAAATGGACGACCATGTACTTCAGAGCAGGTCCAGTACCTTGCGCCGGAACTCCGGCGGGAAGCCATGCATCTGGCCGGTCGAGAAAAAGGCGTTCCGCCAGTGGCTGACACGGTGGCCGGCCACCATGCAGGGCTTAGTTGTTCAATCCATGCGCTGACCTGCAGCCCTCGGCGCCATGGCCGGCGACGACATCGCCGAGGTGCTCCTGGTGTCCGAGCGTCAAGAAAAGAGATCGAGCCCCGATCAACAGCAGCCAGGCGTGGAGCCGGGCAAGGCCTCAGGCGTTGGCGAGAACTGCAGCCGTGTCGGGCCGTCGCGGGCAGCGTCCCAGGCCTCAAGCCCGCGGCGCACCTCCGCCGAGCGCCACAGCGAATCGCCGGGCGACGTCGACTACCAGGTGATCACGGGCGCGATGGTCGGCGTGGTGCGGCAGCAGGCTCAGGCCGAGCAGCGCAGGACGGCCGCCGCGCTGGAGGAGGCGCGCGGCGAGCTCGACCGGCTGCGCGCCGCGGAGGCCGAGCACGCCCGCCAGGCCGACGCCCTGCGGGCCGAGCTGGCCGACGCCGTCGCCGCCCGCGAGCGCGCCGAGCACGACAGCCGCCAGGTCCGTGCCCGGGCCGAGACCGCCGAAAGCCACGCCACGACAGCCCGGCAGGAGGCGAGCGAGGCGCGCCTGGCCCTGGCTGCCGCGCAGGGCGAGGCGGCCACCGCCGCGCGGCTGCAGGAGCGCGCCGAGGACGAGTTGCGCCAGGCCCGCGCCGACCGCGACCTCCAGCGTGAGCGCGCCGTGGCCGCCGAACAGCAGGCCCGCACCGCTCAGGCCGAACGCGAACGCACCGCCGAACAGATGCGGGACCTGCGCGAGCGGCTGGCCGCCGCGCAGGTGGCCGCCGGCCTGGTGCTGCCCGACCTGGCCGACCTCAGCGGCGACCTCGGTGACGGCGTCCGCGGCGTGGCACTGCCCGAGGCCGGCATCTGCGTTGCCCGGCAGCCGGACGGCGCCGTGGTGCTGCACCAGCAGGACCGGCAGATCCGGCTGGGCGAGGACGAGCACGCCCCCGCCTACGGCCGCGCCCTCGCCGCGGGGCTCCTGGCCGTAGTAACGTCCCCCACGACCAGGCAAGAAGGCGACGACCATGCCTGACACTGCCCGCAGCGCCCGGAGCCGGGCCCCAGCTGCCCCGCCTGCCGCCGCCCCCAAAGGTGCCGCGGATCCGCTGAGCATCGGACTGCAGGCCCGCAGCCGCCTACTCGCCGTAGCGTCGGACGCCAACGCGCTGGACCGGGGGCGTCCCCATCTGGGCAAGCTGAGGAATCTCGCCGCCCGGCTGAAGGTGGTCGGGCTGCCGCTCTGGGTGCCCGAACCGGTGGCTTGGGAGTGGGCCCAGCACATCGCCGAGGACTGGCAGGCCCAGTTCGGGCCAGCAGGTACGGCATATCGGCGACTCGGCGACGCGGGCCTGCAGGTGACCCCGCCCTCCTCGCCATATCCGGATCAAGAGGCGGTCCAAGACGCGTTCCTGAAGTCCTTGACACAGAGATCGAGAACATCACCGTGGTGCCGCTGTCGGCGGCCAATGCCCGGGAAGGATTGCGGGATCAGATCCTGCAGCGTGCACCGGGACGACGCAAGGACAGCGTGAAGACCGGCGGCGCGGACTCGGCTTGGCTCCGTGACCTGCGGGACTACGCCGGCAGGGATCTCAGCAAGGTGCTTCTGGTCAGTGCGGACGCCGACGTCAAACGGGCATGCGAGCAATGGCGGACGCCGCTGCCGCTGACACGGCCATGGGGCCAGCTTCTGCAGACCCTGTTCACCTTCGACCTGGACGACTCCGACGCGACGGTGACCCGTCTAATCGTCGGTTACCTCCGTGAACGTCTCAGTCGGGACCCGTCAAGCCCGTGCGGATTCACCCTGGTGGCCGACCCTCACCAACTCGTGGCTCTGGCCGGAGAGACTCTGGCGAGCATGCTGGGCAGCGACTGGAACCGGTACCTGATTTCTGCGGAGCTGACCCATCTGAACCAGCTCATCGGGCTCACCGACGTCGTGGTGCAGACCCCAGATCCCGCCTTCGGCCGCGTCCCGAGCCGACCCGTTACCCATACCGCGCTGGCGCGGGTGTTCTTCCTGGGCATCGTGGAGCTCCTCTATCACGTCCGCGGCTCGCGACCGCTTCCACAGCCGGCGCGAGGATGACGTCCTGGTCTGGGCAGATCTCGCCTTCGACATTCAAGACGGCGGTGCCGTGATCGGCGTGGAGAGCCGGCGCGAGGCCGCCGTGGGGCGACCGCGATGGTTCGACGAGCCCGCCGACGCGTTGCAAGAGGTGTGCGAGGCGCTGAGCACCGTTCCCCTGGTGAACTTCCCCAGCAACTGGCCGGATGGGCAGGACCATGTCGAGCTCGAAACGCCGGCAGGAGTAGCCGTGTATGCCGAGCTGGAGCAGCGCGTGCCCAGGTGCGGCAATTGGCCCGCCAGGTGCTGGGCGGGTTTGGCCTTGCAGGCGGGGAGCTGGACCAGCGAGTCCCGCGGGAAGCTGACGATGAGCGCGTTGTCACGGTCGGCGGAGATGTGCGCCAGCATGATCGTGTCGGTGCGCTCACCCGCGATATGGTCAACGCCGTCGGCGGCGTGGAAGTGTGCCTCCCCAAGCCGATCGACGACACCAAGGCGCTGCTGCACCTGGCGGCCGGCCGCCAGACACTCAACGGTGAGCAGGCCCTGGGCTACGTGCGCGCACGCTACAGCCTGGGTGACGGCTCTGACATCGGCCGGATCCAGCGTCAGCAAATGTTCATCGCCTCCATGGTCAACAAGGTGATGAGCGGGCAGACGCTGACTAACCCGGCCCGTCTGTTCGCTTTCCTGGGCGCGGCTACGAAGTCGGTCACCACCGACCCCGACCTCACCCCCGGCGTGCTGCAGGACCTCGCGCTGTCGGCCCGCGGCCTGAGCGCCGGTGGCATCCACTTCATCACCACGCCGTGGCGCTATTCCCTCTCCCAGCCCGGCCGCGTCGAATGGGTGCAGCCGCAGGCCAAGAAGCTGTTTCAGCTCGTGGCAGGCGACATGGACATCAACAGCTCGGGCGTCAAGGGCGGCAACCGGGTGGTCCTTCATGGCAGAACCCTGTGGCTGATGAGCGGCCGCCGGAGGGCTCACCTGTCATCGTCCCTTCACCGAGAAACCGGAGGATGCCCCGGCCTGTCCGGTCTCAGGACGTGCGTGACACGGGAGGCGCCTGACACAGGATGCTTGATACAGGGCCGACACGTACAGGGCCACAGCTCGTCGGCATACTGGCCTGGACCCCATGGGCGTTGAGGCTCATGGGGTCCGGCTCGAAGGGGGCTTCGTTTGTTCTTGTCGCTGCCCACCGGTGCATGGGTACTGATCGCGGCGGGCGCCACTTTGGTCAATCTCGCCGCCATGCAGTGGATCATCCAGATACCGACGTACCGCAAGATGCAGTTCTGGCTTCCGGCCATCGGCATCATCATGGTCGGCGCGCGAAGCCTTGCCCAGAGCCACACACTGGCCCAGAGTCTGTACCTGTACGCGGCGTTCATGATCATGTTCCCGGTCATGCTCGCCCCGGTTCGACGTCAGATCACCCGCGACTACTACCGGTGGGTCAAGGACCCGACCACGAAGACCAGCGGGGGTGTGATGGCCTGGATCGTCATCTCCATGCTCGTCATGTTGCTGACGATCGGCGTCGGCTGGGCGGTGGGCGGTAGCACCTCGGCCTGAACCCGCGACCCCAACCCCACAGCCTGAAGAAAGGGCTACAAGGGCTACGACTACCCGCGTCTGCGGGCTTTCCTACGCAGGCGGGGCATCGTCCCCCGCCTCGCTCGCCGCGGAATCGAGTCCGGTCAGCGGTTAGGACGCCGCCGCCGGGTGGGGGAGCGGACCGACCCGATTCTGGGCAGCGACGCGCGACGGTTCCGCCGCGACGAGCTGATCGGTGGCCTCACCTTGCTCATCGTCGGGCAGGTGATCCGCCCGACCTACCGGTGGCTCCTGCGGCAGCGCCTGGCGCTGATGCTGGCCGAGGCGCGTCAGGCGCTCGATCCCGAAGGGTTCGCCCGGCTTGAACAGCACGCCCAGGACGCGATCGGATGGGCCCGCTCAGACGCGATGAACAAGCTCACCTGGATAGTGATCCACAAGGGTGGCGCCGTCGCGGACATCACCGTCGGCGACTGCGTCGAACTGACGGCCGCCCTGGAGGAACATCACTTCCGGGGAAGCGCCGGACGGCCGCTGTTCTACGCGCTGCTGAAGGAGACCGGGATCCTGCCCGCCACCGCTCCACCGCGGCTGCGGGCGCTACGCGTCGAGGCCCGACCTAGCATTGAGCAGGTCGTCGACAAGTACGGCATCGAGTGCCAGCCGATCCGGGACCTGATGGTCGACTACCTCACCGAGCGGGCGCCCGACCTGGACCACACCTCGCTCCGCTCGATCGCCCGCAACCTTTGCCGACTGTTCTGGCGCGACCTGGAACTCCACCACCCGGGCCCTGCGTGATGCAGATCACATCTCCTGACGCGAACTCGTGCCGACCCTTCGGGCGAAAGCTGGTGAACCACCGCTTAGGGATTGGAGCACCATGTGACCGATGACGAATCCGGTAGGGCTGTCGACGCCGAGCTGATACGGCGGTCGGAGCACGACCCGGAGTCCTTCGCCGACCTGTTCGACAGGCACGCGCCCGCGTTACGGCGTTACGTTGCCCGGCGGCTGGGCCCCTCTCTTGCCGACGACATCGTCTCCGACGCCTTTCTGACCGCTTTTCGGCGCCGTGGCCGCTATGACATGAGCCATCCTGACGCACGGCCTTGGCTGTACGGCATCACCGCTCGGCTCATCAGCCGACACAGACGTGTGGAGGTTCGGTTCTACCGGGCGCTGGTCCGCAGCGGTATCGACGAGATCGTCGAACCGTACGCCGAGCGTGTCGATGACCGGGTCGCCGCACAGCAGGCCGGTCTGGCGGCGGCGCTGGCAAAGCTGTCCCCCGGTGATCGGGAGGTGCTGTTACTCGTGGCCTGGGCCGACATGTCATATCAGGACGTGGCCCGTGCACTGGATATCCCGATCGGCACTGTCAGATCCCGCCTGAACCGAGCCAGGACGAGGACACGCCAGGCGCTCGGGGGATCCGACCCCGCGATGACCCGAGAGGAGTCTTTCGATGGATGACCTGCGATCGTTGCACGAGTGGCGTGCCAAGGTCCCCGAGCCCGGCCATGAGTGGATCATCTCGGAGCGCCGGCGGCTGCTGAAGCGGATACGGGGGCGCAGGCGATCAGTGGGGCGACGCCTGCTTGCGATCGGGGCGCTGGGGGCCGCCGCCTCGGTCGCCGTGGCCACCCTATGGCCGCAACCGCCTGCTCAGGGGCCAGCGGCTACACCCTCAGTCGTCCGGCTCGACTCCAGCGTGGTGCTGGTCCGCGCCGCCGATGTGGCGAGCAGGCGTAGGAGCGCCCAGGTGCCGCTGCCGACGCAGTGGCACTACACCAAGACTCTGGACAAGCAGCCGAACTCAGAGACGACCAAGACCCGGGAACAATGGCTGCGCTATGACGGCAGGCAGGCCGCCTACTTGGGCGAGGACGGCCAGCTCACCGTCGGAGAGGAACACAACCCGCTGGATCCCGGCGATGACGACCTGTCGCCGCAGCAGTACGACGCCAAGCTACGCAAGCTGCCCACTGACCCGAGGAAGCTGCTGGCCAAGATCACAGGTGATCGTCACTGGATCGAGGGAGCCCGCGAGGAGGGGGTGCCCAAAGGCGTCGAACCCGCCGACGCCCGCGCTTATCGCGCGATCATGCTCTACCTGAGCAGGTACGGCACGATGCCACCGCGGCTGGAGGCGGCCATGTTCCGCGCTCTGGCGCTCATTCCCGGCGTCCGGATCGAGCAGGGCGTGAGCGACGCCGCCAGTCGCAGTGGGCTGGGCGTCTGGCTGGAGCGCGCCGGCGATGCGCGGCCCTTCCGCCGATACGACATCCTGGATCCGGCCACCTATCGCTACCTGGGAACTCGGACGGTCTGGCTGCGCGATGCGTTCATGCCTGGCAACAGCAAGCCCGCCATCCGCAAGGGAGCGGTGTGGAGCACAGCCTTGCTGACGTCGATGATCGTGGAACGTCCCGGTCAGCGGGGCTGAGCGCTCACCCGTGGGGGGAAGCACGCAAAGATGAGGGCCGGCTTGGGGCCTGTTCGTCGTGCGCGGCCGCATGAGCCAGGACGGTGGACGGCATGCACAGGGGCGCCGGGCTTGGCGTAATAGCGTCGTCGCGGGTTCCCAGGTTGGTGATCAAGGCTACTGGCGTACAGGATTTCGGGCCTGAGCATGCGGAATGGAAGCGGCTTGGTCTGATCGCATGCGTGTTCCACCGCAGGCCACGAAGCATCGCGCAGCCAGAGTCCCGCTCCGCTTTCGCCGGCTTGAAAGACTCACTCACGCCAGCTGGCCTGAACCGGGTTCCGTCCCAGCATCCGCACCTGGCGTTCCCGGGCCGGCTTTTGCCGAGGCGATCTTCCCCAGATTCTTCAGGAAGGAGCGAGATATGGATGAAGACCCGACGGCCGAGGCCATGACCGTGGTCGCGGAGGAGCTCATCCGTGCCTACCGCCAGACGGATTATTCGGCGGTTGAGAGAGCGCTGACCGCGGAGATCATTCGCTCCGTTGAAGCACTCCATCCCGCGCTAGGCCCCTCCAGCTCCCACTCTCTGCGCATCGGCAGGGGTCCTTTCTCGGACTTGAGATATTATCGAGAGCTACTTTTGGGCTGGTCGCGTCAACCCGAGTAGGGGCCCTCAAGGCCGGCAGGCAGCCGATCACCTTCCGCGGCGTCGCCCGGGAGGCCGGGGTGTTGCCCTGGCTGGTCTATGCGCCGGGCGTCCGCGAGCACCGAGCGGCGTGAGGCGATCGAGTGGGAGGCGGCCACGTCCGGCACGCGCCCGTCGGTCATCACCTACGTCGTCGGCCACCCAAGGCGGTCGAGACCGCTCCGCTGGCCTCCAGCACCAGCACCCGTACGCCGTGCAGCCGCAGCTCGGTCGTCGGCATCAGGCCGGTGGGCCCCGCCGCTCGTGATGATCACTTCATCATGCGCTCCAGTCGGGGCCGTCGCCCCGGGACGTGCCGCAAGCCCCGGGGCATTCCAGAGCGGCGGTCAGTGGCCTTGTCTCTTCAGGATGGGGCGCAGGACCTTCTCGTACGCGCCGGCGTACGTCGCCATGCCGAGGTCGCTCGGATGCGAGCCGTCCACCAGCTCCTCAGGTCCGGGGAGGTTGTCGGCCGAGAGGTAGGAGAGACCGCTGACGCCGGAGCGGCGCAGGTTCGTGTAGGCCGTGCGCAGGGCTGCCGCGTTCTGGGCGTTGCGGGTGCGGCGGAACTCGACGAACTGGCCGTCCCCGTACCGGCGGTCCTCGACGAGCACGATGGGCGTGTCAGGGCGGGCCGCGCGCAGGATGCGGACGAAGGGCTCGGCGCGATCCGCGATCTGCTGCGGGTTCATGTTGGGGGAACTGTCGACCACGTAGACGGACGCGTCGAGCTCGGTGAGCAGCTCGGCGATCTCGGGCTCCATCCGCGCGTTGCCGGAGAAGCCCAGGTTGACGGTGGGGACGTCGAAGCGGCGGCCCAGGAGCGCGGTGATGGACATGCCGGGCCTGGACGCCACGCCGCCCTGCATGATCGAGCTGCCGTAGAAGACGGCGGGCGGGGTGGTGCGCGGTGCGACGCCGAGGAACTTGGCGCCGGACTGCACGCCGATCTCCAGCCGCTGGGGGCTGTTGTACAGCGGCAGGTAGGCGGTGTAGAGGCGCTCTCCTGGGTCGACCGCGATGCCCATCTGCTGGTCGACGTTCTGCGTTGCCGGGTGCGTGTTGGCGAGCCAGGCGTCGTGTCCTGCCGGGGTGCGCGCGTACAGGTCCACGCCGCTGTGGCCGATGGCCGGCATGTGGTACATCGCGACGGTGGCCAGGCTGAGCCGGTAGCGGGCCCGGAAGATGGTCGAGTCGGTGACGAACCGGGCCAGAAGCCCCGAGGAGTTGCGGCTGCGCGCCCAGACCTCGGGGGTCACGACGCCTTCGGCCTTGGCCGGGAGCCGGTCGTAGTAGGCCGCCGTGTCGGACCAGCCCTTGCCCTCGACGCCCCAGTGCGAGACGTCGTACCAGGCGATGTCACCCTCGATGGCGGGCGTCACCTCGACGAACTCGGTGGGCCACGCGGCGGGCGGGTTCGGAGCGGCGCCGTGCGCCGCCGCCGGTAACAGGACGGGGATCGCGAGGGCGGCGCCGCCGGCGCCCGCGAGCCCGAAGAGATGACGTCGATTGACCAGGTGGTTGCCCATCGGTGCTCCTTTGTCGGAACGATGCTGCTCAGGGCTGAGGCCGGTCGGTGAAGGCGCGGGTCGGGGCAGGGTGGTCAAGCGTCGGCCCTGATGCGACGATGATCGGACCCGGCCTGACGGTCGCGGCCAGCCGTGGGACGGAGGAGTGGCGGTGACGTCATCGCGCCCCGCCCTGGTTCACCGGAAGGTCATGATTCTTCGGTGACTGTAAGAGTTGGTATACAAGTCGTCAATACCAATCCCTGGCCGCAGCGTAAAATGCGGGAGAAGTTCGGATGTCGCCGTGAAGGGGTTGGAGGGGGTGGACGTGAGCGACGCGGACGCTCGTCGCGGGCGCAAGCACAACATGGTCCGCGAGCGGATCATGAGCCTGCTCGAAGACCTCAACGTGGGTGATCCGATCCCGCCCGAGCGCGTGCTTGAAGAGGACTGCGGCGTCTCCCGGCTCACGGTGCGGCGCGCCGTCGACGACCTGGTCAGGGAGGGCCATCTCATCCGCAAGCAGGGCAGCGGCACCTACGTCGCGCGGCCCACGATCACCCAGTCGCCGACGGCGTCGTCGTTCTCGATGGGGCTGCGCCGGCGCGGCATCACGCCCTCGACCCGCCTCGTCGGCGTGGAGCGCTCCGACGCGGGCGTCCGCATGAGCTGGCGGCTGCAGATCGCGCCATCCGACACGGTCGTGACGATTCGCCGGCTGCGGCTGGCCGACGGCGACCCGATCGCGCTCGCCACCACGACGCTTCCCGATGCGCTGGTGCCCGGCCTGCCCGCCGAGGAACTCGAGGAGAAGTCCCTCTACCGGTTGCTCTCCGACCGCTACGGCCTGAAGGTGGCGGCGGGCACGCAGACCATCGAGCCGACGGTGCTCAGCCAGGAGGAGTCGGCCGTGCTGGACGCGCCGCCGTACTCTCCCGCTTTCCTCTTCAGGACCGCGACCCGCACGTCGGACGGCGTTGCGATCGAGTTCACCCAGACGTTGTTCCGCGGCGACCGCTACATGATCACATCGGAGCTGGACCTCACGTCGACCCCGGAGGAGGACCTCGGACACCCTCGCGGTGTGACCCACAAGGCGACGTCTTTGGCATGACGACCAGCCAATTGGTCTACAAGAGATATTGACATCTTGCGTGACGGATAACACCATTTCGTGCATAGTGACCTTGCACCCCTTCCTATGGGCGCATCGATCCGAAGGCGGTCACTCATGCACAAGTCCCTGTTACGAGTCGCCGCAGGCGCGCTCTCTCTCGCACTCCTCATGCTCGGGTCGGCCTGCGGATCCGGCGGCGACGACGCCGCATCCGCGTCCGGCGGCACGGTGACCTGGTACACGCCGATGCCCGAGGAACCCGCCCGGCGGCTGGCCGAGGCGTTCAAGGCCGAGTCGGGCATCGAGGTCGAGGTGCTGCGGCAGAGCGCCGGCGAGCTCCTGGCGCGGCTCAAGGCCGAGGCCGGCCGCCCCGCGGCCGACGTGATCGGCCTGGCCAGCGGTGACGCCGGGCCGCTCGCCAAGGAGAAGCTGATCCGGTCGTTCAAGCCCACGGCCGAGGGCATCGACAAGCGGTTCGTCGACCCCGAGGGCTACTGGCACGCCAACGAGCTCATCCTGATGACCGTCGGCGTCAACGCCGACCGGTGGAAGGAGGAGACCGGCGGCGCCCCGCTCCCGACGACGTGGGACGAGCTGCTGCGCCCCGACCTGAAGGGCCAGCTCGTCATGCCGAACCCGACGCTGTCCGGCACCGGGTACACGTTCGTGGCCACGCAGATCTTCCGCCACGGCGACGAGGCGGGCGCGTGGAAGTTCCTCGACGAGTTCCACAAGCTGATCGGCCAGTACACCGACAGCGGGGGAGCGCCGTCGCAGCTGGTCGCCACCGGCGAGTACGCCGCCGGCGTCTCCTTCGCCCACGACCTGCTCAACGTGCGCGGGGCCGGGTTCCCCATCGAGCTCGTCTACCCCAAGCCCACCGGCGTCGTCATCTCCGGCAACGCGCTCGTCCAGGGGGCGCCGAACCCCCAGGGCGGCGAGAAGTTCGTCCAGTGGCTCCAGGGCAGGAAGGCGTCCCAGATGATCGTCGACCTCGTCCACTCCTACCCCGTGCGCAGCGACGTGGACCTGCCCGACGGCGCGCAGGGTCTCGCCGAGCTCGACCTGGTGGACTACGACCCGGTGCGCGCGGGCGAGATGCGCGACGCGGTGTCCAAGGAGTTCGCCAAGCGGTACGGGGTCTGATGCCCGTGCCCTCGACGACCCAACAGACCATCGCACCAGAAGAGCGGACGGAGCGGGCCCCCGCGACCCGGCCGGACTGGCAGCGGCGCAGCCGCAGACGCCTGCTGGCCGACCGGATCACGGTGGGCACGCTCGTCGCCTACGTCGCCGGCCTGCTCCTCCTCCTCGTCCTCGTGCCGACGGTCGCCATGCTGTTCGAGCCAGACGGCGAGGCGTGGAGCAGGCTCGCCGAGCCGCGCGTGGCGACGGCCGCGAAGAACACCGCCGTCATCGGCGTGGCCTCGACGCTGAGCGCCACCGTGGTCGGCTTCCTGTTCGCCTACGCCCTCAGCCGGCCCGACATCAGGGGCCGGGCCGTGCTGCGGGTGATGGCCCTGCTCCCGCTGATCTCGCCGCCGTTCGTCGTCGGCCTGGCGGTGCTGCTGCTGTTCGGGCGGCGCGGCCTGATCACGCACGAGCTGCTCGGCCTGGACATCAGCCTCCTCGGCCTCGGCGGGCTCTGGCTCGTCCAGACGCTCGCCTTCTTCCCCATGGCCACGCTGACCCTGCTGCCGACGCTGAAGAACATCGGCTCCACCCTGGAGTGGGCCAGCCGGGACCTCGGCTGGACGTGGTTCCAGACCTTCCGCCGGGTCACGCTGCCGCTGGCGTTCCCCACGATCCTGAACGCGCTGCTGCTCGTCGGCATGTTCGTCATCACCGACTTCGGCAACCCCGTCCTCATCGGCGCCGGCTACCAGGTGCTCTCGGTCGAGGCGTACGTGCAGGCGGTGGGCCGGCAGGACTTCGGGATGGCGGCGGTGCTGTGCGTGCTGTTGTTCGTACCGACGCTGATCCTCTTCCTCATCCAGCGCCGCGTGCTCGCGCGGCGCTCCGCCGTCACCGTGTCGGGCAAGACGGGGAGCCTGCCGCCCGCGCCGCTGCCCGTGGCGGTGCGGCGCGGCCTCCTCACCGTCCTCGGCCTGGTCAGCGTCCTCATGATCCTCATCTACGGAAGCATCCTGTTCGGCTCGTTCACCCGGGCGTGGGGCGCGGACTGGAGCCTCACGCTGGACCACTGGCAGACGGCACTCCTGCGCGGTGACGACATCCGCAACTCCGCGCTGTTCTCCGCCACGGCGGCGGTCATCACGACGATCAGCACGCTGGTCGCCGCGTACGTCGTGCACCGCACCCGGGTCTTCGGCCGCGGCGTGATGGACGGGCTCGCGGTGCTGCCGTCGGCCATCCCCGGGACGATGATCGGCATCTCGTGGCTGCTCACGTTCAACGAGCCGCCGATCGCGTTGACCGGCACCGCGCTGATCCTGGTGCTGGTCATGGTCGTGCGGGCCATCCCGGTCGGCTATCGCACCGCGGTCACCACCATCAACCAGATCAGCCCGTCGATCGACGAGGCCGCCACCGACCTTGGCGCCTCGCGCGCCCGGGTCATCGTCCAGATCATGTTCCCGCTGCTGGGCGGCGCGTTCACCACGTCGCTCGTGTTCGGGTTCCTCCACGCGATCAACACGCTGAGCGCCGTGATCTTCCTGACCTCGCCGGGCATCGGCCTGGGCGCGCCCACCATCGTCAACCTCGCCGAGTTCGGCCAGTGGGGCGCCGCGACCGGCGTCGCGGCCGGCCTGATGGTGGTCAGCTTCGCCGGGCTCGCCGTCGCGAAGCTCGCCCTCGGCTCCCGGCTGCGGCTCTACGACCTGTGACACCTGCTGATGGAGATTCCATGATCGAACTGAAGTCGTTGTGCAAGTCGTTCGACGAGGTGCCGGCCGTTCGCGACCTCGACCTCGTCGTCGGCCGCGGCGAGTTCCTCTGCCTCCTCGGCTCCAGCGGGTGCGGCAAGAGCACCACGTTGCGGATGATCGCCGGGTTCATCCAGCCGGACAGCGGGAGCGTGCTCATCGACGGCGTGGACGTGTCCGGCTACGGGCCCGACGCGCGGCCGACGTCCATGGTGTTCCAGGACTACGCGATCTTCCCGCATCTCACCGTCGCGGAGAACATCGAGTTCGGGCTGAAGGCGCAGAAACTGGCCAAGGACGAGCGGGCCCGCCGTACCGCGGAGGCGCTCGACCTGGTCGGCCTCACGGGACTCGGCGGCCGGCGGCCGAACGAGCTCTCGGGCGGGCAGCAGCAGCGCGTCGCCGTCGCCCGGTCGCTGGCGATCCGGCCGTCGGTGCTGCTCATGGACGAGCCGCTGTCCAACCTCGACGCGAAGACCCGCATCCAGTTGCGCACCCAGCTCCGCGAGATCCAGCGCGACACCGGGACGACGATCGTCTACGTCACCCACGACCAGGAGGAGGCGCTGGCCCTGGGCGACCGCATCGCCGTCATGAAGGACGGCTCGCTCGAACAGCTCGGCAGCGGGCACGAGATCTACCTGGCCCCGTCCAACGGGTACGTCGCCGACTTCGTCGGCATAACGAACTGGCTGGCGGGGGAGTACGCCGGCGGGTCGGACGAGTCGTGGAAGGTGAACGTCGCCGGAGCGGTGCTCTCCGCGACGCCCGCGAGCACGTCGACCTCCGTCGCTCCCGGCTCGCCCGTCGATCTGTCCATACGCCCTGAGGACGTGTCGCTCAGCGAGGAGGACGCCCCCGGTGAGGGAGAGCTGCGCGGCGTCGTCCGCGACGTGCAGTTCCTCGGCCCGGTCGTCCGCACCTACGTCGAGGCCGCCGGCTCGGTGATGATCGTGCACTCGGCCCAGAGCGGCTGGTCGCCAGGAGCGAACGTCCGCCTGAGCATCGGCAAGGGCGCGGCGCGGGCGTTCCCCAGCGTCGAGGGCGCGTGGCGCCCACCGCAAGCCGCCGCCCGGCCCGTCGTCGCGGCCGCGGCGAGCTGACGGCATGGGCATCGCACACGAAGAGGCGGACCTGCACGACCTGCTCGTCGAGCGAAGCTTGTCCGGCGGCATCAGGACCGTCCGCCGGCAGTCACTGGCGTACGCGCACAAGATGCTCAAAGGAGACCCTGACCACACCTTCGGCCTGGAGGAGTGGCGTGCCGCGTCCATCGACGAGGTCGTGACCGCCGTCGAGGCCGGCATCGGCGACCGCATCACGGACGGCGACCCCGAGTTCGGGTACATCGCGCCCGGGCACACGCTGGCCGGCATCAGGGCGCACGCCGACGCCCTCGCCCCCTTCCTGCGAGACGGCGGCGGCACGGTGCTGCTGGCGACCGGGCACCCGACCGGGCTGCTCGACCACTACGCCGACCTGGCGCGCGCGCTGCGGAACGCGGGCAACCAGATCGTCCGCGTCCTCGACGACCACCGGCTCGACCGCGCCGTCGGGGCCCACGCCGCCGGCGAGACGGGGATCCGGTTCTTCGGCGGGGTCGCGTGCGCCTTCCACGACGAGGCGATCCTGCACACCCACCGGCCCGACCACATGGAGGCCATGATCGCCGCGGCGACCACCGGCGGCGTGCCGATCGATCTGGTCATCGCCGACCACGGCATGGCGGGCGCGGCGATCGCGGCCGGCCTGCACACGCTGTCGATCGCCGACGCCAACGACATCGCCCTGTTCCTGGCGCGCGCCAGGGGACGGCACGAGCACGTCCTGCCGATCGAGGACAACTTCACACCCGCCGAGTTCGCGCCGGTGACCGCGTATATGCTCCGGCGCGCGACCGGTATCGCTGTTTGAGGAGGATGGTCATGTCCCGTCACGGTTTGATGCGATGGAAAGTCCCCTCTGCCTTGTTATCGGCGGCTCTCGCCCTGGCCCTGACGGGGCCGGCGTACGCGGGGACGCCGGCGCCCGCCGCCGCGCCCGTCCTCGCCGCGCCCGTCCTCGCCGCGCCCGTCCTCGACGGTCGCACCGAGACCTACCGCGAGATCCAGCCGGTCGCTCCTGGCGTCGAGCTGAGCACGGTCGAGCTGTACGGGCCCGACGGCGCCACCGGGGAGCCCGGCTGGCTGCAGACGTACCAGATGTCCGTCGACCTCAAGGCCGGCGTGCAGATCGGGCGGCTGTTCCCCGGCCAGGTCGCCGCGCGGCGGCCGCTGCTCGACATGGCGCGCGAAGCGGGCGCCGTCGCGGCGACGAACGCCGACTACTTCGACATCGCCGCCTCCGGCGCGCCTTGGGGCGTGGCCGTCCAGGACGGCGAGCTGCTGCAGTCGCCGCTGCCCAACACGAAGGCCACCCAGACGAACCGGACCGCGGTGATGTTCTCCGAGGACCAGGTCGGCGCCATCGGCGAGATCGTCTTCGAGGGCACCGTCAAGCTGCCCGGCAGGACCGTCCCGCTGGACGCGCTCAACAAGGCCGAGTTGCTCAAAGACCAGATCGGGATGTTCACCCCGGTCTGGGGAACGTACTGCCGCTGCCATCCGGTCAGGGGCGTCGCGCGGACCATCGAGGTGGTCGTGCGCGACGGCGTCGTGGCCGAGGTGGTGGACGTTCCCCGCGAGGGCGCGATCGCCGAAGGCGCGTTCGTGCTGGTGGGACGCGAGGCCGGCGTCGACGCGCTGTCCTCGCTGCGGGTCGGCGACCCGGTCTCCGTGGACTATGCCGTACGGGCTCCGGGCGACATGAAGGTCAAGGCGGCCGTGAGCGGGCGTCAGCTCATCGTCGCGGACGGCAGGCCGCTCGAGCTTCCGCCCGAGAACAACACGCCGGAGCCCAGGACCGCCGTCGGATTCTCCGCCGACGGGACCAAGATGTGGCTGGTCGCAGTGGACGGCCGGCAGCCCGAGTTCTCCCGCGGCATCGGGCTGAACGAGCTGGCCAAGATGATGGCCGACCTGGGCGCCCACAGCGCGCTCAACCTCGACGGCGGCGGCTCGACGACGCTCGTCGTGCGCGAACCCGGTCAGAAGCAGGCCGACCTCGTCAACCGGCCGTCCGACGCGGCGGGCACCCGTCCCGTGCCGACCGGGCTGGCCATGTTCCTGCCCAAGGGCAGCGGCAAGGCCAAGGGCTTCTGGGTGAGCACGGCGACGGAACGCGACCGGTTCCCCGGGCCCGAGGCCGCCGCGTCGTGGCGTACCGAGCGGGTCTTCCCCGGACTGACCCGCCGGCTGACGGCGGCCGCGTACGACGAGACCTACGGTCCCGCCGGCGTGCCGCCGCGCATCAAGCCGCAGTGGCGGGTCGAGAACAGCCGGATCGCCCGGGTTGACCGCGACGGCGTCTTCCGCGCGCTGTCGTCCGGTGAGACGACCGTGACGGCCCAGCACGGCAAGGCCGCCGGAGACATCGACCTCACCGTGCTGGGCCGGCTGGCCCGCCTGGAGACCGACACCCGCCGCATCAACCTGCTGAAGAAGGACGCCCAGGGAACCTTCGAGGTCAACGGCTCCGACTCCGCCGGGTACGAGGCCCCCATCGACCCCGCCGACGTCCACCTCACCTACGACAAGGCGGCGCTGGACGTGACCGCGACCGGTACCGGCGCGTTCACCGTCACCGCGCTGGCCGCCGAGGGCGAGCACGTCGTCACGGTGTCCGCCGGCGGCGTGCGGACGGAGCTGGTCGTCGGCATCGGGACGTCCCAGGACGTCGTGGACGCCTTCGACGACACCTCGAACTGGAACTTCTGGAGCCTGCGCGCCACCGGCACCGCCTCCTCCACTCCTGACGGTCATGTCGGGAACGGGCTGAAGCTGGACTACGACTTCACCCAGAGCACCGAGACGCGCGGCGTCGGCATCTGGCCGTCCGCCAACCTCCTCCCGGTGGCCGGCCAGCCGACGGCGTTCAAGCTGTGGGTGAAGTCCGAAGGCCACGACCAGCGGACCCGCCTGGAGGTTGTCGACCGCAACGGCACTCTGCACACGATCGAACCCGCCTTCATCACCGAACCCGGGTGGCAGCAGATCACGTACGACCTGCCGGACACCATGGCGTACCCGGTGAGCCTGCGCCGCATCTTCTTCAACGAGATCAACCCTGACGCCCGCTACACCGGCACCCTGGTCCTGGATGAACTGACCGCCGTGGCCGCCGGCTGACCGTCTGGGCGCGGCACCTCTGGTGCCGCGCCCGATGACGGCCCTGCCATCGGTGCGATGTTCAGTCCAGATCTCCCGGGGCAACTTACCGACGCGACGCTCCCGGCATCCGTGCCTGGCGATGGCGGCGTTCAAACCTGGCGAGGGATCAGCGATGGGAGCGCGCCGACCGCGATCAGACCCGTCAGCTGCCCCGAACCACCTGTTTGCACCGGGCAAGATCACCGGGCGAAGTCACCAGCAAGATCGCCAACTAGCCGGCATAGGCCTCCCGGGCGGAGAACGTGCCCTTCCCGCGCACGGTCATGGAGACCCTCGCGCGAGGGCTGCAGACCGCCAGCCACCCTGCTCGCGACCAGTCAAAAGAAGCCCTGGACATCCGTGCTGCGTGAGGGCTCATCCGCTTCTGGCCCGGCAGGTGCCGGAGGTGCGGAAGGTCGCGGAAAACTGATTTCCCCCCTTGCAAGATCAGACCCAGCTCCGATGTGGCCCAGCCCTGCTCTGCGAGATCGTCGTGGCCATGTTCACGCCACTCGTTCTCTCCCTGACGCTCCTCGGCTCCGGCTTCCAGACCCAGCAGACCCCCGCCTTTGACTGGGCCGCCTGCCCCGGCGACAAGGTCGGCATGGCCTGCGCCGACCTCCAGGTCCCTGTCGACTGGCAGAAACCCGACGGCCGCAAGATCACCCTCAAGCTGGGCCGGCTGAAGGCCACCGGCGTCTCCAAGGGCTCGGTCCTGATCGCGTACGGGGGTCCCGGCGCCCCCGGCATCGCCATGACGCAGGAATACGCCCACTGGTGGGCCAACCTGCGCAAACGGATGGACATCGTCACCTGGGACACCCGCGGCTACGGCGAACAGTTCGGCGGCCTCAGCACCGGGCTGCCCTGCGTCTGGACCCGCGTCCCCTTGCCCGAGTTCCCCGCGGACGACGCCGACTTCGGCCGCCTGTCCGACACCAACCGCGGGCACGCCGAAACCTGCCGCAACAAGGACCCCGAGCTGTTCGCGAACATGAGCTCGGCCGACCACGCCAGGGACATGGAGGCCATCAGAAAGGCGCTCGGCGAGTCCCAGCTCAACTTCTACGGCGCCTCATACGCGGGCATCTACGCCCAGGACTACGCTCGGCTGTTCCCCAGCAAGGTGCGCACGATGGTGATCGACGGCACGATCAGCCACGTCGGCGACGACTGGACCGCCGAGATGATCGAAACGGCCAAGCTCAACGAGAAGGTCTTCGCCCGCTTCTTCGACTGGTGTGCCGGAGAGGGCAAGTGCCCGGGAACGCCCGCCCAGTGGCGTGGCCTGATCGCCAAGGCCGAGCGCTCCCCGATCCCCGTCAAGCCCGTCGGCATCGCCTACACCAGCGGCGACCTGCAGGCACTGGCTCTCGGGCTCGCCATGCGCGGAAAGGACAACTACCCCAAACTGGCCGCGGCCATCGGGAAGGCCGTACGCGGCGACGCCTCCGGCTTCGTGCCGGACCGCGGCGCCCGCTACCCCGACCAGACGACCGGCGTCACCGAGTGCACCGACTGGCCACGCGCTGCCAACCGGGCCGACCTCGACAAGGCACTCGCCCGCGTCCGCAAGGTCGCCCCGAACGCGGGCGCAGCCAACACGCTGTTGACCGGCACCCTGGCGTGCATCGGCTGGCCGGTGACCGTCACCAACCCGCCCGCCCCGCTGCCCAAGGGCCTTCCCCCGATGCTCGGCGCGGGCGCCTGGCGCGAGTCCGACGCGGTGGCCCGCGTCTTGAAGCAGGTGCCCGGCAGCGCCACCGTTCACAACGACGAGCCGGGGCACACGCTGTACGGGTTCAACGCGTGCGCCCGTGACCACATCGACCGCTACTTCACCGACCGCACCCTGCCCGCCGAGAGCACCTCGTGCTGATCGGCAACGTTTGCGACGCGGCGCGTCGGGGTGCGCGCTACCAGTGCGGTACATCGTGGTTGAGGAACCGGCCCTCTCCAGGCCGGTCGGCCTGCCACTCGGCGCTGTACCTGGTGGCGGGGGCGCTGCCGTGTTTGCGGGCGCAGAAGGCCTTCCACGTGCGCTTGACCTCGACGTCGGCCAGTGCGTACAGGCGGGCGTCGGTGGCGCGTGCGACGGCCCGGGCCTACTCCTCGACGCGCAGGGCGGCGCGAGCTTGCCGGTTGGCTTCGTCGTGGGCCTGCTCGGCCCGCCGGCGGCGCTCGGCGGTGCCGTTGAACCTGCCGTGCCTGGTGTCGTCGCGCGGCGCCTGGTCGAGGCCGGCATCGGCCAGTGGCGAGCTGACCCGGGGGTGGCCGCCCGAGCTGGTGGATCACGCTCACAGTCGGCGGCGCGGGTAACGCCGAGCCTGGGCGGCGGTTTGAGCCGCGCCACCCGCCGCCCACGTACGTGGGCGCGCAGGTGGGCGTGCACGCACGCGAGCCGTGCCCGGTCCGGCCCGTCCGGTCGATGCGTGCGGGCCATCGGCCCATCCTGGCGTCCTTCACCGCGCGGTCGGGCCGCGACTAGCGGGCGCATCCTCCGGTGAAGGCGCAGTTGTCCTCGTTGGTCGCCTTCCCGCCGTCGGTCTCCACCGCACGTCCAGGTGGAGCGCCGCGAGGTTCCAGCCAGGAGCTGATTACCTCGCCGCCGGGCAGGGATCAGCCGTCCTGGTCGCCGACGGGCATCACCGCGATCGTCGTCTCGGCCGAGGATCCGGGCACCGGGCCGACCGTGTCGCCCGGTTGCGCCGAGGCCGGCTCGTGCGGATCGGCCGGCCCGCGCCTGCTGGTGTGTCCGGCCTTCCGCCCGACGCCGGAAGGGGCGAAGACCTCGCTGTACGCGGCGACGGTACCGGACCTGTCCGGCGGCAGCCACGTCGTTCCCGGCCAGCCCCAGCCTCGAAGCAGCCAAGTGAGAGATAACAATTACGGGTCGTGGTCGTTGCGGGTGGGTGAACGGGGCTGGTCGGCCGGGGTTTCTACCTAATCGTGTACATATCGGCGCCTACGCGATTCGACGGCGAGTCGCGAATCGCTGTCACCAACGTCCGTGGTCAGTACACCTGGGTCAGGATTGTCGGCGAGTGTGCGCCGTGATCGCTGCGGCGAGGGGCGGCACGATCGCGCGGGGCAGCGCGTGACCAAGGCCGGGCACCGTGACAAGGGTGGCGCTGGGGATGGCGCGCGCCAGCCGGGTGGCGTGTGGAGGCGGCACGATGGGATCCTCCGGCGCGTCGATCACTAAGGTGGGCACAGAGGTGTCGGCGAGTTCGGCCCCGCGCTCCATGCCCGACTGGTCGGCCAGGGCATGGGCGGCGGGGCTGTGCCAGGTGCCGCTGTGGGCGGCGATCCGGCGTTCGAGGTCGGCGAACTCCTGGTCGTCGAAGGGCAGGACGTCGCCGTTGAGCACCCTCCAGTGCTCGACACGCCACCGCAGCTCTGCCTCGGGGTCGCGCTCCTGGCCGAGCTCGGCCCACAGAGCGAGCAGCCGGGAGTCGGGCCCGGGCAGGTCGTCGTCGGAGATGCCAGGGCTGGTGGGCGCTCCGCCGAGCAGCGCGGAGCCGAAGATCGTGGCGCTGGCCAGCCGGTCCGCGTGGTCGAGCAGAAGCAGCTGGACGAGAGTGCCGCCCAGCGACATCCCGACCACGTGAGCGCGGGCGATCCGCAGCGCGTCGAGGATCGCGACCGCGTCCCCGGCCAGCGCCCGGATCGGGTAGGGACGCTCGTGGAAGGCGCGGGTGGAGCGTCCGGTGTCGCGGTGGTCGTAGCGGATGACGAAATGGTCCCGAGACAGCAGTTCGACCAGCTCGTTGGGCCATCCCAGTCCGCTCGCGTTGGCTCCCATCACCAGCAACAGGGCGGGACGCCCGGGATCGCCGGTCGACTCAACCCAGAGCCGATAGCCGTCCGAGACCTCCACGAACGTCTCGGTGCTACGAAGTCCGCCGGTTCGCGGGTCGGTCTTTCTGGTCATGATTCACTCCTCATAAGATCTGCCAGGCTGCGCAGGACGCAGAACTCGTTGCCTTCGGGGTCGGCCATGACCACCCAGCGGCCGCCGGGGCCCTGACCCACGTCCTTTTTGACGGCGCCGAGGCCGGCCAGCCTGGCCACCTGCGGGCGCTCGCCGCCGTCGGGGGGCCGGGGTCGCGCTCTCGGTGCCGGCCTGTATCCGTCGCTGCACCTCAACCTCACCGAGTGCTACCGCAAACTGGGCGATCTCGACCGCACCCGCGAGCACCTGCGGCAGGCCCGGGCCGAGATCGGCAGGCTCGGCGACGACGACTACGGGCGGCTCATCAGGGGCGGCCTGGAGCGGCTGGAACAGCAGCTGGGCGAGGCCGACGACCGGGCCGCTCCGCCCTGCCCGCCCTGAGCTCCAGGTGGGAGCCGGTGAACCTGGCCCGCACGCGCCGGTCATGGGTGACGATGACGAGCGCGCCCTCGTAAGCGGCCAGGGCCTCCTCCAGGTCGTCCATCAGGTCAGGGGACAGGTGGTTGGTCGGTTCGTCCAGGAGCAGCAGGTCAGCCGGTCGGCTGACCATGCGGGCGAGTTCGAGTCGGCGGCGCAGGCCGGGAGAGAGGGTGGAGACCGGCGAGGCGAGCTGGGCGGCGTGGAAGAGCCCCAACGCGAGCAGCGCGTCGGCGTGTTCGGCCGGATGTCCGGGGCGGCCCGCCGCGAACGCCTCCAGGAGCGTGCCTCCCTCGTACGCCAGGTCGCCGTGCTGACGCAGGTGACCCACGCGGGAGGCGCTGCGGACGGTGCCGCTGTCGGGCGCGAGCTCGCCGGCGAGAACGCGGAGGAGCGTGGTCTTGCCGGCTCCGTTCGGGCCGGTGACCAGGAGGCGCGCCCCTGGTCGCAGGCGCAGCGACTCGAGGTGCAGGCGCTCGCCGACCCGCACATCGGTCAGCTCCACGAGGAGGTCACCGACGCCGGCGGTGGCGAGGGGGGCGGTGAACCGCAAGGGCCGCGGAGGTGGCGGAACACGGTGCAGGTGGAGCTGGCGCAGCCGTTCCCTGGCACCGCGGACCCTGCTCATCGCCCCGTGCGCCCGCGACCTGGCGCGGAAGGCGCCCGCGCCGCTGAAGGCGGCCGGCGCCTTGCGCGGGATGGCGGCCAGCCGTCTCGCGTGGGAGTCGGCCAGCTCCTCCTGACGCCTGACCTCGGCGCGCCACTCCTCGTGCTCTCGCGCCCACCGGGCCCTCGCCGCCGCTTTGGCCGCCAGGAACCCGCGGTAGCCGTCGCCGTGACGGCGCACGGTGCGCAGATCGTGGTCCACCTCCACGATGGTGGAGGTGACCCGCTCCAGGAAGAGCCGGTCGTGGGTGACGACGACCAGGGTGCCCCGATGGGCGCGCAGGTGGTTCTCCAGCCAGGCGATGGCCTGGTCGTCGAGGTCGTTGGTGGGCTCGTCCAGGAACAGCACCTCGGGAGCCGCGGCCAAGGTCGCGGCCAGCGCGAGTCTGGCCCGCTGCCCGCCCGACAGCAGGTTCAGCGGAAGGTCACGGTCGAGGCCGGGCAGGCCGAGGGCGGCCAGCGCGATCTCGACCCGCGTGTCGGCCTGGTATCCCTCGCGGGCCTCGAACCGTGCGACCAGGTCGGCGTAGTGGGCCAGCTCGGCGGGCGTGGCGTCGTCCAGGCCGAGCTCGGCCCGCCGTATGCGATGCTCCAGGTCGCGCAGGTCCGCCAGCGCCACGTCGATGGCGTCGCCGGCCAGGGCGGTCATGGGCAGATCCAGCGTCTGGGCCAGATAGCCGATGCCGCCGGGCGCCGTGACGGTGACGGAGCCGTTGTCGGGGCGGCGGCGGCCGGCGAGCAGGCGCAGGAGCGTGGACTTGCCGGAGCCGTTGTCGCCGATCACGCCGACCTTCTCGCCGGGCTTGACGGTCAGCGAGACATCGTTCAGCACCACCTCGTCGTCATAGCGCGCGGTGACGCCGGACAGGGCGAGCTGGGTGCCGGGCGAGGGATGACCGATGCGCATATGAGCGTCCTCCTGGTGTCGGTACGGCCGGGGGCGTGGCGGGTGCGTCAACGGCCGCTCCCCGGGGCGGGAACGGCGTGCTCGGCGTCGCGGCTGACCTGCTCCCAGGCGGCCCAGGTCGCCATCCGCTGCCGGGAGAGGTCGAAGGCCAGGTCGTACACCATGCTGCCGAGCAGCAGCCGCAGCGGCGGGTCGTCGCTGTCGACCAGCTTCAGCAGCGCCTCGGCGGCCAGGCGCGGCTCGCTGTCGACCGAGCCCTCGGCCCACTGCTTCTCCAGCTCGGCGCGCAGGGGTGCGTACTCCTCCTTCGGCGTGGCCATGGTCATGCTGGTGTAGAGGTCGGTCCAGTAGCCGCCGGGCTGGACGATGCTGAGCTTGACGCCGAACGACGCGGCCTCCATCGCCAGCGACTCGCTCATGCCCTCCAGCGCGAACTTGCTCGCGCTGTACATGCCGGTGCTGGGGAAGCCGCCGAGCGCGGCGATGCTGGAGACCTGCACGATGTGGCCGGAGCGCTGGGCGCGCAGGTGCGGCAGGACGGCCTGGCAGACCCACATCGCGCCGAAGAAGTTGACGTCGAGCTGGGCGCGGGCCTCGGCCTCGGTGAACTCCTCGATCATGCCCGAGGACATGGTGCCGGCGTTGTTGACCACGATGTCGAGCCGGCCGAAGTGCTCGGCGGCGGTGTTCACGGCGGTGAACACGGCGGCGCGGTCGGTCACGTCCAGGGGGAGGACGAGCAGGCGGTCGGCGTACTGGCTGGGGAAGTCCTCCGGGGTAACGGTGCGGGCGGCGGCGGCCACCCGGTCGCCGCGCTCCAGCGCGGCCAGGGCGAACGCGCGGCCGAGGCCGCGACCGGCGCCGGTGATGAACCAGGTGCGGGGGGCGGCGGTTTCCGGGGTGCGCATACGCGATCTCCGATCGGTCGGTGCTTAGCGACACGAGACGGTTCGTCTCGTGTCGATGCTGTGAAGGTACCGGCTCTCCTTCGTCACGTCAAGACGGTCCGTCTCGTCTTGTTTCGCGCCGGTCCCGTCGGCTGCGGCGTCAGGCCGGGCGCAGGACGCAGAACTCGTTGCCCTCCGGGTCGGCCAGCACCCGCCACGGGACGTCCCCCTAGCGGGCACATACTCACCCTCACCCGTCCGCGAGCGATGACTATCGGGGGCAACCGCGCCCAGCGCGTTACAGTTCCACGCAAGCATCGCTCGCCAGCCGCCGGAAAGCTCTTGAGCGTGTTGTGGAGCCTTCGCGGGGTGTCGGGATCAGAAGATTTGACGGCACCCTCTGATGGGGCCCCGCAAGCCCTCCCGGAAACCGAACATCGAGTGACAAACCGTGACGTCGGATGGCCGGTTTCGCACGCGAATTGACGACAGGATTCCCGACAGGAAGATCGGGCCGCAACCCTTCCTGAGGAGAGCCCGGTGCAGATTGTCTACTCCCGTGTCTCCACCGCGACCCAGTCTCTGCTGCGGCAGCGCCACATCGGCCCTCGAGGAATCTGAGTGCAGAAATTGGCGGTAGCGATGATCACGGATTGTTATCACAGCTGCTGTCCTCGGGTTAGCCGTGAACGCCCGTACGGCCAGCTCAGCGAGCGGCCTTCTTCGAGGGTCAATCCCTCTTCATGAGAGCTGGCTGCTGGCCTGCGCGAATCTCTTGCAGGTCGGGGATGTGGTTGTACAGGGTGCCGACCGAGACGCCGAGCAGCTTGGCGATGGAGGTGAGCGAGCGTTCGGGGTCGGGCAGCAGGTCGCGGGCGGCCTTGAGGAGTTCGGGGGTGACGACGGTGGGGCAGCCGCCGGTGTGGCCGCGGGCATGCGCGGCGGCCAGGCCCTCGTGGGTGCCGGCCACGATGAGCTCGCGGATGAACTCGGCCAGGGCGGCGAAGACGTGGAAGACCAGCCGACCGCCGGGGGTGGTGGTGTCGAGCTTCTCGTGGAGGCTAGTGAAGCCGATCTCGCGGCGGCGCAGCTCGGCGACCATGGTGATGAGGTCGTGCAGGGAGCGGCCGTAGCGGGCCAGCTCGGGCACCACCAGTGTGTCACCGGCGGACAGGAAGGCGTGGCAGGGGTGCGGCCGGAATGCGCCGGAAACGGGCCGCCGTGGTGACAGAGGCCGGTTGATCGCTAAGGTAGCGGCCTTGTCCGCTCGGTGATCTTTCCGGGTTATGGGTGACGTCGGTTGATCGCGTACCCGCGGGTGATGGCGGCCGGGAGCTGACCGAGACGTTCACCCCCACAGACGACGAGATGCGCTGGCCTTGCTGGTGTGGCTGAAGTCCGGCCGGAGACATCTCGCCATCGGCATACCGTCGCCGGATGGAGCGCCGGGCGGCCAGAGGCCGTCCGTCAACAAAGGCCCTGCTCGCTGAGCTGCTTCTCTTCGGAGGCCGAGAGCGCGGCTGCGTGAAGGTCGGCGTGGTTCAGGTGAGGTCGAGGCGGGCCAGCTCCCGGCGTGACCGGATGCCGAGCTTGCGGTAGGCCCGGTAAAGGTGGTGCTCTACCGTGCGCGGGCTGAGGAACAGGTGTGTAGCGATCTCCCGGCTTGTGCTCCCGTCCCTGGCCAGACGTACGACCTGGAGTTCCTGGGGCGTGAGCCGCTCCAGCGGGTCGGCGGCCGTCGGCTGGGCTGCCAGGACGGATTCTCCTGTCGCCTTCAGCTCCGCCTCCGCCCGCGCCCGCCACGGCGCGGCCCGCAACCGCTCGAAGGTCTTCAGCGCCGCCCGCAGCGGGATGCGGGCGTCGATGTTGCGCCGCGCCCGGCGTAGCCACTCGCCGTACACCAACTCGGTGCGCGCCTGCTCGAAAGGCCGGTCCGCGCGCCGGTGCGCCGCCAGGGCCCGCAGATAGTCGTCCTCGTCGTCACTCAGCAGCGCGCGGCAGCGGGCGCTGACCGCCTCGGCCCATGGCTGTCTCCCGGCGCCCGCCCAGGCTTCCAGGCGGCGCAGGGGCTCCTCGGCCCGTTCGGGCTCGCCGAGCCGCACGGCCGCCTCGACCTGCTCGGCTCCGGCTGTGACCAGCATCGTCAGGTGGCGCAGCGGTCCTCGCGCCGCGGCCTCGAGCCGCTCCAGCACCCGCTCGTAGCGTCCGAGCCCCACGTCGAGCAGGCAGAGCGCGGCGAGGCCGACCATGCCGCCGGAGTCCGGCTGGTCACCGGCGAGCCGGACGCAGCGTTGCTCGTCGCCCTCGATCGCCGCCGCTCTGGCCAGCACCGAGTGCAGCCGCGGCACGCGCTGGTGCATCCCCATGTGGCGGGCCAGCTCAACGGCCTCCGCAATGCACGCCTCGGCGTCACGGTGTCTGCCGGCCTGCACGTGCACTCCGGCCAGATCCTGCAGCACCTGCGGCAGTGCCCCTACCAGGCTCTGCCGGCGCAACCGCGCCACCTCGGCGCCGGCCAGGGCGGCGGCCGCGTCGTCGTCGGCCATGACCATCGCGCAGAAGGCGGCCCACCGGATGGTGGCGCCCTCCAGAAGGGTGCCCGGTGCCTGGCCGGTGACGTCGGGCAGGGTGTGCGCGACGAACTGTGCCAGCAGGGGCAGGCCGCGCGCGTAGTCGTCGTCGACCAGGTGCGCCAGACCCTGGATCATCGGATCCTGTGTGCCCATGGCGGGCAGGCGTGCGGCCGCTCCCCGGATCACCTCCGCCTCGCCGCAGAGCCAGGCGTACCCGGCTGCCGTGCGCAGCATGGGCACCGCGCCCACCGGGTCGGCAGAGGGGCACCGTTCCATCAGGAGCCGAGCGGCCGACCGGCCCTTTCCCCGCTCGAACTCCACCGCCGCTCGTATCTCGGTCAGCGTGGCGAGGGACGTGGGATCGTCCAGCAGGTCCTCGGCCTGGCCGACGAGGCCGGCGGCGTGGTCGGCGTGGCCGGACGACAGCGCCAGCGCCGCCGCATGGCCCAGCCGGACGGCCCGGTCGCGCGGGCGCGGGGTGTAGGTCGCGGCCTGTTCCCACAGCCCGGCGGCGGCGGCGAAGGCGGCCCGGCCGCGAGCCCGTTCGGCGGCGCGCGTCAACGCCACCGCCAGGTCCTCGTCAGGTGACGTCGTGGCCGCGGCCCGGTGCCGGATCCGGCAGTCGTCGTCGGTGGCCGCGTCCGCCAGCGCCCGGTGCACGGCGATCCGCCGCGCCAGCGGCGCGCCCTGGTAGGCGGCGGTGCGGATCAGGGGATGGCGGAAGGCGATGGCCGCGGCACTCACCTCGACCAGTCCGGCCTTCTCGGCCTCCTCCAGGTCCTCCGGTCCGACTCCGAGCGCGTCCGCGGCGCTCAGCAGCATCGGCAGGTCGCCACGGCCCTCGGCGGCGATCATCAACATCATGAGACGGGTCTTGTCGGGCAGCAGGGCGATGCGTGAGCGGAAGGACGCGAGCACCCGGTCGGCGATCGGGATCGGGCCGGCCGCCGCGTGGTAGCGCCTCCGTTCGGAGGAGAACTCGATCAGCGCCAGCGGGTTCCCCTCGGACTCGGCGATCACCTGCTCCCGGGCCGCCGGCGTCAGGCCCCGGTGGGCCAGCACCCGTTCCGCGTCCTCCTGCGACAGCCTCGACGGGCGGATCTCGGGCAGACCGGCGGCGGCGAACCCCTCCTCCCGCGCGGCGAACAGCAGCGCCACCTTCTCCTCCGTCAGACGGCGGGCGGCGAACAGCAGCGCTTCGGCGGTGGCGTGGTCCAGCCAGTGCGCGTCGTCGACCAGGCAGAGCAGCGGCCCGTCGTCGGCGAGATGGGCCAGCAGGGTCATCACGGCCAGCCCGGACAGGAACCTGTCCCGCGCGCCCGCGCCGCCCGAGCCGAGCACCGCCCGCAGGGCGTCCGCCTGTGTCCTGGGCAGCGCTTCGAGGTGTTCCTGGACCGGCCAGAGCAGTTGGACGAGCCCGGCGAAGGCGAGATCCGCCTCCGTCTCGATGCCGGTGACCCGCAGGACGCGCACCCCGATGCCGGTGCAGTACTCGGCGGCCCAGTCGAGCAACGCCGATTTGCCGATGCCGGGCTCGCCGCGCAGGACGAGGCCGCCGCTGCGGCCGCCACGCGCGGCCTCCACGAGGTCCTCGATCGCGGCCTGCTCGCCCGCCCTGCCGTACAGCAACCGACCATGCCTTTCGTGCGGGGATTACGTACGGCCGTGCCGTCCGGGATACGTACGCGATCCCAGTAGTCCCGTACCGAAATCTTACCGATTCGGCCCGTAGACGCCCGTTCATACCTTCGTGGCAACGAAGACGATCCCGTGACGAGGAGGGTGACGTGAACGAGCTTCTCACGCCGGTGACCATCGGCGAGCTGGATCTTCCCAACCGCCTGATCATGGCGCCCATGACGCGCAGCCGGGCACGGGGCGGGCTGGTCGGTGAACTGACCGCCGAGTACTACGCCCAGCGCGCCGCCGCCGGTCTGATCATCACCGAGGGCACCCAGCCCTGCGTGATCGGCCAGGGCTACATCGACACCCCTGGCTTGCACACGCCGGAGCAGATGGCCGCCTGGCGGGTGGTCACGGACGCGGTGCACCGGCGAGGCGGCCGCATCGCGGTCCAGATCATGCACTCCGGGCGGATCGGCCATCCCTGTCTGTATCCCGGAGGGGAGCTTCCCCTCGCTCCGTCGGCGATCTGCTCCGGAGAGCGGCTCTACACCCCCGAAGGGCTGCTGGATCATCCGACGCCGCGGGAGATGACGCTGGCCGACATCGACCAGGCCATCGAGGATTTCGCCGCTGCGGCCCGGCTGGCGATGGAGGCCGGCTTCGACGCGGTCGAACTGCACGGCGCCAGCGGCTACCTGATCCACCAGTTCCTGTCGGACAACACCAACCGGCGCACCGACGCCTACGGCGGTTCGGTGGCAGGACGGCTGAGGTTCGCCGTGGAGGTCGTGCAGGCCGTCGCCGACGTGATCGGGCCTGGCCGTACCGGCATCCGGATCTCTCCCGGCATCTCCTACAACGGCATGAAGGAGAGCGACACGGAGATCCTCTACACGGAGCTGGCCCGCGCGCTGGCACCGTACGACTTGGCGTACCTGCACGTCTCGGAGAACGACACACGCGACGTGACCAAGCTCATCCGCGCCGAGTGGGAGGGTCCGCTCGTCCTCAACCCGCACCCGCGGAGCGGCGAGGAGCCGGCGAACCCCGCGGACGGGATCGAGGCGCTGCGCTCCGGCCTGGCCGACGCGATCTCCTTCGGCCGGCTGTGGCTGGCCAACCCCGACCTGCCCACCAGGATCGCGGCGGACGGACCGTACACCGAGGCCGACCCGAGGACCTTCTACGGCGGCGACCACCGCGGCTACACCGACTACCCGGTGCTGTCCGTGAGCGGGGAGGACAGATGAGCAGCTCATCCCCAGCCCCCTTCACCCACGCCGGAGCGCCCGATCAGCTCGGAGCTCCGGACCGCGGGGTTCCGGCGGCCTGGCTGGCGCTGCTGGCGGGACCGCTCTCCTTCGGGATCGCCGGGCCCAGCCTCATCCTGCCGGACGCCGCCCGCGACCTCGGACTGACTCTGGGTGCCGTGACCTGGATCGTCACCGCCTTCGGCTGGGCCATCGCGATCGGCACCCCCTTGATGGCGGGCTTGCAGAGCCACCAGGGCGTACGCCGGGCCCTGCTCACCTGTGCCGCGCTGGTCGCCCTGGGCGCAGTGCTCGTGGTGAGCGTGCCCTGGCTGCCGTCGCTCGTGCTGGGCAGCGCGGCTCAAGGGCTCGGCACTGCCGGGTTCACCACGATCGCCATGAGCCTCACCCGCTCGGCGCGCTCCATGGGACTCGTCACGGCCTCGCTGGCGACGGTCGGTTCCACCGCGCCGCTGATCGCCGATCTGGCCGGAGAGCTGCTGTCCTGGCAGGCGGGCCTGGCCCTGCCCGCGCTGAGCCTGCTCGCCGTTCCCGGCGTGCTGCGCCACCGACCCGCCGACCCGGCGCCGACCGCTCCCTTCGACCCGGTGGGTGCGGTGCTGCTGACGGCATTGGTCACCGCGCTGGTGTTCGTGCCCCACTCATGGCCGGTCGCGGGGACGGCCGCCGTGGCCGCCGGTGGCCTGCTGGCGCTGCACCTACGGTCCAGGCGCGACGGATTCGTGCCCGCCTCGATCGTCCGCGCTCCGGTGTTCCTGCTGGCATCCGGACTGGCGTTCCTGCTGGCCGCGACCAACTTCGGCATGATCTATCTGCTGCCCGCCCTGCTCGCCGGGCAGGCGGGCTGGACCAGCGGCCAGGTGGGAGCCGCCATCCTGTGGCCGCTGATGTTCGGCGGGCTGGCCTCCTACGGGATGATCGCCGCCACCGCGAAAGCGCCGGTGAAGGCCGTTGCCGGGCTCTTCCCCGGGCTGGCGGCGGCAGGCGTGGGACTGGCGTGCTTCAGCCTCTCGCCGGCCGTCCTCCTCATCGCCCAGGCGCTTACCTCCCTCGCCGCCGCCTCCGGACAAGGGGCGTTCGCGGCACGCGCCGCCGCCGCGGTGCCCGACGGCGCCAGATCGACGGCGATGGGCCAGTTCAACCTCTGCTACCTGCTCGGCGCCGCGTTCGGCCCCGCCATCGCCGCCGCGCTCGCCGGCTGACGTCGACGATCCGGCCCTACGAAAGGCAGCACCATGACGACGACAACAGCAACGACCGACACCCCCACCACCGCGGCGAACCGGGTCACCGTGCTCGGTCTCGGCACCATGGGATCGGCGATCGCCACAACGTTCGTCGAAGGCGGATATCGCACAACGGTCTGGAACCGAACGGCAGGCAAGAGCGCGCCGCTGGTCGACGTCGGCGCCACCGTGGCCGCCACGGCCGCGGAGGCGGTGGCGGCCAGCCCGCTCGTCGTGGTCTGTCTCCTCGACGGCGCAGCAGTCGACGAAGTGCTGGCCTCGGTCGATGACGTGGTCGCCGGCAAGGTGCTGGTGAATCTCACCAGCGGCTCACCCGCCCAGGCGCGCGCCAACGAGCGCTGGGCGGGTGAGCGCGGCGCCGAGTACATCGACGGCAAACTCATGGGAGACCCGCCGTACGTCGGCACACCGAACTTCACCGTCCTGCTCAGTGGTTCCCGCAGCGCCTTCGACGCCCACGAGTCGGCCCTGCGGGTGTTGGGCGGCGTCGGCTACCACGGCGAGGACCCCGGCTTCGCCGCCGTGGAGTTCATGGCCCAGGTCGCCATGGGTTACGAGATGCTGATCGGCTTTCTGCACGTGCTCAAGCTGGTTCGGGCGGAAGGGGGCGATGTGACGGAGTTCGCTGAGCGCTTCGCCGGCTCGCTGGCCGCCTATCCGCCGTTGCTGACCGGGATCGCCAAGGCGGTCGCGAGCGGCGAACGCCCGCCGGACCTCGGTCCGCTCCGCGTCCAGGCCGCGCTGATGGACGACATGATCGACCACCGGGAGTCCGCCGGCGTGGAAGCCGTGCGGATGCGCCAGGTCAAGGCACTGATGGATCGCCGGATCGCCGACGGCCACGGCGAACAGGGCTTCTCGAGCCTGTTCGAGCTGCTGGAGAAGGAAGCCTGAACCGCGTCATGAGCCACCAGGACGAAACACTCCTCCTCTTCCGCAACACCATGCGAATCACCGACGGCCACCTGGAGGATTTCCGCGACGCCATCGCCCGAGCCGTGGAGTTCGCCCAGCAGCACGGCCCGCAGCTGATGGTGCAGACCTTCGTGGACGAGAAGCGGATGCTCGCGCACAGCTTCCAGCTTTACCGGGACTCCGACGCGGTCCGCCTGCACTGGAAGCTCGCGGACCCGTTCATCCAGGACGTGATGAAGCACTGCCGGGTGGAGCACTTCGAGGTGTTCGGTGAGCCGGACGCCGAGGTGGCGGCGGGCCTGCGCTCGTCGCTCGGCGAGCAGACCCCGCTCACGTTCTCCCCCCGCATCGCCGGCTTCCTCCGCTTCGGCGCGGCATCTCAGGAGTAGCCGACGCGCCCGCACACCGCCCGGACGCGAAGCCGAAGCTCCCCGTCGGCGTCATCCTCGCCGGCACCTTCGCCAACGGCCGAGCGAACCTGCCGGTCAGCCAGTTCCAAGGCCGGTCCGTCACGTCACGCACGTAGGCTGCTCGCGTTTGCTGGGATGGCGCAGTCGCGCCGATGCGTTCATGGACACACACTCGGAGGGCCGGGGCCCGGCGGCAGGGATGCGACGATGAGGTCGCACCTGGCGCCGATGGGGCAAGCACGGACTCCAGGTTCGACGGCAACGGGGTCAGAGGAGGCCGGCCTCGTGGACCAGGATCGCCGCCTGCACCCTGTTGGTGAGGCGGAGTTTGGCCAGCGCGCGGCTGACGTGTGCCTTGACGGTCGTCTCGGACATGGCCAGCTCCCGCCCGAACTGCCGGTTGGACAGGCCGCGGGCGACGGCGAGGACGACCTCGTGCTCGCGGTCGGTCAGCTCGCCGAGGAGTCGCCGGGCGTCGCCGGACCTGGAGGGGTGGCGCCGTTCGGTGAACGCGCTGATGAGCCGCCTGGTCACGGTGGGGGCGAGCATGGCGTTGCCGGCGGCGACGGTGCGGACGGCGGCCGCGCGGTCGCGGGGAGGGGTGTCCTTCAGCAGGAACCCGACGGCGCTGGCGCGCAGCGCCTCGTGCGTGATCGCCATCGTGCCGCCGGGTCGGCACGGCGATAGCTTCGAGTCGGCGGCACGATGGCGACGTCGGGGAGGCGCCGCGCTCGGCACCTCGATGAGCAGTTCAGTCGCCGCTGATCAGCGCCTGGCGGGCGGCCTCGAGCACGCGGTCGGAGATCTCCGTACCGGCGGTGGCGCGGGCGAGCACGATGGCGCCCACGAGCGTGGCCACGTCGGCGAGGCTGCCCAGTTCCCGGGCATAACGATCGACGCCTTTCGCGTAAGCGTCGACAGCGGTCCCCTGGTCATCGTGCGAGAGATCGCCCCCGAAACCTGCCGCAGGGCAGCCGTCGCCGCGCCGGTCACGGTGCTCCGCGGACAGGTATCCCCGGACGAAGTCCTCCCGGCTCGCCGCCGCCAGGCGCTCTCCAGCCTCACCGAACGCCTGCGCCACCGCCTCGGCGACCAACGCGTCCTTCGAGGCGAACTGCTTGTAGAAGCCGCCGTGGGTGAGCCCCACCTCGGCCATCACGTCGGCCACGCTGACCCCGGCCACGCCGCGCTCGCGGAACAGCCGGGCCGCCGTCTGGACGATCCGCTTGCGGTTCTCCCGCGCCTGCGCCTGCGACACCCGTCCCATACCGGCAAGTATAGATGGTGGATGTCATCTATCACCTTGCTCAATTTAGATGTCAGGCGTAATCTAACGGGCATGGACCTCACGACTTCCGTAGCCCTCGTCACCGGCGCCAACCGCGGTCTCGGCCGCGTCCTCGCCGCGCAACTGCTCGAGCGCGGCGCCAAGGTGTACGCCGGCGCCCGCAACCCGTCCGCCGTCGACCTTGCGGGCGCTTTCCCCCTGCAGCTCGACGTCACCGATCCGGCCTCGGTCGAGCGTGTCGCCAAGGCGGCCCCCGACGTCACCCTGCTGATCAACAACGCCGGCTCCAGCACCGGCCAGTCCCTGGTCCACGGCGACCTCGACCGGATCCGCCTTGAGATGGAGACGCACTACTTCGGCACACTCGGCGTGACCCGCGCCTTCGCCCCGCTCATCGAGGCGAACGGCGGCGGCGCGATCCTCAACGTGCTCTCCGTGCTCTCCTGGCTGCACCCGGGCGGGGCCGGCGCCTACAGCGCCGCGAAGGCGGCCGCCTGGGCGCTCACCAACGCCGTACGCGACGAGCTCGCCCCGCGCGGCATCGCCGTCTCCGCCCTGCACGTGGCCTACATGGACACCGACATGGCCGCCCACGTTCCGGCCGAGCAGAAGACCGACCCGGCGATCGTGGCCGCGCTCGCCCTCGACGGCATCGCCACCGGGGCCCGCGAGATCCTCGCCGACGACGTGACCCGCCAGGTGAAGGCCGGCCTCGCGGCCTGAGATCCGCCCCTTTCGCCGGGCGAGATCGAAAGCCGGGCGGATCGCTTTCCGACGCGACGGCCTGGAGGAGGCTGCGATCGTCGAGCGGCGGCGCCGGCGAGCCCGCCGAGGCGTACGCCATGGTCCAGCCCAAGATCCAGGGCGCGCTCTCCCAGGGCGACACCTGCTACCTCAGCCGGACCGGCGGCTCCGCCGCCGCAACGGCAAGCTGCTGGTCCACCGCGGCGGCCAGTTCCAGACCAGCCCGTTGCCCATCGGCCCCGAGACCTCACCGCCGAAGGACAGCGCGTTGGCCACGAACGCGCCGGGCAGCAGCGCCATCAGGCCCACCGGGATCACGCGGGTCCATCCGTCGCCGGCGGAGCGCGTGACGTGCACAGTCCACACGAACGCGAGCAGTCCGGCGACGGACACCATGCCGGTGACTGTGTCGAGCGTCTGGACGCCTTCCTGAACCCTGTCGCCGACGATCACGGTGCCGACGCTCCAAGCGACGGCTCCGTCGGCCAGCAGGAGACCGGAGATCCTGGTCTGGGCCGGGCTCTTGCGGATCGACATTGTTGGGCGCGACGTGGCTGGACATGATGCTCCTCGGGTGCGCGGGTCGGTGGCAGCACTTTCCCGCCGGAGCGCCCCGGGCGCCCAGGGAGCACGGCCACGCACGCGGTCGGATGTACCCGGCCCGATCAGGGACCGCTGTCCCGGGCGGACGGGGACATTCCCGGGAGCCGCTGTCCGGCCGTCGGTCAGACGTGAGCGAGGTATCGCATGTCGGGATGAGACAGGAGCTTTCGGGGTCCCCGCGGAACAAAAGCCGTCATGTGCCACCAGTCGGCCCGGCACACCCACCTAGCTAGGAGGCGAGCGATCTCTGGCAGGCCGGCGCCGTCATGGTCGAGGGCAGGTCTCGCGATAGGGCGCACCCGTGACGTAACGCGCCCACTCCGTCCTGCTCAACGGGTTCCTGGCCCGGGCGCACACCGCCGCCGCGACCGCGCCCGGCTCGACGAGCTGCTCGCGTATCGTCCCGTTACCGTCGAGCACCAGCACCCTCGAACCGTCGGCGGCAAAGGCCAGGGCCCGCACCCCGTCCTGGTTGGCGTCGGCCAGCACACCCAGCGATGCCTTTCCCGCCAAGTCGAACAGCTGCACCCGGTCGTCCCGGGTGACCGCCGCGACGACGTCCTCGCGAGGCGATCTGACCGCGTACCCGCTGAGTTTCCCGCTGATCGCCTCCCCGGCCGGGCGGCGGGTGGCCACGTCGTAGACGGTCAGGCGCCCGCGCGAGTCCACGATGGCCAGCGACCGGCCGTCCCGGGTGAAGACCGCGTCGGTGAGCGTGATGCCCTGGCCCGCGCCGCCGAACGGGCCGCCGATCGGCCGGCCGGAAGCGGCGTCGTAGAGGCGCTCGGCGTCGGTGGCGACCGCCAGCGTCCTGCCGTCCGGCGCGAACTCCACGTCCTGAGCCCGGCGCACGTCGTGTGACCACAGCAGGCGGCGGGCCTTCCAGTCCCACATCGCCAGCGAGTACGTGCGGGCGGCGCCATCCTCCGGCCCCTCCACCACCGTGGCCAGCCGCGTCCCGTCCGGGCTGAACGCCACATGTTCGGTGGTGGTGAAGGTGGCAGGGGTCAGCCTGGCCAGCTCCCGCCGGGCGTTCACGTCCAGCACGGAGATCGTCCGGGAGCCGCCGACGGCCGCCAGGCGCCCGTCCTGGCTGAGGGCGAGCGCGGTCGGCCCATCGTCGTCGGCCCGGCGCTGAAGGATCTCACCCGGCCCGCCTGGCGTCATCATGTGGACCTCTTCACGGCCGTCGGTCTTGGCCCCCAGCAGGCGTCCCGGAGTCAGCGCGGCCTCCGCCCAGGACGTCCCCCCTGAGGCCGGCGACAGGTCGGCGAGGTTCACGGTGATGACCCGGTCCACCAGGAGGTAGCGCAGGACGCGGCCGTCGAAGGCGACCTGGGGGATGGCACCCTGGGCCAGGGTCTCATCCGACAGGCCGTCAGGAAGCGTCACCTTGGTGAGGAAGTGGCCTTCCCGCATCCACACCTGGATGTCGTCGCGGGTAGCCGTGGCGAGCAGCCGCCCGTCGGCGCTGAAGGTCACCTCGCCCTGGTTCCAGAGGACGCCGCGGTCCCCGATCGTGTCCATGACCGAGCCGTCCGCGACCGAAGTGATCACCAGGCCGTCGTGCACCGCCTGCGCCAGCCCGCGGCCGTCCGGCGTGAGGGCGAGCGGCCATCCGCACAGGTCGCACCGACCGGCCGCGCGGCGGGTGGCCTGCGTGGCGAGGTCCGGGACGCGCCGCCGGTCGATCCGGGTGGGCGAGACGGAGCCGGAGGAGTAGATGGCCGTTCCCGACGGTGTCATGGGGCCGAGCGTGTCGGCGGTTTTGGCGCGGCGGTTCCGTTCCAGGTCCCAGAGGTAGTCGTCGTGGTCGATGCGGACCACCGCGTATCTGTCCACGCTGCCGTAGTCCACGGTGACCGGCAGGTCCACGCCTTGCCCGAGTTCCTTGTCGAACCGCCACGTCGCGATCCGCCGGCCCGTTCGCAGTTCCCACACCCCGGCCTGCGTGCCGGTGGCCACCAGAACCCGGCGGCCGGTCGGGGAGAGCGCGGCGTCGGCCGGGCTGACGTCCCCGAGCCCCAGCCTGGCGATCCCGCCCGCGGATCTGCCCGTGGTCACGTCCCAGAGCCGTACCGCGTCGCCGCTCACGCTGGCCATCGTCCGGCCGTCCGCGCTGAGCACGCGAAGGGTGTCGCCCGCCGTCGCCGGGTCCCTGAACATCGACACCTCGCGCTGCGTCAGCGAGGCCGTCAGCGCCGTCCTGGTCCGCGGCGTGCGGTCCAGCCGCCAGGCGGCCAGGCTGAGGTGCATGGCCAGGCGGGGATCGCTGTGCCGGAACGTGTCCGCGACCTGTGCCAGTCGCGCCGCCTCCGCCTGGCCGAGCTGAACGGAGATGCGGGCCGCCCGCTCGTCGGCCAGCCTGCCCTGCTGCACCGCCAGGCCGCCCGCGACCAGCGCGATCGCCAGCAGCCCCGCCAGGCTGAGCGTGACCAGGCGGCTGCGCCTGGACCTGCGCCTGGTCAGTGCGGCGGCGGACTCCAGGAAGTCGCGTTCCGTGGGGGAGAGGGTGATGTTCCTGCGGGCGGTGGCCGCCCACTGGAGGGCGTTCTCCAAGGCCGAGCCCTGGAACAGGTCGCCGTCCCTGCGGCCCGACCGATCCCAGCGCCGCGCCGCGGTCAGGATCTCCCGGTGCACGGCCAGGCCGTCCCGGTTGGCCTCCACCCAGCGGCGGTAGCGCGGCCAGGCGCGCGGCAGCGCAGGACGGGTCAGCCAGACCGACTCGCCGTCCCTGCCCAGCAGGTACCCGAACACCTCCAGGATCCTGTTCACCGACGAGACCTCGGGCAGCGACCTGCCCTCGACCAGCTCGGGCAGCTCCGCCCGGCACGCCGACAGCCCGCCGTTCTCACCCACCGTGACCAGCCTCAGGAACACCTCAGGCACCAGCTCCCGCTCCTCCGGGGCGAGCATCCCGTACGCGTCCTCGGCCAGCGCCCCGAGGCCGGGATCGGCGGCGCCGGTCACTCCGGCAGCCTCCCTGCCGCCCTCGGCGAGCAACTGGCCCAGGTCCGGCCCTCCGCTGACCAGGGCGAGCAGCAGCTCGCGGGCGCTCGGCCGGCGCAGCGGCTCCTTGCTGAGCGCCGCCGCGACCAGCGGGCGCAGCGAGCCGGGCAGCGCCCCCAGGTCCGGGACGGACGACAGCACCCGGTGCATGACGGCGCCCAGGGCCTCGGCCTCGAACGGGTCCTTGCCGGTTGCCGCGTACACCATGATCGCGCCCCACGCGAACACGTCGGCGGGCGTCCCCGCCCGGTCGCCGGTGAACACCTCTGGCGCCATGTACGTCGGCGTCCCCCTGACCAGGCCGGTCGCGGTCAGCGACATCTCGGCCGTCCTGGCGATTCCGAAGTCGATCACGCGCGGGCCGTCCGGGCCGAGCAGCACGTTGTCGGGCTTGAGGTCGCGGTGGATCACCCCCGCGTCGTGAATCGCGGTCAGCGCGGTGGCCACCGCCGTCGCCAGCCGGTGCAGGTCATCGCCAGAGAAACGGCGGCCCGCGGTGACGGCGGCGCGCAGGCTCGGGCCCGCGACGTACTCACTGACGACGTACGGCCTGGCCCCCTCCAGCCGGGCCTCGATGACCCGCGCCGTGCAGAACGACGCCACCCGCTGGGCCGCCGCGGCCTCCTTGGCCAGCTGGCCGGCGGCCTGGTCGCTGTGCAGCACCTTGATCGCGACGCGGGCGCCGTCCTCCGCGTACCCCTCGTAGACCACCCCCTGGCCGCCCGCGCCGAGCCGCCCGGCCAGCCAGTACGTTCCCAGGTACTGAGGGTCCCCGTCGATCAATGGCTCCACGGAGCGTTGGATGTGCGGTCAGCCGGGAAAGTTTGCGTCTTCCGCGTTGCGCGCGAGGGTCTGTCCCGCGCCGCCAGGACAGGAAGCCGCCGTCGAGAGGGCGGGCGTCGCAGCCGTGCTCGTGCAGCAGGCGCACCGCCTCGGGGGAGGCGAACGCAAGGCGGAACAACAGCGGGAGGCCGAGGCGAGACGGCAGCTTTCGGCGGCTCTTGAAGAGGACCGACGTCCCGGGAATCCGCGGGTGGGCGTCCTGGCTGACGAGCGGGAAGAGTACCGGCGATGGCGGGGGAGCATTGCCGTCGGCCTTGCTCATCGTCAACCTCGGGGCGCCGATCCGCAGCCGCGCCGGCACCGACATCGAGACGGCCGGGTACGCCGACGGCCGCGTGGTCACGGTGATCCAGACGATCCTCGATACCTTTTCGTCGTTCCTGTACCGCCCGATGCCAGGCTTGCCTGTCTCTAGCCTTCGAGCAGCCTGAGACCGACCACGCCGATGAGGATGAGGAGGAGACAGGCCAGGCGTGCCACGGATGTGCTCTCGCCCAAGACGAAGATTCCGGCGAGCGCGACGCCGAGTGCGCCGAGCCCGACCCAGACCGCGTACGCGGTGCCGACCGGAAGCGTGCGAAGAGCGAAGGCGAGCAGGACGAAGCTGAGCACGGCGGCGATCACGCCGACCGCCGTGGGGCCGAACCTGGTGAATCCGTCGGACCGTTCGAGTGCGACGGCCCACACGATCTCCAGCAGGGCGGCGGCGACCAGAAGCGACCAGGCCATCGCGGTCAGGCCGTGGTCCCGGCGTCCACGGCGATGGACGCCCCGGTGATGTTGCGCGCCCCCGGTCCGGCCAGGTGCGCCACGGTCGCGGCGATGTCGTCGGGGTCGCAGTAGCGATCCAGCGCGGTGTAGGAGCGTTCGGCAGGCGCGTCCGGCCCGTCTGCCGGGTTCATCTCGGTGTCGGTCGAACCGGGGTGGACGAGGTTGGCGGTGATGCCCCGAGGGCCGAGATCGCGGGCCAGCCCTTTGGTGAGCCCGATGAGCGCGGACTTGCTCATCGAATACAGGGTCCAGCCCGGCGATGTCACCCGCTCGACCAGGGCGCTGCCGATGCTGATGATCCGCCCGCCATCTCCCATGTGCCGCGCGGCGGCCTGGGCGAGCACGAACGATGCCCGCGCGTGGATGGCCAGAGTCCGGTCCACGTCCGCCAGCGTGACGTCCTCAAGCGGGCCGTATGGGGCGATGCCGGCATTGTTGATCAGGATGTCGAGTCCTCCCAGCGTGGTGACCGTGCGCTCGACCGCCTCGACCAATGCCGCCGCGTCCGTCGCCTCTGCCGGCAGGGCGAGTCCGCGGACGCCCATCGCTTCGATCTCCGTCACCACGGCAGTCGCCCGCTCGGCGGCGTGTGCGTACGTGATGGCGACGTCCGCGCCCTCGCCGGCCAGCCGGCGGGCGATTGCCGCGCCGATGCCGCGGCTGCCTCCGGTGACGAGCGCCACCCGTCCATTGAGCAAGGTGTTCACCTTCCCCGCTGAATCGGAACTCATTCCGGATAGAGTTAACCGGAATCGATTCCGGATCGCAACCCGGTAGGCTTACGCCGTGACGCAGAGCCGGCCATCCTCGATGCGGGACGACGCGGGCGACGGGTCCAGTGATCAGCGCAGCGACGAGCGCGCGGACGCGGCGCGCAACCGCGCGAAGATCCTCGCCGCCGCGGAGGAGATCATGGCTGCCCGCGGCGTGGAAGCGCTGTCCATGGCAGATGTTGCTGCCGCGGCGGGTGTGGGCGTCGGCACGCTTTATCGCCGGTTCGGCGACAGGGCCGGCCTCGCCCACGCGCTCATCGACCGGCGCGAGCGGGAGTTCCAGGCGGCATACCTGGGCGGGCCACCGCCGCTCGGTCCCGGCGCGCCCGCGGCCGAGCGGATCCGCGCGTTCTTGCACGCGCTGGCCACTCGTACCGTCAACCAACTCGACCTCCTGCTCGTAGCGGAGACCGCAGCGCCGTTCGCCCGCTTCGGCGGGGCCTATCACGCCTACCACCGCCACCTGGCGATCCTGATCGCTGAAGCCAGGCCGGGCCGCGACGCGTCCTACCTCGCCGACGCCTTACTCGCCCCGCTGGCCGCGAACCTGCTGGCCTACCGGATGGGCGGAGAGCAGGGGCTCACCTGCAAGGCCATCCGGGCAGGGCTCGACGATCTCCTGGCCGGCGTGACAGGTCTGGACGGCGAAGCCGCCGAAGGCCGGCGGTGACGCAGATGGCCGCGCCGGGGCGGGCTGTGCTGCCCCGCTGAGCGGCGATCCCCCCGGACGGAGTGCGGGTGGTCGCCCGACCACCCTCGAAGGTGCCTCCTCAGAGTGCGGGACGTAGGACGCGCCTGATGCGGTGCGGTGCTCGGGTCCGTGCGATGAGTCCCGAAGTAGACCGTTGCCGCAGGCCACAGCGGGCCAGCTTTCATGTCGAGCCGCCCGGCTCCGCCCCACCATCGACGACCTCGACGCCGTCGGCCGGCTGGAGCTGACCGGACGGCGATGGAGCAAGCAGGGCCCGGATCACTCGCCGACCGGCGGATCGTCGCGGACCGGTCGCAGGGCGCCGGCGCGCGCGGCGGCGAGCGTGACGCGGACCGTCTGGTCGGCGGTTGCCTCGTCGACCGGTTCGGCGGTGATGAGCAGACGCAGGTAGATCGGTGCGGCGAGGGTCTTCAGCAACTCGGCGGGATCGGTTCCTTCGGGCAGCTGGCCCCGCTCGACGGCGCGCGTCACCACCGGCTGGGCTCTGGCGAGCCGGTCGTCGAACACGTGCCGCCGGGCCGCGGCGATCTCCGGGAGGTGAGCTGCCCCGGTGAACATGGCGGCGAGGATGGCCTGCCCGGCCGGGCTGTTGAACGCCTGGACGATCGAGCGGGCCAGAGCCCGCAGGTCGGTCTCGAGCGCTCCGGTGTCGGGCACGGGGATGTCCGTCGCCATGTGCTCGGCCAGGGCGTCGGTGAGCAGGCTCTCGCGATCTTTCCATCGCCGGTACACCGTCGTCTTGTGGACTCCGGCGCGCTGGGCGATGTTCTCGACGGTCAAGGCGGCGTAGCCCTTGTCCACGAGCTCGGCGAGGGTGGCGGCGTGGACGGCGGCGCGTACCTTGGCGCCGCGGCCGACGGGGCGGCCGGTGGAGGAATCGGACGGCATTGCAACTCCGAGTTGCGATATTCCGGGGCGAGCTGACAGGATCACCATATCGCAACTCGAAGTTGCGATAAATCGATCTCCATCCCCTCAAGGCGGCACATCATGCACCACACTCCCGCTTGGAGCCTGCGTTCCATCCCGGACCAGACCGGCCGTGTCGCGGTGGTGACCGGCGCCAACAGCGGCATCGGCTACGTCACCGCCCGCGAGCTGGCGCGCCGCGGCGCGCACGTCGTCCTGGCCTGCCGCGACCCGGAACGAGGGCGGTTCGCGCTGGCCCGCATGCAGGCCGAGGTGCCCGGCGCGCGACTGGACCTGCGCCGGGTCGACCTGGGCAGCCTGGCCTCCATCCAGGACTTCGCCGCCGGCTGGGACCGTGGCAGGCTCGACCTGCTGGTGAACAACGCCGGTGTGGCGATGGTGCCCTACGCCCGGACCGTGGACGGGTTCGAGTCGCAGTTCGGCATCAACCACCTGGGCACCTTCGCCCTGACCGGCCGGCTGCTGCCGCACCTGCTCGCCGCGCCCGATCCACGGGTGGTCATCGTCAGCAGCGAGGGCCAGCGCTTCGCCCGCTTCGACCTGAACAACCTCAACGCCGAGCGCGGGTACCGCACGGCGTTCGCCTACGTGCAGTCCAAGCGGGCCAACCTCTACTTCGCCGCGGAACTCCAGCGCCGGGCCGAGGCCGCCGGAGTGGCGCTGCGCAGCATGGCCGTCGCCCCCGGGCTCACCCGTACCAACGTGCTCACCGGCGGAGCCAACAGCAGCAGAGGAGCACTGTACGCGGCCCTCACGCGCCTGCTGGTGCGCGCGGCCTTCCGGCCGACGCCGGAAGGGGCGAAGACCTCGCTGTACGCGGCGACCGTGCCGGACCTGCCCGGCGGCAGCTACATCGTGCCCGACGGACCGCTGCAACTGCGCGGCGAGCCCGTACGCCGCACCCGCGAACGCGCCCTCCACGACACCGGCACGGCCGCCCGGCTGTGGCAACTGTCCGAACGCCTGACGGGCGTCACCTACCTGTGATGCTCGCCAGGGACGGTCTCCTCCCGAGGCTGGAGCGTTCTGGTGGACGGCCTGCCGCTGCGGCGTCGATGGCCGAGAGACCACGCTGCGCAACTACGTGACAGCCTCGACATCCGAGACGACGTCGTGGGGCGAGGTGAGAGACGCCGGGAGTGGGTCGGAAACGGTCGTCGGGGACGAGTTCCGACTCGGCGGCGGCCGACTGCACTTCCCCTCGTAGCGTGGAGACCGAGCCGGGAGAGGTCTGGTCGTGGCAGCAGTCACGTGCTCAAGCGTGCCGTGGTCTGGTCGATCGGCTCGGGAACGTCGATGGGTCGACCTGACCATGGAGATCGACCGCCTCTTCGAGGCGTGGGGTGGAACCACGGCTCGCCTCGGATCACGCCGGCGACAGCGCAAGCCGCGCTCGCCTCGTCATCATTGATGAGTCCGAACGGCTCACCACCCGCGCCATCGAGCAGGTCCGCGACTTCTATGACCGCAGCAACCTCGGGCTGATCCTCATCGGCATGCCCGGCATCGACAGCGCCTGGCCCCCTATCCGCAGCTCTACAGCCATATCGGCTTCGTCCACCCCTACTGCACCCTGGCCGCCGGCGAGCTCGCCATCGTCCTGACCACAGCCTTCGCCCACCTGGGCCCGGACATCCCGGACACCACCACCACTGAGGCCATCGCCCTGCTGTTTGTGACCTACGAGGCCAAGTAATGTTGCAGATTCCCGGCCAAAGTACGTTGCAGGTCACAGGTCCACTCTCCCGGCTCGCGCGCGTACGCACGCGTGGGCCTGTCGGGAAAGTCCGAGAACCCCAGTCCTGGCCGGGGGAACTGCGCACGGAGAGAGCCCCGGGCCCCCTCGTAGTTCATGGGGGGCGCGGGGGCCTCTCGGTTCAGCATGTCAGGGCCATACAAGAGGACAGCGCTGAACAAGCGCTCAGCTCGGACAGGGCGGCGTTGCGCAGCGTGAACACCACCAGCACCCGCCACTGCTGATTGTCCCCGCTGTTCCTCCTCCCGGATCGACGTCGCCCGCAGTGGCGCTACTTCAGCATGACGGCGCCGAAGCGGGCATCCGCGGCGCTCACCCCGGTGGGAATCGCGTGCACGGACTGCGCAGCGGACGGGACCCCGGTGGCGGTGCCGGGAAGCACCGCGAGCATGCCCCTGCCGCCGTTCTTGCCGGGAACGCCGACGATCAGCTCGCCCTTGCCGTCGGCGGTGACGTCGATGATCGAGACGGCTTCGCCCATGCGGTCGTCCGTCACGGACTCCTCGGCGATCGGATCGGCCGAAGGCGCCGTGCCGGGTGGGGCGATGCCGTCCTGGGTGAGGATCTGGGCAGCGGAGACGTCCGGGCCCGAGGTGGTCCCGGGGATCAGTGCCACGGCTCCCGCGGCCGCCTTGCCCGCGATGGTCGCATTGGGCAGGCCGACGGCGATCTCGCCGCGGCCGTCGCCGTTGACGTCGCCGACGGTGACGGTGATGTCGGTGGACCCGAGCGTGGTCAGCCAGGACAGGTTGCGGGCCGTGAAGCCGGGCTGGTACATGCCGGCGCCGTAGTAGGAGCCGTACCAGACGTGCACCGTGCCGGTGCTGGGCGTCACCATGACGACGTCGCGGTAGCCGTCGCCGTTCACGTCGCCGAGGCCGAGCTGCGAATCGTTCTTGGTGCAGACGGGCTTGGTCGCGTCGGGGGTCTCGCAGGCCGCCGTGCTGCCCATGAGCATGGGGGTGTGCGTCGGGTCGCGCGGACTGTCGATATACCAGAGCGCACCGTTGGAGTGACCGACGGACGGGACGACCAGCACGATCGCCTCCATGATGTCGTCGCCGTTCACAGTGCCGAGCAGAGTCGACTGCAGCATGGGGCCGCTGGGGGGCGTGGAGGTGCCGAACGCGGTCTTCTCGAATGCGCCACCGTTGTACCAGCCGCCGAAGACGGAGTAGTAACCCGGGGCGAACAGCCCCACGACGTCGGTCCGCGGGTCACTGTCGGCGTTGCCGACGGTCAGCCCCTGGTAGTACGACGAGCTGGAGCCGCCCTGCCGGGTGACGCCCGCCGAGGTCCAGGAGAACGTGTGCCGCTCACGGTAGCCCGCGGTGACCAGGTCGGTCCTGCCGTCGCCGTCGACGTCGCCCGCGGCCAGCCCCTTCCCCCAGCCGCGGCACACGCCGGCCGACTCACCCGAGCAGCCGGGCGTGGGCCGGATGAGCTGTTTGGCGCCGCTGAGCCCGTTCGGGCCGCCGTACAGGATGGCGATCATGCCGGTGTTGTCGGTGCCGGCATAGCCCGGATAGAGGGGCATGCCGACGGCGACGTCGTTGTAACCGTCCCCGTTGAAGTCGCTCTTGACGGTGCTGGCAGGCGCCGCCGCGGCGGGTGCGGCGAGTGTGGTGAGCCCGACGGCCACCGCGAGCGCCGCGGCCGACCAGGCGATCTTGTTCACGCGCATGGGCCGAGGGTTCCGCTTGCGCCTTGTGGCCGGGTTGAGGCTGACTGGCGATGACCGCCAAAGGGGCAGACGTGCCGAACTGGTCAGGCCTGGGCGCCCGCAGGCACGCGGGCCCGTACAACGGGAGGACAGCCCTCTTCCCGCCCCGGGCATGGCGGGTAGACCACGGCGGCCGCCGTGCGAGACGGTCGGCGCCTGTGGTCCTTCCAAGCCACGGAGGCGGACACGAACGTCATCGACGACCTGGTCGACACCACGGGCGCCAGATCACGCAGCGAGCTCATCAGCTGCGCCCTGAAGGCTCACCTGATGCCTCGCCGCCGCCGGTAGACGCCCCAGGGCCTGCCAGGCCATGGCTTGCGTCACGGCGTCCGCCGGTCGCCGGCGAGCGCGTCGTGGCGCTGTCCGGCCCAGGAGGCCGTCGACGACCGGGAGCAGCGCGCCGATCTGAATCCAGCTCACTGCCTGGCCGATCGTGTCGTGCTGATGGGTCGTGGGCGCGATCGTCACTGCGGCCGCCTTCTTCCTCTGGTACGACGCGCTACGCCGCCTCGGCGCCGACAGCGGGCCTGTTTGCAGGCCTCGTACCGGTCGGCGCACTGGGACGCCGCCGCCCGCGGGGCGGGCGGCGGCGTCTGAAGGGCGGAACGTCGGCGGAGGCGTCAGCGCCAGTAGACGACCGTGAGGGTCGGCGGCTTCACACCCGCGTCCGGGTTCTCCGAGGCGGCGAACGCGCGCCAGTTGGTCTTCTCGGTCTCGTCCGCGCCGCGCAGCTGGATGCCGTAGTTGGGGGCGCCGCCGGCCCATGCCTTGGCGATGTCGGTCACCGGCCACGCGAGGTAGCCGGCGCCCGCGGCGCAGGGCTCGGTCCAGGTCCGGCCGCGGCCCACGCGGGTGGTGCTGGCGCCCTGGCGCGTGGTGGTGGGCTTGTTGTCCCAGTTCAGGTCGGTCTCGTCCCAGGAGCTGGTGACGCGCTCGGCGGTGAGGCCGGAGCCGACCGCGATCCCGCAGGCGTTGGTCTCCAGATTCCACATGCCGAGGCCGGCCAGGATGACGCGCTTGCCGGTGATCTTCCGGGTGTCGAACTTGACCAGGCTGCGCATGATGTCGCCGCCCTCGCCGTTCTCCCACGGCATGGTGCCGGCGATGATCATGGGGTCGCCCGGGTGGGAGGCCCAGGAGGTGGCCACGTCGGTGTCGGTGACGACGCCGGGCAAGGTGATCGCCGGAGAGATGATCACAGGGTAGGCGCGGGCGGGGTCGGCGAGGTACGAGGCGTCCGGCTTCAGGACCAGGACCTTTACCCCGTTCTGCGTCTCGACCGTGCCGGCGACCTTGGAGACCGCGCCGCCGCGCGGTTTGCCGCGCCCGGTGGCGTCGTACATGAGCGGCTGCGCCGCGGCGGCGGCCACCTTGCCGTCGGCGCTCCTCAGCTCCAGGCCCCCGTCGGCGTCGGCCCGGAGGTCCACTCCCTGGGTGTCCACGGGAATGCGCAGCTCCAGCGGCCCCGCGGGCTTCTCGCGCAGCACGACGTCGTACCGGAATCCGGTCGGCAGCACGGTCACCACGAGGTCGGCCCCCTGACCGGCCGCGTTGGTGAAGGTGGCGACGTTGCCCTTCACCGACGGCTTGGGCAGGGGCGTGGGCCACCGGGGTGCGAACACGCGGCCCTCGGCATCGACGAGCTTGGCCAGCGGACCGTCGCCGCCGGCCGAGACCTCGACCTTGACCTCGGACACGCGCGGCTTGAGCACCGAGCCCTGGGCCTCCAGCGTGGGGTCGGCGGCCTTCCAGGTACCGTCCGCCATCCGGACGTTGGACGGGCCGGAGGTGATGGTGGCGGTGAAGCTGCCGTCGGGGTTGGCGACGGTGGTGCTGGTCTCGTCGGTCAGGCTCGGCACGGCCACGGCCTCGCCGGTCTTCGCGGCCTGAGCGGACGCGGCCGCCTCCGGGCTCGGCTCCACGGCAGCCACGGCCTCGAAGCTGGTGGCCGCGGTGAGCGCGGCGACAGTGGTCAGCCCGAGCGCCAGCCGCCCGACGGATGCGGAGAATCGCATGCAACTCCCATTCGTAATGGTATGGAAAGGGATGAGGGCGCGACCGATCCGCGAGTGGGCACTCGCTCGTTCCCCCGTTTCCCTGAGCCCGGATCCTGTTTGTTGCCCCGTACAGGAATCGGGCTTGATCACAGAAATATCACTGCCAGTGGGCGAATACCGTGAATTATCGGTGATGTGGCATAGGTCACCATTGGCGGTGGATGAGCTTATTGGCCCGGGGCGCCGGGCTCGAGTTGGGGCGCTGGCCGGTGTTGAGTTCGGAGATGTACTTGTACGCGGGCGCGGGCGACGGCCAGGCCTTCGTAGGGGGTGATATCCATGCCGTGACGCTGCACGAGGGCATCGTGATGCTGCACTACAACGGGTGCCACGCTCTCGCCGACGCCCAGCCGTCGCCGGCACAGGGCCGAGCTCTGAGTGCCGCCTTCCAGGCCGTCACCGCCGCATCCTCCGGCTGAGGGCGCGGTAACGCCGCGTCCGTCATCACGGGGCGTGTGAACAGCGCCGACACGAGGAGTTGAACAGGACTTGAATCGGCTGCTCCGGCGACCACCCCCGGTTGGTGTGTCAACCGATCTAAGTTCTTCACCTCAGGAAAATGCCGCTAGTTCCGGAATACGCCAGAACCGGGCTGTGGGCTGCTGTAGTCGCAGCTCAGCAGATTGGGCGACGTCGGCGGGGGTCTGCTTCAGCAGCGATGCGCGCACAGGTCTCCTCGCCCGAGCGCACGGCCCCAGCAACACTCTCCGGCAGGTGCCGACCGGCCTCGACGGTGCCGAATGTCGGCGACACACCCGCGACGGTGGCCGACCGTTCAAGGGCGGGGAGCGTGAGCTTCGAGTTCCGGGGACGTGATCGCGCCGAGGTGGCGCGCGGCGCGGACGAGGTCCTGGATCAGATCGGACTGCGCGGCCGTGCGCCAGATCAGCGCCCACTGAGCGGGCGGTGCGTCGCGGATCGGTACATAGGCGATGTCAGGACGGGGGAAGTAGCGGGCGGCGTGGGCGTGAGCGGGAGAGACGGCCTCGCCGTTGGAGAGCAGGGGCAGCATCTCGGCCGAGTTGTTGGCGACAGGACCGATGGGGATCGGCCTTCCCGTCGGCGTATGCCGGGGGACGAGCGCCTCACGCCAGTAGTCGGGCCGCGCGCCCCCCATGACCACCTCATCGGCCAGATCCTCGTACGAGACCGATGCCCGCGCGGCCAGCCGGTGACCGACACCGACGGCCAGGACCACCGGCTCGATGTAGACGACCGGGCCCACGGTGAGATCGGCCTCCCGGACGGGCAGCCAGGCGACCTGCACATCGACGGCCCCGGTCCGTACCGGCCCGAAGGGATCGTTGAAACCGACGTAGCGGATGTTGAGGTCGCAGGTGGGGCGGCGGGCCTCGAAGGCGTCCAGCAGCGGACGCAGGTCCTCGTGGTTGGCGTTGATCATGCCGATGCGCAGGACTTGCGTCTTGCCGCGAGCGGCGCGGGTGGCACGGTCGATGCCCTCGCGCATGCCGAGGTACATGGGCTGGAGGTCCTCGAAGAGCCGACGACCGATCGGGGTCAGCTCCACGTGCCGGCTGCTGCGATCGAACAACGCGGCAACGATCCGCCGCTCCTGCTTCTTGATCGCCTGGCTCACCCGCGACGGCGTCACGTGCAGGCGTTCGGCGGTACGGCCGAAGTGCAGTTCTTCGGCCAGCGCCAGAAAAATCTCGATGTCGCGCAGTTCCATCCCGCCTCCCGATCGTGAATCTATCGCTCAACGAACCGTGGCCGGAATCGTCGTTGTTCACCGCGAGGGCAGGCGCGAACCTGGTACCGCATTGCCGGCACGCTCGCACGGTCCGTACCAGTGACCGTGATGCACCACGTCGCTACAGGAGATTTGATGTCCACCACCCTCATCGTCGTCACCGTTCTGACCGCCGCCTGGGTCGGCTTCTCAGGCTTCTCGCTGCTGCGTCAAGCGGACTTCGTCGCCAAGCCCCTGGTCGAGTACGGCGTGCCCAAGTCGTGGTGGCCGTGGCTGGGAGCGGCCAAGGCTGCGGGCGCGGTCGGTTTGCTCGTCGGCCTGGCGGTGCCCGCGATCGGGGTCGCTGCCGGGATAGGTCTGGTGGTGTACTTCCTCGGCGCCGTCCTCACGGTGCTGAGGGCCCGTTCGCACAAAACGGTTGTCTTCCCGGTGTTGTACCTCGCCCCGGTCGTGGCCACCCTGCTCCTGGGGCTGAGCTGACCTCCCGCCGGCATGGGGCCGTGCGTGCACCACGGCCACGCCTCCAGATGAAAGCCCTGCGACACTCACGGACTCCCACAGGATTGCCCAAAGGGCTGTCACCGTTTCTCGCACGGCGTTTCCGGTACGTTCCTGGCGGAACGGGAAGCGGGTGGACACCGCCATGCCGCTGAGCCGTTTCCAGAGCGCCGCCACCGTGGCGAAGGTGCGTGAGCAGCTCGCCCGGGTGCACGAGCTCGTCCAGCGCAGGGCCGTACTCGACACCGCGGTCGCCAACCTGGCGATGACCCTGGACATCCGCCCGAGCGAGGCGGCCGAGCGGCTCAAGCAGATGGCGAAGAACAGCGGGGTGCAACTGCTCGAAGCTGCTCGGATGGTGCAGCCCCCGCCGCCGGACGACAGTCCGCTGCCCGAGGTCGCCGATTGGGTCCATCCCCTGCTCGAAACCTTCCACGACTCCGCCGCCTGGCTCTGTCCGGTCAGGGACTCCGTCGGGCGGGTGGTCGGCTTCCGCGTCCTGGCCGCCAACAGCCACTGCACGACGCCGGCCGGCCAGCGGTGCGACATGATCGGCAGACGGCTGATGTCCATCAGCCCGGGCATCGGCACTTCCGGGCTGCTGGAGGACTACATCAGGGCGTACGAGAGCGGTGAGCCCTACTTCCGCCGCGCGATCGAGCATCTGGAGATCTCGGGCGAGCGGTTCTGGCCGGTCACGATGACCGTGCGCGCCGCCCGGGTGATCGACGGCATGCTGCTGAGCTGGTGCGTGCTCGACGAGAAGGACATGCTGATCTCCGGCTGGTCCCGCGCCCAGCGGCTGGCGGAGCTCGGCTGGGGCGAGTGGGACCTTGCCACGTGGCAGGTGATCTGGACGCCCCAGATGTACGACATGCTGGGCCTCGACCCCGGCGAAAAGCCGATCGCCCTGGAGGATTTGCCCAAGCTGGCGGTGCCGGAGGACCTGGCCGCTGTCGAGGATCTGATCGACACGCTGCTGGAGTGCCGGGAGTCGGCCGAGACGGAGTTCAGAGTCAGGCACCGGCACGGCACGCGACACCTGTGCGTCGTGGCCGAACCGCTGCTGGACTCCGAGGGCCTGCCGGTCAAGCTGCGTTTCCTCGTCCAGGACGTGACGCGTAACCGGCGTAGGGAGCGGTCGATGGCCAGGATTCAGGCCCAGGCGGTGCGGCAGGAGGAACGCGCGCTGGAGCAGCAGCGGGTCTCCGAACATCTCCAGGCCGTGATCCTGCCGAACCGTCAGCGCTTCATGCACCTGCCGGGCCTGGCCGTCGGCGTGCGCTACCTGCCGGCCGAGGAGCTCGCCCGGCTGGGCGGCGATTTCTTCAAGGCGCGGCGCCTCGGTGAGGACAAGGTGCTGCTGGCGGTCGGGGACGCCATGGGCCATGGCCTGGCCGCTGCCGGCCTCATGCTTCAGCTGCGCGCGGGGCTGGCCGGGCTGGCCTACACCGGCGAACCGGCGAACCGGCTCGTGACCTTCCTGAACAGCGTGATCATGGATTTCGCCCAGAGCGTCAACCCCGTCACGGGCACCATGGTCGTCGGCCACTTCGACGCCACAAAGCGCACCTTCGTCTGGGCGAATGCCGGGCATCTCGCCCCCATGCTGGTACGGGGCGGCTGCGCCAGGTTGCTGGACGGCGCGTCGGGGCCGCTGCTCGGCGCCTTCGAAGCCGACTACGAGCTGAACACCACCGAGCTGGAGGCCGGCGACCTGCTCCTGCTCTACACCGACGGGATCATCGAGAAGCGCGGACGGGACCTCGACGTGGGCATCCAGGTGCTGCTCTCGACCGCGCAGGACTGCTACCAGGAGGATCCCGAGGCGGTGATCGACTGCATCTTGGAGCGCCTCGACGGCGGTCACGTGGAAGACGACGTCTGCATCCTGGCCGCACGGGTGCTCTGAAGGGGCACGGGTTGCGCGTCCCTGGCTCAGCTAGAGAGAGGGCCGGACCTCGTGACGAGCCGGTCCCTACCGCCGCCGTCGGCTCGGCCTCGCCCCGCCCCCTCCCGGCCCCCGCTGGAGAGGGCGCGGGCACCCTGGAGTTCCGCGCCCGGCAGGTCCGGCTCTGGATACCGGGACCGTGAAAGGCGTTCACCAGCAGCGGAGGTCCGCGGTGCCGGAGTAGGTCGTGTCGAAGGCGACCCATACGCGGTCGGCGGACTCCTGCGAGGCGAAGACACTCAGCTCGGAGAAGTGCGCGCTGGACCGCGTGAAGGGGGCCGCCTCGTAGTACCGCTTGATCTCCTCGGGCGGGCGATCGGTACGGAGGCTGAAGGCGAAGCCGGCCCAGCAGTCGCCGGAGTCTCCGGTCACGAGGCCCTGGGGTTCGAACCCGGCGAACGTCGTGCCCGGTGGCAGCGGATCGTCGAGGGCTCGATCCTCCAGGCCCGCCAGGCGGTGATCGGTGATCCGCTGGGGGGCCGTCACGGCGGCGTACAACAGGAGGAAAGGCGTGGCGGCGATGGCCGCCACGAGTGACACCCGCCTCAGACCAGATGGCCGGGAAGTCTTACCCACAGGTCGCACTCGCCGATGATCGCACGAGCGTCGGGCAGCCGCAGGCCCGCGCCGGCGCAGCAGTAGGCGATGGCCTGGCCCTGGTACAGGTACGTCGCCAGGATCTCCGCGGCGGGCTGGTCGGGCGAGACGCTGCCGCCGCCCGGATGGGTGTCCCACTCCACAATGACGCCGTCGCGGGCGACGCTGCCCTGGTTGCCGCTCTTGGGGTTGGCGAACAGCCCGTAGCAGACGGTGCCGGCCGAGAGGCGTTCGCTGACCCGGGGGCTCGACGGGCCGAAGCTCCAGGGCTGTGTGATCACGCAGCCGCCGGGCACGTCCGTGACGCCGACCAGGTCGAGGTTGTCCTCCCAGAGCTCGGCCGGATCCTCCAGGACCTCCTCCACCTCGTCCTGCGCGACCGGCTCGGCCTCCAGCCTGCGGACCGCCTCGGCGGCGGTGACGCCGGCCACGCACGCCAGGCCCAGGCCGTCGTCCTCGAAGTCGCCGAGCGCCGTGATCAGCCGTCGGGCCTCCGCCACGGCGGCGGACTCGGCGGGGGACAGGCCCGGCTCGCCCGGCGGCAGGGGGAACAGGTCCGGGGTCGGCGTGGCCAGGCTGAGCCGTCCTGGGGACCAGCCGGACATCATCGGCCGCCACGGGTCCGCTCCGGCGTCGGCCAGGACGCGGGCGTTGCCGGGGCGGTCGGCGAAGACGGCCTCCCAGAGCGCGGTGCGGCCCTCGTACTCGGCGTCGACGTCGTCGACCCGCCGGGCCAGCTCGGCGACCACCTCGGGCGAGCCGTACGCGGCGGCGGCGCGTAACGGCCGGCCGTAGTAGTACACGTTCCCGTGGGGGTCGGCGCCGGCGTCGAGGCGGGCGCGGATGAGAGCGAGGTCGCTCCAGTCGTTCCAGCCGATCCCGGACCAGTCGCCGGACGGGGGCGTGGTGGGCATGTTGCTCCTTCAGCCTGTGACGGGTGATGCGGTAGATCATGGAGGAGCAGACTGACAAAACGGAGAACGACCGGTGGCGGGTCATTCCTGGGAGGCTGCCCATGGGTTACCAGCTCGCATGCTGGGGTCGATAGGACTCCACCGAGGCGGTGAGGGTGCCTGTGGAAAGGATCAGGACCAGCGCCTGGGCTCAGCGATGACGCCGCCCGTCGCCGAGCCCGCATCCGGGCCATCACAAACCCGTCGGTGGCAGGCCCCACACTGAGATCACGACCAGGCATGCGATCCCCGTGCCCGATAGGCAGTTGCTCGGCGGGCTGATGACCGTCACGGGCACCTTGTAGCGCCGCCTTCGGCCTCGGCCCAGTGTCCAGACATGACGATGCTGAATCAGCCGAAGAAGATGGTCACGACGGCGGCCGGGAAAGGACGGACGTTGGTGGGAGGTCGACTGACATCAGGTCAGCGAATCTTGGTGGTCACGGTGGAGGGCGCCGGCGCTTTGATCGACACCTTGCTGCCCCACCCGGTATAGCGGGTGTCCACGGTAGTGGTGTAGATGGTGCCGTCCTCTGTCAACGCGTAGGTGGATGTCACCCGGTTGACCAGGCCCGCCGAGGACAGGGTGAGCGTGTAGGAGATCTTCACGCTGTCGTGCTCGTTGCCGATCCTGGCGGCGGACACCCAGGTCGAGACCGCCTTGAGCTCCTTGATGGTGATCGAGCCGGAGACGGTGTCGCCTTTGGTCGTGCCGTTCTTGAGCAGCCGGGCCAGGGTCTTCGTCTCTGCCGGGTTGATGAACTGCGACCACGAGTCGGGCATGCCGCGGTTCTTTTCCTTGTACCAAATCTTGCCCTCGGGCAGCAGGCCGCCGATCATGCCGCCGGAATAGTAGCCAGTCTTGCCGATGCCGATGACGCGTTGCTCTTCGTCGCCGTCCTTCCTGGTGATGTCGAAGGCGGCGACGCCCTTCTTGCCGAACTGGAAGGCGCCCTTGAGGTCGCGGGCGCCCCGCTCGTCGGTGCCGTCCTTCCACGTGACGCTGCCGGTGTACCGCACGCCGTGCCCGGGCACGATCGTGGCTTTCAGGGCTTTGACCGGGTCCTTGGGTGCCGCGTGTGCGGGCAGCGCGGGCACGGTCAGCGCGGAGAGGGCCGCGATGGTGAGGAGTGCTTGTTTCATGGCAGGTGATCATGCCCGACAGCGGCGACAATCTTGAGCCCTGAATCATCCGCGACCGCGCATCGTTATCCCGATGATGCAGGGGTGTGCGAGGACCTGCTGCCTGGCGAGCGGGCGCATCTGCACGGCGACCGCCCTCGCCGCGCTCTTCCCGTGTGGGCGGTGCCGGGATGCGCCACGGCGCATGCTCTACGGGTAGGGCACCTCGTCTCGCCACCTGGTGCGCCACCGCCCCGCTCACCGTCGGAGGAAGCAGCGGCGTGCGTCGCGGATCAATGGCTCCAGCCCCAGGCCGGTATCGATATGGCGCTCCAACCCCGCAAGCCCTATTCTCACCCGTCGTGAAGCCCCTCAAGATCGCGGCACTCGCCTGCGCCCTCCTCACCCCCTTGACCGCCACGGCGGCCGCGCACGCCTCGGCGTATCCCGTGAAGAACCCCGTGCTCGTCAAGAACGCGTTGTACCAGGCCGGGCCGCTGCCCACCACGACCTGTGACGACCTGCCGGACGAGCCCGTGAGGCCCGCCGAGGCCCGTACGTACATCAACGAGGCCCTGCGCTGCCTGGAGAACACGTGGGGACAGCACCTGAAGGAGGCCGGCCTGCCCTATGAGCCGGTCAAGGTGCGATTCGTGACCCGCCTGCCCAAGAACTACTGCGCGTCCGAGGACGGCGAGACGATCCAGCCGTCCACGGTGTGGTACTGCGACTGGGACCGCACGCTGTCCTTCAAGATCGGCGAGTACTGGCTTCTCGGACCCGTCACCGGCCTCGACCTCTTCCACACGATCGCCGCCACCTACGGTTACCACGTGCAGAAGCTGGCCGGTCTCTACGACGCCGGCGAGGACCTCAGAGCCGGCAGCAAGGCCGAGTACCTCGAACAGAGGCGGCGCCTGTACCTGCAGGCAGCATGCCTGGGCGCGGCCTTCGTCAAGAGCGTCTGGCCGCTGCCGGGCAAGACCGCGAGGGACTGGGAGAGGGTCACGGCGTCCTACTACCAAGACTCCGCCGAGTACGGCAAGGCCGCCAACCGCAAGCGATGGGTCAAGGCCGGTTTCCGCACCGCCGACCCGGCCTCCTGCAACACCTGGGCGGCAGCCTCGTCCAAGGTCTCCTGACGCGATCGACCCCGGCCTGGCAGGCCAGAACGTCCTGGTCGCCGCAGGGGTGGGCGGCATCGGCACGGCGATCAGCCGGGTGCTCGCCACCCATGGCGCCCGCGTGGCGATCCGTTACCTCAAGCGGGAAGCCACACGGCCGTCGGACACCGGTTATGCCCACGCCCCCGCAGGCGGAGCCTTCGTTATCTGGGGTTGTCAAGCGAACTAGCTGGTCAGCCGCTTGAAGGTCGTTAAGGCACGTAAGGCAAGTAGGTTGGCCGCAGCTGATTCGTCTGTCTGGCGCTGGGCGGCGCCAGCACCAGATGACCGCGCCAGATGATCGTGCGGGCCGGCGAAGAAGGGGGTCCGGCTGGCAGGTGGTTGAGCGGGCGTGCCCTTACCGGCCAGGGCGGCGGCTGGTTCGATTTCGAGCTCGTGGGCTGCGGCCAGGACGGCGTCGGCCGCGTTGCGTGCTGGGGGGGCATACCCGGGCGGAGAACGTCGCGTACTCCTCGGGGTTGTCTTCCATCAGCTGGCTTCCGGCTAAGAGCGCCACGATCATGGACCGGTAGGAGAGCCCGAATGTTGGGGCGGGGCCGGCACTCCGCTGAAGCAGTGGGAGTGCAACGGCGCCGGGAGAAGTGATCGTGGCGCACTCCTCGGACGCGTCCGGCGTAGAACTCGTACGCGTCCGGGGTAGGAGGAGTGCGGCCGCTCAGCCTGCGCTCCATCACGGGCCCGGCTCGGTCGTCAACCGAGGTCACTGTGATGGGGCGTCGGCGCTGTCGCCGGGTGAGAGCCGGCACGACACCGGAGGCCCAGGACCACGGCCAGCCCGAAGGCCACGAGGAGGGCCGCGACGGCGAAGGTCCAGCGCGTTCCGCGAGCCACCTCCGCCGACGTGGCGGTGCTGACGTCGCTCGCGCCTGCGGCGAAGGCGAAGACGGCTCCCATGACCGACGCGCCGGTCATGAGCCCGAGGTTGCGGGAGAGGTTCAGCGTGCCCGACAGCAGGCCACGCCGGTGCGGGGAGACGTCCTTCATCACCGCGGTGTTGTTGGCCGCCTGGAACAGGGCGTAGCCGGCGGTGACGACGACCAGGGGCAGGACGTACCCTATGACCCCGGCAGCCGTGGGCATCAAGGAGAGCGCCACGGCGCCGCTGATGATGCCGGCGAGCCCGACCACCACCATGGTCCCGGCTCCGAAACGATCGGTGGCGCGGCCCGCCGGGACGCCGGTGAGGGCGGATACGGCGGGGCCTGCCGACATCACCAGGCCGACGAAGGCCGGGTCGAGGCCGAGCGCCCAGGCCAGATGGAAGGGCCCTACGACGAGAGTGGTCATCATGACGGTCGAGACCAGGGCGCTCGTCGTCAGCCCGGCGGCGAGACCGGGGTCACGGAACATCGACAGGGTGAGCAGTGGGGATGAGACCCGGCGCTCGGTGACGACGAACAGGGCGAGGCCCGCCCCCGAGGCGACGAGCAACCCGATGGTGAGCGAGCCGAAGGAGTTCCCCTCGACCGTCATGGCCAGCGCGTAGGCCCCCAGCGTGACCGCCAGCAACGCGGTGCCCACGCTGTCGAACCGCCCGCGTACGGAGATCACTGCCGGCGCGGAGCCGGGCAGCATCCTGAAGGTGAGCGTGAGCGCGAGGAGGCCGAGTGGCACGACGGCGAGGAAGATGGCACGCCAGCCGAAGACCGTGATCAGGACGCCACCGAGGCCGGGCCCCAGCGCCGTGCCGACTGCCGACATCGTTCCGAGCAGCCCCATGACCCTGCCGGTGCGGTCCCTGGGCACCGTCGTGCCGACGAGGGCCATGGTCAGCGCCATCATGCACGCAGCACCGGCTCCTTGAAGCGCCCGGGCGACGACCAGGATCGGAAGGTTCGGGGCGAGACCGCTCAGCAGTGTCGCGAGCGTGAACACGGCGATGCCACCCAGCAGAACGCGGCGCCGGCCGACGAGGTCGCCGAGTCGGCCGGCGCCGACGATCAGGGTCGTGACGGCCAGGAGATAGGCGATCACGACCCACTGGACGTCGTTGAAGGCGGCGTCGAAGGCCATAGCGATGGTTGGTAGGGCGACGTTGGCGATGCTGGTGCCGAGCGAGGGCAGAAGCATGGACAGCGACAGCGCGGCGAGCGCCCAGGCCAGGGGCGGACGGCGCGCAGGCGGTGCCTGCTCGGGCTCGGCTGCTGCTCTCACGATGACGGCCTCTTCCTGGAGTCGACGGGGCGATGGGGTCGCAACGAACCTAGATCGCGCTTTGACCTGGCGGAAGACGCAAAAATGGAAAGCCATTTGTGCATGAAACGCCATGCCCCAGCTGATCCGTGAGATCCTTCGCACATGGTCCGTCCCGATCTGAACCTGCTGGTCACCCTCAACGTCCTGCTCGAGGAAGGCAGCGTGACGCGCGCGGGTGAACGGCTTGCGCTCAGCCCGTCCGCGATGAGTCGCGCGCTCGCGCGGCTGCGGCGGGCCACGGGCGACCCGCTGCTGGTGCGAGCCGGTCGAGGGCTGGTGCCCACGCCCCGCGCTGTGGAACTGCGCGACCGTGTGCACGCCCTGGTCCAGGAGGCCGAAGCCGTCCTCCGGCCGGCCGAGAGGCTCGACCTGGCGACGCTGGAGCGGACTTTCGCCCTGCGCAGCAGCGATGGGTTCGTGGAGAGATTCGGACCCGCCCTGGTGGCGGAGGTCGGCCGCGTTGCGCCTGGCGTGCGGCTGCGGTTCCTGCAGAAAACCACGAAGGACACCGCTCCCCTGCGCGAGGGCATGGTCGACCTCGAGACGGGCGTCATCGAGCACGCTCTGCCTCCCGACGTGCTGAGCGAGCCCCTGTTCACCGACCACTTCATCGGGGTGGTGCGAAGCGAGCACCCACTGAGCACCGGAAAAGTGACGGCGGCCCGGTATGCCTCCTCGCGGCACGTGCACGTCTCACGGCGTGGCCTGACGGAGGGGCTGGTGGATGAGGCCCTTCGCGCGACAGGCCACGAGCGGGAGGTCGTCACGGTCGTAGACGGCTTCAGCGCCGCGCTGGCGCTGGCGAAGGCCTCGGACCTGGTCGCCACTGTTCCAGAGCGTCACACCGCTAACCTGCGGCGAGGGATGTGCTCCTTCGAGTTGCCCTTCCACGCTCCCAAGGTGACGGTGTCGTTGATGTGGCACGTCCGGCTCGACACGGACCCTGCTCACCGATGGTTGCGCGACCGCGTGATCGATGTGTCGTCGTCATAGTCGCCCTCGATCGCCCGGATCACCCTGCAGGAGACCACGACGTGAGCCCCGCCCTCGACGAACGCGAGCGCATCCGCGCCGCCATGGACCGCATCCTGGCCGGCACCCCGCAGAGCTCCACCGGCGCCCTCACCATCGTCGCTCTCGCCCAGGAAGCCGACGTTCCCAGAAACTCGCTGACCCAGCGGCATCCCGACCTGCGGATTTTGCCTCTGCCGGTGACCGGGGCAAGCGCGGCGCGGCCAGCGTCGGTGATCAGGTACCGCATGGCGGCGCACTGGAAGCGGATCACGCAGGCCTTCCCGCCGGCCCTGACGTTGGCCGGTTCCTCGCAGAGGCCGAACGGCACTGCCACCGACCGCGCCTCGTAGGTGACGCCGGAGCAGGCCGGCCGGGATTGGCCGGTGCGGTCGAAGGCGTGCCGGGAGACCGTCTTGATCGCCTCCCGCTTCCGCTTGAGGGAGACGGTGTAGTAGCCGGCCGTGGTGTTGGCCGACCGGTGGTCCATCAATTCGCGCAGCACGTCGATCGACACCCCCGCATCGGCGTGCCGCTGGCAGTAGGAGTGCCGGAACGCGTAGGGGAAGATCAGCGAACGGTCGAACGGCAGGTGCCGCCCATCGGGGCCGAACTCCTCGGCCAGCAGCTGCGGGACGGCATCGGCGAAGGCCCGGATGATCGGCGAGATCTGCTCCGATTCCAGGTGCCGGACCTGCCCGAACTCACCCGCGGGCGGGAACAGGAATTCTTCCGACCCGCTCGGCAGCTCGATCACCTGCCGGACGGCCAGCCAGGTGTGGATGGTGGCGACCGTCTCGGCCATGATGGGCAGCCGGCGCCCGTTGCGAAAGCCCTTGCCGTTGTCCCAGCGCAGCTGCCAATCGTCGCCGTCCTTTCCAGGCAGTCCACCGACAGTTGCGCGATCTCATAGGGGCGGCGGCCGGTGTCGCGCAGCAGCTCATAGATCGCCACCGCCATCGCGTGGACCTGCTCGGCGCTCAGCCGCCCGTGGCGGATGCCCCGCCCGAGCAGCGCGGTGTGGTCGTTCAACTGGGCGATCACCGACTCCGGGATGGCCTTGCCGATCTCGTCCTCGTTCGGCTCGGGCTGCTTGATGACGTGGCTGGGATGCCGCGCGAAGGAGGCCGGCATGCCCTCCAGGCGTTCGGTGAGCCGCCCCCAGTCCAGCACCTTGAACCGCATCGACAGCAGGTTGGACTTGTGCTTGAAGCCCATGTCGTCTCCGTCGGCCTTGACCAGGTGCTCAAAGCCCGCGACGACCGCGTTCATGTCGGCGAAGCCCAGCGCCGTGATGTCCAGCCCGCCGCCGGGCCGGGCGTCCAGCGCCCGGGCCGCGGTCTGGGCCGCCTTGTGCGCCCGGCGAACCTCGCCGGTCTTCGGCTTGCTCTCCGAGATCCAGGCCACCAGGATCTCCCGCAGCCAGCTCTGCCGGATCGTCGAGATGTCCAGGCCGCCGGGCCTGGCGGTGGGCTTGCCGCTCTTGCCCCGGACGCCGAGATCGGCCAGGTCCAGCGTCGGCCGGTTCGCCGGATCCACGCCGCAGAACCGGTCGAACGCCGCCCCCACCACCCGGAACATCTCGCGCAGCAGCGCATCGACTCCTGCCGCGGCCCGCTGCGGAAGCGCACCCAGGCTGAAGGCGGCGATCGAGGCGACCCGATGCCTGGCCAGCACCGCGACCGACTGGCGGACCGCGGTCGGATCCAGCCGCTGCCCGCGCGTCCCGCGTGGCCAGCACGAACAGCACCTCGGCGCGCGCCAGGGGTTCCAGCGGCGCCAGCGAGAACTGGTTGACGATCAGGAACGGGGCCTGGCGGTCCAGCCAGGCCGCCCCCACCTCCTCCAGGCCGTCGGCATTCAGCCGCCGGGTGTGCAGGTCGCAGATCCCCGAGCCCGGCCGCCCGTCGCGCGGGCAGCCGCCGACCAGACAGGCCGGCAGCGGCTCGTAGGGGGTCGCGGCGGCCACCCACCCCACGAGATCATCAGCGCCCGGGCGCCGACGCAGCATGTCTTTGTGCCGCAGCGAAGCATGCGCGGCGCACAAACCCCACAACGCCCCGTCCCGAAGACAAGCCACCACGACACAAGGGACGGCCACCCCATCGATCACCGGGTTGCGGTCAGGGACGAAGCCGGCCCGGAACTCCTCGATCGCCAGCTCCGACTTGGCGAACGCCTTCTCACACAGATCACAAGAACCTGAGTGCGCGAGATCCGGCCGCAGGCCGCGACCGTGCAGCGGTAGGCGACCGTGGAGCGGTTGTCGACGTCACCGGTGAACAGCCGCGCCGCCGCGTCCCACTCGCCGGGCCGCCAGGCAGACGGCGTGTTGGCCGTCAGCCACTCCGTCCAGGCCGCGGCCTGGACCGGCGTCAGCGCCGGGACCGCCCCGCCCTCGTCGGCCGGGCCGTGCAGAGCGATCACGTTGACGACGGCGCCGCCGGACACGCCACCGATCAGGCCGTCCGATTCATTCACGAGCGCGCCTGCCTTCGCGCGGCGGCCACCATCTCCACGGCCTGGCGCTTGTCGGAGTCGGTGACGTGGGAATACACGTCCTGCGACGCGGCCGAGACGTGACCGGCGATCTCCTGGACCACCCGCCGGTCGACCCCGGCCCGCCGCATCTTCGTGATCGCACTGTGCCGGAACATGTGCGGCCGGGCCCGGAACCCGGCCCGGGCGGCCAGACGGCAGAACAGTCCGTAGGTGTTGGCGTACTTCATCGGCTCGCCCAGTGGGGGATGGAACAGATTGACGAACACCAGGTCCGACCCCATGTCGGCCCCGGTGACCTCGCCGACCTCGTCCCGCTCGTACTGGTGGCGCGAATACGCCTCGATCGTCTCGCGCTCCACCGGGATCGCCCGCGGCTGCCGCGCCTTGGCGAACGCGCCGTTGGCGTTCAGCCGCCGATGGACGTGGACGTGCGGCCCTTCGTGCCGGCAGCCCAGCACCCGCGAGTCCGGCAGCAGGTGCATGTCCTTGCGACGTAAACCGAGGGCTTCACCGATTCTCATACCCGTTTCTGCCAGGAGCTGGAGCAGGAAGACGTCGCGGGCGTGCCGGGCCAGGCCGAGCAGCACGCCGATCTCCTCATCTGAGAGCCACTCATAACCCGGGACCGCGACCCGGAACTTGATCGTGCGGGCCATCACCGTCCGGTTCTGGCCGTCCTCGCCCGCATCGAAGCCCGCGGGCAGAAAGCGCAGATACTTCGGCTGAGTCAGCGCGTTAACCAGCGTCGGTGGCACCCATCCCTGTAGGCAGCACCACGACAGGAACTCGCCCACCGTCCCATGATCGCGTTCGCGGTGCCCTCGCTGCGATACCGCGCCGTCGCTCCTGGCCTGCGTGAGCGCGGCCGCATCGGCTCGTCCACCAGCCACCGCATCATCGCCATCAGCTGCGCCAAGCTCGGGCTCGACCAGTCCACGCCGTGCCCGGTGCAGTACGACAAGTACAAGGCGATCCGGCCCGCGTACGTCTTCTCGGTGTTGAACGCGCGGCCCGCCCCGCGCACCCCCGCCAGGTACGCGCACGCCTCGGCATGCAACCGGAAATCCTCATCGACCACCACCCACCACACCGACTCATCGGCGCCCACCGCACGCTCAGGGCGGTAGAACCGAGGCAACGCACCTGACATGCCTGACATGCCTGAGAACCCCTGGATATCTGTGAGGCAAGGATGCGCCAACCTTGCTTGACGAACATGTCTGACTACCAAGAGTCACGCAAGATAACCGATGCCGCGCCGCTCTCATAGCGCTGGTCGACTATTGACCTGGGGCAACCCAGCGGCAGAAGGTGAGCCGCACGGGCGTGTGCGGGCATGGGACCTGGCCACCGATTGACCGGCACCTGACCGGCGCCCCCGCGGACGAACGCAGCAATGCCCGCAGCGCCATCAGCGCCAAAGCGGATGAAACCTCGGCAGTTGGAGAACCAGGTCACTTCCGGTTCCGGTGGACGATCTCCTTGTCGCCCTTGCCGGGATACGCCATGATCAGCAGCCGCTGCCCGCTCTGCGCCTCGCCCTTCCAGGGGAACCAGGCGTAGTGCACGCGGATGCGGTAATGCCCCTTCCGCCCGTTGAGGGCGAGGTTGGGCAGCTCGGTGCCGCTGAGGTTGTCGTAGAGCACGATCTCGCCGCCCGGGCTGTAGTAGCCGACCTCGACCACCTTGTCCCAGCCCTTGGTCTCGACGGGCGGCCGGCGGGTGTAGGTCTCCAGGGTGACGCAGAGGTCGAAGTCGGAGTGCGTCATGACAGCCAGGACACCGGGCGCGGAGGAGACCAGTCCGTTGCCGGGGTCCAGGTCCGGCTCGGTCTCCTCCTCTCCATCCCCTTCGTACGTCTGCAGCACCCCGTAGTCGGTCCACTGCGGCTCCTTCATCCGGATCGCCCGCGCCGGCCTGATGCGCGGACGGTGACGCGGCGTGGCGTCGCACATGGCTTGGGCATCGGCCTGCATCGCGGCGATCTCCTGGTCCTGCTTGGTCTTCGCGGCCTGGACGATGGTGGCGGCGCTGGGGCAGATGCCGGCCAGAGGATAGGTGAGGGACGCGCGGTCGATCTTCAGCCGGGCCAGCTCCCGTGGGTCGTTGCGGGTGTGGACGCCGCACAGGCGGCGCCCGTAGGCGAGCACGACCTGGTCGGGCGTGGTGCCGGGGAACACGTGCAGGCCCCGTGCGCCGTACTCGCCGCGCAGGGAGCACACGAACTTCTGCTCGGCCGTCAGCTCGCGCGGCTCCGCCTCGCCCGTGTCGATCTCCCACGGCTCGGGCAAGGCGCAGTCCGTGACGGGGCCGCGGGCCGTGTCCGCTGCGGGCAGCAGGCACAGGATCACGACCGAGGCGAGCCCTGCCAGCAGGACGTGGCCGCGGACGCGGTGGGCGGGCGGGGCGGCGTACAGGAGGAGCAGGATGAGGCCGGAGGCGGTGAGCGCGAGGGCGTACCAGAGCGGGGAGATGCCGGGGGACAGGAGCTGGGCGCCCTCGTAGGGGACGGTGGCGCCCGGCTCGACGTAGAGGCTTTCCGGGTAGAGCCACAGCTCCCCGAAGAAGGTGGAGTGCTCAGAGGTGAACGCGCTCACGGCGCCGGCCCCGCCCAGCAGGAACAGGCTCAGCGTCGTGGCGCGCAGCAACGTGCGCGTCCGCCGCCGCACGGCGACCAGGATCAGCACCGCCGGCGCGCCGACGCCGACGAGGAGGTCGAGCGCGAACCAGTACGCGGCGGCCTCCGCCCCGGTGTACTCGCGTACGACGTCGCCCAGCACGTTCTTCGGTCCGAGCCAGAACGGCACTCCCTGCGCGAGGTTGACGGCCGCGGGGACCAGCGGGAGCACGATCGCCACGGCCGGCAGCGGCCACCACCTGGCCCGCGCCCGCACGGGCTCCGTCCGGGGGACGGGAGGCTGGAGCGTGCCTAGGTCATGCGCGGACCGCGCCCACCAGACCAGCGAGAAGACCGAGACCGCGCCCATCAGCGAGGGAATCAGCAGCTTCCACGGCACCTCGTCCGGGCTGCCGAACGTGATGATCGACATCGAGCCGGACGAAAGGAGCGAGAAGAGGACGGCGATCACGCCGGCCCGTACCGTCGCGCCGCTCCAACGCGGATCCCGTGCCTGCGCCACCAACAGCGACACCAGCCACAGCGACCACAGGATGTCCAGCGCCCAGGTCCAGTTCTGCCCGGAGAAGAGGTAGTTGCCCGTCTCGTACCCGATGGTGGTGACGACGTCGTGCACCACGCTGAGCGTGCCGGTCACGAGCATGAGCACCCGCGGCCATCGGCGGATGGTCCCCGACAGCACGCGGAAGAACAGCCATATCACCGCGAGCTCGATCACATCGGCGACCAGCGACATCCACCACAGGTAGGGGATCGGCAGTTCCCAGGCCAGGAGGTACGCGACCGTGGCGTAGAGACCGGCCCGCAGCAGTCGCACCTCCCGGCCGTTCCGCGCCGGTTCCCCGCGCAGCCGCCCGCGCAACACCTCCCGGTACGCCCACGCCTGCACCGCCGCGATCGGCACCAGCAGGGCGGCCAGCCACGGCCACGCCCGGATCTGGTCCGCCGTGTAGCCGTTCGGTTCCGCGACGACTCGCCACAGCGGGACGAGGTCGCCGGTGACCAGTCCGACGACGGCAAGGACGATCACGGCGGCCAGGTAGAGAGCCGCGAAACCGGCGGCGAGCCGGCCGAAACGATGGCGGCGCATGAGGCACTCCGGGAGGGGGGTGAGGAGGAAAGCGCCCAACCCTACTGATCCCCGGCCAAGTTGATCAAGCGCCAACTCGCGCAGTCCGCCGCCGACCGCGCCTCAGGGCGCCACGTCCACCGGGGCGCGTTCGTCCAGCAGGCCCTCGTCGCGCAGATCGGACCACAACCCTGCCGGGACGTGGGCCGAGAACGCGGCGGTGTTGAGCCGCACCTCCTGCGCCGAGCGCATCCCGACCACGATGCCCGCGACCGCGGGGTGGCGCAGCGGGAAGGCCATGGCGGCCTGGGGGACGGTCACCCCGTGCGCCTCGCAGACATCCGCGATGCGGTTGACCCGTTCCACCAGCTGCGGGTCGGCGGGCGCGTAGTCGAAGCGGGCCCCCTCGGCAGGCCGGTCGGTCGCCAGCAGACCGGAGTTGAAGACGGAGGCGGCCAGGACCGACACGCAGCGTTCGACGCAGGCGGGCAGCAGCTCGTCCAGGGCGGTGTGGTCCAGCAGCGTGTAGCGGCCCGACAGCATGATCACGTCCGCGTCGGTCTCCCGCACCAGGCGGGTCAGCTTGCCGGGGTGGTACATGCCCGCGCCGACGGCGCCGACCACGCCCTGGGCGCGCAACTCGGCCAGCGCCGGATACCCGTCGCGCAGGGCGGCCTCGAAGTGCTCCTCGGCATCGTGCAGATACAGCACGTCGATCCGGTCGACGCCCATGCGGGCCAGCGAGTCCTCGACGCTGCGCAGGATGCCGTCACGTGAGAAGTCCCAGACCCGGCGGTGGGTGGCCGGCACGGCGAAGCCCTCGTCCATCCGGCCCATCGGATCCTGCGGGACCAGCAGCCGCCCGACCTTCGTCGACAACGTGAACTCCGCCCGCGGCTTGCCGCGCAGCAGCTCACCGACGCGGCGCTCGGAGTGCCCGATGCCGTAGTGCGGCGAGGTGTCGAAGTAGCGGATCCCCGCGTCCCAGGCGGCCGTCAGCGCCTGCGCCGCGGTGTCGTCATCCAGCGGTTCGAACAGGCCGCCCAGCGGCCCGCCCCCGAAGCCCAGTTCGGTGACCTCTGTCGTGGTGTGCCCGAGCCGATGAGTGCGCATGCGGTATTTCTCCCTTGTGTACGGTTCCAGCTTCCAGTGTGAGGCGATCAGCAGGCGAGGAAGACCCGGCCTGAGGGGTGAAACCGGCCGCCAGGGACGACAGGGTGGTACGGGCCGGGCGCGGGTAACTTTCACGGACGAGGCGCGCGGAACGACCGTTCGCAGAGCGCCGACGACCGTTCGCCGCACTTCTGCCCCTCTGCGCCCGTGAGTGCGGCCCGGCACCTTAACGTCCCCATCGCCGCGATCCGGTGAGAACCGGGCGGGGCGGCAGACGTTCCCCTTCGTTCGTGTCGGTCGGCCAAAGGAGTGGACAGTGCACGTCTTACGGTGGTGGAGACTGCGGAGCGCGGCCTTCGTGGCGGCGGCTCTCGTGGCTGCTCTCGTCGCGGCGGCCCTGGTCGCGCCGCGGGCGTGGGCTTCGGCGGGCACCGGCGCCCCCGGCCGCGCCTGCTCCGGCTACGTGGGGCTGACCTTCGACGACGGGCCCACCCCCGGCAACACCCCCGCCCTGCTGGCCGCCCTCAGAACCGCCGGGCTGCGCGCCACCATGTTCAACGTCGGCCAGAACGTGGAGGCGTACCCGGACCTGACGAGGCAGCAGGTCAGGGCCGGCATGTGGATCGGCGACCACAGCTGGGACCACCCCCACATGACGCAGCTCACCGCCGAGCAGCAGGACGCGCAGATCTCCCGGACCCAGGACGTCATCACGCGGGTCACCGGCGCGACGCCCCGCCTGTTCCGCCCGCCCTACCTGGAGACCGACGAGGGGCTGCGCGCGGTGGAGCTCCGGCACGGCCTCACCGAGATCAACGCCGACGTGGACTCCCAGGACTGGAACAACGCCACCGCCGACCAGATCGCGGCGAAGGCCAGGGAGCTGCGGTCCGGCGACGTGATCCTCATGCACGACTGGCCCGCGAACACCGTCCGGGCCATCCCGCGGATCGCCGCCGACCTGCGCGAACGCGGCCTGTGCGCCGGAAGGATCTCGCCGGTCACCGGCCGGGCGGTCGCCCCCGGCCACACCCCGGCCGGTGCCCGTACCGCCGGCCGGGTCGAGGACCTGGGCGACAGCGTGCGCTACACCTGGCCGGGCGTCACCTTCGAGGGCCGCTTCCAGGGCAGCGGGGTCGGGATCGAGCTGAACGACGCCGCCAACGACTACGACGTCCAGATCGACGGCGGCGCACCGGTCACGCTGCGGACGCCCGGCAGGACCACGCACTGGGTGACCGGCCTCGGCGGCGGCGTGCACACCGTACGCCTCGCCAAGCGGACCGAGAGCCCGTGGACGCCCGGCGAGTTCGGTGGGTTCGTCGCCGCGCCAGGGGGCCGCGTCCTCGCCCCGCCCGCCGCCCGCGCCCGGCAGATCGAGTTCATCGGCGACTCCTGGACCGCCGGCTACGGCAACATGTCGACCAGCCGCGACTGCTCGGCGAGCGGCGGGATCAACCCCAACTCCAACGCCGACCAGACCTTCGGCGCCCTCACCGCCCGCGCGCTGAACGCCGACCACCAGCTCACGGCCTGGTCCGGGATGGGCATGGTACGCAACTACAACGGCAGCAGCCCCGGCACCGACTTCCGCACGTACTACGACCGCACCCTCCAGGCGGCCGGCACCGCGGCCTGGCAGCCGCCCAGGACCTGGAGGCCGCAGGTCGTCGTGGTCGGCCTCGGCATCAACGACTTCTCCACCCCGCTCAACCCCGGCGAGCCGTGGGCCGACACCGCCGCGCTCGCCGCCGACTTCCGGGCCGCCTACCTGGGCTTCCTGGCCAAGCTCCGCCTCCGGTACGGCCCCGGCACGTCCATCGTGCTGACCTACCCGACGATGTCCGGCACCCCGCTGGCGGACTCCGTCCAGCAGGTCGTCCGGGAGCGCAACAGCCAGGGCGACACCCGGGTGTCGGCGCTCCACTACGACAACGACGCCCTCGGGCTCGACCTGCTCGGCTGCGACTGGCACCCGTCGCTGCACGACCACCGACTCCTGGCGGGCGCACTCGGCCGCTTCATCGGGACGCTGCCCGTACGGTGGTGACGGGCCGGCGCGCCCTCAAGAACCTTGCCGGCTCATGCGCTGTTGCGGGGGCGTCTGCCACGGCAGGCGGTTCTCAAGCTCTATCTCCAAGGAGAAGCTGAGAAAGGTCCGGACTATCACGATGAGCGCGAGGACGCCGACACTGGCAAAGGTGGGGGCCACGGCCACCGTCCGGATGATGTCACCGGCCACGAGGAACTCCAATCCGAGCAGGATGGCTCGGCCCAAACCCTGCCGATATCCCCGGTAGGCGTCGTGGAAGGGCCCTTGCCGGCTGATGGCACTGAGAGCGAAGCGTACGGTGGCCATCAAGGCGCCCAGCACGATGAGGGCGACACCGGCCACGTCAACCGCCTGGCCGACCCGTTCCACGAGATTCGCGAAACTCGTGTCCATGCCATGCCTCCCGGCCAGGGCTCATAAAACTGGCTTTCGTGAAATTCCCCGCCACAGGCACGACAACAGGGCGACAGACGTCAGAACGTACGCTTTCGACCAGTGATGACCAAGCCTTTCACTCGTCTTGTCGAGCGTGCCGGCGGCGTCTCAGTTCCTGGTGAGCAGCGCGCGGGCCGCGCGTACCTGCCTCGGCATGTTCCAGCCGAGGACGCCCGGGAGGTGCGTCGGCGATACTGGGGGCGTGAAGTACGTGTCCAGAGCGCCGCGGCCGCCGCTGGACGCGTTCATCGACGACCTCTACTACCTGGAGGGCGCGCCGCCGTACGCGCGGCTGACGCTGCCGCCGATGCCGGCGGCGTTGCTCATCGTCAACCTCGGGGCGCCGTTCCGCATCCGGGCCGGCGCCGACATCGAGACGGCCGAGTACGCCGACGGCTGCGTGGTCACCACGCCCACCCGCGCCTTCGAGTTCGGCTATCCGCCGGGGACCCGGTCCGTCGGCGCGCACGTCAAGCCGTGGGGGCTGGCGCCGTTCCTGCCGATGCCCGCGGCCGAGCTGTGTGACCGGCCGGTGACGGTGGAGCAGGTCTGGGGCCGGGCCGCCATCGCTGAGCTGCGCGAGCGGCTGGCCGCGGCGGACGGACCGTACGAGATGCTGACGCTGCTCGAGCAGGAGCTGATGCGACGGCTGCGCGAGACGGCCGGCCTGGAGCTGGTCCGCCGCACGAGCGGCGTCATCGCGGCGGCCGGCGGGGCGGTGGCGATCGGCGACCTGAGCGTGGCGGCCGGTGTCAGCAGCACCCATCTGGCACGGCGGTTCAAGGAACTCGTCGGCGTCACGCCGAAGCGGCTGGCCCGCACCCACCGCTTCGCCGCCACCGTGTTCGCGATCGACCCCGCCGGGCCGATCGACTGGGGCGAGCTCGCCGGTGGCGCGGGCTACTTCGACCAGGCCCACTTCGGCCACGAGTTCCGGGCGTTCACCGGGCTCACGCCGACCCGGTACGTCGAGGTCCGGCGGCGGTTCCTGCGTGAACATCCCGGCCACGTGATGGACGGCTGGCCGCTGCCGGCCGATTGATTTCTTACAAGAGCGACAGCTCACGACACGCCAACTTGGGGCCACCCCGAAGCAGAGGAGAGGTCCGTGGGCAAGGTCGTCATGTACAGCTCGGTGTCGTTGGACGGCTTCGTCGCGGACGAGAACGACCAGCCCGGGCCGCTGTTCGACTGGTTGTCCAGCGGTGACGTCCCGCTGGACGAGAGCGGCCAGCTGAAGGTGTCGCGGACCTCCTACGACTACACCCGCGCGTACTGGGACCAGATCGGCGTCACGATCGTCGGCCGCCACGTCTTCGACCTGACGGACGGCTGGGGCGGCAAGCCGCCGAGCGGCATCGAACACGTGGTCGTCGTGACGCACCGGCCGCAGCCCCAGGGCTGGGACGCCGAGGCGCCGTTTCACTTCGTCGGCGGCGTCGAGGCGGCCGTGGCCAAGGCGCGGGAGCTCGCGGGCGACCGCTTGATCGAGGTCGCCGCCGGCGACGTCGGCGGCCAGGTGCTGGCCGCGGGCCTGGTCGACGAGGTGCGCATGGACGTCGTACCCGTCGTGTTCGGGTCCGGCAAGCGCTACTTCGGGTCGGTCCACGCCCAGCACCTGTTGGAGGACCCTGACGTGGTGATCCAGGGCAACCGGGTGCTTCACCTGCGCTATCGGGTGCGCCGTTGACCCGTCTTGCAGTGCCGGGCTTCGATGCGGGTCTGAGAGGCTTTCGGGGTGCGAATTGTGCTGCTTGGCGCGGTGGAGGTATGTGCCGCCGGCGGGAGACCGATCGACATCGGCGGCTTGCGGCTGCGAACGCTGCTGGCCAGGCTCGCGCTGGCGGCCGGTCGCCCGGTGAGCGCGGACGCGCTGATCGCCGACTTGTGGGACGACGAGCCGCCGGCGGGCGCCACCAGCGCGCTGCAGGGGCTGGTGTCCCGGTTGCGCAGGGCATTGGGCAACGCGGGGACGGTGGAGCTGGTGGCCGGCGGTTACCGGCTGCCGGTGGCTGCTCAGGACGTGGACGCGTACCGGTTCGAGGATCTGGCCGCGCAGGGCCGGCGCGAGCTGGCCGCGAACCGGCCCGAGGAGGCCGCCGCCGCGTTGCGCGCCGCCCTCGGCCTGTGGCGGGGGAGGGCGCTGGAGAACGTCCAGGAGGCCGCGTTCGCCCGTAACAGCGCCACCCGGCTGCACCATCTGCTCGCCGGGGCGGCCGAGGACCGTTTCGACGCCGAGCTGCGGCTCGGCCGGCACGCGGAGGTGCTGGCGGACCTCGGCGCGGCGGCTTCCGAGCATCCGCTGAGTGAACGGCTGGCCGAGCTGAGGATGCGGGCCCTGTCGGCGGCCGGACGCCAGTCGGACGCGCTCGCGGTCTACGAGGAGATCCGGGCCAGGCTGGGCGACGAGCTGGGTGTGGACCCCTCACGGGCGCTGGCGGAGGTTCATCTCGCCCTGCTGCGCGGGGAGCTGGACCGGCCGGTGGCGCGGGTGGAGGCCGAGCCGAGCCGCCTGCCCGCCCGGCTGACCAGGTTCTTCGGCCGGGAAGCCGAGCTGCGGCAGGTGGCGGAGCTGCTGGAAGAGGGGCGGCTGGTCACCGTCGTCGGCCCTGGCGGCGCCGGCAAGACGAGGTTGTCGCTGGAGGCCGCGTCGGAGCTGCGCGAGCGCGTGTGGTTCGTGCCGCTGGCCGGCGTGAGCGAGCCGGGCCGCCTGGCCGACGCCGTCCTCGGCGTGCTCAGCTCCTCCGACAGCCGCCTCTACGACAACGGGCGGCTCCAGCAGGCCACCCCGCTCGACCGCGTCGCGAACCTGCTCGACACCGGCGGGGGCGTGCTTCTCCTCGACAACTGCGAGCACCTGGTCGAGGCCGCCGCCGACCTGGCCGAACAACTGCTCGTACGGCTCCCGAACCTGAAGATCCTGGCCACCAGCAGGGAAGCCCTCGCGATCAACGGGGAGACGCTGTGCCACCTCGGGCCGCTCGACCTGCCCGCGGCCGACACCGACCCGGCCGAGGCCGGGCAGGCGGCGTCGGTACGGCTCTTCGCCGACCGCGCGAGTGGCGTCCGGCCCGGCTTCGCCCTCGACGAGACCACGGTGGACGACGTGGTGGAGATCTGCCGCAGGCTCGACGGCATGCCGCTGGCGCTCGAACTGGCGGCCGCGAAACTGCGCGTGATGAGCGTCAAGGACATCGTGCGGCGGCTCGACGACCGGTTCAGGCTGCTGACCTCGGGCAGCAGGACCGCGCTTCCGCGCCAGCGCACGCTGCTCGCCATGGTCGAGTGGAGCTGGGACCTGCTGGACGACGCGGAGCGGACGCTGGCCCGGCGGCTGTCGGCGTTCCCCGGCGGGGCGGACCTGCCGGCGCTGGAGGCGATCTGCGCCGACGATTCGCTTCCCGCCGTCGAGGTGCTGCAGGTGATCGGCTCGCTGGTGGAGAAGTCCATCGTTCAGGAGGTTTCCGGACGTTACCGCATGCTGGAGACCGTACGTGCCTACATGGCGGACCGGCTGGCCGAGTCGGGAGACGACGTCGCCCGGCGGCTGTCCGAATATTTCCTGACCTTCGCCGAGGAGCACGAGCCGCTGCTGCGCACCGGCGAGCAGCTCCGCGCGATCAGCGCGTTCGACGCGGAACACGACAACCTGATCCACGCGCTGCGTTGGGCGCTCGCCGCCCGCGACGCGGTCACGACGTCGAGATTCGTGCGTGCGCTGTTCTGGTACTGGGGCATCAGGGGCATGAGCCGCCAGTTCGAGACGTACGTCACCGAAGTGCTGGCGTTCGGCGACGAGCTGCCGGCGGACGTGCGGGCGGCCTTCCAGGTGGTCCAGGGGGTGGGGATCGACGGGCGAGCGGATCGGCAGCCGCCCAGCCTGGACCGGCGGGCGCTGAGCTTCCATCCGGCGGTGCCGCTGTTCCGGCTGTCCCGGCTCGCCTCTGCCGACCAGGGCCAGGCCGAGCTGGAGCACGCGCTGAACTCGCCCGACCCGTGGGTACGGGCCAGCGCGTTGTGGGCGCAGGACTTCGTCCGTACCCAGCAGGGGGACATGACCACCGGCGCGCAGGAGCGGCGGGAGGCGTTACGGGCCTTCGAGCAGGTCGGCGATCGCTGGGGGATGGTGATGGCCCTGCTGGCCATCAGCATGGACGAGGACGTCCGCGGCAACTACGAGCAGGCGATCGGGGCCGCCGAGCGGGCCGTGGTCATCAGCTCCGAGCTCGGCACGGAGGAGCACCTGGCCTGGTCCAAGGGACGGCTGGCGGCGGCCCGGGCCCGCAGCGGCGACCTGGACGGCGCCCTGCGGGACATCGAGGCCGGTCTGCGCCAGGCCGGAGAGCGCGGCCTGCGGCGCCTGGAGACCACGCTCATGAACCATCAGGCGGCGGTGTTCCGCCGGTCGGGCGAGTACCGGCGGGCCCACCAGGTGCTGGACCGGCTGGAGACCCTCGCCCATCGCACGCCGCTGCCCGAGGACATCGTCCGGGGGCTGATCGCAGGTGAACGGGTGTCGCTCCTGCTGGCCGAGGGCGCGGCGGCGCGGGCGCGCGTGCTGCTCCCGCAGGCCGTGCGGGGCTCCTTCGCCTACGGGAACCCCGGCCAGCTCGCCACCGCGTGCGAGTGGCTGGGCAGGCTGCTCGCCCTGGAGGGCGACGCGAAGGGCGCGGCGGGCGCGCTGGGCATGAGCGAGAGGATCAAGGGAGTGCTCGATCACGGCGATCCCGAGATCCGCGCCCTGATCGGCGAGCTGGTCGGGCGACTGGGCGAGGACGGCTACCGCGCGGCCTATCGCGAGGGCGCCGACCTGCCGCGGCAGCAGGCGATCGACCGGCTGGCCGAGGTCCAGGGACAGGACCCGGGACCCCGGTGACCCGGCCGCTACCCGACCGCGGCCGCTGCCAGGGCCAGGGTGGAGCCTGCGAACACCACGACGTTCCGGACGTTCTGCAGGACCCACACCCAGGCGGGGAAGCCCTTCTCCGCCGCGTTGAGCAGCGCCCGGACGTCGATGCGCTGCAGCACGGGGTCGCCCTTGCGCCTGAAGGCGGCCTGGACGGACTTGGCCGCGGTCAGGTTGCTGTACACGATGAGGACGTTGCCGGCGAGCACGATCGACTGGAAGACCCAGGTCAGCGTCTCTCCCCAGGGGTTCGCCAGCAGATTGAGCGTGGCCACGACCAGCATGACGCCGGCGACGGTGAGGGGGACCGCCGTCTCGTGGCCGCTGGCGTCGAAGCTGAGCTTGTTCTCGGCCAGGACGGTGACGGGAACGCCCTGGCGACGCAGCTCCGCCTCGGCGTTCGCCTTCGCGCTGCCGCCGAAGCGGTGACGGACCAGCGGGATGCTCACGAAGGCCAGGGCGACGAGCAGTTGCAGGATCGCGGCGAAGGTCATCATGTCGGGTTCTCCTCAGCTACGGGGTCGGGTGATCGGTACTGAGGACGATGATGGTCAGCGGCGCTGACAGCGCGCAGATGCGCCGCTGACAGGGGTGCGCAGCCGGTCGTCAGCGGGATCGCGGGTCAGCCGGGCTGCCAGCGGGCGATCTTCTTGCTGGTGAGGGTGGCGCCGATGCGCTGGTAGAAGCGGTGTGCGGCCGTGTTGGCCTCGGCGACCTCCCAGCGGATCACCTTGCCGCCGGCGGCTTCGGCTGCGGCCTGCATGAGCTGCTCGCCCACGCCGTGGCCCCGCTCGGCGGCGGTCACGTACAGGTCGTCCAGGTGGAGGTAGTCCTGCCCGGACCAGAAGCTGACGCGTTCCAGCCAGGAGACGTAGCCGACGGCCCGGCCGTCCCGCTCGGCGATCAGGTACGTGATCTCCGGACGGGCCAGCATCCGCTTCAGGTCGTCGACGCGCACCGTGACGCCCCAGGACTGGTCCTGGTGCTCGGCGAGGCCGTGGATGAGGTCGTACACGGTGGGGGCGTCGTCAGGGGTGGCGCGGCGGATGGTGAGCACAGTGGTCCTTTCGGATGGGGGACGAGGGGCCGTCCGGTCAGGCGTCCGGATCCCGTGGTCCGTGGAGGGCCTTGCGGAGCAGAGCGGCCAGCTGGTCCTGCTCGCGGGCGGTCAGATTGGCGGCGGCGGACCGGGCGAACTCGAAGGACTTCTCGAAGGCGGCGTAGAGGAGGGCGCCCTCCGGGGTCCGGACGATCTGCCGGGAGCGGCGGTCGTCGGGGTGAGGCTGACGGCGGACGAGGCCGCGAGTCTCCAGCCTGCGGATGATCTGGGTGACGTTGGACGCGTCGCAGCCGAGCTCGTCGGCCAGCTCCCGCATCCCGACCTGCCGGGCGAGCCGCCCGAGCACGCAGGCTTGGGCCACGCTCAGCCCGTGCTCCAGGGCGGCGTTCTCGTAGGCGCGATCGTAGGCGTCAACGAAGTCGAACATCGCCCGTTCGGCGTCCGTTGACGCGGTGACGGGGCCCGTCGGTATGGCCATGGCGCCATCCTAGCAAGAACTTGATGCACTCAAGTATCTGTGCCAAGCTACGTGCTTGATTGAATCAAGCTTCTGGCGAAGGAGTGTTCCGACGATGGTCACCAGCAAGGGACGAGCACGAGAGTGGCACCTGACCCGACGGCCGCAGGCGCAGGCGTCAGCCGACGACTTCGCGCTGGTCGAAGCCCCGATCCCCGAGTTGCGGCCCGGCCAGGTCCTGATCCACAACACACACCTGTCGGTGGACCCGTACATGCGTGGCCGGATGGACGACCGTCCGTCCTACATCCCGCCGTTCCCGCTGAACGCGCCGCTGGAGGGCGCAGCGGTCGGCGTGGTCGCCGAGTCCCGCGCCGACGGCGTCAAGCCGGGTCAGGTGGTCGAGCACTTCCTGGGCCTGCGCGAGGCCACCGTGACCGACGCGGCCGGGATCGTCCCGCTCGACACCGGCGAGCTGCCCGCCGAGGTCTTCCTCGGGGTGCTCGGTGTGACGGGCCTGACGGCGTGGCTGGGCATCACCCAGGTGGCGTCGGTACGACCCGGCGACACGGTGTTCGTCACGGGAGCGGCCGGAGCGGTCGGGAGCATCGCCGGTCAGCTCGCCAGGCTGCGCGGGGCCAAGCGGGTGATCGGCAGCGCGGGATCAGCCGCCAAGGTACGCCACCTGGTGGACGACCTCGGTTTCGACACCGCCTTCGACTACCACGACGGGCCGGCCGGTGAGCACCTCGCCCAGGCCGCGCCGGACGGCATCGACGTGGTGTTCGACAACGTCGGCGGCGCCCAGCTGGAGGCCGCGATCGGCCACCTCGGGGTCGGCGCCCGGCTGGCCCTGTGCGGGATGGCCAGCCAGTACGACGGCCGGGAGCCGTACGGCGTGCGGAACCTGTACGAGCTGGTCACCAAGCGGGCGACCGCGCGCGGTTTCCTCGTCACCGACCACCAGGACCAGATGCCCGCCTTCCGCGCCGAGGTGGGCGCCTGGGTGCGCTCGGGCGAGATCGTCCACCGGCAGACGGTGCTGGACGGCATCGAGCGGGTGCCCGAAGCCCTGCTGGGCCTGCTGCACAGCGGGGCGGCCACGGTCGGCAAGGCCGTCGTCCGGCTCGAGGAGCAGGCATGACCCGCACGGTGCTGGTGACCGGGGCCCGGGGCAAGACAGGACGCGAGGTGGCCGCCCGGCTGCGCCGCTCCGGGACCCTCGTCCGCGCCGGGTCGTCGCAGCCCGTCGGGGCGCCGGCGACCGGGACCGATGGGGTCCGGTTCGACTGGCACGACCGGGCGACCTGGCGTGAGGCGGCCGCCGGCGCGGACGCGATCTACCTGATGCGCCCCGACCTTCCCGCCGCTCCCGAACTCGTCGCCGGCCTGGTCGAGGTGAATCCGGCCGCGCATGTCGTGCTGCTGTCGGAGCAGGGGGCCGAAGCCCTCTCGCCGGACCATTGGACGCGCCGGGTCGAGGACGCGGTCGTCTCTCGGGCCGCTTCCTGGACACTGCTCCGTCCGTCCTGGTTCCACCAGGTCCTGACCGATCCGCGGTTCTATCGCGACGCCATACGGGACGACCACGTCCTGAGCCTGCCCTCGGGTGGTGCTCCGATCGCGTGGGTGGACGTACGCGACATCGCCGACGTCGCCGTGGCCGCACTCGGCGCGCCGGAGGATCACCACGGCCGGGCGTACACGATCACCGGCCCGGAGGCGGTTCCGGTCGCGTCCGTCGCGCGGGAGCTCTCCGTGTGCCTGGGCCACCGGATCCGCGCCGAGGACCCGCCCCCGCGGGAGACCCTCCACGGCCTCGACCCCTGGACGGCGGACATTCTCGACGACCTCTACCACCGGGTCCGACACGGCGGCTTCGGCGAACTCTCGGCGGTCGTGAGGCAGATCACCGGACGCGAGCCCACGCCGATACGCGAGTTCATCGAAGCCCACCTCGACCAGTGGAGGACGAGCCCGACGCCGGCCCCGTAGCCGATGTCAGCGGCTGCCGGGGCAGGCGGGACCAGGAGATGGGCGGTTCCGCTGTCCCCGGCACACCCACTCGGTGGCGGCGTCGGGCGAGTCCTATGAGGCGTTCCCGGCAGGGGCGTCCGCGTCGCCGCACAGCGCTTGCCGCTTCAGGGCCGACAGCGCGTCGTCGATGGGGTGGCGCTGCGGCGTGCCCGAAGAATCCATCTTGTTCCACCGTACGAGGTTCATCGCGACGGAGATCCCACGCCTGCCGTCGGCGCGGATCCAGGTCTCCGTCTGGGCGCCCCAGACCGTCCCGTCGTTGCCCCAGAAGGTGCCGCAACCCGGAATCTCGAGAACGTGCAGGCCGAGACCGTAGGAGATCTTCTGCCCGGACTGGCTGATGACCGGGCCCGTACGCTGCATCTGGGCCAGCGACGACGGCTTGACGATCCTGCCGGCGAGCAGCTGGCCGAAGAACCGGTTGAGGTCCTCCACGGTCGACACCAGCGACGCCCCCACCCCCGTCCAGGACATGTCGTAGACGCTGTAGTCGCGCGGCGGGTCGATCAGGCCGAAGAACGCCTCGTACATCCGTGAATACGGTCCCTTGATCCGCGGCCCGGTCGGGAACATGGTGTGCCGCAGGCCGGCGCGTTCGATGACGTTGCGGGTGATGTAGTTCTCGGCGGTGGTGCCGGTCACCTTCTCCAGGAGTTCGCCGAGGATCAGGTAGTTGGTGTTGGCGTACACCCCTGGCGCGGCTCCGGGCGTGCCGACGGCGGGGGCTTTGAGTCCCATCTCGATCAGCTCGCGCGGGGTGAACCGCCTGAACCGGTTGTCGTCCAGACTCTTGGGCGACATGTCCGGCAGAGAGGGAAACTTCTGGAGGGACGGAAACGCGACGCCGAGGTACTCGGATATGCCGCTGGTGTGGTTGAGCAGCATCCGCACCGTGATCTTCTTGCCGCGTTCGCCAGGAACCAGGCGCGGCAGATAGCGGCCGATGGGCGCGTCGAGCTCGACCCGCCCCTTCTCGACCTGCTGCAGGACCGCGGCGGCGACGAACGTCTTGGCGAGGCTGCCGACGCGATGCAGCATGCCGGGCGCGACGGGACGGCCGGTCTTCAGATCGGCGACCCCGGAGGCGCCGCGCCACACCTGCCCGTTGGCGCGCACCTCGGCGAACAGACCGGGCATGCCCGCGCGGTGGACGTCGTCCAGGGCGGACTTCAGCCGCGCGGGCGCGACGCCGGCCGTCGAGCTCGTGGCGCCGGCCGGCACGACTGCCGTCTGGCCGGAGGCGGGCACCGCGGTCACCGTGCCCGCGCCGACTCCCAGCACGGCCGCACCGGCCCATGCCATCAGTTGCATCTTCACGCCGTTCGTCCTTTCGTCGTCGTCCATGAAAGCGAGCGTGCTTTCCGCACCCCGGCCCCACTCGGCCGCCCGTGACGGTGGGAGGACCGTCCCCGGCCGGGCCGGCGCGCTGATCTCCTGTGGAGTCGGATCGCGTACATGCCGGACATCGTGGCCCGCGACCAGGTCAGAGGTCGTCCTGCCTCGGAAGACACCTCTGCCTGGCACCGGGGGAGCAGGACTCCGCCGCGACTACATCGTGAGAAGTAGTGGCCCCTTACGCCGGTTCCTCGACCCGCCGGACGCCACACCTGCTTCTCGCTCTGGGAAGCCGGGCACCGCCACCGCTACCTTCGGTTGCACGATGATCGCGATCCGGGCCGCGCTCGCCGTGACGATGCCCACGTGCGGCAGTCGGGGACGCCGACGAACTATAAGAGTGCGTTGTGATCTTCTCTGGGAATCGAGCGTTTCTGAGAAACGCGGCTCTGCCGGACCCGACATGGCCATACGAGTGTGAACGCGCGCAAACCGCTTTGATCTTCGCGGGTTCCGGCCACACAGGGTCCGGGCGTACTGGGCGGGGAAGTGCCGGTGACGGCTTCATCGTCAGCGGCCAGTCGCTGTGGATCCGTCCGTTTCGTAGACGTCCGGGATGCCGTCGTGGTCGCGGTCGATGGTCTCGAGCTGGTGAATGCGCCGGTAGGTGTGGTTGCGCAGGCGCAGGATCACCGTCGCCAGCAGCGCCGCGGCCAGAGAGCCGGCCAGCACCGCCACCTTGACGTGCGCGTCCTGCCCGGGGCCGAAGGCCAGTTCGCCGATCAGCAGGGAGACGGTGAACCCGATGCCCGCCAGGATGGACAGTCCGAGCATGTCGATCCAGGTCAGGCCCTCGTCGAGGTCGGCGCGGGTGAAGCGGGACATCAGCCAGGTCGCGACCATGATCCCAAGCGGTTTGCCCGCCACCAGGCCCACGGCGACGCCCAGCACGACGGGGTCACCGAACGCGCCGGCCAGGCCGTCCAGACCGCCCACCGCCACTCCTGCCGACAGGAACGCGAACACCGGGACGGCCACGCCGGCCGACAGCGGGCGGAAGCGGTGCTCGAAGTGCTCGGCCAGGCCGGGGCCGGCTTCGGGGCCGCCGGCTTTGTCGCTGCGCAGCACCGGGACGGCGAAGGCGAGCAGGACGCCGGCGACGGTGGCGTGCACCCCGGAGGCGTGCACCAGCGCCCAGGTGACCGCGGCCAGGGGCAGCAGCAGCCACCAGGACCGTACCCGGCGCTGCACCAGCACGGTGAACAGCGCGAGCGGCACCAGGGCCGCGACCAGGGGCAGGGGTGCCAGGTGCTCGGTGTAGAACAGCGCGATGATGACGATGGCGACCAGATCGTCGACCACGGCCAGGGTGAGCAGGAAGGTGCGCAGGGCGGCTGGCAGGAACCGGCCGATGACGGCCAGCACCGCCAGGGCGAAGGCGATGTCGGTGGCGGTGGGGATCGCCCAGCCGCGAGCCGCGCCCTCGACCCCGGAGGTGATGAGCAGGTACAGCAGGGCAGGGACGGCCACTCCGCCGAGCGCTGCCGCGATCGGGATCGCGGCCCGCCGTGCGTCGCGCAGGTCGCCGGCGACAAACTCGCGCTTGAGCTCCAGCCCGGCCACGAAGAAGAAGATCGCCAGCAGCCCGTCGCCGGCCCAGGTGGCCAGGGACAGATTCAGATGCAGCGCCTCGGGCCCGAACCGCAGGTCGCGCGCCATCTCGTACACGTCCGCCCACGGGGAGTTCGCCCAGATCATCGCCAGAACGGCGCCGATCAGCAGCAGCGCCCCGCCGACGGTCTCCTTGCGCAGGATGTCGGCGATGCGGCGGGTTTCGCCCCAGGAGCCGCGTGCGAGGAGGGCAGGCTTTCGCGGCGGGATACGGGCGCTCATGATGTGCTCCAAGTTTCGGGGTCAGGTGGGCCATCGCCGACCAGACTTCCCGGCACTCCACGTTCACCTTATCCGTCGCGGGGGGACGACCACCCGCGGGGTTAACGCGCGGCGCACTGTTCGGATATATCCGAACAGTGCGATATAGCCAGCCGGCGTGAGTGTCGAGACCTTTGTTGAAGACGCCGGGCTGTTTTACGAGCGGCTCGGGTTGAGTCGTACGGCCGGGCGCGTGATGGGCTGGCTGCTGGCCGCCGAGACTGGCGACGCCGACGCGCCGGAGCTGGCCGAGGCGCTGGCCGTGGCCAAGAGCAGCATGAGCGTCGCGCTCGCCCTGGCGTGCGGGCTGCGATCAGTGGGGCACCGCCCGCTGCCGGCGGCTCCCCGCCGGTTCGAGCCCATGACCGTCGCGCGCGGCGTGGAGTTCGCACCGCTCAACGACGAGATGCTCGCCCTTCAGGACACTGCCAGGGGGCAGGGCCCCCGCTCGGGTCCGTGCCACCAGCCGCAAAGCAACGCTGTGCAACTACGGCCTTCGAGGAGGCTGAGTGCAGAAATCAGCGGTAGCGACCTGGGGCTTCTTCCCCTGTTAGTGATCCTGATGCCCCCGAAACTCCTACAGCCCCGGCCGGCCGCCGGTCATGATCAGTGGGTGCGGCGGCAGCTCCTCACGGTTCAGTTTCGGCTTCGGTGAGGGATAGATCACCACAACGCTAGTTAACTTATAGTAGTCAAATGACTACTGTTCGTATTGACCATGGTGATCCAGATCGCTCATACAGCGGTCCCCAAGCCCCCTTCCCGGGGGCGTGACGGCGAAAGGAACCACTCTGCCATGACCACACGACTCTCCCTGCGCCGCCGGCTACTGGGCCGCACCGCCGCCGCGGCCTGCCTGATCCTGCTCGTCCTGCCGCTGCCCGCCAACGCCGCAGCCGACCCGATCACCCCCGGCGACTCCTACTACCTGCACGCCCACACCAGCTACGGAACGCGAGGCACCACCTACGAGAGCTGGCTGGGCTCCGACTATGTCCTGCTCACAAACAACACCGGCGATAACGGAGCAGCCTGGGTGTTCGACAAGGACGGCGAGAACTACCGCATCAGGCAATCGCCTGGGTACGGCGCCTGGTGCACCCGCGGCAACGACATCAAGCTCACCGATTGGCGAACCTGCTCCACACGCTGGACGCTCATCCCCGCCCCAGACGGAACCTGGTACATCAGGAAGGCCGACACCCCCTTCTACGTCACCAACGCAATCGCTAATAGCGGTTCGTGGCTGAAGATCTACACGGGCCAGGACGGCTTCCGCGAGTTCACCCGCTTCACCTTCACCCGCGCCATCTGACCGCCCAGCCCGCACAGCGGCACCCCTGGCCCCTCCTCTTCCCTCTCCTTCCTGGAGGCCGGGTGCTCGGGTCCGTGTCACCAGGGGCAGAGCAGGGCGTTGCCGCAGGCCACAGCGGGTGACGGCTGCGGCTCCCGACCCGGGTTTCGGTCCGGGCATCCGGGGATGAGTCCGGCGCTCGCTGCCCTGATAACGACGGCGGGCGCGTTTCCGCAGGTCGCGTTGCGCGCTAACGGGTCTTATGTGAACCCGCTCGGGAGCTCCCGGTCACTCACAGCTACTTCGCGTCTGGTGACACGGACCCGAGCGCCGGGCCGGGCAGGGGGTACGCGCCGCCGTCACCGCCGCTCGCTCGGTCACGCCGATGCTGCGCCGCCTGCTGGACGACCAGGCATCGCTCGCCGTCTCCGGCGGGTTCGACGTGGTCGTCCACCATCCCAAGTCCCTCGGCGGGCCGCACGTCGCCGAGAAGCTCGGCGTTCCCGCCCTCGCCGGGCTGCTGCTGCCGCTCCATCTGCCGACCTCCGCCTTCTGCTCGCCGATCCTTCCGGTACGGGTTCCGCCCGTGCTGAACCGCGTGAGCTGGCGTGTCAGTTCGTCCGTCGAGGCCGCCTACCGGAGCACGGTACGGGCCTGGCGGCGCGAGAGGCTCGGTTTGCGGGGCGCCTTCCGGCCGATGGCCGGCCACATCGGCAAGGGCGCGGTGCTGCATGCGTGGAGCGCCGAACTGCTGCCCGCACCCGGCGACTGGCCGGACGAGGCCCGCCCGACGGGCTTTTGACGCTGCCCCCCGATGAGGCGTGGACGCCGCCGGAGCGGCTGGCCCGGTTCCTGGCGGACGGGGACCCGCCGGTCTACGTCGGCTTCGGCAGTTCGGCCGGCGGCGACGCCGAGGCGCTGTCGGCCACGGTGGGCGCTCAGCCACGTGGTGTTCGCGGTGGCCGTGCCCGTCGCCGTGCTGGTGATCGCCGGCCTCGCGCTGGGCCTCGGCAACGGGGACTTCGCGGGCGGCCTGGCCCTCACCACGGTCATCCTGCCGGGCATCTGGGTGATGGCCGGGCTCGCCGTCGCGGCATTCGGGCTGCTGCGGCGGGCCGGAGTGAACGTGGGGTGGACCGCCCTGGGGCTGGCCATCGCCTGGGAGATCGGGCGGGAAGTGGGCTTGGTGAGCGACTCACTCTTCATGATCTCCCCGTTCGCGCACGTCCACTACTCCACGCTGGCCGATCCGGGACCGGGCACGCTGCTCGGGCTCACCCGGGTGGCGGCCGGCCTGGTGACGGCGGGCCTGTACACGCTGCGCCGGCGCGACCTGGCCTTGTGATGTCGGTCGCGCCGCCTCTTGGCGCGGCCTCAGCCCTGCCCGTCCAGCCGGTCGGTGAGGAATGCGCCGATCCTCGCGGAGGTCCTCGGGTAGTCCGCGTCGAACCAGATCAGGTGGCTGTCGGCGTGGCTTTCCTCAAGCTGGGCATGGGGTAGCGCGGTGGCCAGCGATTGGGCGTGGGTGAAGGGAACCGAGCGATCCCGGCGGCTGGCGATGATCAAAACGGGCTGGGTGACGGCGGCGGCGCAGTCGGGCACGGGGTCCATGTCGGCGATGAATCCACGGCCCGAGCGCATCGCGCGGAACAGCTCCGTCAACCCGGCGCGAGCCTCCGGGGACAAGCCTCCCACTACCTGCCGGGCAGGAACGACCGACAGTTCGCGCATCAGCAGCCGTAACCCCGCTCCTGGAGCCAGGCGCAGGAGCGTCCGCAGCGCCGCCCAGGTGGCAGCCTCGACGCCCGCGCTGAAGATGATCCGCCCGCCCAGCCGCGTCCACTGGCCCGGCCAAGGATCGAAGCCGACCGCGCTCTGCAGGATCACCCGCTCCACCAGGTCCGGGTGGCGGGCCGCCATGGTCAGGGCGGTACGTCCGCCGGCGGAGACGCCGACCACCGCGGCGACCTTGTCCACGCCCTGGAGCCGGCACAGGTGCGCGATGGTGTCGGTGAACTGCGCCACCGAGGTGGCCGGGGTCAACGGCGTGCGTCCGTAGCCGGGGCGGGAGGGCGTGAGCACCGTGAAGCCGGCGGAGGTGAAGACCTCTTCGCCCAGGGCCAGTCCGGCCCGCATGTGGCCGCCGTGGAACACCACGATCGTTCGGTGGTCCTGTCGTTGCAGCCGGTATTCCACCATGTCGCCCGCTACGGAGGTGACGATGGGGAGGCCGGCTGGGCCGTCGCCCGTCAGCGGGCTGACCGGTCCGCGGTCGTGGCGGCCGGCGAGACGGTGCCACGAAGGTCGTCGGGCCATCGGTGCGCTCCCCGGGTCGGGTGGTCATCGCGTTCATCTGCCGACCAGACTTCCCGGCGCGCCTGCGGAGAACGTATCAGAGGTGCCTGCGACCGCCCAGCGCACCCCGCCTGGCCGAAGGGCCACGGCTGTCTGCCCGCCAGTGGACCAGCGTGCGAGCAGGATCCGGCCGGCCGCTGCGCCACCGCGGCGCCGAAGCGCCCCAGGCCGATCACCACGATGGAAGCGGATCTCGGCTCACCCGATGATCACCCTCTCCTCCGGCAGTTCGTAGCGGCGGCCGCGCTCTTTCAGGGCGAGCGCGGAGCCCAGCGTGAGCGGGCCGATGCGCCCGATGAACATCAGCAGGCTCAGCAGCACGTGCCCGGCCAGCGGGGTGTCGGCGGTGATGCCGGTGGACAGACCGTTGGTGGCGAACGCGGAGATCACCTCGAACAGCACCCGGTCCAGGGAATGCGGGCTGATCACCAGCAGGAGCCAGGTGGAGAACGCGACCAGCAGGACACCGAGCAGGCTGATCGACAGCGCCTGGCGCTGGGTGGCCGACGGCAGCCGCCGGTGACCGATGTTGACCTGGTGCTCGCCCCTCAGCTCCGACCACATGATGAACAGCAGGAAGCCGAACGTGGTGACCTTGATGCCGCCCGCGGTCCCGGCGCTGCCCCCGCCGATGAACATCAGCACGTCGGTCACCAGCCACGACGAGGGGTACATCTGCCCGATGTCGAGCGTGTTGAAGCCGCCGGAGCGCGGCATCACCGCGGCGAAGAAGGCGGCCAGCAGCTTGCCGGAATCGTCCAGCGGCCCCATCGTGGCCGGGTTGCGCCACTCGGTCGCCAGGAACGCGAGCATGCCGCCGGCCAGGAGCAGCACGCTCAGGCAGACGGTGATGCGAGTCAGCACCGACCAGCGTCGCGGGTGCCGCCACGTGCGCAGCAGCTCGAACACCACCGGATAACCGAGACCCCCGACAAGGACCGCCAGCGCGATGGACAGGCAGATCCACGGATCGGTGACGAAGCGCATCAAGCTGTCCGGCCACAGTGCGAAGCCGGCATTGTTGAACGCCGACACCGCATGAAAGATCCCCAGGTAGACGGACCGGCCCAGCGGCTCGCCGTACCCGGTGACGAACCGGACGGCCAGCACCACGGCGACGACCGCCTCACAGACGAGGCTGAAGACCACCACCTTGCGCAGCACTTGACGCAGATCGGCGGCGACCACGGATTTGGTCTCCAGTTGGGCCGACAATCTGGCCCGCAGGCCGATCCGGCCGGAGACGATCACCATGACGAGCGTGGCCAGCGTCATGATGCCCAGCCCGCCCACCTGGATGAGCACGACGATCACCACCTCGCCGAACGTCGACCAGTGCGTCCCGGTGTCGACCACCACCAGGCCGGTCACGCACACGGCGGAGGTGGCGGTGAACAGCGCGGTCAGCCAATGGGTGCTGTCACCGGCGGTGGTGGCCAGCGGAGTTCCCAGCAGCAGCGTCCCGGCCAGCACCGCCACACCGAACCCGGCCGCGATGACCACGGCCGGATGCCGGCCCCGGCCCCGCACCACCGGATAGCGCCGCCTCATGAAGCCGCCCTGCCGGGCAGGTCACGATCAGGCCAGTCGAAAACGTCGCGCACGGGAGGGGCCTCCGTCGGGGTGGCACGGCTGAAGACGTCGCCGACCAGACTTCCCGGCACTCCGAGCCCCACCGTAGCGCGGCGCAGCACGGCGCGAGCACAACAAGCCGGCCTGGACCGTGCCGAACCCGGCCCGGACCATGCCGCCTGCATCGTGCGCCCACTCACCTGGGTGTGGACAGGCCGGGGGCCACGGGCGCACTATAAGTTTACGGTACCGTCTCGTAAATGAATGGAGTGAGGACCGGGATGGACACGGATGTTCTGGTGGTGGGGGCGGGACCGGTCGGTCTGGCACTGGCCTGCGCGCTGGTGCAACACGGGGTGAGCGTCCGCGTGATCGACAAGGCCGCCGGTCCGGCGAGCACGTCGCGGGCGAACTTCGTGCACGCCCGCGGCTCAGAGGTGCTCGACCGCCTGGGCGCTCTCGGCGACCTGCCGCAGGAGTCGGTGCGGGCGATGACGATCACCACCTACGCCGGAGACCGCCCGATGATGCGCATCCGGTTCGGCGACCCCGGGCTCGGCACCGCCGCCCCGCCCATGGTGATCTCCCAGGCACGGGTGGAGGAAGGGCTGCGCGAGCGGCTGGCGGCCCTCGGCGTCCGCCCGGAGTGGGGCAACGGGCTGGTCGAAGCCCGCCAGGACGCGGCCGGTGTCACCGCGGTGCTCGCCGACGGCGCCACTGTCCGGGCCGGCTGGATGGTCGGTTGCGACGGCTCCGGCAGCACGGTCCGCAAACTGACCGGCATCGGCTTTCCCGGCGTCAAGGTCAGCGAGCGGTTCCTGCTCGTCGACGGCCACCTGGAAGGCGGTCCGCCGCTGGAGCGGTCGGGCACCAGCGGCTGGGCGCACCGCGATGGCGTGCTGGGCGCCATGCCGATGCCGGACGATCAGTGGCGGCTGCTCGCTTACGACGCCGCCTTCACCGAGGACAAACCCAGCCAAGAGCGGATCGCCGAGCGCATGCGGGTCATCCTGCCCGAACGCACCGGACGGAGCGGGCTGCGCCTGGGCGAGGTCACCTGGGCGTCGCTGTTCCGGGTGCACCGCCGGCTGGCCGAGACTTACCGCGCCGGGCGCGTCCTGCTGGCCGGTGACGCCGCCCACGTGCACGCCCCGTTCGGCGGCCAGGGCATGCTGACCGGGCTCGGCGACGCCGAGAATCTCGCCTGGAAGCTCGCCCTTATCGTGCAGGGGGTCGCGCGCGGCCCGGCCGCGGAGCGTCTGCTGGAGTCCTACCAGGCCGAACGCCGTCCGCTGGCCACCGCGGTGCTGCGTGGCAGCACGGCCGCCACCAAGGTCAACATCGCGGGCGGCCCGCTCGGCCGCTTCCTGCGCGACCAGGTGCTGATGCGCGTCTTCAGCCAGGCGTGGATCCAGCGGTGGACCACCTACACCACCTCGCAGCTGTGGGTGAGCTACCGGCGCGGCCCGCTCGGCCGGCGACTCGCCGGATCGCGCGCCGGCAGCAGCGGCAGGCCGCGCCCTGGCGACCGCGTCGGGGACCTGGCCTGCCTGCGCGCCGATGGCAGCCGCACCCGGCTGCACGCCGAGCTGCGCGGGAAGTGGGCGGTGCTCAACGATGGTCCCGAGACCGGCCCCGGCTCTGACACCGGCGCCGAAGGGGCGTTCGCGGCGGCCCGGCGGCGGCTCGGCGACCGGGTGATTCGGCTCAGTGTCGCCGGCGCGGCGAGCGGATCGGCGTTGCTGGTGCGCCCGGACGGCCACCTGGCCTGCACAGGCGGTCCTGCCGAGGTCACCCGCTGGCTGGACGGAGCCCTCGGATGAGCGCGGCTCCTGACTCCAGGGGGCGGGGACGCCCGCGTGACCCCGGCACCGACGCGGCGATCCTGTCCGCCGCGCTGGAGCTGTTCGTCGAACGCGGCGTCGAGGGCACCAGCATGGAGCAGGTGGCCAAGCGCGCAGGGGTGGGCAAGCTGACCGTCTACCGCCGCTGGAGCAGCAAGGAGGACCTGCTGGCTCAAGCCGTCGAGCAGTGGGTCCGCGCCGAGGTGACACCCTCGGCCGCCGACGTATACGCCCTGCGGCCGCAGGACATCGTCGAGCGCGTGCTGCCCGCAGCGGCCGAGATGGCCGCCAGCCCCCGCTTTCGCGCGCTGGTCGCGCGCATCATGGGCTCGGCCGTCAGCCACCCGCAGCTGATGGCCGTGTACTGGACGCACTACATCCTGCCGCGCCGCGAGCTGGCCGCGGCGATGCTGCGGCGCGCCCAGGCCGACGGCACGGTGGCCGCCGACGCCGACCTGGACGTGCTGATCGACATGATGGCCGGCGCGGTCACCTACCGGGTGCTGCAGCCGGACCCGCCGGACGCCGCCGAGATGCTGCGCTACCTCGCCGCCGTCTACCGCCAGGCCGGCCTGTATCCGCCCGCTACGGACGCTTGAGCGCTCATCGGAGTCGGCCGCGCGGTGCCTGCCGGCGGCCCGTTCGCATCACGCGGGCCGCGATCAGGGCTGACAGCGGGTTCCGCCCCGGCCGGCCCGCAGGCTGATGCTCTCGGTCATGGACGCCACCGGCGCGATCCGGCCCGCCTCGGGGAGCGGCCGGGTCAGCCCTTGATGAAGCGGCGGGTCATGTATCGGCGCACGGGCGGCAGGGCGGCCAGGCGCAGCGGCAGCTGGGTCAGCCACAGCAGCAGGGGGCTGGCGGGGGCGTAGACGCCTTTGACGCGGCGGCCGAGCTTCTGCTTGCGCTCGGCCTCGGGGCGGATGGCAGCCTCCCACGCGGCCAGTGCGGCGGGGATGTCGCCGGGGTGGGCGGCCAGCTCCGTTCCGAGCCGGTCGGCGCCGCCGACGGCCAGTGAGGAGCCGTACCCGGCGAACAAGGTGACGCACCAGGCGGCGTCGCCGAGCAGCACCACCCGACCGTTGCTCCACTGTGGTGCGACGACCTGGCTGATGGTGTCGAAGTAGACCGAGTCGGCCCGCTTCAGGCCGGCGAGGGCTTCGGGGATGACCCAGCCGAGGTCGCCGTAGACGCGCTTCAGTTCGGTGCCCACGTCCTCGCCGGGGCGGGCGTGGTCGGTGCGGTAGCCGAAGAAGGCGACGTTGCGGCCGTCGCCGACGCTGATGACCGCCGCGGTACGGCCGTTGGAGGACAGGGTGCCGGTCGCGCCGGGTGCGATGCTAGCGGGCCGTTGGTCGAGCATAAAGACGGCGACCTTGTGCTCCAGGTCGAGCAGGAAGTTCTCCTCCGGGCCGAAGAGCAGGGCGCGGGTGGCCGAGTGCAGGCCGTCGGCGCCGATCAGCAGGTCGCCCTCCACGAGGGTGCCGTCGCTCAGGGTGACGCGGACGGCGCGCTCGTCCTGGTCGACGGCGGTGAGGGTGGCGCCGAAGCGGATCTCGGTGTGGCCGTGGACCTTGTCGTACAGGACGGTTTCGAGGTCGCCGCGCAGAATGGTGATCGAGCGGGGTCCAGTGGTGGCGGCGATGGTGGCGCGGTCGAGGGCGAAGCGGCGTTCGCCGTTCGGCTTGTGGTAGACGAGCTCGGTGGTGTCGAACGATTTGGCGCGCAGGTCGGCCAGGATGCCGAGGCGTTCGGCAGCGTCGTAGCCGATGCCGCCGAAGGTGACCGCGTAGCCGCCGCCGCGGCGAGCGGGGGCGCGTTCGACGATGAGGGTGTCCCAGCCGATCTGGTGCAGGCGCAGGGCGGTGGCCAGGCCGGCGATGCCGGCTCCGATGATGATGGCGCGCATGAAAGTGTTCGCGTTTCTCTTAGTGGGAGAGCTGGTCGAGCAGCCGCTGTTCGGCGGCGGCATCCAGCCAGGTGTCGGGGGAAGGCGCGTCCGGGCGGGGTGCCGGGTCGCCTTCGGCCTGCAGCCAGGCCCAGGTGTCGGCGAGGGTCTCGCGCAGCGGGCGTGTGGTGAGGCCTTCGGCCAAGGCGGCGCTGACGTCGGCGTCGTGCATGCCGCTCGGCGCGCTGCCGTCGGGCATGCGCAGGCCGAACTCCATGCCGAGCGGCAGGCCGTGGCGCATGAGCAGGTCCGGCTCGGCCCACACCAGTTCGGTGTCGAAGCCGGTGACCTCCAACGCTGTGGTGAGCAGCTCGCCGAGGGTGATCGCGCCGGGTGGGCCGGTCACGGTGAAGGCGCCGCCCAGGCCGCGTTCGACGGACTGGAGCATCCAGGTGGCCAGGTCCCGGACGTCGAGGTACTGCAAGGGCGTGTCGGCGGGGGCGGGCGCCAGGACCCGGCCGCCCTTCTCCAGGCGGCGCAGCCACCACGGGATGCGGCCGACGTCCTCATACGGGCCGAGGATCATCCCGGCCCTGGCCAGCAGCGCCCGCTCGCCGAAGGATTCGAGGACGGCGAGTTCGCCACCGCGCTTGGCGGCGGCGTAGTCGGCGTTGTCCGTGCCGGCGGGGTCGCCGTCGACCAGGGGTGCCTGCTCGTCGGCGCCGGGCGGCCATGGCCAGCGGTGCACGCCGCGGCTGGAGACGTATCCGTAGTGCCCGGCGCGGTCGGCCAGCAGGCCGGCGGCCTCGCGCACCACCCGCGGTGCCCAGGCCCAGGTGTCGATGACCGCGTCCCACTCCCCATCGCCGAGCGCCCGCCGTACGGACTCGGGGTCGGTGCGGTCGGCCATCAGCGCACGGACGCCGGGCGCCGGCGCGCGGCTGAGGCCACGGTTGAGCGTGCTCACCTGGTCACCGCGCTCCAGCGCGGCCTCGACGATGGCGCGGCCCACGTGGTGGGTGCCGCCGAGAACGAGTAGCTTCACGATGCTCCTGAAGTGAGGGGCAGCCAGAGGGCTGACGGGTTGTTGTGGTCGTGGAAGATCTCATGCTCCGAGGAGCGCAGGTTCGTCCCGGTCGCGAGCGGCTCACCGGTGCCGGGGTGCGGCCGAAGCGCGGGTGAGCGCCGCTGGAGACCTGCACCCGGACGCGGTGGCCGCGCAGGAAGCGGTGGGCCATCGGCCACAAGGCATGCGGGTTGTCCGAGCGCGCGTGCAACATCACGCGAACCGGGCCGACCGCCTCGACGTCCTCGGCCAGCGGCGCGGTGGTGAAGGTCAGCACGTCGGCTCTGGCCTCGATGGCGCGGTTGTCCTTGGCCCCGGCTGACAGGCCCATCTGCGTGCCCGCGACCGTAGGGGGCGGGTCCGCGGGATCGTAGCGGTAGCGGCTGGGGGCGCTCGGGCCCTCATGCGGGGTGGGCCGAGCCCGCCGCCGGGGCGCAGGAACCAGGGGACCGGCTCGTGCGCGGGCGGCCAGGCGGACACGTCGTTCCAGCGGCCCGCGCCGGTCACGAACAGCCGCACGCCCGAGGGCGCCTGCCGGTCGAGCAGCGCGGCGTCCAGCATGGCCAGCACGTCGGCCAGCATGCCCGGCAGGTGCACCACCGGCGGCATCCGCGCGACGTTGACGCGGTGGTCGGTGTTCGCCCAGTACGGCTCGCCGGGGCCGTGCCGGGTCCAGTCCCGGAACCGTGGCACGGGGTACCCGGTCAGTGCCCGGTCGGCCTCCTCGAACGGGAGGGTGAGCGTGGCACGCGACAGCCGCCGCGCGGCGCCGACCATGCCGGCCATTTGACGGGCGACGCCATAGCCACCGAGCAACATCCGCTCCACCAACTGCACCCGACCCAGCGCGTTCCCCGTCGCGAACGCTCCGCCCGGGTACATGAAGCCCTCGTCGAACGCTGACGGCGCGTCCTGGATCAGCGCGACCTTCCATCCCGGGATGTCCCGGGCGGCCAGCTCCCACTGCACGAAGCCGAGATAGCCGGCGCCCCACGTGGCCAGCTCGCCGCCGAACCACGGCCGGGCGCGCAGCCAGCTCAGCGTGTCGTTGGCGTCGGCCGGATCGATGACGAAGCCGTCGAAGCGGCCACCGGACCCGGCCGTGCCGCGAAGGCTCTGGTACAGGACTTGGTAGCCGCGCTCGGCCAGCAGCTTCGGCAGCTGGTCCACGGCGTTCGCGCGGCCGTACGGGCTGCGCAGCAACACCAGCGGAGGCCGTCGCCGACCGGCCGGGTCATAGGGCGTGGCCAGCAGCCGCACACCGTCTGCGGCCGGGATCTCCACGTTCCGCCGCACTTGCACCCGGTCACGTAGCGCGGGACGCACGCCGTACAAACGGCTGAGCAGGGTCATGGCCGGGATCTACTTCCTGTCGAGGCTGATGAGAGATCACATCGCCGACCAGGCTTCCCGGCACACCATCGAACCTCTCTCGCCAAGAGGCCGACACGAGGACTATACCGAACTTTCAGAAATTACTGAAGGGTAGAGATGTTGGATATCCTGCTTCCCGCAAGGAGGCACACGTGAACGATCGGTATGAGCAGTGGCAGGCCGCCGAACGGCTGGCCCTGACCCTGATCGAGGGCGGCATGCAGCGCATGACCGCCCGCACCCTGGCGGTCTTCCTGTTCACCGACCAGGAAAGCGTCACCGCCGGCGAGATCGCCGCCCGGCTGGAGGCCAGCGCGGGCTCGGTCTCCGCCGCGATCAAATCCCTGCTGACGGTCGGGCTCATCGAACGCCTGCCCGCCCCCGGCAGCCGCCGCGAGCACTACCGGCTCCGCGACGACGCCTGGGCCATCCTGTTCACCAGCCAGAACACCGTCATCCAGGCCATGCTCCAGGCCGCGGCCACCGGGATCGCCGCCACCGACGAGAGCGACCCCGCCCATCAGCGCCTGGCGCAGATGCACGCCTTCTACGAATTCCTGCTCAGCGAGTTGCCCGCTCTGCTGCACCGCTGGAATCAGCAGACCGGTTGAGCACGGTCCGGCCGGCCCGTGCTGCCGGCCCGTGCTGCTGGCCCCGCATCGGGAGCGCCAACCCTATGCCGGCGGGGACGGAAGTCGCGATTCATACGTTTTCTTGACGCCTCGCCCTCCTGCGCTGCCCCTTGTGGCCTGGGTAAGGTGCGAGGTGTCTTGACGGGGTTTGCTGAAAGGGTGCCCTGTATGGTGCTGGCGCAGCGGGCGGTGGTCGGCCGCGCCGCTCACGGTCGGCGTGGCTACGGCCAGGGCCGCGCTCGGGTTCGGTCCCCGATCTGCACGGTCGCGTCTTGGCCGGCCCGGATGGCACGCACGCTCTGGGTGGTCAGCCCTGATGCGGGGGGTGTCGCGGACCGGCTCGGTGCGCGTGCGGGTATGGCATGAGACGGTGGCCACGGATCCTTGGCTGGTTCCAGCACCCGGCGCAGATGATCGTCACCGGGTTCGGGTTGGCGGTCGTGATCGGCACGGCCGTGCTCGCCCTGCCGATCGCCACCGAGTCAGGGGAACCGGCCGGGCTGCCGGCCGCGCTGTTCACCGCCACCTCGGCGGTGTGTGTCACTGGGCTGGTGGTCGTGGACACCCCGACGCACTGGTCGACGTTCGGGGAGAGCGTGATCGCGGGGCTCATCCAGGTCGGCGGGCTGGGCATCATGACCCTGGCGACTCTGTTCACCCTCCTGGTGGCCGGGCGTCTCGGGTTGCGCGCCAGGATCTTCGCCCAGGCCGAGACCAAGACGCTGAGCATGGCTGACGTGCGGCACGTGGTCCGGCGCGTGGTCGTCTTCAGCCTGCTGTGCGAGGCCGTCACGGCGGTGATCCTCACTGGCCGGTTCCTGCTCGGCTACGGCGAGCCGTGGGGCCGAGCCGTCTACCTGGGGATCTTCCACGCGATCTCGGCCTTCAACAACGCCGGCTTCGCTTTATGGCCGGACAGTGTGATGCGCTTCGTCGCCGACCCGTGGATCTGCCTGACCATCGCGGGCGCGGTGATCGTGGGCGGGCTCGGCTTCCCGGTGGTGTTCGAGCTGCTGCGCGGTTGGCGCAGGCCCCGCCGCTGGTCGGTGCTGACCAGGATCACCGTCGGCGTCACCGCGGCCCTGCTGGTCGCAGGGACGCTGGTCTTCCTGGCCGCCGAGTGGCACAACCCCAAGACGCTGGGCACACTCCAGGACTCCGGCAAGCTCCTGGCCGCCTTCTTCGCCGCCGCCATGACGCGTACCGCGGGCTTCAACAGCCTCGACATCGCCGCCATGGATCCCACCAGCTGGCTGGCCACCGACCTGCTGATGTTCATCGGCGGCGGCAGCGCCGGCACCGCTGGCGGCATCAAGGTCACCACGTTCGGCCTGCTCGCGTTCGTCATCTGGGCCGAGATGCGCGGCGAGCGCGAGGTCAACGTCGGTCATCGCCGCCTGCCGGAACCGGCGCAGCGGCAGGCCCTGGCGATCAGCCTCATCAGCGTGGCGCTGGTCGCGCTGTCGACGTACCTGCTCCTCGCACTGACCCCGCACAATCTCGACCGCGTGCTGTTCGAGGTCGTCTCGGCCTTCGCCACGGTCGGCCTGTCCACCGGGATCACCGCCGACCTCCCACCGGCCGGACACCTGCTTCTGGTGATGCTCATGTTCATCGGCAGAATCGGCCCGCTCACCCTGGGCACAGCCCTGGCTCTGAAAGACCGGGCCCGCCGCTATCAGCTGCCCGAGGAGCGCTTCATCGTCGGCTGAGGCGAGCAGACGGCGATCCGATCGTGGTGGATCGCTCACATCCGGATAAGGCGCTCACCCGCCAGCAGGGATGCTTGCAGATGCCATGCGGCCGAACGAGAGGTCCCTGCCGCAGATACGCCGCGTGCCGCGGCTAGGACGGCCCGCGAGATGTGGCTTGGCCGGCATCTGGTGGAGACGGGGCGGCGCTGTCACTGTCCTCGGTGGAGCGCCGGGAAGTCTGGTCGGCAACGTCATATCGGACCGGCTTCGTGGAGGCGCCCCATGGCGAGCAGTCCCGCCATCCTCATCAGCGGCTTGCCCGCTGGGCTGGGCCCAGCGGGTGCGGGCCTTCGCCGGCGAGCGCTGGTGGGTGCTCGCGCTGCTCGCCGTCACCGGCCTGGCGCTGGTCGCGATGTCGGTGATGCTGGCCAGGCGGCGCGACCTCGGCGCCGGACTCGTGCCGGCACGCCCGGGCCGGCCGGACGCCGGGCCTTCTCTCGCCGGTCCTACGGCGTTGGCCTGGCGGCTGCAGCGCGGCGGCCTGCTCGGCTGGGCGATCGCTTTCACGGTGGCAGGCGTGCTGTTCGGCACGCTGACCCACAGCCTGGGCGACATCGTCGGCGACAACCCGCAACTGACCGCCCTCCTGGCCCAGATCGGCGGCGGCACGGACGAACTGACCGACGCGTTCCTGACCGCCGAGCTGAGCCTGCTCGGCCTGCTCGCCGGCTGAAACGCGTGCCAGGCGACGCTACGGCTGCGCGGCGAGGAGACGGAACTATGCGCCGGACCGGTCCTGGCCACCGCCGTGGGCCGCCGCCGCTGGAGCGTCAGCCACCTGGGCATCGCCCAGGCGGTAGCGTCGTGATCCTCTCCGCGGGCGGGCTGGCGGCCGGGGTCGCGCACGGCCTGCGGATCGGCGAGCCGGCCGGTCAGGCCGCGCGCATGCTGGGCGCGGCGCTGGCTCAAGCCCCCGCCACCTGGACGCTGGCCGGGATCGCGATGCTGCTGTTCGGGCTGCTGCCCCGGCTGACCGCGCTGGCCTGGGCGGTCCTGCTGGCCTTCGCCCTGCTCGCCCAGCTCGGCGAGCTGCTCCAACTCGACGAGCGGATCACGAGCCTGTCCCCCCTTCGCGCACGTCCCGCAGGGGCTGACCCAGCCCGTCGACGCCGGCCCGCTGCTGGGGCTCATCGCAGTCACCGCCGCGTTCCTGCTGGCCGGGCTCGCCGCATTCCAGCGGCGTGACCTGCAGGAGAGCTGAGGGTTCCCTTCACCCCTTGGGGCATCACCTGCCCCGCGCCACCGGCAGGTGCGGAGGCTGCCAGCGCCAGGTGGCGTTACCGTCGGCGGTGATGCCTTGACGCCACAACGCCGCAGGCATCAGCCGGATCATCGTGGTCAGGACCCGGTGCGCGGCCGGCGAGGTGGTGCGGCGCCCATCGGCGCGGGCGCCCCGCGCGGTGGCCTGGGTGCGCGGGCGGCGCTCGGTGTCATAACGGCGCAGCGCGCCCTCGATCGCACCCCCGGCCGCGGCCCCGGTCGCGGCCTCGCCGGAAAGGGCGGCGGCGAGGACGACGGCGTCCTCGATGGATTGCCCGGCCCCCTGACCGCGATCCGGGCTCATCGCGTGCGCGGCGTCGCCGAGCAGCGCCACCCGGCCGCGCACATAGGAAGGCAGCGGGTCCAGGTCGCAGATGTCGATGTGGATCACCGCCTCGTCCGGGGTGGCGGCGATCAGCTCCGGGATCGGCTCGTGCCAGGCGGCCAGCCGGCGGGCCGCTTCGGCCTTTTCCTTCTCATAGCGCACCTCCGGCCGGTCGGCGGTGGTGACGTAGGCCCAGTAGGCGCGGCCCCGGCTGATCGGGTGGATCAGGAAGTAGCCACCGGAGCCCATGGTGATGCTGCCCGGCAGGCCGCCGGTGGGCGCGATGCCCAGCCAGGCGGTGCGGCCCAGGAAACGCGGGGGCGGCGTGCCCGGCCATAGCAGCCGGCGCACGGTGCTGCGGATGCCGTCCGCGCCGATCACCAGGTCTGCCCTCGCCTCGCCGCCGTCCCAGACGACCGTCACCCCGCGCTCGTCCTGCCGCAGGCCGGTGACCTCCGTGCCGGTGCGCAGCCAGCCGTCGGGCACCCCCTCCAGCAGCAGCTTGTGCAGGTCCGCACGGTGGAAGGCGAGCAGCGGCGTCGGATCACCAGGGCGGGCGCGCTGCAGGTAGCGGCCATCAGGCAGACGCAGGTTACCCGCCGAAAAGGTGGGCACCCCAGCCGCGCGTGCCTGCCCGCCCACGCCGAGCTCCTCCAGCGCGCGCAGGGCGTTCGGCGCCTGGGACATGCCCGCGCCGATCTCGCGCAGTTCGCCCGCCCGTTCCAGCACCGTGGCCCGCCAGCCGATCCGGCGCAGCGCGACAGCGGCGGCCAGCCCGCCGATGCCGCCGCCGACCACGATCGCATGCCCGCTCACGCGGGCTCCCCGGGCTGTGGCGCGTTCTTGAACATGTCTGCCATCCATTCGAAGGTGGTGTGCGCCTGGCGGATGCGGTCGGCGCGCTCGTCGTCCGGGCCGACCAGGTCCAGGCCGTCACGGGTGATGTCAAGGAAGGAGGAGAGGCCGGCGATCTGCTTGCGCACCACCACCGCCCAGGCGTCGGTGGCCATCCGGTAGTAGACGGTCCGCTCGCCCGGCCGGGTGCGCCAGGTGAGGAACCCCATGCCCGTCAGCAGCCGCAGGTTCGAGGTCAGCGATGCGCGGCTGGCGCCGATGGCCTGGCTGATCTGCCCGGCCGACTGCTCCGGCGGATCGCACACCATCAGCCAGCCCAGCACCCGGCCGGCGATCGGCGGCACCCCGTCGCGCGCCAGGTACATGGCCACGCGCTCGACCCACTCCAGCAACGCTTCCTGTTCGGTCACGCCCGGCCCATCTCCTTACAGTTATTTCAGTATGAGCTGAAACCACTGTAAGGAACGGATGTATGCCGTGTCTACGGTTCGTTTTCCACGGGGAGAGCCGAGACGTCTCTTCGGCACGTCGCGGTCACCGCCACACAGCAGGAAGTGTCGGTGACCTCTCGTTCGCGTTCGGTGCTGCTCGCCGCCGGTGTCGGGCGCCGGTGTCCTGGTTGCGGCGCCGCGGTCAGGGTCGGCGAGCTGTTCCGCTCCTTCGTCGGCGGCGGCACCCCGACCCCCATCGGCCGCGCCCTGACGGAGCTGGGCAAGCTCGACCGCTCCACTTACCTGGCCAGCTACTACGACGACGAGCTGCTTGGACATGACCAGGCCCGATACCCGCCCTTCTCGCGCAGGTGCCAGCGCAGCAGGTCATGGATCGTCTTATCGGTGCCGTCGTCGCGCCATTTGGCGAAGGCCCGATCCCGGAACCTGGCTTCTGGACCGCCTCGATACCCGTGAACAGGCCCCGGAGTAGTACGTCGCACCCTTGGGCGGCAGATCGTGCGGGAGACAGTCCCATTGGACGCCGGTTCGTCCCTGGTAGCGGATCGCGTTGACGATCTCCCGCAGCGCATAGTTGCCTTCGTGGCCGCTGACCGAGGGGTGCGGGGCCTTCCTGCCGTGAGGACCGGTTCGATCAACGCCCAGTGAGCGTCGGCTGAGTCGCTCGGGCACGGCTTGTGCTCAGTCGCCGCGCCATCCCGGCACAACTGGACCCGCAGACTGGCGGTAACACTACAAATCCACACGATCACATAACGACATCACGGATGGAGGCTCACGTAGGCACTCTCAGGGCCTCGAGGGCGGCCAGGACGAGGTCGAGGCCGAAGGTGAACTCCTCCGCAGGGTCGTAGCCGGCAGCGGCGAGCACCGCGGCGGACTCGTTGAGGTAGGGGAACTCGTCAGGAGGAAGCTGGGGCAGGAAGACGTCCTCGGTCATGTCCGCGAGCTCATCGGCGGTGCCGAACGGCAGGCTGGCTTCCTGCAAGGCGAAACCGTAGACATAGCTGTCGAGCAACCAGTTGGCGTGCGTCGCCATCAAGACCGGGAAGCCGGCCCTCCGCAGGCAGGCGGTGACCGCTTCGCGGTGGCGGAGGTTCGCGGGCCCCGGCGATGTCCGCGACTCCATCAGGCCGATCGCCCACGGGTGGCGCGCGAGAACCTGTCGGGCGGATATCGCCCGACGTCGCATCGCTGACTGCCAGTCGGTCTCCTCAGGCGGGAGCTCGATCTCCTCGAACACGACGTCGATCATGGCGTCCAGCAACTCCTCCTTACTCGCAACGTAGTAGTAAAGCGACATCGCGCCCGCGCCGAGCGAGCCAGCCAGCCGGCGCATGCTCAGCTCGCCGACCCCCTCGCGGTCGGCGAGCCGGACCGCCTCGGCCACCACCCGCTTCTTGCTCAGCCCCGCATCTGACGCGACCTGGCGTCGTTCCCTTGCAGACAACGGGTTTCCTCGCTCTCTCAAACGGCTTGACAAGCGTTCAACGTACGGTCATCGTACATCGTACGAGCGTAGTACGGCGTACGACGTACGGTGTACGAAAAGAGTCGTGGCTCGGACGTGAGGAGGCTTCTGTGGGAATCGAACAGCGATCGAATGCCGGAGCACGCCTGGTGCCGGGGGCGAGTCCGGCCGGGGCAACGACGATGCGGGCCGCCTCCGGGTGGGCGCTCCCTGGCAGGGACCTCGCCGGCATGGCGGCAGCGGTCGGGAAGGATGTCACCGCTCTCCGCCCCGGCGACGAGGTGTTCGGCCAGAGCACCGCTGGAACGCTCGCGGAGTCCGCCTGCGTCCCGGCGGACAACCTCTTGTCCGTGCCCGCCAACCTGTCGGTCGTGGACGCGCCAGTGGTGCCCACCTCGGCCATGGCGGCGTTGCAGGCATTGCGGAAGATCGCGAACGTTCGACCGGGCCAGACGGTGCTGGTCACGAGCACGTCGGGTGCGTATGTACGCCCCAACCTGCCGCCACTCCGGCGGACGGACCGCTCCTCTCGAAAGAAGAACCGATGACCATCCGGACGAAAACCCCGAACCTGCTCGACAACCCGCCGGTCCCCGTGCAGGTCAAGCTCGCCGCCGCATGGACCAGCTTCATGTTCCTCTACATCTACGTCGATTACTTCCACCTCTACAAGCCCGGCACCGTCGGCAACATCCTGGCTGGCGTCGTCTTTGAGTTCGACATCAGCGCGACCTGGCTGACCGGCATGCTCGCGTCCGTGGCGATCCCGGCCCTGATGGTGATGCTCTCCATGACGCTGCCCGCCCGGGTGAACCGCGCCACGAACCTCGTCGTCGCATCGCTCTACATCCCCTACTCGGCGTTCAACGCGGTGGGGGATTCCTGGGACTGGGCCCCCTTCTACGGCCTCTCCATCGGAATCGAGGTGCTGCTCCTGGCCTTCATCCTGCGCTCCTCCTGGACATGGCCTCGAACCCCCGCCGCCCCAGCCGGCCCCGCGACGACCGACCTTCGACAGTAGGTATCCGTGTAAGGGCCTACGGCATGAAGCCCGCCGCCGCGGACACCGGGCCGACCGTGACCAGCTCAGTCGCGGACGGATGTGATCTTGTCACGCTCTATCGGGCCCAGCGCCGGACCGCCGACGTGGAAGGTGACCAGACGGCAGCACGATGGAACAGGATCCGGGTTATTCGCGTGCCATTTCTTTTTCCGGACCATAAACCGCTGTCTTGCGGTCGGCCCGTAAAATAGCCCGCTCAAAAACGCGGGTCATTCCCTATGGATATCCAGGAAAGCTGTGGTTACGATCAAGCCGGAAGATCGACATCGAAGGAGGTAGCTGATGGGCCGCATCAAGAAGTTCGCCGTTTCGGCGGCCGCGGCGGCGGGGATCGCCGCCGCGACGACTTTCCTGTCACCGGCTGCGCCCGCTCAGGCGGCGACCTGCAGCACCGACGCCCAGATCGGCACTCCCGGCGGCACCGGCTGGGCCCTGTGCAGCGGCACCGGGGTGACTCAGACGCGGGTCGTGCTCTTCTGCCAGGCCAGTAGTGGCGCCTACACCACGGTGTACGGCCCGTGGGTTGCCAATTCCGTTAAATCAAATGCTAAATGCAGTGGCACCTCGTGGCCGATCTCGGTCGGATATCAGAATCTCTGAGCCGCTGCAAGCTCATTCGGTCGCGGTGTAATTCCGGGTCGATCGCCGGTCGGGCCGGCGGCATTCCTTCTCAGCGCGCTCGTGGTCAGTGCAGCCGGCCCAGTGGAACCGCGGGATCGGCCAGTGCGCTCCGGTCCACCGGGGAGCCGGCCAGGACGAGGGCCTTGAGCTGGTCGCCCTGGTCCCAGATGTTGACGTTCATCGCCGCGAGCACCGTGTCGTCGTCGCGCAGCCAGAAGGCGAGGAACTCCCGCGTGGCCACATCGCCACGGATGACGACATCGTGGGGAACGCCGGGCGGGACGTGGCCGAGGTACTCCATGCCCAGGTCGTACTGGTCGGTGTAGAAGTAGGGCGGCTCGTCGTAGGCGGCCTCGCGGCCGAGCATGGCGCGGGCGGCGACGGCGGGCTGGTTGAGTGCGTTGGCCCAGTGCTCGACGCGGACGTGCCGGCCCAGGCGGGGATGGTAGGCGTTGGCGACGTCACCGGCGGCGAAGATGTCAGGGTCGCTGGTGCGCAGGTCGGCGGTGGTCTTGATGCCGTTGTCGATCGCCAGGCCCGCGGCGGCGGCCAGTTCGGTGTCGGGGACGGCGCCGATGCCGGCCACCACGGCGTCCACGTCGAGGTGGGTGCCGTCGGCCAGGCGTACGCCGGTCTCGGTGATCTCGGCGAGGCGGACGCCGAGCCGCAGGTCGACCCCGTGCTCGCGGTGCAGGGCGGCGAAGACGGCGCCGATCTCGGGGCCGAGGGCGCCGAGCAGCGGCTGCCGCTCCTGCTCGATCACGGTGACCTCGACGCCGGCGGCGCGGGCCGCGGCGGCGGTCTCCAGGCCGATCCAGCCCGCGCCGACGACGGCGATGCGCCCGGCGGCGGAGAGCGTGGCGCGCAGCCGGTCGCAGTCGTCCACGGTACGTAGGTACAGCACGTTCCCGCGGTCGTGGCCGGACACGGTGAGGCGGCGTGGGGTGGCACCGGTGGCCAGCAGGAGCTTGTCGTAGCGGAGGCGTTCGCCGTCGGAGAGCGTCACCTGATGGGCGGCCGGGTCGATGCCCGTGACCGACACTCCGGTGCGCAGGTCCACGGCGTGGTCGCGGTACCAGTCCGCGTCGTGCACGAAGATCTTCTGGCGTTCGTCGCCGCCCTGCAGGTAGCCCTTCGACAGCGGGGGCCGCTCGTAGGGCAGGTGCGGCTCGCGTCCGACGAGGACGATCGCGCCGTCGAAGCCCTCCGCGCGCAGGGCCTCGGCGGCCTTGGCCGCGGCGAGTCCGCCTCCGGCGATCACAAAAGTGGCCGGCATCGTCGATCTCCTGTCTGTTCGTTCGGCAACGCGTGGGTGTGGGGGAGGCCCGGCTCAGTGGACCCCGGACAGCGCGAAGAACTCCTGCCGGGAGCGCGCGTCCTCGCGCAGCAGCCCCTGCAGGGCGGAGGTCACCGTACGTGACCCGCGCACGCGTACGCCGCGCATCGACATGCACAGGTGCTCGGCCTCGATCACCACGCCGACCCCCTTGGGCTCCAGGTGCTGCTGCAGCCAGTCGGCCACCTGCTTGGTCAGCCGCTCCTGCACCTGCAGGTCGCGGGCGAACAGCTCGACGACGCGGGCCAGCTTCGACAGTCCCAGGATGCGGTCGCCGGGCAGGTAGCCCACGTGCGCCACGCCCTGGAACGGCAGCAGATGGTGCTCGCACAACGACTGCACCGGGATGTCGCGGGCCAGCACGAGCTCGTCGTACCCCTCCTCGTTGGGGAAGGTCGTCAGGTTGAACTCGCGCGGCGCCAGCAGCTCGGCGTACGCGTACGCGACCCGCCTGGGCGTGTCGGCCAGGTGCTCGGACTCGGCGTCCCGGCCCAGCGCGGTCAGCAGGTCGGCCACTGCCCGCTGCGCGGCCTCGACGTCCACGCCGGCGCCGCCGCGGACCACCCGCAGGCGCCGCTGCTGCTGGTCGGGCCGGCCGGGCTGGTCGGGAGCGGCGTCCGGAGCCGCGAGGGTCTCGCTCATGCCGCCCGCCCGTCGTACGCGTCCCGCATCACGCCATCCCCTTCTTCTATCGACTACTTTCGTTAACATTAGAAGAGGACCGGCGATTTAGTCAACAGAAATGGGTTTTAGAGATGGGCGAGATCAACGGCGCATGGCAGGCACGCATCTCCGCCATCGCGGCGCTGGACGAGCCGACCCGGCGCCGCCTGTACGAGTTCGTGGTGCGGCAGCCCGCTCCGGTGAGCCGCGACCAGGCCGCCGACGCCGTGCAGACGCCGCGCAACACCGTCTCCTTCCACCTCGACAAACTGGTGGCCGAGGGGCTGCTCGAAGCCGTCTACCAGCGCCGCACCGGCCGCACCGGACCCGGCGCCGGCCGTCCCTCGAAGCTCTACCGCCGCGCGCCCGGGCAGATCGCCGTCTCCCTGCCGGACCGGCACTACGAGCTGGCCGCCCGCCTGCTCGCCGACGCCCTCCAGGAGGCCCAGACCTCGGGGGAGCCGCCGCGCGACGTGCTCGACCGCCGCGCCCGCGAGCTGGGCCACGACCTCGGCCGCGACGCTCCGGCGCGCGGCACCCGTACCGGTCTCGTGCAGGCCCTGGAGGCCCTCGGCTACGAGCCGCGCGCGACCGGCGACACCATCGCGCTGGTCAACTGCCCCTTCCACAGCCTGGCCCGGCAGCACACCGCGATGGTCTGCGGCATGAACCTGTGCCTGCTGACCGGCCTGCTCGAAGGGCTGGACACGACCGACGTCACCGCCCGCCTGGAGCCCGCACCCGAGCACTGCTGCGTCCGCCTCCACCCGACCGGCTGAACCCGCTCACACGGGTCAGTTGGCGTCCGCGGCGAACGCGGCGCGGTCGGAGGCCGGCAGCCATTGGCGGGCCGGGTCGAACGGCCGGAAGCTGCTCTCGATGAAGCGGGTGAGCAGGGCCAGCACCGGGTGGTGGTTCTGCCGGTGACACAGCAGCGAGCACGGGTAGACGGGCGTGGGGTCAACGAGCGGGATCTGCACGGTGCGGGGATGCCACGGCAACCGCAGTCCTTCGCCGCCGAAACCGATGTGCTCACCGGAGGCGATCCGCTCCATGAAGTACTCCCAGCCGAAGTCGGGCCCCGACGTGTTGATCCGGATGTCGAACGCGGCACCGAGGAAGTCGTAGAAGTCGGCCCACTCACTGCCGAGGGCGTTGCCAGGCATCCACACGGTCGACCCGGACAGGCGTTCCATCTCGACGTGCTGCCGATCGGCGAGGGGGTGGTCGCGGCTGACGAGCAGATGCACCGGTTCCAGGTACGCGGGGACGTGCCGGAGCTCCTCGTCCAACGTCCCCCGTACGCGGCAGAAGAACGCGTCGACGGATCCGCGGGTGAGGGCGCCGTGCGCCGATCTGAGCCCGTTCGAGGTGAGGATCTCGATGTCCACGTCCTCGACGGTCCGGTGGAACGCCTGGAGCAGATCGACGGTCCGTAGCCTGGTGTCCAGGACGTCGACCCGGAGTGCGCGGCGCCGGGAGCGCAACAGGTCGACCGCCTGGTCGGCGAGGCTCACAAGGGCGCGCGCGTGATGGAGGAACGCCCTGCCGTCCTCGGTGAGCTCGGCCCCGGCACGGGTGCGGAAGAACAGCCGGACGCCGAGGTCGGACTCCAGCTTCGCGACGCGCTTGGAGATGGCCTGCTGGCTGATCGCCAGCCGGGTCGCGGCCTCGCTGAAGTACCGGTCCTCGGTGACGGCCACGAAGGCCCGAACCGCGCCGAGATCCAGATCCAGCGGAGCCTGCCATACAACTGTTGGTTGTGGAGTCTCGGTGTGTTGATTGTTGGACAACCACGCCTGCTCTCGGGTCGAATGCTCGGGTTCGCGGCCGAGCCTACAACCAAAGGGCGTGGTTTCCGGTGGGATCCTTCGTGCACCTTCACGTGCATACCGAGTACAGCATGCTCGACGGCGCCGCCAAGGTCGGCCCGTTGATGGAGGAAGTGGCACGACTCGGCATGCCGGCCGTGGCGATGAGCGACCACGGCAATGTGCACGGGGCGTACGAGTTCTACCGGACGGCGCGCAAGGCGGGGATCAAGCCGATCATCGGCATCGAGGCGTACGTCGCCCCCGCCTCAAGACACCACCGCAAGCCCGTGTACTACAGCGACGACCTCTCGTTGCGCCGTTCCAGCGACGACACCGGGGAGGGCGGGGACGTCTCCGGGCGCGGCCTCTACACGCACATGACGATGTGGGCGGCCGACGACCAGGGCCTGCGTAATCTCTTCCGGCTGCAGTCCCGGGCCTGGCTCGAAGGGCACGTCCAGAAATATCCGCGCATGGACGATGAGTTGCTCGCCGAACACGGCCAGGGCATCGTCGCCACGACCGGCTGCCCGTCCGGAGAGGTGCAGACTCGGCTCCGGCTCGGCCAGTACGACCGGGCCGTCGAGGCCGCCGCCCGCTACCGCGACATCTTCGGCCCGGACAACTACTTCCTGGAGCTGATGGACCACGGCCTCGCCATCGAGCGCCGGGTCCGCGACGACCTGCTCAGACTCGGCAAGGAGCTCGACCTGCCGCCGCTGGCCACCAACGACTCCCACTACGTCAGGGAGAGCCAGGCCCAGGCCCACGACGCGTTGCTGTGCGTCGGCACCGGCAAGCGGCTGGCCGACGCCGACCGCTTCCGGTTCGGCGGCAGCGGCTACTACGTCAAGTCCGGCGCGGAGATGCGCGCGTTGTGGGACGCCGAGGTGCCGGGCGCCTGCGACAACACGCTGCTGGTCGCCGAGAGGGTCGGCGACTACGGGGAGGTGTTCGCGCATCGGGACCTGACGCCGCGGTTCCCCGTACCTGAAGGGGAGAGCGAGTCGAGCTGGTTGCGCAAGGAGACCCTGGAGGGGGCACGCCGCCGCTACGACGGCCGGCCGTCGCGGGAGGTGCTGGACCGCATCGACTACGAGCTGTCGGTCATCGACATGATGGGCTTTCCCGGCTACTTCCTGGTGGTCGCCGACATCTGCCGACACGCCCGCGAGCAGGGCATCGGCCTCGGCCCCGGCCGCGGCTCCGCCACCGGGTCGATGGTCGCCTACTGCACGGGCATCACCCAGCTGGACCCCATCGAACACCAACTGATCTTCGAACGCTTCCTCAACCCCGAACGCATCTCCATGCCGGACGTCGACCTCGACTTCGACGACCGCCGACGGGACGAGATGATCGACTACGTCACCCGCAAATACGGCGACGACCGGGTCTGCCAGATCGTCACGTTCGGCACCATCAAGGCCAAGGCCGCCATCAAGGACTCCTGCCGGGTGCTGGGTCTGCCGTACGCCCTGGGCGACCGCGTCACCAAGGCCTTCCCCGCGGCGGACGGAGGCAAGGAGATCCCGCTGGCCGCCATCCACGACACCGGCCATCCCCGCCACGGTGAGGCCGCTGAGCTGCGCCAGATGTACGAACAGGACCCCGACGTCAAAAAGGTGATCGACACCGCCACCGGCATCGAGGGCCTCACCCGTGGAACCGGCATCCACGCCGCCGGCGTGATCCTCTCCAGCGAGCCGCTCATCGACGTGATCCCCCTGGTCAAGCCCAAGGCGGACGGACCTGTCATCACCGGCTTCCCCTTCACCCAGGCCGAGGACATGGGCCTGCTGAAGATGGACTTCCTCGGTCTGCGCAACCTCACCGTCATCGGCGACGCCATCGCGAACGTCCGCGCCAACAAGGGCATCGACATCGACGTCCTGGAGATCCCGCTCGACGACGCCGCGACGTACGAGCTGCTGGCACGCGGCGACACGCTCGGTGTCTTCCAACTGGACAGCGGCGGCATGCGCGTGCTGCTGAAGCTGATGCGGCCGACCACGTTCACCGACATCGCCGCGGTGAACGCGCTGTACCGGCCCGGCCCGATGGAGATGAACGCCCACACCAACTACGCCCTGCGCAAGACCGGCAGGCAACCGGTCGAGCCGATCCACCCCGAGCTGGAGGAGGCGCTGGAACCCATCCTCGGCGACACCTACCACCTGGTGGTCTTCCAGGAGCAGGTGATGGCCATCGCCCAGCAGCTCGCCGGCTACTCCCTCGGCGCCGCCGACATGCTGCGCCGGGCCATGGGCAAGAAGAAGAAGGAAGTCCTGGACGCCGAATGGGACCGCTTCTCGGCGGGCATGCGCGGGCGCGGCTTCTCCGCGGCGGCCGTCAAGGCGGTGTGGGACGTCCTGGTCCCCTTCAGCGGTTACGGCTTCAACAAGTCGCACACCGCCGGCTACGGCCTGGTCTCCTACTGGACGGCCTACCTCAAGGCCAACCACCCCTGTGAGTACCTGGCCGCGCTGCTCACCTCCGTCGGCGACGACAAGGACAAGATGGCCGTCTACCTGTCGGACTGCCGGCGCCTGGGCATCAAGGTGCTGCCTCCCGACGTCAACGCCAGCCGGCTGGACTTCACCGCCGTCGGATCCGAGATCCGCTTCGGCCTGGGCGCGGTACGGAACATAGGAGCCGGCGTCGTCGAGGCGATCGTCGCCGCCCGCGAGGCCCGCGGCGCGTACACCGACTTCAACGACTTCCTCGCCAAGGTCCCGGCGATCGTCTGCAACAAGCGCATCGTCGAGTCACTGGCCAAGGCCGGCGCCTTCGACAGCCTGGGCCACCACAGAAAAGCCCTGGTCACAGTGCACGAAACCGCGGTGGACGCGGTCGTTGACATCAAGCGGAACGAGGCGCACGGCCAGGACTCGTTGTTCGGCGAGCCCGGCCAGAGCAGCGCCTTCTCGGTCGCGATCCCCGAAGGCGAGTGGGACAAGCCCACCCTGCTCGCCTTCGAACGCGAGATGCTGGGCCTCTACGTCTCCAGCCACCCGCTCGACGGCGCGGAAGGCGTCCTGTCCGCCAACCGTGACACCACCATCGCCGACCTGCTCGCCTCGGGACGTCAGGACGGCGTGACCCGGATCAGCGGCATCGTCTCCGGCCTGCAACGCAAGGTCACCAGACAGGGCAGCCCATGGGCGATCGTCACCCTCGAAGACCACGACGCCTCCGTGGAGTGCCTCATCTTCCCCAAGACCTACACCCTGTACGGCGAGACGCTGGCCGAGGACCGCGTCATCTCCGTCCGCGGCCGGATCAACGTCCGCGACGAGACGATGAGCGTCTACGGCGAGGAGATCACGATCCTGGACGTCTCCCAGGCGGACACCCATCCACCCGTGGTGATCTCGGTCCACGAGGCACAGCTGAACCTGCGTGTCGTGCGGGAGCTGAAGCAGATCCTGATCACCTATCCCGGCCGGGCGCCCGTCCACGTGTGCCTGCACCGCCGGGGCGCCAGGAGCGTGCTGCTGAACCTCGTGCCCTTCCAGGTCACTCCAGGGCCCGCGTTCTACGGCGACCTCAAAGCGCTGCTCGGCGCCGGCGTGATCGGCGGCGCATGACCGGCGCGCATTCCAGTTCCGCACCGCGGTGATGCCTGCGGACGCCCGGGCGGCGCCCCCAGCGGTCAGGCCGGCTGCCGTACCCGCAGGGGCAGGTGCCGGGGGCCGCGCAGCATCGCGTTGCGCCGGTAGGGTGGCGGGTCCTCCACCAGGGTGACGGCCCCGAGATGGGGGATCAGCGCGCTCAGCGCGGCCTGGGCCTCGATCCGGGCCAGCGGCGCGCCGTAACAGAGATGGACGCCGCCGCCGAAGCCGAGATGCTGGTTGTCCTCCCTGGCGGGGTCGAACCGGTCCGGGTCGCGGAACCGCCTGGGGTCGCGGTTCCCCGACGCGATCACGAGGATCAGCGGCTCGCCTCTGGGCACGACGGAGCCGGCGATGTCGAGGTCGACGAGGGGGACGCGCCGGCGCAGGTGGACCGGAGGCTCGTAGCGCAGCAGCTCCTCCACCGCGCCGGGCAGCAGACCCGGGTCCCTGCGCAGCCGGTCGAGCTGGTCGGGATGGCGCAGCAGCGTCAGAACCCCGTTGGTGATCAGGTTGACCGTGGTCTCGTGACCGGCGATGAGCAGCAGGACGGCGGTCTCCGCCAGCTCCTCCCGGGTCAGCCGCAGGGCCGGGTCCGGCTCGTTGACGAAGGCGGACAGCAGGTCGTCACCGGAGCCACCGCGCCACTGCTCGGCGAGATCCACCAGGTACCGGCCCATCTCCATCCGCGCCTGCCGGCCCGTACGGGCCCGCTCCGCGGCCTCCTCGCCCGGCTGGACGTCGGCCGAGGCGACGATGAGGTCGGACCAGCGCCGGAACAGCGGCTCGTCCTCGCGCGGGACGCCGAGCAGCCGGCAGATGACCGTGACCGGCAGAGGGTAGGCGAAGTCGTCGACGAGGTCGATCTCCGCCCGGTCGCGGAGCCCGTCGACCAGCTCCCCGGTGAGCTCGGCGATCTGACCGCGCATGGCGTCGACCCGGCCGGGGCTGTGCGGCGGTCCGAACGGCCGCATGGCGAGCGTACGCAGCCGATGGTGCGCGGGGTCGTCGAGGACGAGAAAGGGGAGCTGCTCCCGCTCCGGCAGATCCGGGTCATGGCCCAGGCCCTTACGGGGATCGACGCTCACCCGCGGATCGTGGAGCAGGGCGTTGACCTCGTGGTAGGTGCCGACCAGATGGCTGCCGTCCGCCTGCCGCACCACGGGACCGGCCTCGCGCAGCTCGGCGTACAGAGGGTAAGGGTCGGGGCGGCTGGCGTAGTCCGTGATCCGTTCCAGCAGGGTGTCGGCGGTCATGGTGTCTCGGCTCCTCGTGGACGAACGGAACGATCAGGCATGCCGCACCAAGGTCAGCCGCCGGTCCGGCAGATGACCGGTGAGCGCGACCGTCGGGCCGTGCGACAGCCTCTTCGGGTCCGGCACGTCGGAGGGGAGCGTCAGCTCCGCGGCGAGCGGCCGGTCCGCCGCGCCAGGCCCCGGCGGGAACGGAGCGGCCGTCTCGATCAGGTGCTGGTAGTACTCGAGGGACTTGGCCATGTTGACGGTGACCGCGGCGGTCACCCGGCCCCGGTAGCCGTACACCACGGCCAGGCGGCGCTCGTCCAGAGACCCCTGCGCGAGCACGATCTGGTCGGAGAACGTGGGCACGCCCACCGACTTGATGTTGAGCCCGAACTGGCTCGACCAGAACGCCGGCAGCGAAAGATGGGGACGCCGCAGCGGCCCCGGGCTGATCATGTTGTGGGCCGCCACCTCGGCCTGCGCCACCGCGTTGCCCCAGTGCTCCAGCGAGAGCAACTGGTACTCGAACAGCGGATGCGGAAAACGGGAGACGTCACCGGCGACGAAGACGTCATCGGTGACGATCCCGTACATGTCGAAAGCCCGGCACCCGGCGTCGCAGGCCACCCCGCGCGGACCCGCTGCCAGCCCGGCGTCCGCCAGCCACTCGACGTTGCGGACCGCCCCCAGCGCCACGACGCACACGTCCGCGTCGACCCGGCCCCCGTCGGACAGCTCCGCCCCGACGAACCGGCCCTTCCCGTCCCCGCGCAGGGCGGTCACCGTGACCCCGCAGCGCAGGTCCACGCCGTAGGCACGCTGCACCCCGGCGGCGAGCTTCGACAGCGTGCCGCCGAGCGCCCCCACCAGGGGCGCCGGGCCGCGTTCGGTGACCGTCACCTCCAGTCCCCGTTCCCGGCAGGCCGAGGCGATCTCCGAACCGGTGAAGCCGCCGCCGATCACCAGCACCCGCCGCGGCCCGTCCGCCAGCCGCTCGGCCAGCCGCCCCGCGTCGTCGCAGGTGCGCAAGGTGAACACCCCGTCCAGGGCCGCTTCGTCCGGGTTGGGCCAGGGCCGCGCCCGGGTCCCGGTCGCGATCAGCAACCGGTCGTAGGCGAGCCGTTCGCCGTCGGCCAGCAGCACCCGCTTCCGGAGCGGATCCAGGCCGGTGGCCGGCACCCCGAGCAGCCATTCGGCGTCCGGGTTGCGCCGCATCGGCAGGCCCGTCGTGTCCGCCGCCGCCTGACCGAGCAGCACCTGTTTCGACAGCGGCGGCCGGTCGTAGGGCGGATGCGGCTCGTCCCCCACCACGGTCAGCGAGCCGGTGAAGCCCTGTTCGCGCAGCGTCTCCGCGGCTCGCAGCCCCGCCAGCGACGCGCCGACCACGACGATGCGGCCCTCGCGCGGATCACCGGCCACCGGAGCCCACCTCCTCGCCGAGGAGGATGGCCTGGACCGGGCACGCCGCCGCGGCCTCGCGCACCCGCGCGACCTGGCCCTCGCGGACGGCCGGGTCGTACAGCAGCGCCTCTTCCCCGTGCAGGTGGAACACCTCTGGTGCGAGGAACACGCACTGCGCGTAGCCCTGGCAGCGGGTGAGGTCCACGACGATCTGCATCCCACCGCTCCCTCCGTCGCCTCCCCTCGTTCCTGCCCGGGGCGACGGCAAAGAGAAATCGGCGGTGCGGTGAGGAATCGGCAATGCCCGACGGCCGGCAGGGCGGACCGATCGGCGAGCTCAGTCGTCGGTGAAGACGGGGAGCACGGGCGGGGCGAAGCGGGCGCCGGCCTCCGGGTCGCCGGTCGACTGGGTCAGCAGCAGCCGCGTCGTCTCAGGAAGGTGACGACCACGCGAGCCTGCGGGCGTGGCGTCAGTCGCTCGTCACCGGGCCGTGGCAAGGACGGCGACTCCGGGTCCGGCAAGCTCGTCCAGCGCCACCCGTCGCCCGGAGAGGGCCAGAAGCAGCGACAGCACGCTTCCGCTCACTTCGGGACCGTCTCCGATGGCCAGGTCGACGTCCGACGCCGTCAGCCTGACCCGGGCCGTGAGCTCCTTGGCCCCGCCGAAGGACGCCGGGGTGCGAGCCTGGAGGCGGAGCGACCTGACGACGGCCTGCTCCGGATAGGAACGGGCGAGCCCCAATGGACGGCGGATGTCCTCGCCATGCACGAGCTCCTCGACCAGCCGGCTCTCCAGGGGCGCCGGCGGGGTCGTCCTCCTCAAGGCGACCTGACGAAGCCGCTCCAACGTCTCCCGCGGCGAGGCGCCGCGCTCGCGCTCCACACCCCGCGCGTTCTGACGATGGAAGTCGAACCGCGCCCGGACAAGACCGACCACGAACCCGAGGCGCGTCGTCCGAGCCGTGTCCACCAGATGGGCGGCCACGTCATGGACGGTCCACCCTTCACAAAGTGACGCCTTCCCCCACCGCTCGTCATCGAGGTGCCTGAGGTCATCGATCAACGCCACGCGCTCCGCGTGCACCATCGACCAGACATCGTCGTCCTTCACGGCTGCTCCATCGCTCGACCTGGTGTTGCGTCGAGTGAGACTCGCGGCGCGGCGAGAACTCATCGGCAGTGACGTAAAGGGCACGGACCCTGCCGAGGGAGAGCCACCGCGTCCACCAGGCTGCGGGGCCGGCTGAGCCGGCGGGGCTTCTGCTAGTCAGGAGACCTTGAGCACGAGCTTGCCCGTGGTCGTGCCGGACTCGATGCGCCGGTGCGCCTCGGCGGCCTGGTCCAGCGGGAGTTCCTCGACGCGCAGCCGCAGGTCGCCTGCCGCCACGGCGGCGACGGCACGGCGCAGTGCACGTCCCGCCTCTGCGGGGAAGGCGGCGGAGAAGGCGGCCAGGTTGAATCCCGACACGGTCTTGTTGGTGAACCACAGCTCGTTGGCCGGGATGCCGACGTCGTCGGCGCCGCTGGCGTTGCCCATGACGATCAGGCGGCCCATCGGGTTGAGGGCGTCGATCCCCGTACGGCGCGTCGCGCCGCCCACCATGTCGATCACGATGTCGAACCCGGAGGGGTGTTCCTCGCGGAGCACCACTTCCTGGTAGCCGAAGCCCTTGGCGGTCTCGATCTTGGCGTGGCTGCCGACCGTGCCGACCACGCGGCCCGCGCCGAGCAGCCTGGCTGCCTGACCGAGCTGGCTGCCCACCCCGCCGGCCGCCGCGTGCACCAGGACGCTTTCGCCGGGCGCGATGCGGGCCACCTTGTCGAGCACGAGGAACGCGGTGGTGCTGTTGGAGGGGATTGCCGCGGCGACGTCCAGGCCGAGGTCGAGGCCGTCGAGTGGGGCGACCAGGTCAGCGGAGGTGGTGACCACCTCGGCGTAGCCGCCGCTGTCGACGATGGTCAGTGCCGCCACGGGCTGGCCGACGCGCAGGCCGGTCACACCGGGGCCGAGGGCGCGGACGTGGCCGGAGACCTCGATGCCGGGCACGAAGGGCAGCGGCACCGGGGCAACACCCTGCCGGTAGAGGATCTCGGCGAAGTTGGCGCCCGCGTAGGCGACGTCGATGGCGACCTGGCCCGGACCGGGCTCGGGGGTCTTCACCTCGGCCGCCCGCAGGACGTCCGCACCGCCGAACTCAGGGATCGTGATAGCTCTCATGCCCACGATCGTGCCGCTTGCCAGGGACGATACCCAGACTCCAGTTATCGTGGGTGTGCCACCACCAGCTTGTCGAGTCTGGCCTCGGTCTCGGTGCCAGGCCGGGGGTTGTGCAGCACGAGATGCAGGCCGGGGTGGTCGTTCAACGGCATCTTCAGGGCTTCGAAGTGGAGGTCGCCGACGTCCGGGTGACGGATCGACTTCACGGCCGAGTTGCTGTTGGTGACGTCATGCCGGGCCCAGATCTCGGCGAACTCGGGGCTGGCCCCGACGAGTTCGCCGGCGATGCGCTCGAACTCCGGGTCGTCGGGGTACTGCGCGGCGTCCGCGCGGAACCTGCCCACCACCTCGGCGGCGTGCTTGGCCCAGTCCAGGCTCATGGCTCGGAAGCGCTCGTTGGTGAAGTAGGCGACCAGGCAGTTCTGGTCGGTGTGGCCGTACCCGAAGACCGCACGGGCGGCGTCGTTTACGGCCACGAAGTTCCAGTGCCTGTTCATGATGTAGGCCGGCCGGGGCATCCAGGCCTCCATGACGCGGCGCAGCTCCGCTGTGACCGAGCCGGCCACCGTCGCGGCGGGTGGCGGTGGGGTCAGGCCGGCCAGCAGGAACAGGTGCCGCCGTTCGGCGTCATCGAGCCGCAGCGCCCTGCTGATCGCGTTGAGCACCTCGCCGGAGACGGTGATGTCGCGGCCCTGTTCGAGCCAGGTGTACCAGGACACCCCGACTCCTGCCAGCACGGCGACCTCCTCGCGCCGCAGGCCGGGGGTGCGCCGCCGGCCTGCCTCCGGCAGCCCTACGTCGGCGGGGGTGAGCCGGCCGCGCCGCGATCGCAGGAAGTCACGCAGTTCCGCATGACGGTAGTCATTTGCCACGACTGCCAGGATATGGGCCGAGGGAATCGATCGTGTTCGGCAGGCTCCAGTGCTGGTGGCCATGGAGCCGCTGCTGGAGTCCGGCACCCACACCCGCGGTATGGAGCAGCTCAACACCGATCAGAACGACCAAGCAGATTTCCGCATCGCCGTGACGCTTCCCGGAGGCTCATCAAGGGAGGTGGGTTTCCAGCTTGCCGGAGCAGCTGGAGCGGTGGTGCGCCGGTCGGAAGCATTTTCGGCCGCGTGTGGCGTCGCGTCAGGTGGAAGCGTCGTCGGACGGGTCCTCCTGGTCCAGCAGGGCATTGATCATCTCCTGAAGCCGGTCGCGTCCTACGCAGCCGAGTGCGCCGGTCAGTGCCTGGGCGAGCTTGTCGAACGGGTCGTCCGTCGGCAGCTCCTTCACCTTCTCGGTCAGTTCCTCCGTGCTCCACAGCCCGTCCTTGTGAATCTGGCCGCCGAGGGACCAGCCGTGGTTGACCGCGACCGTTCCGCCCCGTACCGACAGCACCTGGCCGGTGAGCGGGCAGGCCGCACCAGCCAGGTAGGCGGCAACAGGGGCGCAGGCGGCCGGGTGCAGTGGGTCGAACCGGCCCGCTGGTGGCTCCTCCCTCATGCCGGGAACGGCGAGAGTGAGGCGGGTACGGGCCATGGAGGGCGAGATGCAGTTGACCCGCACGCCGTACCGGCCTAGTTCGAGAGCGGCCACGATGGTCAACGCCGCGACCCCGGCGTTGCCTGCCGCATAAGAGACCTGCGCGGGCAGCGGGTTGACCAGCCCGGAGCCAGAGGAGGTGTTGACCACGGCGCGGTCGGTGTGGACCCCTGCCTCATACCGGTCGCGCCAGTGGCGGGCCGCCCAGTGCGTCACCGCGAAGGTGCCCTTCAGCTTGACTGCCACGACGTCGTCGAAGTCCTCCTCCGACAGGTCGGTCAGGCCCCTGTTGCGTTCGATGGTCGCGTTGTTGACCACCACGTGCAGGTCGCCGAAGGACTCCAGGGCCATCTCCACCATGCGGCGGGCGCCGTCCCAGTCGGCGACGCTGTCGGTGTGGGCCACAGCCTGTCCGCCGCGGGCGATGATCTCCTCGACGACCTTCGCGGCTACGCCGGCGTCACCGCCCGTGCCGTCGATGGCGACGCCAGGGTCGTTGACCACCACCTTGGCGCCTTCGGCGGCGAAGAACAACGCCTCTTCCCTCCCGATGCCGCGTCCTGCTCCCGTGATGAGGACGACCCGTCCGTCCAGACCTCCCATGAATGATCTCCTCTCAATGAGTGCAGTCTATGCACTAATTCATAGCATGCATCGATGCGGAAGATGCACTAAGCTGCCCTGTGTGGTGGAGAAGCACGGACTGCGCGAGCGCAAGAAGCAGCGGACCCGGCAGGCGCTGGTCGAGGCGGCGGTGCGCCTGTTCGAGGAGAAGGGCTACGACCACGTGACCGTGGCCGAGATCGCCGACGCCGCGGAGGTGTCCCCCCGCACCTTCTTCCTCCACTTCCAGGCCAAGGAGGATGTGCTTCTGGCCAACGCCGAAGTGCGCGTCGACCTGGCCTTGCAGGCGATCGTCGAGCGCCGCGCCGAGGAACGGCTGCCCGAAGTACTGGTACGAGCGACGGACCAGATGATCGCCGACACCTGGGACAGCGACCTTCCCAGCGGGCTCGCGACGCTTCGGGCACGACTGACGGCCTCGGTGCCGGCGCTGCAGGCCCGGCTGCTGCAGCGATACCTCACCGCGCAGGCCGAACTGGCCCAGGCTCTGCAGCGGGCATTCCCCGACAGACTCGACCCGATCACCGCCTCCGCCCTGGTCGGCGCGATGGTGGGCGCGGTCAGCGCATCCGCGCTGACCGCGCTGCACCGCGGCGACGGACCCGACGAGGTACGCGACGCCATGCGGCAGGCGATGGCCTTGGTAGCCCGATCCGTCACCTGACTCCGTCCACCCCTGAGTCGGCGATAGCGACAAAGGCCGCATAACGGTCGGCCCGGCGTTCGTACCGGCGGTGGCTACAGGTGGCGCGGCTGTGTCGCGGCGGCTGGTCCGGGTTCTGTGGGTGCGCCGGCAGTACCGGTTCGTGCCTCGTGCGGCGGCAGGCCGGGTGCCGCGGGGACCGTGATGAGAGCGGGCACGCGGCGGGAGTGGATGGTTCTGGCAGTGAACCCGACGGCCGCGATGGCGGCGGGCACGGCCAGGTAGCCGCCGCTGAGCACGAGCGTCAGCGCGGTCAGAGCGGTGGCGGCGACGGCGGTCGCGCGCATGCGGCCGGCGGGCAGCAGCCGGGTCGCCGCCAGGGCGCCGATGAACATGACCGCCGCGAGACAGGCGGAGGTCGCCCGCAGCAGCGGGTCCAGACCGATCGGGCGTACGAGTGCGACCGCGCCGACGACCGCGATGGCCGCTGCGAGCACGGTGAGGCTGCGGTGCGGGGACGATGCGATCCGGCGGGGCAGCAGTCGCTGCTGCGCGAGGGCGACGCCGAGGCGAGACGCTCCGGCGATGTAGGTGTTGATCGCGCCGAAGGTGAGCACGAGGGCCGCGATCCCGGTGACGGGTTCGGCGGCCGCGCCGAGGCTCGTCCGCATCATCGCGGTCAGCGGCACCGGTGAGGACGCCGCACCGGAACCGACGACCGTCACCGCCACGCTCAGGTAGATGACCGTGATCGCCGCCAGCGTGAGAGCGGTCGCGGTGAGCAGGCGCCGGCCCGCGAAGTCGGCGGACAGGTGGCTGGCGGCCTCCCAGCCGACGAAGGCGAAGATCAGCACACCGACCGCGCTGCCGACACCGCCGAAGCCGTACGGCAGGAACGGCTCGAATCGCTCGGCGCTGACCGCGGGCAGGCTCGCCACGATCGCGGTGGTGAGGACCGCGAGCAGCAGGCCGACCATGACGACCTGCATGCGGCCGCTGGTGCGCAGCCCGGCCGCGTTGGCGACGAACGCGACCGCCAGCAGCGCGAAGGCGATCACCGTGGCGGTCCGGCTGTCCCAGCCGAACGCGTCCGCCGTGTAGATGCCGCCCGCGAGCGCCCCGGCGAGGGTGCCGATCGGCACGGCGGCGATGAACCACCATCCGACCACCGCGTACGCCCAGCGCCCGATGGCGGTCCCGGCGAAGTGGGCGACGCCGCCGCCGTCGGGGTGGCGCAGGCCGAGCAGCGCGAAGGTGAAGGCGATGGGGACGCTGACGATGATCAGCGCCGCCCAGGCGAGCACCGATCCGGGTCCGGCCGCCTCCGCGGCCAGGTGCGGGAGCACGAGCATGCCCGGTCCCAGTACGCCGCCGAGCACGGTCGCGGTTCCTTGCCAGACTCCCAGCCGGTGTTCTGTCATGGCTGCACGGTAGGCAAACGTTCGGCGGTGTGGTCGGTCAGCCGAACGGATGGTCGAAATCCGATGTCATGATGGGTGCGTGGACGAACTTGATGCGGGGATCATCCGCCTTTTGCAGTCAGATGCCCGGCTCTCCAACCGGGAGCTCGCCCGGCAGCTCGGCATCGCCCCGTCGACCTGCCTGGAACGGGTACGGTCACTCGCCCGCCGCGGCGTGATCAAGGGCTACCACGCCGAGATCGACCCCGCCGCCCTGAACCGCGGTGTGCAGGCGATGGTCGCCGTGCAGGTCCGGCCGTTGAGCCGGGCCGTCATCGACACGTTCAAGGCGTCGGCGGCGAAGATGCCCGAGGTGCTCAGCGTCTTCGTGCTGTCCGGCGGCGACGATTTCCTGCTGCATGTGGGCGTGCCCGACCTCGACGCCCTGCACGCGTTCCTCCTCGACCGGCTGAGCAAACGCCGCGAGGTCACCGGCTTCCGGTCATCGGTGATCTTTCAGCAGGTCAGCAACCCGGCGCCGAGTCGCCTGGCTCAGTCCTCCTAGCCCCGGCACCGGGGATCGGCACGCCGGCGAACAGGTCGTCCTCGGGAAGGTCGGCCGCGCTGCGCAGGGAGTTCCTGGCCGCTGCCGTGCGGCACGATGCGGTGATCGGCTTCTCCGGCCCCGGCTTCGCCCGGATGATCGCCGACAGCCCCACCCTCACCGCCCGCCAGGTCTTCGGCCTGCTGGAACCGGCGTTGACCGACTACGCGGTGAGGCCGGTGCAGTGGCACGACCCGGTCAGTTCGTCAGGGTGAGCGGATTGACCAGATCGGCGTAGACCAGCAGACCCGCCATGATCATCATCGCCAGTGCCGCCACATACGTCAGCGGCAACACCTTGGCGACATCGACGTGCTTCGGCTTCGGCCGCCGCATGACCGTGGCGAAGCCCCGCTTGAGGCCCTCCCAGAGCCCGCCCGCGATGTGCCCGCCGTCCAGCGGCAGCAGCGGGATCAGGTTGAACAGGCCGATCGCCAGGTTGAAGCCGGCCAGCAGGTTGACGAAGGTGGCGATCTTCTCCTTGGCGGACAGGTCGGAGGCCAGGATCTCGCCACCCAAACGGCCCGCGCCGACCATCCCCACCGGGCCGTCGGGGTCGCGTACCTCGCCGGAGAAGGCCGCGTGCCAGACGCCGACCATCTTCTCCGGCAGGTTGACGATCGAGCCCGCCACCTTCGCCGTCAGCCCGCCCATGTAGCCGATCACCTGGCCGACGCTCTGCTGCTCCATCACCTCGGTGGGCCGTACGCCGAGGAAGCCGACGTTCCTGTCGGGCTTGTCGGGGTCTTCGAGGTTGGGCCGGTCCTGGGCGATGAGGGTGACGTCGATCGTCATCGGCTCGCCGTCACGTACGATGCCGAGCTTGACCGGGCCGGCGCCGTGGGAGCGGATCAGGCGCTTGGCGTCCTCCCAGGAGCCGATCGTGGCGCCGTCGAAGGAGACCAGATGGTCGCCCGGCCTGAGGCCCGCCTGCGCGGCCGGGGTGGGCTGGTCGCCGGGCCTGCAGGCGGCGCGCTGCTCGGAGGCGGGGATCACGCACGTTTGTGTGGCGGGCGAGACGATCGGAGCCTCGGCGGGCAGGCCGATGCCGACCAGCAGGACGGTGAAGAAGACGAACGCCAGCACGAAGTTCATCAACGGCCCGCCGGACATGATGATGACCTTCTGCCACCATTTCTTGCGGTAGAAGACCCGGTCCTCGTCGCCCGGCCGCACCTCTTCCTGGGCGGCGTCGCGCGCCGACTCGATCAGGCCCTGCCACGGGCCGGTCGCCGTGCTCCTGAGCTTGCCGGGCTCGTCACCGGGGCGCGGCGGCAGCATGCCGATCATGCGGATGTAGCCGCCGAACGGGATCCACTTGACGCCGTACTCGGTCTCGCCTCTGCGCCGGGACCAGGCCGTGGGGCCGAAGCCCACCATGTACTGGGTCACCTTGACGCCGAAGAGCTTGGCCGGGACCAGGTGGCCGACCTCGTGCAGCGCGATGGAGATCATCAACCCGAGCAGGAAGAGGACGATCCCCGCGACGTAGAGCCAGTTCATCTGGGGGCGCTCCTCGGCAGACGACAAGGACAGGACGAAAGGTGCGAAGATCCAAGTTAGTCGAACCGGGCCGCTCCTGTCGGCTGCGGAAGGCCGGCTCGGCGGGATCTGGTGAGTGACCACAGGGATGCCGCCATGAGCAGAGCGGTCAGCCCGCCGCAGATCATGACGGTGGAGACCGAGAAGGCGTCGACGACGCGTCCGCCGAGGAAAGCGCCGAGGGCGAAGGTCGCCTGGAAGGAGGAGGTGAAGACGACCGTGGCGGCTTCGGGCGCGTGAGGAGCGGCGGTGAGGAACGAGGCCTGCGAGCAGACGGGCACGCCTCCGTAGGCCAGGCCCCAGATCACGAGCAGCACCACGGCTCCGATGGCGGTGCCGCCTGCCGAGGGCAGCAGCAGGGTGGTGGCCGCGATCAGGCAGCCGCAGGTCACGAAAGCGGCGCGCAGGCGGGTGCCGGTGGCCTTGCCCGCCAGGAAGTTGCCGGCGATTCCGGCGATGCCGTACGCAAGCAGGACGGCGCTGACGGCCGCGGGAGGCAGGCCGGTGACGTCCTGGAGGAAGGGCGTGACATAGGTGTAGGTGCCGAAGTGGGCCAGGACGATGAGGAAGGTGGCCGACAGGGCGATGCCGGCACCCCGGGTGCGTAGCAGGTCGAGCAGGACGCGAGGGGTGGTGGCCTGGTGGGCGGGCAGCGGCGGCAGCAGCATGAGCAGGGCGGCCAGGACGAGGACGGCCAGCGCGGCCAGGACCAGGAAGGCGGTCCGCCAGCCGGCGAGGTCGCCGATGAGGGTGCCGGCCGGTACGCCGAGCACGGAGCCCAGCGGCACGGCGGAGAAGATCACGGCGGTGGCGGTGCCGACGGCGTGCGGCGGCATCAGGCGGCCGGCCAGCCCGGCCCCGATCGACCAGAAGCCGCCGATGGTGAGGCCGACGAGCACCCTAGAGATCAGCATGACCCCGTAGGAGGTCGCCACCGCCGCCAGCACGTCGGCCACGGCGAGCACCGCCATGAGGGCGCAGAGCATCACGCGACGGTCCAGGCGCGCGGTGGTCAGTGTGACGGTGGGCGCGGCGACCGCGGCGACGATGCCGGGCAGGGCCATGGTCAGCCCTGTGGTGCCGTCGGAGATGCCGAAGTCGGCGCCGATGGCGGTCAGCAGGCCGATGGGCAGGATCTCGCTGGTGACGATGGCGAAGATGCCCAGCATGAGCGCGGTGACGGCGAGCCAGTTGATGAGGGGCGGGCGGGGTCGTACGAGCGTGGTGGTGGACATGGTTCCCGTTCAGGCAGGTGCGGGTGGCGGACAGGGACCACAGCCAAGCAGTGCAGAAGCAGGAGGTGCTGGCACGTTTCGGACGTAACCGTCGCCATGACTCGCGCACCGTCAGCGCCCGTGCGGTCGTCGGGGCTGCAAGGGCCGTGAGCACCCGAGTACAGCTTCGAGCCCGCCGCCCCGGCGCAGGCGCGGCCGGTCCTGTGACGGACGCGGCCGCGGCTCAGCGCAGGCCTACGGGATCGCGGCCAGGTCCAAGACGTACATCTCGTCCTTGATCGGGTAGGTCATCAGCCGGTCGAGGCCGCCGTCGGGGATCGCCATGCGTCCTTGCGCGTCCGGCCGTACGCCGAGGTCGGCGGACCTACCGGTGTCGGCGTCGTAGAGCGTCAAGATGCCCTGATGCCCCGGCCCCCGCAACGTGACCTTGAAGAAGCGCTCCAGGCCGGCGTCGTCGCCTTCCTGGAAGGTCATCGGCAGGTCGCGCTCATGGGAGCCGTCACGGTCGCGGACGAACCATCGCAGGGTGGTCCGGTTCCGTACGGTGTCCGGGCAGCGGCGGGTGCCGCACTTGATCTCCTTGCCGGAGCGGTCGCGGGGACGCTCGACCTTGACGGTCTTGTAGCGCACGGCCACGCCCGCGCACCGTTCGAGGCCGCACCTGACCTCCTCATCGGCCTTGATCACGGCGTCGCGCCGCTCACCGGTCTCGACGTTGAGCAGCTCGCGGAAGGTCGACTTCCCGTGGTGAACGCCCACCCACGGCCACTGCAGGATGTGGTGCCGCTCGGCGCCCTTCACCGGCTGCGGCGAGCCGCCGCTCAGCGGCACCCGGTAGACCCCTCCCTTCTCGTAGGCGAAGACCACGTCCGAACCCGTCACGGCCAGCCCGTTGATGTGCCCCTGCTTCATGACGTTCCCGAGGGGGACGTCGGTCACCGGCCGGGGCCGGCCGCCGGCGGCCGGTACCGTCCAGATCCGGGCGACGCGCGGGCTGCCCGCCTCCTTGTAGGACGCCCACCAGACGATGTTGCCGCCACCGGCGGCGACGCCGTCGGCGAAGATCGCCGATCCCTTCGTCGGGGGGATCTCGGCGATCTTCCTGGGCCGGCCGGTGCCCAGGTCGTAGCTCCACAGGAACTGACGCTTTCCGTCGTTCACGCCCGTCATGACCAGGAGCGTGCGATCGTCGAGGAGCAGCTGCGGGTAGTACGTGCGGCCGTCGGGCAGCCTGGCCGGGATCTTGTGTACGGCCTGCGGCCAGACCTTCTCGACGCGTGGCGGAATCTTGTCCGCCGGCGGCTCGGCCTCGCCGGTCGCGCTGACCGCCGGCTGCGGCTCGGCCGACGCGCCCAAGCCGCTCACCGCCGTGCCCACTCCACCTGCCACCAGGACCACGGCCGTGGCCGCGTACACGGCGGCGGTCCGGGCCCGCCGCCGGCGGTGGCGCGTCTTGACGGTCGCGAGCAGCCCGGCCGGCGCCTGCGGCGCGCGCTGCGCAGCACCGGCAAAGACGTGGCTCAGCTTGTCTTCAAGCTCGGTCATCGCATGCTCCTGTCGATCGCCGGTGCGGAGGAGAGGGAGGAACGCAGCTTGTCCAGGCCCCGGAAGGCCTGGCTGCGCACGGTTCCTGAGGAGATGCCGAGCACCTTGGCGATCTCGGCGTCGCTGAGCTGTTCGTAGTAGCGCAGCACCAGCACGGCACGCTGTCGGCGGGGCAGCGCGGCGAGCTCTTCCCAGAGACCCTGGTCCTCCTCGGGCGGGAAGACCTCGTGGTGAATGCGGTCCGGCGGCTCTCCGGCGAGGTGTTCACGCCTGCGCCGCCGCCAGACGCTGATGTGCAGGCGCGCCATCGTGGTACGGACGTAGCTGTGCGGGCTGTCCTTGCGTCTCACTCTCGACCAGGCGCCGCACAGCCGTACCAGAGCCTCCTGGACCAGGTCGGCGGCGTCATGGGGGTTTCCCGTCAGGACGTATCCGTAGCGGAGCAGCGCGTCCGTCTGCTCGGCCACGAAGTCGTCGAAGCCGGCTTCGTCATCCACTTGTCGTAGTCCCTTCGGCAGTCACGTCCCAGACGGCCGAAGGGACGAAGATGTTGCATCGCTCGGTCTATGCCTTTTCGGGCACCTGACGAAAGTAGGGGCGCGGGCCGGTCTTTCGGGCATGTCAGGCAGGGTGCCGTCATTCCTACAGTGCTGCACATGATCAGAACTCGACGCACCCCCGCAGCCCTCCTCCTCGCTCTGGCGCTGGCCCTGCCGGCGTCGCCCGCCGTCGCCTCCACCGCGACCTCCACCACGGCAACCTCCGCCACGGCCCCCTCCGACGTGCGCTTCGCGATCCCGCACCCCACAGGCCGGTACGCGGTCGGGCGCGACACCCTGCACCTCGTCGACGCCGGCCGCCGCGACCCCTGGGTGCCCACGGCCGCGCGCGAGCTGATGGTGTCGATGTACTATCCGGCTCGCGCCGGCGGGAGCGCCGCCCCGTACATGACCGTCGACGAAGCTCGCGCCCTCCTCCAAGGACAGAGACTCGACACCGTCTTCAAGGCCGAACAGCTCGCCGGCACCGTCACGAACGCCCGCCTCGGCGCCCGCCCCGCCGGCGGCAGGCACCCCCTGGTGGTGCTCTCCCCGGGATTCACCCTGAACCGCGCCACCCTGACCACGCTCGCCGAAGAACTCGCCTCCAAGGGGTACGTCGTCGCCCTCGTGGACCACGCCTACGAGTCGTTCGCGACCACGTTCCCCGGCGGCCGGACCCTGACGTGCGTCGCCTGCGAGGCGGTGGAGAGCGCCCCTTCCGACGAGGCGGAGAAGGAGCTGATGGCCAAGGCGGCGCTGAACCGGGCCGCTGATCTGTCCTTCGTCATCGACCGGCTGACGCGCTCCGCGCGGTCCGCACCCGTCTGGAAGCACTGGCAGACGATCGACCCGCGCCGCGTCGGCGCCGCCGGCCACTCGCTCGGCGGCAACGCCGCGGCGAGCGTCATGGCCACCGACCGGCGGGTCCGCGCCGGGGTGAACCTGGACGGCTCGTTCTTCGCCCCGGTCCCGGCCGCCGGCCTCGGCGGGAGGCCGTTCCTCATGCTCGGCACCGAGGCCCAGCACGCGCCCGGCGCCGCCGACGCCACCTGGTCGCGGGACTGGTCACACCTGGACGGCTGGAAGCGCTGGCTGACCGTGGCCGGCTCCGGCCACTTCACCTTCATCGACCTGCCCATCCTGGGCGGGCAGGCCGGGATCACCGACCCTGCCGCGCCGCTGTCGGGCAAGCGGTCGGGTGAGATCACCACGGGGTACGTGGGCGCCTTCTTCGACCAGCACCTCAACGGCGAGCAGCAGCCCCTCCTGGACGGCCCGTCCGCCGCCGACCCGGAAGTGTCCTTCCAGAACCCGTGAGGCCCAGCGCGTCCGGGGGCTGTACGCGGCCCCTCAGGCCAGCAGCGACGCGCCCGCCGCCCCCGTGAGGACGGCGAGGATCAGGAACCAGCCGCTGCGCCTCCCACAGCACCCACTCCTCATCCTCCGATCCGGCCTCGTGACCCAGGTGCGCGAGCAGGTCGCCGCGGTAGACGTCGAAGGTGACCTTGACCTGCTCGCCGTACAGGCGGGCCGGGCCGAGCGCGCACGCGTAGCTGAGCAGCGCGACGGCCGCGCCTCCGGTGTGGCACAGCAGGAACAGCCCGGCCGGCGCGCCAGTGGCGAGCAGGAACAGGCCCGAGGCCGTGGAGAAGAAGCCGGCCAGGAAGGAGATCGTGAGGAAGAACTCCAGGTCGGCGCGTACGGCGGCGAGCGTGGCCCGGTGGTCGGCGGGTCCAGTCGCCCTCGTACCAGCGCAGCAGCAGCGTGCTCATGCCGGACAGCCAGGTCGCGACCAGCACCACGGCCGCCAGGAAGGCGATCGAGTACAAGGCCGTGAGCCGCGCGTCCTGCCGGCTCCACGCGGCGAGCCCCGCCTGCGGCCCGGCCGTCGAGCCGACCACGACCGCGCCGCACAGCCCGACGAGTACGAGCGCCGGCAGCAGGGCGTTGAGCAGGAAGCGGCGTTCGAACAGTCCCGTCGTCTCCTTGAGCGCGGCGCCGAGCACCTCAGACCCCGATCCGCAGCGTGTGCACGCTCACGTCGCGATTGACGCACTCGGGCGGCCGCCGCCGGTTGAACGAGGGCAGCTCGTTGACCCGCCCGCAACCGGGGTGCGCGCACACCACGTGAGCGAGGCCCGTCCTCGGCCGCCCCAGCCCGCTGTCGGCGCCGCCGTCGTGCGGAGTCATGACGCTGGACGGCGGCGTGTACGACTCCGACGCGAAGTACGCCCCGACCACCTCGACCGGCAGCACCGCGGCCACCTCCTCGCGGTCGAGCAGCACCAGGGCGCGCCCCCACGTCGAGCAGCGTCACCGCCGGGGACGCCCCGTACTCGGCGAACGTCGCCTCGGCGTCGGCCACGATCGCCGGCGGCAGCGACGCCACGGGCGGCGCCGAGCCGCGTGTCGTCGTCGAGTCCCGCGAGGTCGGCCTCGGTGACCGTCGACGTCACCTGCCCGGAGGCGTCCCTGACGACCCCGATCAGCCCGCCGGTCAGCGCGGCCCGCGCCTCGGCCGCCATTCCCGAAAGGGCAACTGACACTTATGCGCAGATAATCCTTTTGGCCCAGAAATAACAACCGGCGCCAGCGTGCCCGCGTCATGCTCCCGATGCGTTGCTACCAAACCGGGGGCACCGGCATCGGAGGGCTACAGTGCGATGGCCGCCGCTATTCCTTCGGCGTGCCATCGCTGTTGGAGTGAACACAGAGCCTTCCCTTCGGTCCAGCCGTACCAGCGTCTCGATGTGACAAGACGTTGCGGTCGGTGTGAAAGGTCAGCCCCGACGTCCACCCCGGGGGTAGGTCGCTGTGTTCAGCGGTGCTCGGGCTCCACCGGAAGCCACAGTTCGGCGTCGGCCTCGGTCTTCTCCGGCGACAGCTGGACACGGAGGATCTCGGGGCCGGAGCGGGTGCGGTACGGGTTCGACGGGAACCACTCGGTGAACACGTCCCGCCACAGCTCCTGGATGGCCCGTGGCGCGGGCCCGGAGGTGGTGAAGACCGCCCAGGCGCCGGCCGGGACGGCCAGCGTGGTCGTGCCTTCCGGAGCGGCGGCGGAGGTGATCACGCCGTGATGGTAGTCGAGCTCGTTACCCTCGGCGCGGCTGGGTTCCAAGTCGTCGCATACCGCGACGATGCCGTACGGTTCCTGATCCGACAGCTTTTCCAGGCGTTCCAGAGCCTGTGGATCGATTCCACGGACAAAGTCGATGATCGCCTGGTTCGGGCCCGCGTGCACCAGCGGTACCCGGGCCTTGAACCCGACGACGGTGAAGTCCGCCCTGTCCACGACGCGGTACCGCATGCTGCTGCTCCCTTCGATGGTGAGGCGGAAGGCCATTCGGGACTGGGAGGTGAGCGCGGCGCCGGTACGCCGGGCCTCGCCTGGTCCGATGCCGTGCATGGCACGAAACGCCCGCGCAAACGCCTCACCGGAGCCGTAGCCGTAGCGCACCGCGATATCCAGCAGCGTTTCACGCCCCGCGAGTACTTCGGCGCCCGCCAGCGTGAGCCGGCGGCGCCGGACGTACTCCGCGAGCGGCATGCCCGCCAGCGCGGAGAACATCCGGCGCAGGTGCTGCTCCGAGGTGGCCGCGATGCGTGCCAACTCCGCCACGTCGACGGCCTGGTCGAGATGGCCCTCGATGTGCTCCATGGCCTGGTTCAGCCGCTCCAGCATGCGTGCCCTCCGTCCGCAGCCTCTTCAAGGCCGCCTTGCCGACGATAGTCGGCAAGCACCTCTATCCAGCGCCGCCCCCGTCCCATCCCAGCCCCTGGCGGATCGCAATCTCCACCGGTGAGTACGCGCCGTCGGCCCGATCCAGTTCGTACGGCGCGGCCGGCAGGAGCGGCGGCTGGGCCATGAAGCGCGGCCGTACCCCATGGTGCGACTGCGCAGCGTGCACCAGGAACGGATGGCACAGGAAAACGTCGCCCGGGGACCCGGTGGCGAGGGCGAGCGGCCGGTGGTCGGACGCCGCCACCAGATCGGGTGCGAGGGTCAGCCCGCTCGCCCCGTCCTCCCCGTACTTCTCCAGCACCTTCGGCACATCGAGGTGTGAGCCGACCCGGATCCGGGTCGGGGCGTCCGCCTCACCGACTTCGCTGAACAGGAACAGCATCAACAGCGCCCGCCCCTGGGAGCGCAAATTCGTGAAGTACCAGCTCTCGCCCTCCGGCAGATAGCTCCCTTCGATGTGCCAGCCCGCGTCGTTCGGCTCCTCCTCGTGGGGGAAGCGCAGTGGGAACGTGCCCAGTGAGTAGCGCGGCTCCCAGCGTCCCGCGCCGACGAGCAGGTCGTACGCATGATGCAGAGCCGGGGAATTGGGTGCGGCCGCGAACGGTCCCTGCGCCATACCGGCCACCCAGTGCACGGGCTGCGTCCACGTCGACGGGTCGTCCGGGTCGCAGCCCGTCTCCCGCCACAGCAGCCGCGCACAGTCGGCGGCCACGCGCGGCGCGACGGCACCCTCCAATTTCACGAAGCCGTCGCGGAGGAAATGGGAGATCAAGGTCGTGTCATCCATGCCCCCATCGTGCGACGACACCGGCCCGGATCGCCCGACATTCTCGCTACCGCTTTTGTCGGGTATGCGGATGGGCGTACGGTCTCCGGTCGCCGCTCCCGCACCATCGCGGCCGGCGAACCCCTTTTCCGCGCCGCGCAAAGCAGCGGAGAAGTACGCGACGACGTCTCTCGGACAGATCCTCGACGGTCTGCGTACGCATCCGCACACCACGGGCGGATCGCCGACCGCCGGTCCCGTCTCCCCGTAAGACCCCGCGCCTACCTGAGCCACCGCAGGATCCGCTGCACCATTCCCGACAAGGCCGACCAAACGCTGCCGTCGGAAGCGGGACACGATCTTGAGGGTCAGGCCGAGGCGGTCGCGCGCCCAGTCCGCCAGCGGGCCCCCGTGGGCGCCGCCGATCGGCCGGGCAACCATCAAGGCCGGCAGCGAGCCGCCGTCGATCCTGAGGAGCCACGCCGGATTCCGGACGGGTGCGGCTCCTTCTAAGATGATGCGCACGATGACCAAGCCGAACCCCGACAGGGAAACGCTGAGGGTACCCAGCCGGCACGGCCCCGCGTTGCCCGGCATCGCCGTCTGATCGACCAGCTCATCGCCGCGGGCCGTGTCCGGTGGACGGCCGATCCCGGTGATCGCAGCCGGATTCCCATCGAACTCACTTAAGACGGCTCGGCCGAGTCACCGGCGCCTACGCGGCGTTGATCGCAATGCATGACGCGAAGCACACCATCGAAAGGACGATCGCAGTTGGGCGCGGAAGAGGATTTCAAGCAGGTCGGCGCCGAGCTGGCCGACCTGGGTGTGCAGCCGTCCAGAATGATGGGGCGTCCCGCGCTCAAAGACCAGGCGGGGAAGGTGTTCGCGAGTTTGCAGCGCGACGGCGCGATGGTGTTCAGGCTGGTCAGGGACACGCTCGAACACGTGGCCGCGCTCCAGTTGCCCGGGGCGTCCCTGTTCGACCCCACGGGGAAGGGCCGGGAGGTGAAGGACTGGGTGGTCGTGCCGCACTCCTCGGTCGATGCATGGACGGACCTGGCCGAGGTGGCACTCAGCCGCCCACGCTGACCATCTGGCCACACAGGCGGGCACAATTTGCTTTGATCATTTCCCGGCCGCCGCTATCGGATCTTGACCTCAGCGTGAGAAGCTCACGACTATGGCCGGACAGGACAACCCCCAGCAGGCGCCCCCCGAGGACTCGGAGGAGGCGGCAGCACTGCGCTACACGGTGGCCGCGCTACGCCTGCTGGGATCGTTGGGCATCGGTGGAGGTTTTGCCGGAGCAGTGATCGAGCTGCTCTGGCATCCGGACTTCCCTTCGCTTCCCTGGCTCGCCGTCTTCCTGGTCGCTGTCTTGGCCGGTGTCGGCCTGCGGATCGAGGCAGCTGTGCAGGACCGTTCATCGCGCTGAGCGCGGTCCGATCTTTCGATGGGTCGCATCTGTTCCGTGTTTCGGGCGTGATCCGATCGCGACAGCATCAAGCCCATGAGAAAGATGCTCGCAACTTTGATGGCCTGTGCCGCTCTGCTTGCTGGCGCCGCTCCCGCGCAAGCAGTAGTCACCAAGGATCCCGTCCAGGCGCTGAAAGCCATCCTGGTGCCCGGCCACGGTATGCACTTCACCGAGACGACCACCCTCTTAGAGGGCACTGACGAACGGTCAGAACGCCGGCGCAAGGGAATCTTCGAGTTCGACGCCAAGGGTGGTGTCAAGTCCTTGGACGTCACCACCACGGGGGGTGAGTACGGTCGCGAACGTGTCATCGGTTTCAACCACGACATCGGCGGCACCGGCTACCAGTCCGGCGGTCTTGTAGGGAAGTGGCTGAAGAAGGGCAAGACCTGGTGGAAGGACTCCCACCAGTTGTACCTCCGGCACACCGAGTTGCTCGACTACGACGAGCAACTCGTCAATCCGGCAGAGCCCGCGACCCTGGCCGCCCTGTTGAGGAACGGGCAGCGGAGCGGGGACACCGTCACCGGCGCGATCACCTTCAAGGAGCTCGAGCGGGCCTCCCGCTGGGCGGAGCACTCGACCCATGCCGGCTGGGATCCGGACACGAGGCTCACCTACACCGTCACGCTGACCTCCTCGGGTTTGGTCAGCAGGGTGCAGAGCATGTTCACGTTCTCCGACGGCCTCGACGAACTGGTGGGCAAGACCGTGCACGTCGACACCCGCTACAGCCGGTGGGGTGGCAAAGTATCGATCAAGGCGCCAGACCCTCGCAAGACGACCACCGAGCTGTGCATCGAAGGTTTCTGCAATTGGCGCCTTCCGGGCTGACACCGACCGTCGCCTCGAACCCGTCGCACTGGGGACGAGTGGGTGACGATGGGTCGGGTCGCCGTCACCCGGGCGTCGGGATGCTACGCGGGCGGCTGATGGACGGTGACCACGTGGGTGGTCCTCGTCGGCTCGACGGCCGAGCCGCCGACCAACGTGACGTTGTACGTGTGTTCGCCGGCCGTGGTGGGCGTGTCGGAGAAGCTGAACGACCCGTCGGCGGCGGGCGACAACTTCATCAGGCCCTTCATGGTGACGGTGCCGTCCGGGCTGACGACCTTGCGCGTGACGGTGATGACCGTCGGCGGGAAGGTGATGCCGTCGGCGCCGAAGGTGCCGCTGAATTCGAGCCGTTCGCCGACGTCGCCCGTCGCCGGTCCGGTCACGGTGAGCGTGGGTTAGTACCGGGCCACCGTGACGGTCACAGCTCCAGTGAGGTGAGGAGGCGGCATGTTCAGGATCCTGAGGCGGCGCTGGCCGAGCTGAAGGAGCTCGGCCAGGCGCCGCTCACGCCACCCACGCTGAGCTGCTGCGGGACCTGGGTCGCCGTGAGGAAGCGCGGCGGGCCGATGAGCGGGCGCTAGCCAGCCCTGACCGCCAACCCGGCCCGGCAGGCCCCATTGGCCGAACGGCTGGAATGGACCTGGCCCATGGCTTACTCCTCGATGCTCTGGGCCCGCGCCCTTGGCGCGCAATCACCATCCCGGAGGCGATTGCCCGCTTCAGGCCCGCTGTTCGGTGAGCAGCTCGACCACCCGCTCGGCCAGGGGGGCGGCGCTGGCCGGGTTCTGGCCGGTGGCGAGGCGGCCGTCCACCACGACCTGCGCCTGCCAGTTCTCGCCGGGCTCGTGCCGCGCACCGCGCGTAGTCAGCGCGTCGGCCAGCAGGAACGGCACGACGCCCGCCACGCCGCGCAACTCCTCCTCGGCGTTGGTGAAGGCCGCCACCCGCTTGCCCGCCACCAGGTACGACCCGTCGGACAGCGTCAGGTTCACCAGCGCCGAGGGGCCGTGGCAGACGGCCGCCACGACGCCGCCCCGCTCGTACACCTCGCGCCCGATCCGCCGCACGTCGGGGTCATCGGGGAAGTCCCACATGGTGCCGTGGCCGCCGGCGTACAGGACGGCGTCGTAGCGGGAGGCGTCCACGTCGGCCAGGCGGGCAGTGTCGCGCTGCTCGGGCGAGGCGACGAACGCGGCCTGGGCGGGGTCGCCGGGGTCGTAGCCGTCCTGGGGCGGCTCGCCGCCCTTGACGCTGGCCACGTCCACGTCGAAGCCGGCCTTGCGGAAGATCTCCCACGGGTGGGCGGCCTCGGGCACGTAGTAACCGGTCTTCTCCACGCCGCCGAGGTCGTCATTGCTGGTCAGGGCGATGAGTACACGCTTCGTCATGCGTTCAGGATGCCTCCGCCGAGCCATCAGCAACAAATAACGATCGCGGCCCCAAGCCATCAGAATAGTGATATGTCGCCACTATCGCTCGACCTGCTGCGCACCTTCCTCGCCGTCTACAGGACCGGCTCCATAACCGCCGCCGCCCAGACGCTCGGCTTGTCGCAGCCGGCGGTGACCGCGCAGGTCAAGACGCTGGAGGCGACGCTGGACCGGCCGCTGTTCGACCGGCTGGCGCGCGGGGTCGCACCCACGCCCGCCGCAGACGAGCTGGCCCGCCGGGTCGCGCCGGGCCTCGACGCGCTGGACGAGGTGGTGGCCTCGGAGCTGCCCTCGGACGAGGCCGTGCACCTGGGCGGGCCCGCCGAATTCCTGAGCGAGGTGGTCATGCCGATGCTGGCCCCGCTCGTCCGGGACGGGCTGCGGCTGCGCGTCACCCTGGGCCTGTCGGACGACCTGCTGGCCGGATTGGCGGCCGGGCGGCTGGACCTCGTGTTGTCCACGATCAGGCCCCGGCTGCGCGGCGTGCAGTCCGACCCGGTGTACGACGAGGAGTTCCTGCTGGTCGCCGCGCCCGGCGCCGGGCCGGCGGAGCCGCTGGTCGCCTACGCCGAGGACCTGCCCATCGTGCGCCGCTACTGGCGCAGCGTCTTCGGCCGCCGCCCGTCGATGGCGGCGCAGGTCGTCATGCCCGACCTGCGGGGCGTGCTGAGCGCGGTACGGGCGGGGATGGGCGTGTCGGTGCTGCCTGCGTACCTGTGCCGGCGGGACCTGGAGGCGGGCACGCTCGTGACGCTCGCTGAGCCGGAGGAGCCGCCGATCAACACCGGCTACCTCGCGGTCCGCTCCGGCGCGCGCACCCGGCCGGCCGTGGGCCGCGTGCGCGACCACCTGGTACGGGAGCTGCGCGCCGTGCGATCGTTCTGAAGCGGTTGACATAAGCGGGTCACCGGAAGCCCGACCGGCGGAAACACACACGATCGCGTAATCGCGCTGGATTCATTCCGCTCTGTTCACTGCGGAACCGCGACGTTTTGGCGCTCGTGTGTGCGGATGTTCACTGCCTGGTAGAAGACGCATGCACAAGAAGATCTTGGATGGTAGCTTCGCGTGATGCGTGCGCCGTTAGCCATGTTGAGCAGTGAAGTGCCCTCCTCGTCCCGGATCATGGACTTCACGTTGGTCGAGACCGCGGCTGGGCCGCTCGTGGTCTGCGCCGACTCGAGGTATGGAGGAGTGTGGACGTGGGATCCCCTCCGAGACGTGTGGCAGGAGCGGCCGCTGGCCTTCGCCTGCGCGGGGGACCCGCTGACCGCCCAGTATCCCCATGCTGACAACGACATCCATGCGGTAGCCGCGGTCATGTCCGGAGGCAGGGTGGTCCTGGCGGCGGGAGGCGATGAACAGGGGTTTGCCTTCTGGGATTTGGACAGCGGCGAACTGATCCGGGGCGCACGTTTCGACGATCCCTACCTTGCGGCCATCACCGAGGTGCGGGGTGAGGGGCCGCCGTTGTTCGTGACCGCGACGCAGTACGCGGAGGAGATCTTGGTGTGGGGGCCGTCCGCGGAGGCGCCGCTGGAACTGGTCAACGAGGTTGGCCGCATCGCCTGCCTCACGGCCTCACACAGCCTTGGCTCCTCGCTGGCGGCGGCGGGCGGGATGGACGAAGGAGTGGCTGTGTGGGATCTGACAGCGGGCGAGGAAGTGAGGATGTTCGACACCGACGAGAAACGTGTACTGGCCGTCTCATTGACGAGGCTGACGGGTGACCCCATCCTGGTGGCGGGTGTTGAGGACGAGATCCAGGTGTGGGGCCTGACCGACGAGCACGGGGATGACCCCATCCGCGATCCGCTGACTGGCCACGAGGACGCCGTCGAAGCCATGGATACGGCGGTGGTCGGTGAGCGTGCCCTGGCGGTGAGCGGGGGCGCCGACGCGACGGTGCGCCTCTGGGACCTGACGACCGGCACGCAGCTCGGCGATCCGCTGATCGGCCACAAGGGGAGAGTCGACACGGTTCGGACCGCCATCCTCAAAGGGCGCCACGTCGCCCTGAGCGCGGGCCGGGACGGCAGAATCAACATCTGGGACCTGGAAGCCTTGGCGCAGTAGAGGAACTCCAGGCGGCCCGGGGAGCGGATGCTGGCCGTCGAGTCCAGGCCGGTGGCCAGATCGTCGAGGGCGACATCCCGTAATGCCCGCCCAGCTTCCAGCTGCGCCAGTGGCTGGCCGTCGTGCTTGGCGAGCCAGAGCCCCCGGGCGTGCCGGCCAGCGCCTTGAGGCGGCTACTGCGGCCACTCACGGTGGCGTTGGAGGGCGGAGGCGAGTATTCCCGAGGCGGGGGAAGTGCCCCTCATCGTGAAGTGAAAGCGGAGGTTGGCTTCATTCAACGATCGTTATCTGAAGAGCACGCCTTGCTAGCCGCTCAGCGGTGTCTCGCTTGACCTTGACACTGTGACAAGGTCTTCACTGGCCTCAAGGAGGTGGTCCCGATGGCCATGGCGAAACAGGACACAGATGCGTTCCCGGCGTTGCAGGGGCTGGAGGCCGGCGACTCGTCAGTACGGCTGCGGGCGGCGCTGGCCCTCGGCACGAGCCCTGACCCGCGTTTCATCGACAAGCTCATCGAACGCTGCGCGGTCGAGCCCGCGTTCCCGGTGCGTGACATGCTGACGTGGGCGCTCACACGCCACCCGGCGTCGATGACGGTCCCGGCGCTGGTCGAGGAGGTCCGCTCGGAGCACGCGCAGGCACGAAGCCAGGCGTTGCACACGCTGTCCAAGATCGGGGATCGGCGCGCGTGGCCGGCGATCACGCGGGCGCTGCTGTGCGACGCCGACGACGAGGTGGCGCGGAGCGCTTGGCGGACGGCGGTCGTGCTCGTGCCCGACGATGAAGTGCCCGAGCTGGTCGCGGTGCTGGCGACGCAGCTCGGGCGGGGCGGGCGTGAGATGTGGCTGAGCCTCAGCAGGGCGCTGGTCGCGCTCGGTGAGGTGATCGAGCCGACGCTGCGCGCCGCGATGACGGACCCCGACCCACGGGTACGCGCACACGCGATCGCCACGGAGAAGCTGTTGCGCGACCCGGACGCCGGGATGGCGTACGCGATCGAGGAGGCCAAGCGTGTGGTGGCACTCGGAGGCACCGGCGAGGGGGAATGACGGGCCGTGTTGATCGGTGAGGTGGCGCGCCGGTCGGGGGTCAGCGCCCGCATGCTCCGGCACTACGACTCGCTCGGCCTGGTACGGCCGACGGGTCGCAGTGACGGCGGCTATCGCGAGTACTCCAGCGAGGACATCGAGCGGATCTTCCACATCGAGAGCCTGCGCTCGCTGGGGCTGTCGCTGCGTGAAGTCGGGCGCGCGCTCGATGATCCTGACTTCAGGCCCGCGGAACTCGTCGGCGACCTCATCCGCCAGACGCGGGAACGCATCGCCGCCGAGACGCGGCTGCTCACGCGGCTGCGCCGGATCGGCGCTGCCGAACCTACGGACTGGCAGGACGTGCTCCAGACCGTCGCGCTCCTGCAAGCGCTGGGCTCGAAGAGCGCCGGCAGGCGCCAGCGCGCGGCCCTGTCCTCCGTCGAGGAGGGCCCGGCGCCGGTGGAAGCGCTGGTCGAGGCGGTGCTGAACGAGACGGACCCGAACGTCGCCGGCGCCCTCCGATGGGCGCTGGCGCAAGCGGGCGACGACGGGTTGGCGCTGCTCGCGGAGGGTCTCGGCTCGCCGGTGGCCGAGGTGCGCAAGCGGGCCGTCCAGTCCATCGCCGAGATCCCGGACGGTACGGCGACCGCGCTGCTGCGCGAAGCCCTCACGAGCCCCGACGTCGTGGTCCGCGGGTACGCGGCTCTGGCGCTGGGGGCCCGTGGCGTGGCCGAAGCCGTACCGACGCTCGTCGACATGATCGTCGAGGGGACGAACGACGTCGATGCGGCCGATGCCCTGAGCGCGCTGGCGAGTCGTTCCGCGTCGGCGGATCAGATCGCTGCCATGCTCGTCGATCGCCTCGCCCGTGACACCGTCGCATCGCCGGCCCGCCTACGGCTGACACAGGCGCTCGCGGACATCCCAGGAACGACGGCGTCACGGGCCCTCGCGGATCTGTCGCAGGACGAGGACCGTGCCGTCGCGCTCACCGCGGCGTACATCCTCGGGATGCGACCCGGCGGCTGACACGTGAACGAAGTGACGCGTATCACAGCGCGTCATGTCACGTCCCAGCGATCCGCGGTGTCCTGAGGGCATGACCGAACACCACACGCCCCACAAGGTCGTCGTCATCGGCGGCGGTTACGCCGGGACACTCGCGGCCAATCATCTGCGGATGCGCGCCGACGTGGACATCACCCTGGTCAACCCCCGCCCGGAGTTCGTCGAACGCGTACGGCTGCACCAGTACGTGGCCGGCACCGGCGAGGCCACGGTGGACTACGGCACCCTGCTCGGCGAGGGCATCCAACTGGTCGTCGACAGCGCGACGCGCATCGACACCGCCGCCCGCGCCGTGCGGCTGGCGTCGGGCCGGGCGCTGGACTACGACCACGTCCTCTACGCGATCGGCAGCACCGGAGCGATACCGTCGTCGGTGCCCGGCGCGGCCGACTTCGCGTTCGACATCGCCGAGTTCGAGGCCGCGCAGCGGCTGCGCGCCAGGCTGGACGAGCTGGCTCCCGATGCGCCGGTCACCGTGGTCGGCGGCGGGTTGACCGGCATCGAGACGGCCGCCGAGCTGGCCGAGCAAGGACGCGCGGTCACGCTGGTGTGCGGCCGGAGCCTGGCGCCGTCGTTCAGCCCGTCGGGCCGCCGGGCCGTCGCCAGGTGGCTGTCCCGTCACGGTGCCGCGGTGCTGGAGGACGCCATGGTCAGCGAGGTCCGGCCGGACGCGGTCGTCTTCGCCGACGGCGCGGTGCGTGCGAGCGCGCTGACCATCTGGGCGGGCGGTTTCGGGGTGCCGCAGCTGGCGGCGGCGAGCGGGCTGCGTACCGACGCGCTGGGCCGGCTGCTCACCGACGAGACGCTGACCAGCGTCGACGACGAGCGCATCGTCGCGGCCGGGGACGCCGCCGCACCATCGGGCCGGCCGCTGCGGATGAGCTGCTACGCCGCCGGGCCGCTCGGGGCGCAGGCGGCCAACACCGTGCTGAGCCGCATCGCGGGAACCGAACCGGCCGTGATCGACCTGGCCTTCTCGGGGGCGTGTGTCAGCCTGGGCCGGCGGAGCGCCGTACGGCAGGTCGCCGGCAAGGACGACACCGCCATGAACGTCCACGTCGGCGGTCGCATGGGCGCGGTGATCAAGGAGTTGACCTGCAGGTTCGCAGTGTCGAGGATCCGCCGTGAGGCCCGCAGGCCGGGTTCGGCCGCCTGGTTCAAGGGCGGCCCGCGTCCCGAGCAGCCGGCCTCCGCTGCGCGGGCGGTCACCTCGCCGTGAACACCGACGAGCATGCCGAGCGGTTCACCCTGCTGCGGCCGCTGCTGTTCACGATCGTCTACGAGATCCTCGGCTCGGTGACGGAGTCCGACGACGTGCTGCAGAACAGCTATCTGCGGTGGGCCGAGGTGGACCTCGCGACGGTGCGGGACACCAAGTCGTACCTGGCGCGGCTGGTGACCCGGCAGGCGCTCAACGCCCTGCGGGCGAGCGCGCGCCGTCGCGAGGAGTACGTCGGCTCGTGGCTGCCCGAGCCGCTGCTGCTGGAGGAGAACGACGCCTCGGCCGACGTGCTGCTCGCCGAGTCGGTGTCGATGGCGATGCTCGTGCTGCTCGAAACGCTCACCCCCGACGAGCGTGCGGTGTTCGTGCTGCGCGAGGTGTTCGGCTTCGAGTACCACGACATCGCGGCGGCGGTGGGCAAGTCAGTGGCGACGGTTCGCCAGGTGGCGCACCGCGCCCGCGAGCACGTACGGGCGCGACGCAGACGCTTCGAGCCCGTGGACGCCGCCACGACCGCGCGGATCATCGAGCAGTTCATGACGGCGGCGGCCACCGGCGACCTGGCAGGGCTGCTCGCGCTGCTCGCGCCGGACGTCGCGTGGACCGCCGACAGCGGCGGCAAGACCACCGCGGCGCGCCGGCCGGTGGTGGGCGCGGAGAAGGTGGCCGCGGTTCTCGTGAACCTGTTCCGCCTGGGCCGGCCGGGGGACCTGCGGATCGAGCGGGTCAACTGCAACAACACCCCCGCCATGGTCCTCAGGGGCGAGCGCCTGGAAGGCGTCTTCCTGATCGAGATCGCCGGCGGGAGGATCACCAACTTCTACGCCATCCGCAACCCGGACAAACTTCTCGCGGTGGCGGCCCCGCGTCAGATCAGCCGGTAGGAGCAGGCGTCGCATCGGCACTAATCGGCCCAGGCGCGCTCCAGCAGGGCGCCGAAGGTGGCGGGCTCCCGTCCGATCAGCCCGGCGAGTGTCGGGTCGACGGCGGTGAACTCGCCGTTCCGTGCCGCCGCGAAGATGCTCAGCATCAGGTCGGCGATCGGGGCCGGGGCGCCGTGCGCCAGGAACTGCTCGTGGAAGGCGTCGTCGGAGACGACGGTACGGGTGAAGGGCCGTCCGGTGGCCTGGGAGGCGAGCTCGGCGACGGCGCCGAAGTCGAGCGCCGCCGGGCCGGTGAGCGGCGGGGTGGGCCCCTCGAAGCGGCCCTCCTCGGCGAGGATCACGGCGGTGGCTTCGGCGAGGTCGTCGTGGCCGGTCCAGGCGACGGGGCCGTCGGCGGGGAGGGCGATGTCGCCGGTGTGGCGGGCGGGCTCCAGGAAGTGCAGGGCGCTGGCCGCGTAGAAGCCGTTGCGCAGCGCGGTCCAGGGCAGGCCGGTGGCGTGCAGCAGGTCCTCGGTGCGGGCGTGGTCGCGGCACGCCTGGAAGCGGGAGTCGTGGGCGGCGCCCATCTGGCTGGTGTAGAGGATGCGGCCGACGCCGGCCTTGACGGCGGCGTCGATGGCGTTGCGGTGGCCGGTGACGCACTCCTCGCCGACGCGATCGAGGGAGACGAGGAGCACCTGCTCGGCCCCCTCGAAGGCGTGCACGAGCGAGGCGGGGTCGTCGAAGCTGCCCTGCCGGACGCGGACGCCGCGGTCGGCGAGGTCCCGGGCCTTGCGGGGATCGCGAACGCTGACGCCGACGCGGTCGGCGGGCACGCGCTCCAGGAGGCGTTCGACAGTGCGGCGGCCGAGCTTTCCGGTGGCTCCGGTCACGATGATCACAGGGTTCTCCCCACGCTGTTTCCAGTGGAATCACTTTCACGTTAACACTGAAATATCAGTGGAACCAAATCCCCGGTATCGTTGGTTCATGGCTACCCGCGACACCACCGACACCACCGACAGCCCCCGCCGCCGCATCGTCGAGGCGGCCGTCGAACTGCTGGAGAGCGGCGGTCCCGACGCGGTGAGCACCCGCGCGGTCGCCGCCGCGGCCGGCATGCAGCCGCCGGCGATCTACCGGCTCTTCGGCGACAAGGAAGGGCTTCTGGAGGCCGTCGCCGAGCACGGCTACGCCCAGTTCCTGGAGAGCAAGCGCGCGCTGCTCGACCCCGAACCGCAGGACGCGGTGGAGGACCTGCGCCGCGGCTGGGACACGGTGGTGGAGTTCGGGATCTCCCGCCCCGAGCTGTTCGCGGTGATGAACAGGGCCACCGGCCGGGGAGCGGACCTGGCACACCGCGCGGGCCTGGAGATCCTCCACGGCCGGGTGCGCCGGCTGGCGGCCGGGGGATGGCTGCGGGTCGGCGAGGAGCTGGCCGCCCAGATCATCCAGGCCACCGGCCGAGGCGCGGTCATCACCTGGCACTCCACCCCGCCGGAGCGCCGCGATCCGGCGCTGCTGACCGTTCTGCGCGAGGCCATGGTCGCCGCCATCACCCGCGCCGAACCGATGGTCCCCGCCGAGGAGACCGGCCCCGCCGCGGCGGCCCGCGCGCTGCGCGCCGCTCTGCCCGACGAGGCCGACGAGGCCGGCGTCCTGAGCGAGGCCGAGCTGCACTTGCTGCGCGAGTGGCTCACCCGCCTGGCGGCGGACGGTGGCGCGCCGCGCGATCAGGCGTACCGCCGAGAAGATCACGGCGCTTGACCATGACGTAGCGTCAACGTTTCTAATGACCGCATGAGGATCAGCGAGCTCGCGGCGATGGTCGGGGTGTCCACCCGGACCGTACGCCACTACCACCACCTGGGGCTCCTCCCCGAGCCCGAACGGCTGGCCAACGGCTACCGCGAGTACCGGCTGCGCGACGCGGTGGCGCTCGCCCGCGTACGGCGGCTGGCCGAACTCGGCCTTTCTCTCGACGAGGTCCGCGACGTCCTGGCCGACGACCAGGGCCGGGAGCTGCGGGAGGTGCTTCTGGAGCTGGACGCCGACCTGGCCAGGCAGCAAGCGGCCATCGCCGCCAGAAGGGCCCGGCTGGCGGCGCTGCTGGCGGAGGCGGACCTGCACCCCGACTCGACGGTGTCGCCCGACATGGCCGAGGTGCTGCGCGGCCTTCCCACCGGAGGCTCGGCGTTCGCCGAGTTCGACCGCGAGCTGCTGACCCTGGTCGCCACCGTGGGCGACCCGGCGGACCGGGCCGAGTTCGCCGATCTGTTGCGTCCCCTCACCGAGCCCGAGGCGTACGCGCGGGGAAATGCCCTCATCGCCCGGCTGGACGAGCTCGCCGGCGCCGACCCCGGTGATCCGCGCATCGCCGTGGTCGCGCGTGACCTCGCCGACCACCTTCCCGACGAGATGGTCTCGGTGATGCTCGCGAGCCTCGACGACGCCGGCAACGGCCACTGGCTGGAGGAGCTGCTGCGGGAAGTGCCCGCCGCCCAGGGCGAGGTCTTCCGGCTGCTCGTGACACAGCTGAAGGAGCGCGGGTGATGGTGAAGGTCGCGCGTGCCGCGTTGTACGCCGTGGTTCCCGCGGAGCTGGTGCTCGCGGTCCTGCTCGTGTCCGGCGTGTCGCTCCCGCTGCCCGTGGTCGCGGTGGCCGAGGTGGTCGTCGCCGCGATGCTCGTGCTGGAGGCGGTGACCGCGTACCGGCTGTACGCCGCGGCGCGCCGGGGCGGCGCGGACCGCTGGAGGGCATGCCGTGCCGCCTACGAGCAGCTGGTTCCCGAGCAGGTGCGGCGGATCATGGGGTTCGACCTGAAGGGCATGATCAGCCTCGCCCTGTGGATCGCCCGACGGCGCCACGGCGTGCCCGACGGCGCCACCGCCGTTTCCTACTCCCGCGCGCAGACCCTCACGATGATGATCTTCCTGGGCGCGATGGTCGTGGAGCTGGTCGTCGCGGAAGTCCTGCTGCGGGCGTTCGGCGCGCCCGCCGGCCTGCGCGCCGTGGTCCTGGTCGCCGACGCGTACGCGGTCCTGATCGTGCTCGCGGTCATCGCGGCGTGCGTCACCCGCCCGCACGTCGTCTCGGAGGACGAGGTGCGCATCCGCTACGGGGCCTTCTTCGACCTGCGGGTCCCGCGGGAGCGGATCGCGCAAGTGCGGCAGGTCCGCAACCTCAACGAGAACGGCACGGTCAAGGTGGACGGCGATCGGCTGGCCGTGGCGGTGGCGTCCCAGACCAACCTGGTGCTGGAGCTGACCGAGCCGGTCACGGCCGTCCGGCCGCTCGGCAGGCGCGCGGAGGTCCGTACGATCCGCCTGTTCGCCGACGACCCCGCAGCCGCCCTCGCCGTCCTGCGCTCCCGCCGCCTGCGATGCTAGGGTCCGGCCATGACGCACCAGCGATCAACGGGACCGAGCGGCTTCCAGTAGCGCGCCAGGAAATACCTGGCGGTGCTACATGAGGACCTCGAAGTCCATCCCGCGCGGCACCGCCGCAACGCGATCTGGTTGTACTGATCACGGCGTCGGCAGGGGAGAGGCGATCCGGCCGGCGGAGGGACGGGTGATCCCATGTCCGATGAGCCACTGGATCTTCAACATATGATCATGCGCATATGAGCGACATCACCGAACCCCCGATCGCCCGGGTGGACGTCGCCCGCGAGACCCTCCACGGCATCACGCTCGAGGACCCCTACCGGTGGATGGAAACCGAAGGCGAGGAGTTCCACCACTGGCTGGACGGCCAGGCCAGGCACGCCCGCGAGCACCTGGACGCCCTGCCGCACCGCGCCGCCCTGCTGACCCGGATCCGCGAGCTGGGCAGCGCGCTCACGCGGTACTTCGGCCTCGCGCTGGCAGCCGACAAGGTCTTCGCCCTGGTACGCGAGCCGGACGCCCCCGTGCCGGTGCTGACGGTCACCGAGGCCGGCGGAGCGAGCAGACTCCTGTTCGACCCCGGCACGGTGCCCGGCGACGGGCACCACGCCATCGACTGGTACGTGCCTTCCCCCGACGGCCGTCACGTCGCCTGCGCCGTCTCCGCCTCCGGGTCGGAGGACAGCGCCATCCACGTGATCGACGCCGACTCCGGAGCCCTGCGGGAGACGATCCCGCCCACGACGCGTTTCGCCTTCCTGAGCTGGCTGGAGAACAGCCGGTCGTTCGTCTATCACCGCTACGCCGAGCAGCACCGCCTGGACAGCCGCTCCTTCCTGCATCACCTGGGCGCCGACCCGGCGCAGGACACGGTGGTGCTGGCCCGCGGCCTCAACCCCCACGTCGAGCTGACCCCGCGGGACCGGCCTTTCCTGGTGGTGCCGCCGCACGGCGAGTGGATGCTCGCGATCGTCTCCCACGGCGCGCTCAGTCCCTGGCCCTGGACCCGCGAGCAGCTGAGCGACTGCACGATATACGTGGCGCCACGCACCGGACTGGCCGATCCTGCCACCTGCCCGTGGCGGCTGGTCGCGGGCGCAGCGGACGGCGTGACCGCCTTCGCCACCAGCCACGACACCCTCTACCTGGTCTCCCACCGGGACGCGCCGCGCTCCCGCGTGCTGGCCGTTCCGCTTGCCGCACCAGATCTGTCCCGAGCCCGAGTGGTCGTGCCCGCCAGTGAGCGGGTGGTGGAGACGGTGCGGGTGGTGGGCGACCGGCTGCTGGTGCGCGATCTCGACGGTGGCGTCAGCCGGGTACGGCACGCGCCCCTGTCCGGTGGCGAACTCACGGACCTCCCGATGCCGATGGACGGCGCCATCCTGGAGTGGACCACCCACCCCGAGCGGCCCGAAGCCCTGCTGCTGATGGCCGGCTGGACCGACGCGCCACGGCTCTACCGCTACGACGGCCAGTCCCTCCAGGACACCGGGCTGGCGCCCCGCTCACCGGTGGACTTCGGCGACGTGCACGCCCGCACCCTGCACGTGCCCGCGAGGGACGGGACGCCGATCCCGCTCACGGTCATCCACCACAAGGACCTGGAGCTGGACGGCGACAACCCCACCGTGCTCACCGGCTACGGCTCCGACGGGATGATCGACCTGCCGGAGTTCCATCCCGAGATGCTCGCCTGGTACGAGCTCGGCGGCGTCTACGCGGTCGCACACCTGCGCGGCGGCGGCGCCTACGGCCGCGAATGGCACGAGGCCGGGCGCGGCGAGCGCAAGGAGGCCACCATCACGGACCTCATCGACTGCGCCGAACACCTCATCGCCCTCGGCTACACCCGCCCGGCGCGGCTGGCCGCCAAGGGCGTCAGCGCCGGCGGCATCCCCACCGGCGGCGCGCTGGTGCGCCGCCCCGATCTGTGGGCGGCCATGGCGCTCCAGGCGCCGACGGTGAACGCCACACGCAACGAGTTCGGCGAGAGCGGGCCGGTCAACGTGCCCGAGTTCGGCAGCGTCACCACCGAGGAGGGCCTGCGCGCCCTGCTGATCATCGACGCCTACCTGCGGGTCCGGGACGGCGTGCCGTACCCGGCGGTGCTGCTGACCGCCGGCCTGCGCGACTCGCGGGTGCCACCGTGGCAGCCGGCGAAGCTGGCCGCCCGCCTGCAGGCGAGCACGGCCTCCGGCAGGCCGGTGCTGCTGCGCATCGAGGAGCACGGCGGCCACGGCGCCGGCTCGACCAGAGACCAGGAGCAGGCACTGCTCGCCGACGTGCTGGCCTTCGTCCTGCACGCCTCCGACGGGTCATGATGACGACAGACATGTCGATCCCGGCGGAGACGGGGGTGTCGGTACGACCGGCAGCGCCGCCGTAAGCCGCCTGTCGACGATCTTCAGGCCTCCAGGTAGTGCAACCCGGCGGTGGTCGTTGTCGGAAGGGGGCAGGGCCGAGCCTCGGTGAAGATCTGCGTCACGTGCTTCTCCACCGAGCCGTACGACAGGAACAGCGCGGCGGCGATCGCCCAGCCCGAGATTTCGGCGTCCGGGCGCAAGGTCTTCGGCCTCGCCATCGCGGGCGTCCGTCTCGCTTGACCTCTTGCGCGTCAGTCCTGCAGCCAGTGCAGCTCGTGCGCCAGGGTTTTGGCGACGGCGCGGATGCGGCGGTGAAGCGGCGACTGCTCGCGTGGGAGGACCAGGTGGATCGTCAGGCTGGGCGCGCCCCGCAGCGGTCGCCAGGTGAGACCGGCCGGTGATGCCGTGACCGCGGCTTCTCCGGCCGGGGCGAGGGTGACCCCGTCGCGCAGGTCGCGCTGAGACATGTCGAAAGAGACTGCGGGCGTGTGGAATCGGGGGTGTGGTCGGATGTCCCGGAACAGTGCGGACAGCTCATCGTGGATCACGGGGTTGGCCGCGCGGTCCGGGAGTCGCAGCGGATACGCGGCCGCGTCGGCGATCTCGATCTCCGAGCGTTCGGCCAGTGGATGGTGCTGCGCCAGCTGGACCCCGATGCGCTGACGCCGCAGCAGGTACCGGCGCACGCCACGGCCCGGCTGTTCGCCGCGGGTGATCCCGGCATCGATGCGGCCGTCGGCGACCGCGGGGGAGATCTCCGGTGTCGCCATCGGGACCGCGCCGACCTCGAGTCCGCTGTTGTCGCGAATCAGCCTGTCCACCAGGGCCGGTGCCGTCTCGGCCCCGGCGCTGAGGCTGTATCCGATGCGCAGCGTGCCCAGTTCACCGGCCGCCGCGCTCCGGGCGGTGTCCCATGCCCGGTCCAGCGCCGCCAGCGCGGGCGGCGCGGACTCCGCCAGAGCCGCACCGGCCGGGGTCAAGACGACGCTACGCGTGTTGCGGACCAGCAGGGCCGTACCGAGTTCCGCCTCCAATCGGCGCATCCTGGCGCTGAGTGCGGGCTGTGCGATACCGATCCGTGCGGCCGCGCGGGTGAAGTTCAACTCCTGCGCCAGCACCAGGAAGTACCGCAGGCTCACCGTGTCCGGCGCCACGTGCTCTCCCTGCCGATTGATAATGATCCGTTCTGAGTCTATCCCGTACCGGTCTTTCCCTCGGCCGCACAGCAAGCCCTAACCTGCACATATGACGATTCAACTGAGTCGGACGTGTCCGGCCGAACACAGGAGATTTCCATGGCTAAGGGCTACTGGGTCAGTGTCTACCCCGCCATTTCCGACCCTGAGAGGCTGACTGCCTACGACAAGCTGGCCGGTCAGGCTGTCCAGGCTGGGGGCGGGCGCGTCCTTTCCCGGATCCCGTCCCGTGGCGGTCGACTCGTCGCCCACGAGGCCGGAATCACGCAACGCGTCGTTCTGATCGAGTTCGACAGCTTTGAACAGGCCGTCGCGGCGTACGAGAGCGAGGCATACCAGAAGGCGCTGGTGGCCCTCCCCGACGGCTTCGAGCGCGACTTCCGCATCATCGAAGGCATCGACTGACCGGCGGGCGGTGGAGCCACCACGTTGACGCTCCACGCGGCCCTGACGCGCCAGGAGACCCTGCTCGTCACTGTCGAGGACGACGGACATGGCGACGCCTCACCGGGAAACGGAACCGGACTCACAGCCGAGGCGCCGCCGCCTTAGCCGAACACATCAACCGCATCTTCGCCACGCTCGCCCCGGGTGCCGACGACTCCGTTCGCAAACGCGTCCAAGCCGTCCTCACCTGTCTGCGGCGCTGATGCGAGCCCTGCGTCACGCCGGGCGGGTCGCCAGTTCCGCGGGCGCTTCCATCGCCGCGGACCGTTCGATGGCGGCGAGGAGCCGGTGGTGGCGCAGGCCGGTCTCGAAGCTGGGGTGTGGCTGCCGGCCTTCGGCGATGGCCCGGGCGACCTCCTGGTAGAGGGCCGCGATGTTGGCCGGCGGGCCGGACCGGACGCCGGCGGGGACGGTGCGGTAGGCGTCGGGCACGGCCAGGATGTCGTCTCCGATCCTGATGTCCCAGTCGCCCCAGTGGATGAACGTCCCCCGCTGGGCCGGGACGGCGGTCAGGGTTCCGTCGCTGCCGACGAGCTTGAGCAGGAACCCGTCGCGGGCGGGTCCGTTGCCGCCGTGCACGGCGACGGAGGCGGTGGCGCCGCTCGCGAGCAGCCCGTGCAGCAGCACGTGGCTGGGGGTGGCGTTGGGCACGGTCCGCTCCGTCCCGGCGACCAGCACGCGGTCGTGCGTGCGGGGGAGTCGTGCAGAGACCTCGGTCAGCGGGCCCGTGACCCGTTCGAGTGCGGCCAGGAAGTGGCCGGCCATGATGGTCAGGATGTCGGTCGCCTCCGCGGGGTCGAGGCCGAACACCAGGTCCGGCGGGATCCGGCTGCCGCCCAGGGGCGCGCCCTCCGCCACCAGCGTGACCGATTCGAGCGTGCCGATCCGGCCTTCGGCCAGGAGGTCGGCGGCGAAGCGGGCGCTCGGCGAGTGGTGCCCCTGGAGGACGACCGCGTGGACGACGCCCGCGGCGGTCGCCGCCTCGGTCAGCTCGCTCGCCTCGTCGGCGTCGACGCCCAGCGGCCACTCGGATAGTGCTGGAGCGCTTCACCCGCCGGGCGAGGACCATCTGGAGCGTGAGCGCCTGCGCGGTCCTGCTGATCTCCTTCGTGCCGATCGCCGGTGTCGAGGCCACCCTGGGCACGAAGATCATCCTGTCGCTGATGCATCTCGCCGCCGCCGTACTGATCCCGATGCTGCGGGCGCCGAGGAACCGAGCGTGAAAGATATGCAGAAAGAGGGACGCCCGGGCGACCGGGCCGCCGCCATCCTTCCAGAGTGAACATCGCTGCCTCGCTCATCCTCGGCGCCGCTCTCGCCGTCGCACCGGTCACGCCGCCGTCGTGGCAGGACTGCGGCGACGGCCTGCAGTGCGCGCAGCTCCAGGTTCCGGCCGACTGGGCACGCCGATCGGGACCTGAGGTCGCGATCGGCCTCGCCAAGCTGCCCGCCAGGGACCAGGCCCGTAAGAAGGGCGTGCTGCTGGTCAACACCGGTGGGCCCGGCGAGCAGATCGCGCTGCTCCGGCAGGCCAAGCAGGCGTTCGCCGAGCTGACCGAGTGGTTCGACGTCGTGATCTTCGACCCGCGGGGGTTCGGCGGCTCGACGAAGATCAACTGCCCGATCCCCGCGCCTTTCGCCACGGAGTGGGTGTTCCCCACCAAGGCGGCCTACGACGCGTACGCCGTGAAGAACCACACCTTCGGCCAGGCCTGCGCCGAGGAGGCCGGCGTCCTGTCGGGCACCCTCAACTCCTGGCAGATCGCGCACGACATGGAGGCGATCAGGAAGGCGCTCGGCCAGGCCCGGCTCACCTACTTCGGCAACTCGCACGGCACCGTGCTCGGGCAGGCCTACGCCGAGCTGTTCCCCCGCAGAGTGGGCCGCATGTACCTCGACAGCGTCCTCGACCACACCACCCCCGACCTGCGTGCCTGGCTCCGGCCGCGCGCCAAGGCCCTGGAGGGCAACTTCGCCCGGTTCGCCGCCTGGTGCCGGAGCACCGTGACCTGCGCCCTGCGCGGCAAGGACCCGGTGGCGGTCTGGGACGAGGTGATGGCGAGGGCCCGCCGCGAGCCCATCCCCGCCCCCGAGGCCGGTCCCGGGGAGCGAATCAGCGACACCCAGATCGCCTCCCGCGCCACCTTCTCCTTCGCCGACACCTGGGAGCGCCTGGCCGCCGGGCTGGCCCGCGCGCAGACCGGTGACGCCTCGTACTTCGCCAAGGTGGAGGGGGCTCCGGACCCCGACCTGTCCCGCGTCGTCCTCTGCGCGGACCTGCCCTACCCCGGCTACGACCAGGTCAAGAAGCTGGAGAGCGCCCTGCGCCGGGACACGCCGCACATCGGCTGGCGCGCGGTGTGGCCGATGGCCAACCACTGCGCGGGCCTGCCGGCGACCCGGACCTACCCGCCCCACCCTGTCGCGGCGCCGGGCCTGCCTCCCGTGCTCATCGCGGGCGGCGAGCACGACGACACCACCCCGCCCGCCGACGGCCGCCGGCTGGCCGGCCGGCTGCCCGGCGCCCGCTACCTGAAGGCCGCCGGAGGTCATGCCCTTTACCTGTCCGGCGACCCGTGCGTACGGGAGCACGTACACCGCTATCTGGTCGGCGGCCGGCTGCCCCCTGCCGGGACGACGTGTGAGTGATCAGGGGAAGCTTGGACTGACCGGAACGGGAGGAAAAATGGCGGCATGGGCGCGGCGCAGGAAAGGGAGGCTCCTGCTGGGCGGATTGGCCGCGCTGGTCGTGGCGGCGGTGGCCGGGGTGGTGTTGGCCTATCCCTCCGTGGCGGCCACCACCTGCCCCGGCTGTTACGGCCTGGAGGAGCTCCAGCCCGGCGTGTACGCCGAACCGGACCTGTCGGAGGCGCAGCGCCGGCACGTGACCGGCGTCGTCGAGCAGGCGCGGCAGCGCGTCGGAGCCTTCTACGGCGGCCGCGAGAGCTCGCCGAGCGTCCTGGTGTGCCTGACGGACGCCTGCTACCGGCGGATCGGCGGCGGCGGCGAGCGGGGGATCGCGGTGCTGAACCGGGCGGTGATGCTGTCGCCGCGCGGCGCGGACCCGGTGATCGCCTCGCACGAGCTTTCCCATGTGGAGCTGCACGTCCGGCTCAGGGGCAAGGAGGAAGAGGTGCCGCAGTGGTTCGACGAAGGCCTGGCGGTGCTCGTCTCCGGCGACCCTCGCTATCTCGCGCCGGAGACGGCCGGGAACCGGTGCCTGGTCGACACCGGCGGCGCGCTTCCCGAGTCACTGAAGGACTGGTTCGGCATGGCCGGAAGGGACCCTCAGGCGTACGCGAAGGCCGCCTGCCAGGTGAGCCGCTGGGTCCAGGCGAACGGCGGACGTGACGCGGTGCTGAAACTGATCGACCGGCTCGCGGCCGGGGACGACTTCGCGCAGCTCGTGACGGTGGCATCCTCGGGAGGCGACGCTGCGGACGTTTCGTGAGCGGCTGGTCGGCAGGCTGCCGAAGGGAACCCGGCTGGACGTCCTGGTGGTCGTCATCGCCTCCATCGTCCTCATCGCGGTCACCCTGCTGGAGAAGCGGTTTCCGGCTCCGGAGCTGCCGGTGGTGGCCGGGTTGAGCCTGGCCGGCTGCCTGCCGGTGCTGATCTGGCGCAGGCTGCCCCTCACCGCCGCCGTCCTGTCGGCCGGGGTGGCGCTGGTCGGCATGGCCGTGCCGGGGTGGCCGGGGCGGCTGGTCGCCACCTGCCTGTTCTGCGCGGCCGCCGCCCATCGGACCCGGCGGCCGTGGCTGGTCCTGGCCGCCTCCGTCGTCTGGGTGGTCATCTACGGGACGCTGCTGCCCCAGTCGATCGGGGCCGCCACGCTGACCGACCTGATCGTCCTGGGCGTCGCCCCCGTGGCGGTCGGCCGCATGCTGAGGCTGCACGCCGAGCGGGCCGCGCAGGCGGCGCGGCTCGACCACGCCGAGGCCAGACGCGCGCTCGCCGAGGAACGCGCCGGGCTCGCCCGGGACGTGCACGACAGTGTCGGCCACCACCTCACCGCGATCCGCATCCAGGCCACGGCCACCCGCCGGGCCCTGCGCGGCCGGACGCCCGCCGCCGACAAGGCGCTCGGCACCATCGCCGACCTGTCGTCCTCCGCGCTGGAAGAGGTACGCGCCCTCCTCGACACCCTCCGCGAGACCTCCGTGGAACCCGACCAGGAAGACCTCGGAGAGCTGGCGCACCGGCTCTCCACTCCGCACCTGCGGATCTCGGTCCACCGGACGGGCCACGGCCCCCCGCTGCCGCCCGGCGTGAGCCGTACGGTCTACCGCATCGTGCAGGAGGCGCTCACCAACGCCGCCCGCCACTCGGGAGCCACCGAGGTGGAGGTCCGGGTCCGGCGCGGCCGGGCCGCGGTGGCGGTCTCGATCTCCGACAACGGCCACGCCCGCGCCGGCGCGGAGGGGCGCGGCATCAGAGGCATGCGCGAACGTGCGCAGCGCCACGGCGGCACCCTCACGGCGGGCCCCGGCCCGCGCCACGGCTGGCTGGTCGAGGCCACCGTCCCGATCGACGCACCACCGGAGCTCTGAAGGAGGAAGTGGCGTGACCATCCGGGTGTTGATCGCCGACGACCAGCAGGCCGTACGCGAAGCCTTGATCTTGACGCTGGACGGCGAGCCCGACATCGAGGTCGTCGGCGAGGCGGCCGACGGGGCCGAGGCCGTGCACCTGGCGCTGTGGCGGCGGCCCGACGTGGTCGTGATGGACCTGCGCATGCCCTACGTCGACGGGATCGCCGCGATCCGGCAGCTCGCCGAGGTGGAGACGCCGCCGAGGGTGCTGGCGCTGACGACGTTCGACACCGACGAGTACCTGTTCGGGGCGCTCCAGTCGGGGGCCTCGGGGTTCCTGCTGAAGGACAGCGACCCCGAGCTGCTGCTGGAGGCCGTACGGGCGCTGCACGGCGGGCACGGACTGGTGGACCCGAAGGTCACCACCCGACTGATCCACCGCTTCGCACGGCTGTCGCCCGCGTCGGCCGCCGACGCGCGGCAGCGGCTGACCACCCGTGAGCTGGAGGTGCTCCGCCAACTGGCCCGGGGGCTCAGCAACGCGGAGATCGCCCGTGCCCTCACCATCGAGGAGGGCACGGTCAAGACCCACGTCGCCAGCATCCTGCGCAAACTCGGGCTGCCCTCGCGGGTGCGCGCCGTCATCTACGCCTACGAGCACGGCCTGGCCCCGCGCGACTAGACGCAGCCTTCCCGCTTCACGGACGTGGACCAGGCCGGGAGCACGTCGGTGAGCTGCGGGCGGGTGAGGGACCAGACCTCACGTCCGTGCCCCGGCACGAGCTCCTGGCCGCCCAGGAGGACGTAGGAGCTCTTGTCGAAGATGAGGGACTCGCGGGAGACGGCGCCTCCGGGGCCTCGGTCGTCCACCCGGGTCACGGCGATGCCCGATCGGCCGGTGGCGTCCTCGAGCTCCTCCGTCTCGATGCCCGGCAGGGTCGCGGCGATCCTGAAGATGGCCGCCTGCTGCTCGGGCGGGACCGGGCTGCCGAGGAGGTTGATGACGGCGTTCCAGGTCCGGGCCGCGGCGTCCTTGCCGGCGGTCATCGGGTATCCGGCCAGCTTGCGCCGGAGCTGCTCCTGGTCGGTCGGCCACTTCCGGAGGTCGGCGTAGGCGGGGCGGCCGGCGCCGCGTTCGGGGCAGCGGGTCAGGAGTTCCTTGTACTCGGGGCTCTGCGGCCTGGACTTGGGCGGCTTGTGCCAGAGGAGTCCGGGGCGGGAGCCGTCGACGGACTCCCAGACCTCGCCCGTGACGTGGCGCGGGCCGACATTGGGAACCCCGTTCTCGCTGCGGGTCTCCGCGATCCGCTCGTAGTGGAGGTACTGGTCGTCGCGGGGCTCCGGCCAGGGGGCGGCGGTGGCGGCCTCGGCCGCCAGCCGCAGGACCTCGGCGGCGCTCGCGGGCGCGCCGGAGCCGAACGTCTGCACGGCGATCACTCCCGCGGCCATCGCCGCGACCAGCCCGCCCGCCAGCGACACGCGCCGCGGCCCGACCGGCCGCCGCTTCGTACGGGCTTCGGCCAGCAGGGCGGTACGGGCGGGGGCCAGGCGCTCCGCCGTGGGGTGCGGCTGGTCGGCGAACAGATCGCGCAGTTCGGCCAGGTCGGTCCGGTCGTTCATGAGGTCTGCTCCGTCGTGGGGTCGGTGCTGCCGAGGACGTCGCGGACGATGGCCCGCGCGCGGTTGAGGCGGGAACGCACGGTCCCGATCGGGATGGACAGGGCGTCGGCGACCTCCTCGTAGGTGAGGTCGGCCCAGGCCACGAGTAAGAGGACGTCGCGGTCGCGGCTCTTGAGCGAGGCGAGCGCCTGGGCGAGCGGCCGGCGTACGGCGTGCGCGCTCGCCCGCTCAAGGGCTTGTTCGGCGGCGTCGCCGGCGTCGGGGAGCGCGCCCACTTTCGCGTACGCCTTGTAGCGGTGGATCTCGGCCCGCCGGTGGCGGCGGATGAAGTTGGTCGCGAAGCCGTACAGCCAGGGAAGGGCCTCCGGCCGGGCGGTGTCGTAGTCGCGGCGCTGCCGGAACGCGGCGAGGAACGTCTCGGAGACGACGTCGTCGGCCACGTCGTCGCCGAGCCGGCGGGCCACATATCGGTGGATCTGTCCGGCGTGCCGGTCGAACAGCAGGGCGAAATCCTCGGGATCTCGCCATGACCGTTCGATCAGCTCGGCGTCGGACAGGGTCGTGCTGAGCGGCATGTGGTTGGGCCTTTTCAAGGAAGTAGTGTCGCCCGTCTTTCACCTGAGCCGGGAATCGAGTTCACGGCGTGCTCTCCTGCCGTGCGCGGCGATCGCGGCCGCGAGCGCGAAGGCGGCATATCCGCACGTCACCGCCAAACCCGCCCACGGCGAAAGCGGGTAGTAGCCCCCGAGCAGTGACGGACCGACGTCCACGTGCGCGAACGTCGGGACGCTCTGCGTGATCGCGAACCCGGCGGCGGGAGTGACCATCAGCAGCCACGGCGCCAGGCCCGCGGTCGCCAGCCCGTACGGCACGACGACCAGCGCGACGGACAGCCCGGCGGCGACGACACCCCGCCTGACCAGCGCGGCCAGGCCCAGGGCCAGCACGGCGGCGGCCGCGGTCAGCGCCGCGTGGCCGACGACCACCCGGAGCCCGGTGCCCAGGGTGATCGGCTGGATCGGGTTCCGATGGGCGCGCAACAGCGCCAGACCGGCGGGGACCACCACCCCCGAGGTCACCAGCCCCGCCACGAACGCGACCCCGCCGAGCACCACGGCCCGGGCCACCAGCCGCCGCGCCCGGCGCTCCGCCGCGCAGAACGTCACCGCCGCCACGAGCACCGGGATCAGCCCCACGGCCCCGCCGATCAGCATGAGGTCGGCGCGGATGCCGCCCTCCACCGTGGCGGGCCCGATGTCGCCGCCGCCGGTCACGACGAGCTTGCCGCCGGACTCGACGACCCCGCCCGGGTGGTGCGGGGTCCTGCCGTCGGACTCCAGGCCGACGCCGACGTCGTCGTGCCGCCACGAGCCGTCCGCGCCCTGCAGCGTGATCCGGTCGAAGGTGGCGGTGGCCTGGGCGAAGGCTTTCGCCATGTCCCACAGGACGCCCGGCGAGGTGGCGAACAGCCCGATCTCGACCGTCTCCGGCAGCCCGGCCAGCCGGACCGTGCCGATCCGGGTCCACGTCCTGCCGTCGTCCGACTCGTAGCCGCTGATCGTGTCGCCCGACCTGGTCAATCTCAGCCACTGCGAGCCGTTGTGAGGACCGCCGGGAATGTCGTGGACGTAGTTGTGCTGCATCCGCACGCCGTGAGCTCCGGTGAGCATGACGGCCGCGTACGGTGTGCCCTGCTTGAGGCTCTGCCTGACGAGGAGGCCGGCCTTGGCCCAGGGCACCACTCCTTCCGCGACGTTGCGCACGCCGGGCACGACGTCCGGCAGCCGCAGCTGCCCGGTCAGGTCCGAGACGCGGGCGGTGATGCCGCCGTTCCCCTTGAGCGGCTGGTGCACGAAGTAGTACTTGTCCTTGACCGCCGTGCCGTCGGGTCCCAGCAGCGGCGCGGGGCAGGGGCCCTCGCCCTTGCCGGTCACGCAGGTGGTGCGGACGCCCCCGGCGATCAGCAGCCCGAGCGACACGGTGACCAGCACGGAGGCCGCCATGGCGAGCAGCAGGCCGCGCGAGGAGCGGAGCCTGGCCCACTCCGCGCGCAGCGCCTGGGAGAAGCCGTCCTGTCCGGCCGTGGATGATCTCATGGCGACGGTTGTACGCGGCGTCCGGTTCCGGCCGGGTCGCACCGGCTGCGACCCGGCTGGAACCCGGCGTCTGGCATCGTGGGCGCATGGCTCCTCCACCCACCGGACGGCCCGCCCGCACGAGGATCGGCGGCGGGCGGTGAGGGTCCTCGTCGTGGAGGACTTCGAGGTCCTCGCCCGCTCGATCGGCACCGGGCTGCGCCGCGAGGGCATGGCCGTGGACGTCGTCCTGGACGGCGGCGCCGCCCTCGACCGGCTGGCCGTCACCCGCTACGACGTGGTGATCCTCGACCGCGACCTGCCCAGCGTCCACGGGGACGAGATCTGCCGGCGGCTCGCCCACGGCCGTTGCGAGAGCCGCGTGCTGATGCTCACCGCCTCCGGCACGGTCGAGGACCGCGTCGCCGGGCTCGGCCTCGGCGCCGACGACTACCTGCCCAAGCCGTTCGCGTTCGCCGAGCTGGTCGCCCGTGTCCGCGCGCTGGCCCGCCGCGCCACCCCGCCGCTCCCGCCCACCCTGGCGTACGGGGACCTCACCCTCGATCCGGCCCGCCGCACCGCGTTCCGGGGCGGCCGGCGTCTTGAGCTGAGTCCTCGCGAGTTCGCCCTGCTCGAATGCCTGCTGGCGGTGCCCGGCCTGGTCATCTCGGCCGAGGAGCTGCTGGAGCGCGTCTGGGACGAGGCCGCCGACCCCTTCAGCAGCGCCGTCAAGCACACCGTGCACCGGCTGCGGGCCAAGCTCGGCGACCCGCCGGTGATCGAGACCGTCCGCGAGGGCGGCTACCGCATCGGGCCGTCATGACCCGGCTCGCCAGAAGGTCCCTGCGGAAGCGGCTCGCCCTCGCCTACGCGGCGGGCGTCTACGCCGCCGGAGTCCTCGTGCTCGTCGTCGTCGACCTCCCGCTCGCCACCGTCCAGGCGACCAGACCCGCGGGCCACTCCTCAGCGAGCGCGGCCGCCGCAGCCGGGCCGGGGATCAGCCTGCCCCAGCTCCTCGTGGGGTCCGCCGTCGCCCTGGTCCTGCTGATCCCGGTCGCGCTGGCCCTCGGCTGGTACGTCGCCGGCCGGTTCCTGCAGCCGCTGCGCGCCATCACCGCCACCGCCGAAGTCATCTCGGCGGGCAATCTGCACCGGCGTCTGGACCTCGGCGAGCCCGTGGACGAGCTGACCGCGCTCGGCCACACTCTCGACGACCTGTTCGCCCGCCTGGAGGCGTCCTTCGACGCCCAGCGTCACTTCGTGGCCAACGCCTCCCACGAGCTGCGCACGCCGCTCGCCGGTCTGCGTACCCTCCTCGAAGTCGCCCTCGCCGACCCCGACGCCGACGCGGACGCCCTGCGCGCGGCCTGCGAGGAGGCCCTGGCCCTCGGCGGGCACCAGGAGCGGCTGGTCGAAGCGCTGCTCGCCCTGGCCACGAGCGAGCGCGGCGTCACCCGCCGGGACACCGTCGACCTCGCCCACGTCGTGGAAGAAGTACTCGCCACCCGCCGCGACCAGGCGACGGAGAACGGCATCGACCTCGCCGCGCACCTGACGCCCGCCGTGACGGCGGGAGACCCGGGACTGATCGAAAGCCTCGTCACCAACCTCCTCGACAACGCCGTCCGTCACAACCACCCGGGCGGGCACGTGAAGGTCACCACGCGGACCGTCGGCACGCAGGTGGCCCTGACGGTCGCCAACAGCGGGCCGGTCATCCCCGAGGACCAGGTCCAGCGCCTCTTCCAGCCCTTCCAGCGGCTGGCGCCCGACCGGCACGGCCCCCGCGACGGCTACGGCCTCGGCCTCGCCATCGTCGACGCCGTCACGCGGGCTCACCGCGCCACCCTCGTCACCGAGGCACGCCCCGAGGGCGGTCTGTCCATCACCGTACGATTCGTCCGCGCCGCCTCCTGAAAGAGTGAGCCTTGACCCTCACACCGTGTCAGGCGGTCAACTCGGAGACATCATGTTCACCATCGGAGACTTCGCCCGGCACGGCCGCGTCTCGGTCCGGATGCTGCGTCATTACGACGCGACCGGCCTGCTGCGCCCGGCCCACGTCGACCCGGCCACCGGCTACCGCTACTACACGGCCGCACAGCTGGCCCGGCTCAACCGCGTCATCGCGCTCAAGGACCTCGGCTTCACCCTCCGGCAGGTTCAGCTGATCCTGGACGAGAAGGTGACCACCGAGGAGCTGCGCGCCATGCTCCGGCTGCGGCGTGCCGAGCTGGAGGCGGCGATGACGGCCGCGGCGGCCCGGCTGGCCCAGGTCGAGGCGAGGCTCCGCTCGATCGAGAGCGAGGGGCAGATGGCCAGCAGCGATGTCGTACTGAAGAGCCTGCCGAGCGTGCGGGTGGCCGAGCTGACCGGGGTGGCGCCGGACTTCGACGCCATCGGCCCGGTCGTGCAGCCGCTCTACGACGAGTTGTTCCGGCGCCTGGAGGCGGCGGGCATCGCCCCCTCCGGGCCCGGGGTCACCTGCTACGAGGACGCGCCGGACGGCGGGATCCTCATCCACGCGGGCGTCGAGGTCTCCGCGCCCCTCGGCGAGGACGACGGGCTGCGGATCGTGGACCTGCCGCCCGTCGAGCAGGCGGCGACGGTCATGCACCGCGGCTCGATGGACGCCGTCCTGCCCACCGTCCAGACCCTGGGCCGCTGGATCGACGCCAACGGTTACCGCTCGATCGGCTATCCCCGCGAGATCAACCTGGAATGCCCTGACGACCACGACGAGTGGGTCACCGAGCTCCAGGAACCGGTCACCGTCAGAGGTTGACCGCGACCTCGTGGTGCGTGACGCGTTCGTCCCATCGGGTCAGGGCGCGGCGGGCCGCGTCTTCGACGACGGCCTGCTCCGGGTCCTCCCCGGCGAACGCGCGCACGTCCTCCATGCTGGCGAAGAAGGTGATGGAGGTGAACATCACTTCTTGGTCGTCGTGGTGGCGCAGCAGCCGGGCGCCGCGGAAGCCGGTGACCTGCTGGAGGTGCTCGGCCACCTCGGACTCGTAGTGGCGCTGATAGTCGTCGGCCGTCGCTGTCGGGGCCCATCCTCGCCATGTTCGCGCGATCATGCGGTGCACCTGGCCTTCCTTGTTCTCGCCCGCGTCTCAGGGTCGGGGGCTCATGCCGGCGAAGACTGCTTGGAGCACCCGATCGTAGTACGCGGGCGTCAGCGGCTCGTGGGAGATCACACACCGACGCCGGCGTGACGAGCGTCGCCCGGCTCATGCATCCCGCCAGACCCGTCCTGCTCGACCTCGCCGGCCGCGCCGACCTGCGCGAGGCCGCCCACGACTGGAAGGACCGCATCGACATCCACACCGCCAGGACCGACGACCGCCCGGCCGACGCCCTGCTGATCCGCCCGGACGCCCACGTCGCCTGGGCCGCACCGCTCGACGAACCCGCCGCAGCAGCCACGCCCGCGCTGCGAGAAGCGCTCTCCAGCTGGTTCGGCTCACCCAACTAGTAGTATTTATTCGCAGAGTCATAGTACTGTGCGGCTGTGCGACGACTCGACATCCCGCGACAGATCCCCCCGCCCGCGGAAGGCCACCTGCGGCTGGGCGATCTCCCCGGCCAGCCCGACGCGATCACCGTGAACTCCCGGCACCTGAGCCGGAGAGGCAGACCGTGGTTCCCGATCATGGGAGAGTTCCACTACGGCCGCTACCCGGCGGCCGAATGGCGGGAAGAGCTGCTGAAGGTGCGGGCGGGCGGAGTGACGGTCGTCGCCACGTACGTCTTCTGGATCCTGCACGAGGAGCGGCGCGGCGTCTTCGACTGGAGCGGCGACCGCGACCTGCGCCGATTCGTGACCACCTGCGCCGAGCTGGGGCTCGACGTGGTGGCGCGGATCGGGCCGTGGGGGCACGGGGAGTCGCGCAACGGCGGCTTCCCCGACTGGGTGCTGGAGGCCGACTGCGTGCCACGCACCGACGACCCCCGCTACCTCGAACTGGTCCGGCCGCTGTACGAGCAGATCGGCGCCCAGCTCGCCGGCCTGACCCGCGAGCACGGCGGTCCCGTGGTCGCGGTGCAGGTGGAGAACGAGCTGTACGACCAGCCGGACCATCTCCTCACGCTCAAGCGCATGGCGAAGGCGGCCGGCATCGACGCGCCGCTGTGGACGGCGACCGGCTGGGGGCACGCGCAGTTGCCGCCGGACGAACTGATCCCGCTGTTCGGCGGGTACTCCGAGGCCGCGTGGGACACCGCCCATGACGGCTGGCCGCAGCAGAGCCGGGCCCACTACTTCTTCGGGCCCGGCCGGGACGACGACTCCATCGGCGCGGACCTGCGCACCACCGAGGTGACCGGCTCGGACGAGAGCCATCTGGCGCGCTACCCGTTCGCCACCTGCGAGCTTGGCGGCGGGATGTACACCTCCTACCACCGCCGGCCGATCGTGAAGGCGCCCGACATCGCCGCGCTGGGGCTGGTGAAGCTGGGCAGTGGTTCGGTGTGGCAGGGCTACTACATGTACCACGGGGCGTCCCAGAAGATCGGCGCGCTGTCCACGCTGCAGGAGTCGCACGCCACCGGCTACCCCAACGACTGCCCGGTGATCAGCTACGACTTCCAGGCGCCGCTCGGCGAGTACGGCCAGTTCCGCGACTCCTTCCACCACCTGCGGCTGCAGCATCTGTGGCTGGCCGCCGACGGCCCGGACCTGGCCACCACGACGCTGGTGATGCCGCCGGACGCCCCCGACGACACCGCCGACCGGGAGACGCTGCGCTGGTGCGTACGCTCCGACGGCCGCTCGGGTTTCCTGTTCGTCAACAATCACCAGCCGGTCGAGACCCTGCCCGCCCACGAGGACGTGCGGTTCACGGTCGAGCTGGACGGCCGCGAGCTCGTCGTGCCGCGTGAGCCGGTGACGGTGCCGTCCGGGGCGTACTTCGTCTGGCCGCTCGCGCGTCCGGTCGGCGGCAGCCTGCTGCTGACCGCCACCGCGCAGCCCATGGGGGTGCTCGACGCCGACGAGCCGGTCCACGTCTTCTGCCAGACCGCCGGCATCCCGGTGGAGCTCGTCTTCGACGCCGCCACCGTCGCCGAGGCCGAGGGCCCCGCGACCGTGGAGCACGACGGCGACCGCCTCGTGATCACCGGCCTCGTCCCGGGCCCCGGCTGCCTGGTGCGGGTGCGCGACGCGTCCGGCGCCCGCGCGGCCGTCCTGGTCCTGGACGCCGCCACGGCCCTGACCGCGGCCCGGGGAAGGCTCTGGGGGGCTGACCGGCTGGTGTTGAGCGAGCGGCCGGTGGTGATCGAGGAGGACCGCCTGGTGGTGTACGGCCAGGGCTCCTCCGACGTGCGGATCCACCCCGCTCCGGACTCCGCGACGCGGACCGACGGCGTGTTCGGCCTGCTGCCGGTGCCCACCTCCGGCCAGGTGCCCGAGGCGAAGGTGGAGGAGGTCCAGCAGGCGGGCACGGCCCGGCGACCGGTGATCGACGCCGCCTCCGGCCGGGCCTCCGCCCCCACCGACGCGGACTTCGAGCAGGCCGCGGTGTACCGCATCACCGTCCCCGCGGAGGCTTTCGCGGGCGAGGGGGAGGTGCTGCTGCGCCTGGACTGGGCCGGCGACGTCGGCCGCGCCTACGTCGGCGGCCGGCTGGTGGCCGACCAGTTCTGGTACGGCCCCGCCTGGGAGATCGGCCTGCGCCGCTTCCGCGAGGAGATCCTGGAGCACGGCGTCGAGGTGCGGCTGCTGCCGCTGAGCCAGGACGCCCCCGTGTTCGTCTCGCCCGAGGCGCGCCCCGCCGCCTACCCCGGCGGCTCCGTCCTGGAACTGCGCTCGGTCACCCTCGTCCCGGTTCCCCGCACCGTGATCACCGAGGACGGCCGATGACGACACTGGACGACGCGCTGGCCGCCCTGCCCGTCATCGCCATCATCAGGGCCGCCGCCTCCCGCCACCTCAACGCCGTGCTGGAGACCCTCGCCGGCGCCGGCGTCCGCGCGATGGAGGTCACCATGACGACTCCCGGCGCGGCCGAGGCCATCCGGTGGGCGGCCGGGGGCGGGCTTCCCGGAGTGGCGATCGGGGCGGGCACGGTGCTCGACGCGGACGCGGCCCGCCAGGCCGTGGACGCCGGCGCCGGTTACCTGATCACGCCGGCCGTGCTGCCCGAGGTGATCGGCGAAGGCCGGCGGCTCGGCGTCCCCGTCCTGCCGGGGGCGTTCACGCCGACGGAGATCCTGCAGGCGTGGTCGCAAGGGGCCGCCATGGTCAAGGTCTTCCCGGCGGGCGCGGCGGGCGGCCCCGGCTACATCAAGGACGTACGTGCCCCGCTGCCGCAGATCCCGCTGGTGCCGACGGGCGGCATCGGCATCGGGGACGTGCCGGGCTACCTGCGGGCCGGGGCGCGGGCCGTGGGGATGGGCTCGCCGCTGCTGGGCGACGCGTGCGCGGACGGCGACACGGCGGCGCTGGCCGCCCGCGCCGAACGGCTGGTCGAGACCGTCAGGGGCTCGGATGGGTGAGCTGGTCACCCTGGGCGAGGCGATGGCGGTGACGCGGGTGTCCGGCATCGGCCCGCCGGCCCCCGGCGCCGCGGCCACGCTGTCGTACGCGGGCGCGGAGGCGACCGTCGCCATCGGGGTGGCCAGGCTGGGACACCGCGCCACCTGGCTGGGACGGCTCGGCCGGGACGCGGCGGCCGACATGATCCTGACCTCGCTGCGGGGCGAGGGCGTGGACGTCTCCCGTACCGTCCGCGACGACGACCGGCCCACCGGGCAGATGACGCGTCACCGGCGGACCGCCGACCGGGTGGTGGTCGCCTACCACCGCATGGACGGGGCCGGGGTGCGGCTGTCGCCCGGCGACGTCGCCGCCGAGGCGATCAGTTCGGCGGACGTGCTGCACCTGACGGGGATCACGCCCGCGCTCGGCCCCGGACCCGCGGCCGCCGTGGAGCGGGCCCTGGCGGTCGCCGAGCAAGCGAACGTGCCGGTCAGCTTCGACGTCAACTACCGGTCCCTGCTGTGGCCGCCGGAACAGGCCGGCGAGGTGCTGCGGCGGCTCGCCGGCCGGGCGGAGGTGGTGTTCGCCGGCCTGGAGGAGGCGCGGCTCGTCGTGAACGGGCCACCGGCGGGGGACGACCCGGCCGTGCTGGCCCGGCTGCTGCTGGAGCTGGGGCCGCGCGAGGTCGTCATCAAGCTGGGGCGCGAGGGCGCGTACGTCACCGACGGGAACGAGGCGCTGCGGGTGCCCGCCCGCCAGGTCACCGAGGTGGACCCGGTCGGGGCGGGTGACGCCTTCGTCGCGGGCTACCTGGCCGGGCGGCTGGACGGGCTCGGCCTGGCCGGCCGGGCGGAGCTCGGCGTGACGTGCGGCGCGTTCGCCGTGGCGACGTGGGGCGACTGGGAGGGGCTGCCGCGGCGGCGCGAGCTGGACCTGCTGGCGGCGGGTGACGGTGTGGCCCGCTGACGCTCGAAGAACAGGCAGGACGATCAGGGTCCGGCCTGTTCTCCGTGCACCTTCTTGGCCAGCTCGACGTCCGCGATGGAGCGCTCGATGAGCGCCCGCATCGCGGACTCGGCCGCCCTGGGACGCTGCTTGCGTACGGCGAGCAGCACCTCGGCGTGCTTGTCGGCGGACTCGCTGGTGAGCGTCGCGTGCACGAACTGGTCGCGCAGCCGCAGCCCCGCCTCGATGGCGGTGGCCATCTGCGCCATCAGCTCGTTGTGCGCGGCGCGCAGCAGGGCGTGGTGGAAGCCCAGGTCGGCCTCCACGTGATCGACGGCCGGCCTGCCCGCCGCGATCCGCATGGCGGCCAGCGCGTCCTCCAGATCGGCCAGGTCACGGTCGGTGCGGCGCTGCGCCGCCATGCGCGCCACGGCCGGCTCGACGGTCAGCCGCACCTCGCCCAGCTCGTCCAGGAACGTCTCGTCCACCCGGTCGGCGAAGCGCCAGCGCAGCACGTCGGCGTCGAGCAGCGCCCAGTGCTCACGCGCCGCCACGAAGGTGCCCCGCCTGGGCCGGGCTCCGACCAGCCCCTTGGCGGCCAGCACGCGCAGCGCCTCGCGCACGGCCGTCCTGCTCACGGAGAAACGCTCCTGCAGCGCCGCCATGTCGAGGTCGTCGTCAGGGGAGATGTCGCCGTTGACGATGGCCGCGCCCAGGCTGTTGACCACCCGGTCGTGCGCGCCGGCTCTCCCGATCTCCGTCATGCCGGAATCATGCCACGCCCGCACTCCGCGCCGCCGTCCTCATAGATCGCTGACGTCTCCGCTGATCATACTAGTCTAAAAAGTAATCGTATTTATTGTTGACTTTGACGAGGTGGGGCGGCATTCTGCTCGTCAAGTCCCGTATCCGGGCATCTCACACCCCCAACGAAGGAGTCGACGATGAGCGACGTGACGCGCCGGGCCTTCCTGCGTCGGACCGGTCTGATCGGAGGTGGTCTGCTCGCCGCACCGGTGCTCGGCGCCTGCGGCGGCGGGACCGGCGGTGGCCAGGCGGTCACGTCGGGCGCGGTGACGATCGGCTTCTGGACGCACGACCCGGGCTACGTGAAGACCTTCACGGCGTCGGCCAAGCGGCTCACCGACGCGCCCGGCGGCGCGTTCGACTACACGCTGAAGACCACCCAGGCCGACAGCGAGGCCCTGGTCACCAAGATGGTCTCGCAGGGCGCGGCCGGCACCGGGACCCCCGACCTGATCGGCATCGTGATCAGCGTCTTCCCGCGGGTCATGACCGGCGGCATCGGCAAGCAGCTCCTGCTCGGCCTGGACGGCCTCGTCGCCCCCGTGAAGGACGACCTGCTGCGCACCGCCCCGTACAGCATCGACGGCAAGCTGTACGCGCTGGAGTCCGACACCTGCCTCAGCGTCATGTACTACCGCGAGGACGAGTTCAAGAAGAACGACATCCCGGAGGACGTCGGCACCTGGGAGGAGCTGGCGCAGATCGGCGCCCGGGTCCACGAGAAGACCGGTCAGTCGCTGGGCACGGTCTCGACGGGCGACAGCACCTCCATCACGAACGCGTTCCTGCAGTTGCTGCTGCAGCGCGGCGGCGGCTACTTCGACGAGGGCGGCAACCTCGTCCTGGACTCCCCGGAGGCCGTCGAGGTGCTCGACTTCATGGCCAAGGGCGTGGCGAGCGGCTTCCTGCTGGCCCTGCCCGACCCGTACGGCGCCCCGAACACCGCCGCGCTCAAGAACGGCAAGCTCATCGCCACCGTGATGCCGAACTGGTACAACGTCTACGGCCTGCAGACCAACGTGCCCGAGCAGAAGGGCAAGTGGCGCATCCGCAACCTGCCCAAGTTCGCGGGCGGCGGCCACATCTCCTCCGCGCTCGGCGGCACCGGCTTCGCCGTCCTCAAGGACAAGCCCAACACCGCGGCCGCCACCGAGCTGCTCAAGCAGACCTACCTGACCAGGGAAGGGCAGCTGCTGCGCTTCCAGCAGGGCGGCTTCCTGCCCACGCTCAAGCCGCTGTACCAGGACAAGGACTTCCTCGACTTCGAGGACGAGTACCTGGGCGGGCAGCGCCTGTTCGACGTCTACACCCCCGCCTCCCAGGACAGCCCGGTCTTCTACCAGAACGCCCAGCTGAACGTGCTCATCGAGGCGCTCGGCGGCCCCGTGCTGGAGACGCTGCAGGGCAAGAAGAAGCCCGCCGAGGCGATCAAGGAGGCGACGGCCGCCTACACCAGCAAGAAGGGCAACTGAGGTGCCGTCCGCCGCGACGCGGCGGGCGCTCGCGCCCTACGCCTTCATCTCCCCGTTCTACCTGCTGTACGCGCTGTTCCTGGTCGTCCCGATCGGCATCGGCGGCTACCTGAGCCTGACCGAGTGGGCCGGGCTCGGCACTCCGCTGTGGGTGGGGCTGGACAACTACATCCGGCTGTTCGGCGACGCGAGCTTCGTGACCGCCGTCGTCAACACCGTGCTGTACGTGCTGTTCTCGGTGTGCGTCGTGGTGCCGGCCGCGCTGCTGATCGCCCAGGCGCTCAACGCGCGCGGCCTGCGCGGCCGCGACTTCTTCCGGCTGACGTTCTTCGTCCCCGTCGTGCTGTCGCCGATCATCATCGCGCTGGTCTTCACTCTGTTCTACGACCGCGAGTACGGCCTGTTCAACGCCGCGCTCCGGGGATTCTTCGGCTGGGGCGGCATCGACTGGCTGGGCGAGCCCTCATGGGCGAAGGCCAGCGTGATGCTGCTGGTGCTGTGGCGCTGGACCGGCTACCTGACGATCTTCTTCCTGGCCGGACTGAAGAACATCCCGCGCGAGCTGTACGAGGCCGCCGACATCGACGGCGCCGGCCGGGTGCACAGCTTCTTCAACGTCACCCTTCCCATGCTCAAGCCCGTCACCGCGTTCGTCGCCGTCACCGTCATGGTCGGCACCGCGCAGATCCTGGAGGAGCCGATGCTGCTGACCAAGGGCGGCCCGGGCGAGGCGACGCTGTCGGTGGCGATGTTCATCTACCGGGAGGCGTTCACCCGCCAGCAGCTCGGCTACGCGGCCGCGGCCGGCGTCGTGATGTTCGTCATCGTCTTCCTCGTCGGGCGCGCCGCCAACGCGGTGTTCGGGGTGGGGAGGGACAAATGAGCCGCGGTTCGGCGACCCGCCGGCCCCGGCTGGTCTACGTCCTGCTGATCGCCCTCGTGGTGATGTTCGTGGTGCCGCTGCTGTGGGCGCTCAGCTCGTCGTTCAAGCACCGCGGCGACATCTTCACCTACCCGCCGCAGCCGCTGCCGTCGCCGTTCACGCTGGAGAACTACACGCGCCTGCTGGAGACGCAGCCGTTCTGGGGCTGGTTCGCGACCAGCACCATCGTGGCCGTGGTGTCCACCGCGGTGTCGGTGTTCGTGTGCGCGCTGGCCGGGTTCGCCTTCGCCAAATACCGCTTCCGCGGCAAGCGGCTGCTGTTCGACGTGATGTTCAGCTCCATGGCCGTGCCGTTCGCGGTGATCGTCGTGCCGCTGTTCGTCATGCTCGTCAAGGCCGGCGTCACCAACGTCTACTTCAGCCTGATCGTGCCGTGGGTGGCCCCCGCGTTCGGGATCTTCATGATGCGCCAGTACGCCGAGCAGGCCGTGCCCGACTCGGTGCTGGAGGCGGCCCGCATCGACGGCGCCTCGGAGTTCGGGCTGTTCACCCGCGTGGTGCTGCCGCTGCTGCGTCCCGCGCTGGGCGCGCTGGCGGTGTGGGGCTTCCTCAACAGCTACAACAGCTTCCTCTGGCCGCTCATCGTGGTCTCCGACCCGGCCCAGTACACGCTGCCGCTGGGCATCCAGTCGCTGTACGCCGCCGAGGCCCGCCAGGTCGACCTGGTGCTGGCCGGCAGCGTGCTCGCCGCCGTCCCCAGCCTGATCATGTTCATCCTGTTGCGCAAGCAGCTGCTCGACGGCCTGACCGCGGGCGCCGTCAAATCCTGAAGGAGCCGATCTCTTGTTCACGTTGACCATCACGCTCTGGGACTTCACCTGGTACACCAGGACCGGCCCCGGAGAGCCGTTCGAGGACCTGGACCGTGCCTTCACCGAGGCGGTGGCGCGCGGGTACAACACGGTGCGCGTCTGCGCCATGCCGTACCTGCTGTTCGGGTCCGGGCTGGACACCTCCGCGCTGACCTTCGGCCCCTTCGGCCGCGGCTACGGACTCCGCACCCGCTGGTACGACGTCCGCGAGACCACCACGCTGGACGGCCGCGCGCACCTGCTGGCGCTGTTCCAGGCCGCCCGGCGGCACGGCTGCCAGGTGATCGTCTCCTCCTGGGAGTACCAGCAGAGCTCCAGCTTCCTGACCGACCCCGCCTGGTACGAGGCGTTGCGCGCGGTGCCGGCCGAGCGGCGCGCGAACGCGCTGGCCGAGGCCCTCGCCGACCTGGTGGACTTCGTGGCCGGGCACGGCCTGGCCGAGCAGATCGCGTTCGTCGAGCTGCACAACGAGATCCAGGCCACCTGGCTCACCGAGGCGCTCGCGCCCGGCGAGTCCCCGGTGCTAGGCCTGCGGCCGTACCTGGAGCAGGCCGTCGACACGTTCAAGACCCGGCACCCGGACACTCCCGTGACGGTGAACTACGCCCGGGTGCCGCACGGCGAGATGCGCGGCATCCCCGCCAACATCGACGTCGCCGTCTTCCACCCTTACGTCTACGGCGTCCTGGACGAGCTCATCGACACCTTCGCGCTGCGCGACACCTCCGTGCCGTTCCCGCAGGAGCGCGCCCGGCGGGAGCTGCTCCGCCCGGACGCCCCCGACCTCGCGGACTGGCATCCGGAGCAGCGGTGGCGCGGCGCGGCCACGGTGGTGCCGCCCCGCGAGGTCTACCTCCACGACTGGTGCGATCCCGCCCGGTTCGACCGCTGGCTGTACGACCGGCACGCGGGGTACCGATACGGCATGGCCGAGAGGCTGCGCATCTGGATCGAGGTGGCCGCCGACTGGGCCGCCGCCCGAGACCTGCCCCTGGTGTTCGGCGAGGGCTGGGTCGGCTACACCCCGCTGCACGGCACCTTCGAGGAGGGGCCGGTAGGAGCGGGGATCTGCCTGGACGCCGTCCGGCACGCCCGGCGCGTCGGCGCGTGGGGCACCGTGGTCTGCTCGAACGCGGCCCCGCACCACCCGATGTGGGCCGACGTGGACCTGCAGGTCACCGCCAACGCCCTGTTCACGGGGCAGCGGTGAACGGCCGCTTCGAGGCCAGGACGGCCCTCGTCACCGGCGCCGCGTCGGGCATCGGCGCGGCCACCGCCCGCCGCCTGGCCGCCGAGGGGGCGCGGGTGCTGCTGGCCGACATCGCCGACGAGCGGGGCCGCGAGGTCGCCGCCGCGATCGGCGAGCGGGCGGCGTTCGCGCACCTGGACGTGTCCTCCGCGCGCGACTGGGCCGCCTGTCTCGACGAGGTGCGTGACCGGTTCGGCCGTCTGGACGTGCTGCACGCCAACGGCCCCGGCCGGGTCGTGCCCGCCCGCCCCGCGCACGAGCTGCCGGAGGCGGACTGGGACCTGCAGATCGACGTCACGCTCAAGGCCGCCTACCTGGCGGCGCGTACGTTCTGCCCGCTGCTGGCCGAGACCTTCGGCGCCCTGGTCGTCACCTCCTCGGTGCACGCCCAGACCGGCATCCCGGGCTGCGCGCCGTACGCCGCCGCCAAGGGCGGCCTGCAGTCGCTGACCCGGCAGCTCGCCGTCGAGTACGCCCCCCGGGTGCGCGTCAACGCCGTCGTCCCCGGCCCGATCATGAGCCCCGCCTGGGACGGCATCGACGAGCAGGCCCGCGCTGCCACCGTCGCGGAAACCCCGGCAGGCCGCTTCGGCACCCCCGACGAGGTGGCGGCGGCCGTCGCCTTCCTCGCCGCGCCGGAGGCCTCCTTCATCACCGGCGCCTGCCTCAACGTCGACGGCGGCTGGAGCATCTCCACCACCTCCTCCTAGAACGGACCCCCCATGAAAATCGTCTCGATGGACACCTTCCTCGTCCCGCCGCGCTGGCTGTTCCTGCGCGTCCGCACCGACGAGGGCGTCACCGGCTGGGGCGAGCCGGTCGTCGAGGGCCGGGCCGAGACCGTCCGGGCCGCCGTCGCCGAGCTGGCCGACCACCTGATCGGCGAGGACCCGCTCCGGATCGAGGACCACTGGCAGGTCCTGACCAAGGGCGGCTTCTACCGGGGCGGGCCGGTGCTGTCCAGCGCGGTCGCCGGCATCGACCAGGCGCTGTGGGACATCGCCGGCAAAGCCGCCGGGCTGCCCGTGCACCAGCTGCTCGGCGGCCCGGTGCGGGAGAAGGTCCGCATGTACGCCTGGATCGGCGGCGACCGCCCCGCCGAGGTGGCCGAGCTCGCCGCGACCCAGATCGAGGCCGGGTTCACCGCCGTCAAGATGAACGGCTCCGCCGAGCTGACCGCCATCGACACCCCGGCCCGCACCATGGAGGTCGTCCAGCGCGTCGCCGCCGTCCGCGAGGCCATCGGCGACCGCCACGACCTGGTGGTGGACCTGCACGGCCGGGCCTCCACCGCCATGGCCCGGCGGCTGCTGCCGCTGCTGGAGCCGTACCTGCCGCTGTTCGTGGAGGAGGCGGTGCTGCCCGAGCACTCACGCAACCTGGCCGCGCTCGCCGCGAGCACCTCGATCCCGCTCGCGACCGGCGAGCGGTTGTACTCGCGGTGGGACTTCCGCGAGGTCATCGGGAACGGCATCGCCGTCGCCCAACCGGACGTCAGCCACGCCGGCGGAATTTCGGAGGTCCGCCGGATCGCCTCGATGGCCGAGACCTATGACGTGACCATGGCCCCGCACTGCCCGCTCGGCCCCGTCTCGCTGGCCGCCAGCCTGCAACTGGCCTTCGCCATCCCCAACTTCCTCATCCAGGAGCAGAGCGTCGGCATCCACTACAACGAGGGCAACGACGTCCTGGACTACCTCGTCGACCCCGCCCCGCTGACGTTCCCCGGCGGGTACGCCACCCGCACCACCCTCCCCGGCCTCGGCATCGAGATCGACGAGGCCGAGGTGGAGCGGATGGCACGGCAGGGCCACCGCTGGCGCAGCCCGCTGTGGCGGCACGCCGACGGCTCCTTCGCCGAGTGGTGACGATCAGGCCCGCCTCACTTCCCCGCCCTATCACTCTCCGTTACCATTTGATTACTGTCCATGGGAAACGAAGCGAGGTGGCGGGTGCATCTGACTCCGCATGAACGGGAACGCCTGATGATCCACGTGGCTGCGGACGTAGCCCGCAGGCGCAAGGAACGGAAGATCCCCCTCAACTACCCGGAAACGGTCGCGCTCATCACGGCGCACGTGCTGGAGGCGGCCCGGGAAGGCAAGTCCGTCCACGAGATCATGTCCACCGGCGACACGATCCTCTCCCGGGACGACCTCATGCCGGGCGTCGCGGAGATGATCTCCGACCTCCAGATCGAGGCCACGTTCCCCGACGGCACCAAGCTGGTCACCATCCGCGACCCCTTCGCGGATGGTGAGCAGGCGCGGTCGCCGCTCCATCCGGGGAAGATCGACCACCCGGCGGGCGCCGTGCCGGTGCCCTTCAACGAAGGCCGCGAGATCACGACGGTGACCGTCACCAACACCGACGACCGCCCCATCCAGGTGGGCTCGCACTACCACTTCTACGAGGCCAACCCCCTCCTCGACTTCGAACGCCCCGCCGCCTACGGCAAGCGCCTGCACATCCCCGCCGGCAGCTCGGTCCGGTTCGAACCCCGGTGCACCCGTACGGTGAAGCTCGTCCCCATCGAGGGCAAGCGCGTCGTCGCCGGCCTGCGCGGCCAGGTCGGAGGGCCGCTCGATGGATGAAGCCCCGGACGCAGCCGACGCCACCGCGGACGCGCTCGCCGATCCGGTGGCGGACACCCTGCCGCGCGAGCCCGCGCCCGGCGGGGAGACCCCGCCGATCGGCCTGCCGCTGACCCGTGTCCAGTACGCCGACCGCTACGGCCCGACGGTCGGCGACCGCGTCCGGCTGGCCGACACCAACCTGCGCATCGAGATCACCGAGGACTGGGCCGGCGGCCCGGGACGCAGCGGCAACGAGGTCATCTTCGGCGGCGGCAAGGTGATCCGCGAGTCGATGGGCCAGTCGAGCGCGCCACGTGACCCGGCGCGTCCCGGCGCGCCGCAGCCGCCCGACACGGTCATCACCGGCGCGCTGATCCTCGACCACTGGGGCGTGGTCAAGGCGGACGTCGGCATCCGCGACGGCCGGATCGTCGCGCTCGGCAAGGCCTACAACGACGACACCATGGACCGGCTGCACGACGGGCACGAGCACGCCACCGACTTCCTCATCGGCCCGGAGACCGAGATCATCGCGGGCAACGGCAAGATCCTCACCGCCGGCGGCATCGACACCCACGTGCACTTCATCTGCCCCGAGCAGGTGCACGAGGCGCTCGCCTCCGGGGTCACCACCCTGATCGGCGGCGGCACCGGCCCCGCCGAGGGCAGCACCGCCACCACCGTCACCCCCGGCTCCTGGCACCTCGCCCGGATGTTCGAGGCGCTGGACGCCTTCCCGGTCAACATCGGGCTGCTCGGCAAGGGCAGCACCATGTCCACCGAGTCCCTCTACAACCAGGTGGAGGCCGGCGTCCTCGGGTTCAAGATCCACGAGGACTGGGGGGCCACCCCGGCGGTGCTGCGCCGCTGCCTGGAGGTGTGCCGGGCCACCGGCGTCCAGCTGGCCCTGCACGCCGACTCGCTCAACGAGGCCGGCGCGGTCGCCGACACCATCGAGGCCATCGGCGACCATCCGATCCACGTCTTCCATGTCGAGGGCGCCGGCGGCGGCCACGCCCCCGACATGCTCACCATGGCGGGGCTGCCGAACGTGCTGCCCGCCTCCACCAACCCCACCCGCCCCCTGACCGTCAACACGGTCAAGGAGCACATCGACATGGTGATGGTCTGCCATCACCTCAATCCGCTGGTGCCGGAGGACCTGGCCTTCGCCGAGTCGCGGATCCGGCCCTCCACCATGGCCGCCGAGGACGTGCTGCACGACCTCGGCGCCATCTCGATCATGTCGTCCGACGCCCAGGCGATGGGCCGCATCGGCGAGATGATCATCCGTACGTGGCAGACCGCGCACGTGAACAAGGCCAGGCGCGGCCCCCTGGACGGCGACCAGGGCGAGGCCGACAACCACCGCGCCCGCCGCTACGTTGCCAAATACACCATCAACCCGGCCATCGCGCACGGCATCGACCACGAGGTCGGCTCCGTCGAGGTGGGCAAGCTCGCCGACCTGGTGCTGTGGGAGCCGAAGTTCTTCGGCGTCAAGCCGCACCGGGTGATCAAGGGCGGTCAGATCGCCTACGCGCAGGTGGGCGACGCCAACGCCTCCATCACCACCCCGCAGCCGATCCTGCCCCGGCCGATGTGGGGGGCGACGGGCCGGGCGCCGGCCGCCAACGCGGTCAACTTCGTCACCGAGCACGCCATCCGGGCCGGCCTGTCCGAACGGATCGGCGTGGGCAAGCCGTTCAAGGCCATCCGCGACACCCGTGGGGTGTTCAAGGCCGACATGCGGGAGAACAACGCCTGCCCCGACATCGACATCGACCCCGACACCTTCGAGGTGGTGATCGGCGGAGCGGAGACCAAGGACGTCAGGACGGAGATCGACGATCAGCCCGTCGACGGCACCCAGTTCGCCGACACGCTGCCCATGGCTCAGCGCTACTTCCTGTTCTGAGCGCTCCCCGATGACGACGGAAGGTGAGCCGCCCACGATGAACCGTGCCGCACTGCTCGTCCTGGCCGACGGCCGGTTCCCCGCGGGCGGGCACGCCCACTCCGGCGGCGCCGAGGAGGCCGTCGCGGCCGGACGGGTGCGCGACGTGGCGACCCTGAGGGAGTTCTGCCGCGGCCGGCTGCACACGGCCGGCCTGGTCGCGGCCGGGCTCGCGGCCGCGGCCGCCGCCGGGTACCACCCGCTGTTGCTGGAGGAGGCGGCCGACGCCCGCACCGCCGCCCCCGCCCAGCGGCACACCTCGCGCCGGCTCGGCCGCCAACTGCTGCGCGCCGCCCGGGCCGCCTGGCCGTGCGCCGAGCTCGACGCCCTGGCCGCCGCCTGCCCGCGCGGTGCCCACCAGAGCGTGGTGCTCGGCCTGACCGCCCGGTGCGCGGGGCTGACGCCGCTGGACGCCGGCTACGCCGCGGCGTACGAGAGCATCGGCGGGCCGGTCACCGCGACCGTCCGTCTGCTCCGGCTGGACCCCTTCGACGCCACCGCCGTCCTGGCCCGCCTGGCCGCCGACCTCGACCGCGTGGCCGCGCAGGCGGCCGAGGCCGCGCGGCGGGTCCACACCGACGGAGCCGCCGCGCTGCCGGCCGCCTCGGCGCCGCTGCTCGACATCGCCGCCGAACGGCACGCCACCCGTCCGGCCCGTCTGTTCGCCTCCTGACCACTCCTTCTGCCTGGAGCAGCCATGCACCTCCACCACGACGACACCTTCCCCGATGGTTCCCCGCACGGCCCCGGCGGCTCCACGCGCGGGCGTCCCGGCGGCGGTCATCGCGCCTTGCGCGTCGGGCTGGGCGGGCCGGTCGGCTCCGGCAAGACCGCCACCGTCGCCGCCCTGTGCCGCACGCTGCGCGAACAGCTGTCCCTGGCGGTCGTGACCAACGACATCTACACCCGCGAGGACGCCGAGTTCCTGCTGCGCGAGGCCGTCCTGCCCGCCGAGCGCATCACCGCCGTGCAGACCGGCGCCTGCCCGCACACCGCCATCCGCGACGACATCTCCGCCAACCTCGAAGCCGTCGAGGACCTGGAGGACCGTCTCGGCCCGCTCGACGTGATCCTCATCGAGTCCGGCGGCGACAACCTCACCGCCACCTTCTCCAAAGGGCTCGTCGATGCCCAGATCTTCGTCATCGACGTCGCCGGCGGCGACGACATCCCGCGCAAGGGCGGCCCCGGCGTCACCACCTCCGACCTGCTCGTCATCAACAAGACCGACCTCGCCGTCCACGTCGGCGCCGACCTGGAGGCCATGGCCCGCGACGCCGAGGCCCAGCGCGGCGACCTGCCCACCGTCCTGACCGCGGTCAAGTCCACGGGAGGCATCGCGCCCGTGGCCGGCTGGATCCGCGAGCGCCTGGCCGCCTGGACGGCGGGCGCCGCATGAGCCGTACGGCCCTGCCCCCCGTCCCCGCTCCGACGCGGGGCGTGCACGCCACCGCCCGCATCGAGGCAGCCCGCAGAGGCGGCGGCACGGGTCTGCCCGTGCTCGCGGGCGACGGCCCCTTCGACCTGCGCCGTGCCCGCCCGCACGGCGACCAGGCGCGGGTGTGCATTCTCGGCGTCATGAGCGCCCCCCTCGGCGGCGACCGGCTGCGCATCGAGGCCACCGCCGGCCGCGACGCCCACCTGCACATCACCACCGCCGCCGCCACCATCGCCCTGCGCGGCCCCACCGCCGCCCACGCCACCTTCGACGTGCGCCTGAACGTCGCCGAGCACGCCAGCCTGCACTGGGCGCCCCAGCCCCTGATCTCGGCGGCACGCAGCAACCTGCGTCAGAGCTGCACCGTCGACCTGGCCCCGACCGCCCAGCTTTTGCTGCGCGAGGAGATCGTGCTAGGCCGCTCCGGCGAAGGGCCGGGCCGCCTGTCCACCCGCCTCACGGTCCGCCGCGACGGACGCTCCCTGCTGGAGCAGCAGACCGCGTACGGCCCCGGAGCGCCCGGCTGGGACGGCCCCGCCATCGTGTCCTGCCACCGCGCCGTCGGCCAGATCCTCATCGTCGACCCCGCCCTGGACCGGCGACCGCCCGAGGCCCGCCTGCTCGGGGACGACCCGGCAACCGGTCAGGCCGTGCTGACCCCGCTGGCCGGCCCCGCCGTCCTGATCACCGCGCTGGCCCCGGACACCCTGCACCTGCGCCGCCTGCTGGACGCGGCACACCCTGTCGCGCTCACCAGGTGACCGGGAGCTCGTGCAGGCCGTAGATGACGGCGTCGGTCTTGTACGGCAGGTCCTCGGCCGGTGCGGCCAGCCGCAGGGTGGGGACGCGGCGGAACAGCGTGTCGAAGACGATCTGCAGCTCCATCCTGGCCAGGTTCTGGCCGAGGCACTGGTGCGGGCCGAAGCCGAAGGCGACGTGGTGGCGGGCCCCGCGCCCGACGTCCAGCTCGCCGGGGTCCTGGAACGCCGCCGGGTCCCAGTTGGCCGACAGCATCGAGACGATGACGCCCTCGCCGGCCCGGATCCTCACCCCTCCGATCTCCACGTCCTCGGTGGCCAGCCGGGAGGTGACTCCGTCGGCGATGGTGAAGTAGCGCAGCAGTTCTTCCACGGCCATGGGCGTCCTGCTCGGGTCGGCCCTGATCGCGGCCAGCTGCTCCGGGTGGGTGAGCAGCCCGGCCACGCCGAGCGAGATCATGTTCGCCGTCGTCTCGTGTCCGGCGGTCAGCAGCAGGAAGGCCAGGCTCACCAGGCCCGCGTGGTCGGGGGCGCCCTCCTGGCGTTGCCGGGCGATCTGCCGGCTCAACAGGTCGTCGCCGGGTTCGGACTCCTTACGGGTGACCAGGTCGTCGAGGTAGGCGCGCAGTTCGGCGAAGGCTTGCCGGCGGCCTTCCGCCGAGGTGCGGCTCACCATCATGGTGGTACGGCTCTGGAAGAAGTCGTGGTCGGCGTACGGGACGCCGAGCAGTTCGCAGATCACCAGGGACGGCACCGGCAGGGACAGCGCCTGCACCAGGTCGGCCGGGCGCCGGTCGGCGGCGAGCAGGTCGTCGATGAAGTGGTCGACGATGTCCTGAATGCGTGGGCGCAGCGCGGCCAGCCGCTTCACGGTGAACTCGCCGATCACCCGGCGGCGGGCGGCCGAGTGTTCGGCGCCGTCCATGCCGAGCATCAGCGGCGGCTGGCTGCGCAGCTGCCGCAGGGTGGCCGCGTCGAGGGTGTAGAGCGGGAAGCCGTCCTTGCGCTTGTCGGAGGAGAAGCGGCCGTCGGCGAGGACGGCCCGGGCCTCCTCGTACCCGGAGACCCACCACGCCTCGCCGCCGCCGGCCAGGCGGACCTTGTTGATCGGAGCCTGCTCGCGCAGTCGCTCGTAGTCAGCGGGCGGAGCGAACGGGCAGCTCCGCCCGACCGGCACTTCCAGCTCGGCGACGTGGCCTGTCATGAACGACCTCCTGGTATGAGATTCGGCGTGATCTGTTCGGGCTCCGGCGGCCGGGGCGATGGCGGTCTGGCCATGGCTACCTCAGGGTGAGGGGGGTCTCGGAGGCGATGCGGGTCAGTTTGCGTGGGTTGCGTACGTAGTAGAGGCCGGTGATGCGGGCGTCCTCGACCCGGGCCGCTATGACGCCGTCGATCTCGCCGTCCACGCGGAGGAGGAGCGCCGGGTTGCCGTTGACCACGGTGGGCTCGCTGGTGAGCGCGATCTGGGTCTTGCCGAGGCCGCCGATGATCATGCGGGCCACCTTGTCGGCGCCGATGACCGGCCGGGGCACGGCCTGCTTGACGCCGCCGCCGTCGCTCACCAGGACGACCTCGGGGGCGAGCACGTCGAGCAGGCCCTGCAGGTCCCTGGTGTCGAGCGCGCGCTGGAACGACGCCACCGCCGCCCGGGCCTGGCTCGGCGAGACCGTCTCGCGGGGCCGCCGGGCGTCGACGTGCCGGCGGGCCCGGTGCGCGATCTGGCGTACGGTCGCCGGGGTCTTGCCGACGGCGGCCGCGATCTCGTCGTAGCCGACGTCGAAGACCTCGCGCAGCACGAACACGGCGCGCTCGGTCGGCGACAGCGTCTCCAGGACGAGCATCAGCGCCATCGACACGCTCTCGGCGAGCTCGACGTCCTCGGCCACGTCCGGCGTGGTGAGCAGCGGCTCGGGCAGCCACTGGCCGACGTACTCCTCCTTGCGGCGCTTCATCGTGCGCAGCCGGTCCAGCGCGCGCCGGGTGACGATCCGCACCAGGTAGGCGCGCTGGTCGGACACCTGCTCAAGGTCGACCTTGACCCACCGCAGCCACGTCTCCTGCAGGGCGTCCTCGGCGTCGGCGGCCGAGCCGAGCATCTCGTACGCGACGGTGAACAGCAGGTTGCGGTGGGCGAGGAAGCCCTCGGTCGCCGGGTCCGTCCGGCCACCGTCGGCGATCGGCTCGGTCGTTCCGCTGGGCTCGTTCATGGTTCGCTCCTGCCTGTTCACCCGCAAATCCTGCTCCATCCACAAGGCGTCGGCACGCGCCGCCCTGTGACACCCGTGCGCGGTGACACACGTCACATGGCCGGTGCTGTCACAAAATCCGGGGCGCCGACGCCGCATGGTCGACCGCTACCGCAGAGAGAACGGAGCACCATGATGAGCAAGGTCTGGTTCGTCACCGGTTCGTCGCGCGGCCTGGGCCGCGCCTTCGTCGAGGCCGCCCTGTCGCGTGGCGACAAGGTGGCCGCGACCGCGCGGACCGCCGCGAGCCTCGACGACCTGGTCGCCGCCCACGGCGAGGCGGTGCTGGCGCTGGAGATGGACGTGACCGACGAGGCCGCCGTCCGCGAGAGCGTGAAGCGGGCCAGGGAGCACTTCGGCCGTCTCGACGTCATCGTGAACAACGCCGGCTACGCCCAGGTCGGCGCGGTCGAGGAGTTGACCGGGCAGCAGTTGCGCGACCAGCTGGAGACCAACCTGTTCGGCGCGCTGTGGGTGATCCAGGCCGCGCTGCCCTACCTGCGTGAGCAGGGCTCGGGGCACATCATCCAGCTGTCCTCGGCGGCCGGGCTCATAGCGATGCCGCTCAGCGGCGCCTACAGCGCGTCCAGGTGGGCCATCGAAGCCCTGAACGAATCCCTCGCCCAGGAGGTGGCCGACTTCGGGATCAAGGTGACCTTGGTCGAGCCCGGCGGCTACGCCACCCGCTCCGGCAAGAACCCCGACCCGCTGAACAACGGCCACATGGCCGAGCCCAACCCGATCTACGACGGCCTTCGCCGGCGCATCGCCGCCTTCGCGGGGAAGCAGCCCGCGGGCGACCCGGCCGCCGCGGCGCAGGCGCTGCTCAAGCTCGTCGACTCCGACAACCCGCCCCTGCGGGTGCTCTTCGGGCAGGGCTTCTATCCCATGCTCCAGCAGGTCTACGCCGACCGGCTCAAGACCTGGGCCGACTGGCAGGACCTCTCGGCGGAGGCTCAGGGCCCTCTCGCTCAGGAAGACGCGTGAAGCACCGCATCGTGGTCCTCGGCGCCGGCTACGCCGGGGCGTACGTGGCCGGGAACCTGGCCCGCCGGCTGTCACCGAAGGACACCGTGATCACCGTGGTCAACGCCGTGCCGGACTTCGTCCAGCGCATGCGGCTGCACCAGCTCGCGGCCGGCCGGGACATCGAGGCTCCGCCGCTGGCCGACGTCTTCGCGGGCACGGGGATACGGCTGCGCCTGGCCCGGGTCACCGCCGTCGACCCCGAGCGGCAGGTCGTCACCGTCAGCGGCGGTGACGAACTCGGCCACGACACGCTCGGCTACGACACGCTCGTCTACGCGCTCGGCAGCCACGGCGCCGGCCACGTGGTCCCCGGCGCGGCCGAGCACGCCTTCGACGTCTCCGCCAGGCCCTCGGCGCTGCGCCTGCGGGAGCGCCTGGACGGCCTGGGCCAGGGCGCGAGGGTGCTGGTCGTCGGCGACGGGTTGACCGGCATCGAGGCCGCCACGGAGATCGCCGAGTCCCGGCCCGGCCTGTCGGTGGCGCTCATCGCGCGCGGCGAGCTGGGCGCCCGGCTCGCCGCCGGAGCCCGCGGTCACCTGCGCCGGGCCTGCGACCGGCTGGGGATCACCGTCCTGGAGCACACCAGCGTGGACGCCGTCGAGGCGACGCGGGTGCTGTGCGCCGACGGGACCGCCCTCGCGTCCGACGCGACCGTGTGGACGGCCGGGTTCGCGGTCAGCCCCATCGCCGCCGCCGGCGGGCTGGAGGTGACCGAGAACGGCCAGATCATCGTCGACCGGACCATGCGGTCGGTCTCCCACCCGAACGTCTACGCCGTCGGTGACAGCGCCCACGCCACGGGCGACAACGGCCGGCCGCTGCCGATGTCCTGCGCGTCGGCCGGCTACACCGGTCGGCAGGCCATCGAGGCGATCGTGGGACGCCTGACCGGGCGCATGGTCGCGACCACCAAGCTGGTCTACGCCTACAACCACATCAGCCTCGGGCGGCGGGACGCGATCCTGCAGCTGGTCGACGACGAAGGGCGGGCGAAACCGACGTACCTGGGCGGCCGGCAGCCCGCACGGATCAAGGCGGGCATTCTCGGGATGGCGCTGTGGGCCACGTCGCACCCGACGTACGGCATGCCCAAGCGCAAGCACCGCCTGGCTCCCACGCCGGACACGACCGCCGAGAGGATGATCGCCTAGCCGCCTCGTAGGCAGTGGCCCGCGCCGCAACGGGCCTGACCCGTCAACTCTGGACGGTCGTACCGCTCGGGTCGCCGCGGTGCACGAGCGGATGCCCCTGGACGTGAGTCCAGGCCGTCGACTCGGTGGGACGGCCGGGCCCTCAGAGGGTCAGGCCGGCCCGCCGAGCGCCAGTTCGACGGCCGTCTCCACGTGGATGCGGGTGGAGTCGAACACCGGGACCGGGCTGTCGGCCGGACCGACCAGCAGGGTGATCTCGGTGCAGCCGAGGATCACCCCCCGCGCGCCGCGCCGGGCGAGGCCGGCGATGATGCGCCGGTACTCCTCACGGGAGGAGTCCTCGACGCGGCCCTGGGTCAGCTCCTGGTAGATGACGTCGTGGACGACCGCGCGATCGGGCTCGTCCGGCACCATGACCTCCACGCCGTGGTGGCGCATGCGGTCGCGGTAGAAGTCCATCTCCATGGTGAAACGGGTGGCCAGCAGGCCCACCGTGGTGATCCCAGCCGCGGCGACGCGGCGCGCGGTGGCGTCGACGAGGTGCACGAACGGCACGTCGACGGCCGCTTCGATCGCGTCGGCCACCCGGTGCATGGTGTTCGTGCACAGCAGCACCATGTCGGCGCCCGCCCGCTCCAAGCCGGTGGCCGCCTCGGCGAGGGCGTGCGCGGCGTCGTCCCATCGGCCTTCGCGCTGCATCGCCTCGATGTCCGCGAAGTCGACGGTCAGCAGGATGCTCTTGGCGCAGTGGTGCCCGCCCAGGCGTTCGCGGGTCTCCTCGTTGAGGAGCCGGTAGTACTCGGCGGAGGATTCCCAGCTCATCCCGCCCAGCAGGCCGATCGTTCGCATCATGGGTCCGATCGTGCCGGACGGGGCTGCTCGTAGGTAGCCCTGTACTTGTTGGCTGACACCCAAGCCATACTTATGGCATGGACGTGCAGCGGATGCTGATCTTCAGGGAGATCGCCCGTGCCGGGTCGATCGCGGGCGCCGCCCGCGTCCTCGGCTGGACGCAGCCGGCCGTCAGCCAGCACCTGCGCCACCTGGAACGTCAGGCGGGCGCGCCCCTGGTGCTGCGGCGGCCGCGCGGCGTCCAGCTCACCGAGGCGGGGCGGGCCCTGCTGCGGCACGCCGATGCCATCGCCACCCGCATCCAGGCCGCGACCGCCGACCTGGAGGCGATGGTCCAGCTCCGCGCCGGGACCGTACGGCTGGCCGCCTTCCCCTCCGCGGGCGCCACCATCATCCCCGCCGCGATGAGCCTGCTCGCCGAACGCCACCCCGGCCTCGACGTACGCCTGCGCGCGGCCGAGCCCCCGCAGGCCATCGCCCAGCTCGACGCCGGCGAGGTGGACCTGGCCGTCACCTTCACCCACGCCGGCCAGACACCGCCCGGAAGCGGCGAGCTGACCCGGATCCCGGCCGGGCAGGACCCGCTCCGGCTGGTCCTGCCCCTCACCCACCCCAGCGCCGGCCCGGAGGACACGCCGCTGGACCTGCGCGAGCTCGCGGACGACACCTGGATCGGCGGCTGCGAACGCTGCACGGCCCACCTGCTCCAGACCTGCGAGCTGGCCGGCTTCACCCCCGACATCCGCCACGGCACCGACGACTACGTCCTGACCCAGGCGCTCATCGCCCGCGGCCTGGCCGTCGGGCTGCTGCCCCAGCTGGCCCTGGACGCCGCCCGCGACCCGCGCGTCGCCGTGCGGCCCGTACTGGACGTACGGCCCAGAGCCCTGTACGTCCTGCACCACCGCGAGGCCGAGCAGATCCCCGCCGTCCGCAGCGCCCTGCGCGCGATCCTCGACATCGTCGCCGTCAAGGGACGGGTCTGACGCGTGAGTGCGGCGCGAGGAACCAGTCGGCGGCGATCCCGGTCCCCGTGATGCGTCCGACCAGCGCCAGGGCCGAGCTGATGCTCTCCATCTCCTCCACGCGGTCGTCGAGGACGCCGTCGTCGGAGATCTGGAAGCGCAGCCCGTCCATCAGATGGTCGAGCGCGTGCGGGTCGCTGCCGGACCGCCGTTCCGGCCGGGTGGGGTCGAAGGAGACGACCATGCGCCCGTCGCGGGCGTAGTCGAAGGAGGCGTGGCTGCCGTACATGAGGAGGCCGATGGCCTCGCCGCCGCCTTCGGTGACGGCGCGTACGCGCTCGCTGTCGGCGTGCGCCGGCACGACGCCGATCCAGCCGCCGACCTCGGCCACCCAGGTGGACCCGTCGTCGATGTTGCGGTCGAGGATCTCGCTCAGGTGGCACGGTGCCCGGGTGGCGAGGTCCAGGTCGAAGGCCGCGGCGAGGGCGTCGAGGCCCGCGCCCTTGATCCACATGGCGCTGAAGCCCAGCGCCCACAGGTCCATGTCGGCATCCAGCCCCTCGGTGAAGAGGGTCGAGACCAGCAGGTCGTGCAGGTAGGTCCGTGACTCCATAAGCCTGGCCCTTCTCTCAGCGGTTCTGGACGAGGTTCGCCTCGTAGGCGGCGATGACCAGGTGGACCCTGGTGCGGGCGTCGAGTTTCAGCAGCAGGCTGCTGACGTGCGTCTTGACCGTGCTCAGCGTGACGTACAGGGTCTGCGCGATCTCCGCGTTGGACAGGCCGCGCGCCACCAGGACCAGCACCTCTCGCTCGCGTTCCGTGATGTCCAGGCGGCGGGCCGGCGGGCGCACGTGACGCTCGATCAGCCGCCGCGTGGCGCTGGGCCCGAGCAGCGAGTCGCCGGACGCGACGGCCTGCACCCCCCTGATCAGCTCGGCCGGCGGGATGTCCTTGAGCAGGAAGCCCGCGGCGCCGGCGCGGAGCGCTCCGTAGACGTACTCATCCAGGTCGAAGGTGGTCACGACGAGCACGCGGGCCCGCGGATCGGCGGCGCAGATGCGGCGGGTGGCCTCGATGCCGTCCATCTCGGGCATCCGTACGTCCATCAGCACCAGGCCGGGCGGATCGCTCGCGGCGAGGGCCACCGCCTCCGCGCCCGTCGCCGCCTCGGCGCACACCTGGAATCCCGGCACACAGTCGATCAGCCGGCGGAAGCTCGCCCTGATGAGCGGCTGGTCGTCGGCCACCAGCACCTTGATCACAGCGGCAACCTCGCCCTCACCCGGAATCCCCTGACAGTGCGGACGCCTGCCTCGAACTCGCCGCCGAACATGCGTACGCGCTCGCGCAGCCCCGTCAGCCCGTGGCCGTGGGGACGCTCCCGCGCGTTCCCGCCGTCGTCGGTGATCTCCACGACAAGCTCCTCCTGCCGCCGTTCGATGAGCACGGTCGCCTTCCTGGCCCCGGCGTGCTTGAGCACGTTGGTCAGCGATTCCTGCACGATCCGGTAGACCGTGAGCTCCATCTCGCCCCGGACCTCGCCGTCGAGGCGTAACTCCACCTCCAGGCCGGCGGCCCTGGTCCTGGCCAGGAGATCGTCGAGGTCGCCGAGCCCAGGAGCGGGGGCCAGGTCGGCGGGGCCGTCCTCTCGCAGCACGCCGAGCAGGCGCCTGGTCTCGCGCAGCGCCGACCTGCTGGTCCGCTCGATCGAGGCCAGCGCCCGGCTCATCTCCCCGGCGTCGCCGACGTGCCGCTCGACGCCGGCCTGGACGGCGATCGTGCTGAGGCTGTGGCCGATGACGTCGTGCAGCTCGCGGGCGATGCGCAGACGCTCCCTGGCCGCCTCGGCGCGGGCCCGCTCCTCGGCCTTGGCGGCCAGTTGCTCGGTGTAGAGCCTGCGCTGCCGTACGGCGGTACCGGTGGTCCAGGCCGCCACCACGATCGCCAGCACCAGCCCGAGCTGGTCGAGGACCTGGCCACGCAGCGGGAACTCGACCACCCCCTGCGCCGTGACCGCCACCGCCACGAGCAGCGGGGGCACCGCCCTGCTCCGGGTGGCCAGCGTGTAGAGCACGAGCGGCAGGCCGAACGGGTCCGCCTGCGGGATGAGGAACTCCCGCATCCCCAGCCCACCGGCCAGCACGATCACGAACACCGGCCGCGGCCACAGGCGCCTGACCGCGACGGGCAGGCTGGTGGCCAGCGCCACCGTGAAGTCGAGCGCGTCGGGCGGCGCGGAATTACGCGTATGGACGAGCCCGAGGAAGCCGGCTGCCAGCAGCAGGGCCACCACGGTGTCGAGGGACACCCAGGCCCAGTCCGGGATCCGGCTCAACAGGGGGAGCCGCGGCTGATCACGCACGTCCTCGACCTTAGCCAGCGGGTACGACGGCGCGTATCGGTCCCAGGACCGATGCGCGGGCCGGCCGCCAGGGCGGATCGTGACGGACATGATCGATGTCATCGGGTTGACCAGACGTTTCGGGCAGAGCGTCGCCGTCGACGACCTGTCCTTCACCGTCACCTCCGGAAAGATCACCGGGTTCCTCGGACCGAACGGCGCGGGCAAGACCACCACTTTGCGGATCATCCTCGGACTCGACCGGCCGACCTCCGGACGGGCGACCGTGAACGGTGTGCCGTACCGGACGTTGAACCGGCCCCTCACCCACGTCGGCGCGTTGCTCGACGCGACCGCCGTGCAGGGCGGACGGCGTGCCGAGCAGCACCTGAGGTGGCTGGCCAGGACCAACGGGATCTCCCGTACGCGCATCGCCGGGCTGCTGGAGCTGGTCGGGCTGGGCGACGCTGGGCGCAAGCGGGTGGGCGGCTTCTCGCTCGGCATGAAGCAGCGGCTGGGCCTGGCCGCCGCCCTGCTCGGCGATCCCGAGGTGCTGCTGCTCGACGAGCCGCTGAACGGGCTCGATCCCGAAGGCATCCGGTGGCTACGAGGGCTGCTGAAGTCGCTGGCCGCCGAGGGGCGGACCGTGCTGGTCTCCAGCCACCTCATGCACGAGATGGCGGTCACCGCCGACCACCTGATCATCATCGGGCGGGGCCGGTTGCTGGCCGACACGGAGATCACACGGTTCGTACGGCCAGGGAGGTCGCTGGAGGACACGTTCATGGAGGTCATCGAGGGGAGCGCGCCGTGAATGCCGTCGCCGCCGAGTGGATCAAGTTGCGTACGCTGCGTTCGACCTGGTGGGCGCTGGGTGTGGGGGTGCTCACGGCGCTCGCGCTCACCGCGCTCGGCGCGTCCACCGTGATCTCGCGCTGGGACCCCGGCCAGACGGGGGAGCGGGCCGCGATGGGGATCGTGGTGGCCGTGTACGTGGGAGTCGTGCTGGCGCAGCTGCCGCTCGGCATGCTCGGCACGATGTCGATCAGCGGCGAGTACACCTCCGTCATGATCCACACGACCTTCGTGGCGGTGCCGTCCCGCTCACGGGTGCTGCTCGCCAAGGCGTGCGTGCTGGGCGGGGTCGCGGTCGCCGCCTCGCTGCTCATCGCGATCCCCGGCTACCTGTACGGACACGCGGTGGCCGCCGGGTTCCACCCCACGCTGCCACCCCCGGCGGCGTGGGTGGTGATCGGTGGCGGCACCCTCATGATCGTGACGACCACGATGCTCGGGCTGGCCCTCGGCGCGATCTTCCGCAACGGCGTCGTGGCCATCTCGGCGCTCGTGGTGCTGATGGTGCTGGTTCCCTTCGCCGGGCGGATGCTGCCGGGTGGCGAGGTGGTCAACCGCGTCCTGCCGGGTTATCCGGCGCTCCAGCTCATCGAGCAGCTGCCGGACATCATGCCGGACGCGGCCGCCTTCGCCGTCCTCGGCGCCTGGGCCGTCGTGCCGCTGCTGATCGCGGCCCTCGCCAACCGGCGGGTGCCCTGGTAGCGAACCGGTTCCGTCACCGGAAGAGGTGGATGTTCTCGTGGACCCAGTCGTGGAGGGTCAGCGGCGGCGTGCCGGTGAGCCTTTCGACGGTGTCGAAGGTCTTCGAGTCCCAGGCGGCCGACTGGCGCTTGAGCTCCAGCAGCGCCTCCAGGCGGGGCCCGGACCAGCCGAGCCAGTCGAATTCCGCCTGGGTCTCGGCTTGGCTGCGTTCGACGAGCTTGATCGGCCGGCCGAGGATCCGGCCGACGACGTCGGCCTGGTCCCGGGGCGAGAGGGCCTGGCCGTCGTGGCCGGAGATGGTGGCGGCGACGGCGGCGATGTCGCGGGGGCGCCGAGGGGCAGGTTGACCAGGAAGATCGACCGCCAGCCTGCCAGGTCGGTGAGCAGGCCGCCGATGGTCGGGCCGGTCAGGGACGCCGCGCCGAAGGTCAGCGAGGACCAGCGATCAGCTGCGTCATGGTCTGGGGCAGGCCGCAGTCGGCCGAGCCGGCCAGGAAGACCAGGATCGAGACGAGGAAGACGCGCTTGCGGCCGTACAGGTCGCCGAGCTTGCCGTAGACATGGAGATGGGGTTGGTCAGGTGTGAACCTGACGCGAACCGGACTGGTCGGCCCTCTCAACCCTGATCCACCCCGGTGGCGGGGTCATCGATCAAGGTTCTCCGTGGTGTTGGTCTGTTCTCGAGGCTCCCGATGGATCGCCAGAGTGCGGACGGTCCGGGAGGCGATCAACCGGACGCCGGTGACGCTGACACCCGATGCCGGGGCGGCGCAACCCCGGGACGCCCTACCCGGACGGCAGGGGGTCCTGGCCGAGGAAGCGGGCGCCGTTGGCGGCGGAGACGCGGACCGCGGCGAACCCGGCGTCGATCATCTCCTGCTCGTACGAGCCCAGCGCCGGGATGAGCGGCCCGCCGCGGGCGAGTGCCGCGCTGAGCGCCGACGCGTCGCGCAGGGCGAGGTTGGCCCCGGCCCCGGCCGCCGGGCTCATGGCGTGGGCGGCGTCGCCGAGCAGGGTGACGCGGGTGGTCCGCCAGGGCGGGACCGGGACGCTGGTGCGCAGCTCCAGCGGGAAGACCTCGTGCCACTCGGCGATCATCCGCCGGACGAGGGGGTGCCAGCCGTCCGTCATGTCCATGACGAGGGACCTGAGCTGATCCTGCGTCATCACGTCCAGGCCGGATGGGAGGTCTTCGACGCGGGCGCCGAAGGAGCAGGTGGCGTAGTCGCGGGTGCGCCCGACGCCCACCGTGCGGTGGCCCGGACCGGTGATCGCGGTGAACACGTTGTCCATGCCCTCGGCCAGCCCGGCCGGGATCTTGCCGTAGAGCTGGACGAGGCCGGTGCCGGCGATGCGGGCGTGCGGCAGGTACTGGCGGCGGACCGCCGAGTTGATGCCGTCGGCGCCGACCAGGACGTCACCGGCGACCGTGGTGCCGTCGTCGAAGCGCGCCGTCACGTGGTCGGCCGCGAGCTGGAAGCCGGTCAGCCGGCTGCCGTACGTGATCGTCTCCGCCACGTCGGCCAGCAGGGCGTCGCGGAGCGTGCGCCGGTCGACCGACAGGTGGCGTCCGCCGTGTTCGACGACGTCGGACTCCTTGAGCGTGGGATCGAAGCGGACGAAGCGGGGCGCGGGCGTGTGGGCGGTGGAGAGGAGGGCCGCGCGCCGTTCCGGTGTCAGCACGCTGGTCAGGGCGTCGATGCCGACGTCGCTGAGGTGCAGGCGGTAGCCCTGGCGGCGGACGAGCGGCGACCGGTCGCGCTCGTGGACGGACACGTCGATGCCGGCCCCGCGCAGTCCGTTGGCGAGGGCCAGCCCGCCGAGGCCGGCGCCGGCCACGATCACCTTCATCGCGGGTCTCCGCCGAAGTCGGCGGCGTGCTCGGCGGCCCACGCCGACAGCGTCGCGGCGGGTGCTCCTGTGATGTCGGGCACCGTGGAGGTGACCTCCGGAGGCGGGGCGGCGGCCATCTTTGCGTAGCCGTCGAGCAGCTCGTCGACGAAGTCGTCGGGGAAGCCGGGATCGGCCGACAGCCGGGCGCGCTCCTGCTCCGGCGTGAGCTCCTGCCAGCGCAGCGGGCGGCCGATGGCCTCGCCGATCAGCCGTACCTGCTCGGCCTGGGTCAGCGCCTCGGGGCCGGTGAGGGTGTGGCGGTGTCCTTCGTGCCCGGGTTCGGTCAGCGCGTGTACGGCCACCGCCGCGATGTCGTCCTCGTGGATCGGCGTCGTCGCCAGCGAGCCGAAGGCCCCGCAGACGCGGTCGCCCGCCCTGATCTGCGCGCTCCACCACAGGGCGTTGGCCATGAAGGTGCTCGGGCTCAGCACCGTCCACTCCATGCCGGACCGCTCGATCAGCTGCTCCACGGTGGCGTGCCAGCGGGCGACCGGGCTGGGCTGCTTCTCTGGTGGAACTCCGGGCAGTACGCCGCCGCCGGTCATGAAGACGACGCGGCGGACGCGGCGCTGGAGCGCCTCGACGATGGGGCGGGCGGGCTCGGCCGAGTGGAAGGGCCACATGAGGAACGCGGCGTCGACGCCGTCGAGAGCGCCGGGCGCGTCCAGGGCGGGAGTGATCACCTCGACGCCCTGGGGCAGCTTCGCGGCCTCTGGGGTGCGGCTCGTGGCCCGTACGGCGGCGCCGCTCCAGGCCAGCCGCTCGGCCACCCTTCTGCCGACGTTGCCGGTCGCGCCGAAGACCAGGTAAGTGCTCATGCGGCAAAGAATCCCTTCGCCGCGGCGGTCACGCACTTCACGCCCCACCTTGTGGCGATAAATCGCGTTTACTGGTGAAACATGGCGATAACTAGCGCTCTGGACGCACTGGACCACGCTCTCGTGCACGCGCTCCAGATCGACGGCCGCGCCTCCTTCCGTACGATCGCCGACGCGCTCGACGTCTCCGAGCACACCGTCGCCCGCCGCTACCGGAGGCTGCGCGCGCACGGCGTCCTGCGCGTGGCAGGCTGGCTCAACGGCGGGCGCCTCGGACGTACCTCCTGGTCGGTGCGCCTGGTGTGCACGCCCGACGCGGCGGGCCGGGTGGCCGAGGCCATCGCCCGGCGGGACGACACCGCCTGGGTCCGCCTGCTGTCCGGCGGCACCGAGATCGCCTGCGGCGTCCAGGCGGGCGACGACCAGGACGGGGACGCCCTGCTGCTGAAGAAGCTGCCGCGGACCCCGCGCATCGTGGCCATGTCCGCGCACGCGACCCTGCACCTGTTCGCCGGGTGGCGGAGCCGGGTCGCGGTGCTCACGGACGAGCAGGCCGAGCGGATCCGGCCCGCGCTGCCGTACGAGAAGGAGGTGGCGCTGAGCGCCCAGGACCACGCCCTGGTGCGCGTGCTGGCCCAGGACGGGCGGGCCGGGATCGGCGAACTGGCGGCGGCCAGCGGGTGGTCGCCCACGACCGTACGGCGTCGCCTCGGCGAACTGCGATCCAGTGACATGCTCAGGTTCGACGTCGAAATCTCCCCGCGGGCCCTGGGCTACCACGCCGAGGCCTGGTTGTGGATGAAGGTCGAGCCGTCGGCCCTGGTCGCGGTCGGCGAAGCCATGGCCGCCCACCCCGAGGCCGACGTGGTGGCGGCCACCACCGGCCCCACCAACCTCATGGCCGGGGTGACCTGCCGTGACACGGCCGACCTCTACCGCTACCTCACCGAACGGGTGGCGCCGCTGCACGGCGTGCGTGAGCTGGAGACCGCGCCGGTGATCCGTACGGTCAAGCGCGTGGGCGCCTTGCCGCGCTGAGTTCCGCTGATCGTGCGTCACTGCCGTCCGGTTGGTGGGAACCGGGTCATACCGTAACGTCACCGGCGGAACAGACCGGCGGCAAGACAAGATGATCATCAGGGGCGCATGACGATGAGCGACGAACTACCCGAACTGACCGTTACCGACGCCCGAGCCTGGCGGGAGTGGCTCAGCACGCACCACGACAGCTCGGCAGGGGTGTGGCTGGTCCTGGCCAAGCAGAACACGACCCGGCCCACCAGCCTGACCTATGACCAGGCGCTCGACGAGGCCCTGTGCCACGGCTGGATCGACGGTCAGCTACGACGGCGGGACGAGCTCACCTTCTTCCGGCGCTTCACCCCTCGCGGAAGGCAGAGCGCCTGGTCGGCGCGGAACGTCTCCCTCGTCACCCGGCTGATCAGCGAGGGCCGGATGCATCCGGCCGGAACGGCCGAGGTCGAACGCGCCAAGGCCGACGGCCGCTGGGACGCGGCCTACGCGGGACAGGCCGGCATCGAGGTGCCGGCCGACCTGGCCGCCGCGTTGGCCGCGAACCCCCAGGCGCAGGCGATGTTCGACATCCTCACCTCCCAGAACCGCTACGCGATTCTCTACCGGATCACGAACGCCAAACGCGCCGAGACCCGGGCCCGCCGTATCGCCCAGTTCGTCGACATGCTCGCCCGCGGCGAGACGCTCCACCCGCAGAAGCGCACCCTCGGCGGCACGGCTCAGAATCGGTAGCGGAGGATTCGGGCCCCTTGCCGGGACAAGGCCGTGCTGCGGGCGGTGAGACGGGTCAGCGCGCGCAGGGGCTGCGGGAACCGGGCCACCTCCGGTGCGCGGGTGAGGATCTGCTCCTCGACCAGCTTGAGGCCGGCGTCCCAGGACTCCGGTTCGTGCGGGTCGTCGAACCCCTGGGCGGCTTTGATGCCGAGTGCCTTGATGGTCGGGTGGTACTTCATGGCCCAGGCCGCGAAGCGGGTGTAGCCGTTGAGCGCGAGCTCGCCCGAAGGGAAATGGGCGGTCAGCGCGCGGGTCATCGCCTGGAAGGAGTCGCCGGGCATGAAGGGCAGCAGCCCCTCGGCGACGATCATCGCCGGCCGGTCACCGGGGATGGCGGTGAGCCAGTCGGAGCTGGTGAGGTCGGCTCCGACCAGGTGGGAACGGCCGGGCAGACATGCGGCCCGCAGGTGCACCACTTCGGGGAAGTCGATGTCGTACCAGTCGACGCCGGGCGGGGGAGCACAGCGGAACATCCTGGTGTCCAGGCCGCAGCCCAGGTCGAGCACCACGCATCCGGGGTGAGCGGCGGTGTAGGCGCGTACGACCTCGTCGAGCTTCTTGGCGCGCAGCGCCGTGGTGAGGACGAGGTTGGGCTTGACCTTCAGCTTGCCGAAGTCGTAGTCGATGGTGCCGGCCAGGTCGGCGGAGAGCGTGTCGCCGAGGATCGGGCTGGGCTGCCCGGCGTCCAGGGCTCGGGCGTGAAGGGTGAGCAGCAGTGTTTCCTGGATCAGCCCGAGCTTGGGTTGCCAGCGTTGCATGGGGATTCCTTAACGGCGTAGCGGATGACGGGCCGCGAGGTTCTGCAGCCACGTCAGGGAGTCGTGGGCGGCCTTGATGCGCTCGGTGCGGTGCCCGTCGCCGCCCACGATGTCGAGCCCTTCGTCGGCGATCTCGCCGAACGCGCTCAGGCTGTCGAGCTTGCGCTGGATGACCTTCTGCCAGGCGTCGTCCTCGATGCGGTAGTAGGAGACGCGATCGCCGGGCCTTCTCACCTTCTTGACCAGGCCGATGGCGGTGAGGAAGCGCATGTTCGAGGTGAGCGAGGCCCGGCTGGCCTGGATGACGTCCGCGATCTGGCCGGCGGACTGCTCGGCCGGGTCGCAGATCATGAGCCAGCCGAGGATGCGTCCGGTGATGGGCGGCAGCCCCCACTCCTCGACGCAGAAGGCGGCCACCCGCTCCACCCAGCGGAGCTGCCGGTCCTGCGTTTCCTCAGTGCTCATCGTCGCGTCCTCCGTTGTTGATCGTGTGCCGGTTCACTGTGTCATGGCGGCCACCGACTCGTACGTGGGTGTCGGGGTGATGTCCGCGAGCCGGGTCCTGCGCAGGTAGAGGTCGAACCAGTCGATCGCGAGCGCCATCGCCTCCTCCAGGCCGGGGCCGGTGTAGAGGCCGAGCACGTCGTACGGCAGCACCGCGAGCCGCTTGGGCTCGCCCGCCCTGGCGAAGGCGCTCTGCGCCTCCTCCAGCATGTGGTACGGGTCCCAGCCGCCGTTCGCGATCATCAGCAGCGGCGTCGGCGCGAGCCGGTGGATGAGGTTCTCCGGCGCGAAGGTGAGCAGGTGCTCGGCCGAGTCGAGAGCCTTCTCGTTGCGGTAGGTGGGGAACAGGCGCGTGGACATGTCCGGGGTGTCCTTCACGCTGTCGCCCTCCAGCGTCAGGTGCGGCACGCGCGCGCTCTGCCCGCCTTCGTAGCGCCGCTGCCAGTCCTGCTGCAGCTGGTCGCGCAGCGCCTGGACGCCGGCACGGCCGAGGAGGCGTTCCATGTACCGCCATCCGTTCCACACGCTGGGGCTCTGCACGACGACGCACTTGATGCGCCGATCGAGCACGGCGGCCTGGGTGGCGACCGAGCCGCCGATGCTCACCCCCCACACCCCGATCCGCTCCGGCTGCACTTCGGGACGGGTTTGCAGGTAGGACACGGCACTGCGGAAGTCCTCGACCTGCCGCTCCGGGTAGTCCAGGCCCCGCGGCTCGCCCTCGCTGGAGCCGACCGTGCGGTAGTCGATGGCCAGCACGGCGAAGCCGGCCTTCACGAAGTACGGCGCGAAGAACGCCAGCGCCTCCTTGACCATCACCCCGCTGTGCCCGAGCACGAGCCCGGGGACGGGGTCGCTCGTCTCGGGCAGGTAGAGGTCGCCCGCGCAGCGGGTGCCGAGGCTGTTGAAGGTCACGTGTTCCATGGGTTGCTCCACGCTTGGTTGCTAGTTATTTCAAACATGACTGAAATAGCTAGCAATGTCAATCCAGGAAGGAGAGCGACCCAACCATCTGCCGATCACGGGCGTCGGTACGGGCGAGAGGAGTCATCTTGGACCCCAATGACAGCTTCCGCGAGTTCATGGCCGCCCATCAGCAGTCGCTGATGCGGACGGCCTACCTGCTCACGGGGGACGCCCACCTGGCCGAAGACCTGCTGCAGAGTGTGCTGCTGAAGGTGCTGCGCCGCTGGCCCAAGCTGGCGGACGTCGCCAATCCGCAGGCGTACGCCCGCAGGGCCCTGGTCAACCAGTACATCTCCTGGCGCCGGCGTCTGGCCAGGGTGACCGAGCTGCCGAGAGCCGAGCCGCCGGATCAGCCGTATTCCACCGAGGATTCCACGGTTGTCCGGATCGTCATGCTGCGAGCGCTCGCGCAACTACCGCCCAGGCAGCGGGCGGTGATCGTGCTGCGCTACTACGAGGACCTCACCGAACACGAGACCGCCAAGCTGCTGAGCTGCTCGATCGGCACGGTCAAGAACCAGGCCCATCATGCGCTCGCCCGATTACGAGTGCTCGCGCCGGAGCTGGCGCCGAAGTTCGCCGAAATGGAAGACCTGAAGGGAGCACACCGATGACCTGGCTGCGAGACGCGCTGGACGACGTGGCCGGCAACGCGCCCCAGGTAGACCTGACCGAGCGGACGATCGAGATCCGCAAGCGGCGGCGGCGCAGGACGACCTCGCTCGTCGCGGCCGCTGCGGTCGTCGCCACCGCGCTCGGCGTGACGTCCGCTGTACGGCTGCAGCCCGCACGGCCGGACCCCGCCGTCGCGCCCGGGACAGTGACCGACCTGCCGGCGCGAGGGGTGGGGCCGCTGAGCCACGCCTTCATGACGTTCTGCCGGCCGGAGAGGGGCAAGGCACCGGCGGGATGTGTGGACGGCGGCTGGCGGGTTGTCACCCGTGGCGGCACGACGTACCGGGTGGCGCAGGCCCGACCCGGTTCCACGTCGGGGCTCCGGGAGAGCCCGCTGGCGATCAGCCGGGACGGCCGTAAGATCGCGTACTACGACACCGAGGCCGGCACCTTCGCGGTGCGTGACCTCGCCTCCGGAACGGTGATCACGGCGCCGACGAAGGTGCCCACAGCCTGGCTCGGCAGCATCGCGCACCTCCTGCTGTCGGATGACGGCCGCTTCCTCGCCTTCACCAAGCGGCCGCCGCTCAAGGACCCGGCCATGCTGTTCGACCTGCGCGAGCGCATGGCCCGGCCGCTGCCGAACGGCTGGAACCCCATCGGCCTGTCCCCGGACGGTGACACGATCACCTTGGCGGAGTACGCGCCCCGAACCCGGCTGCAGACCATCACCCGGCTCTGGCAGACGTCCACTTCGGGCAACACGGCAACCGTCGACGTCGCCGGGCGCTACCTGGTCGGCGCGCTCGGGCCCGACGGGAACAGCGTCGTCGCGGTGGAGAGTGTGCAGGCGGGCATCGCCGGATGCCTGAGAAGCGGCGCCGACCTCGTGCATCTGGACCGGAAAACCGGCAAGGTGCTCCGGAAGGTCCCCGTGCGGGGCCTGTCCATGACAGCCAACCAGGTCCACCTGCGCGGCTGGACCGGCCCGCACGAGATCACGGCCCTGGCCAAGCCCCTGGTCTGCCACGAGCGCGACGATGACGCGCCCGCGCCGAGCCTCGACCCGCCGTACGTTCCCTTCACGGCCTACGCGGTGAACGTCGAGACCGGCCAGGCCAGAAAACTCGCCACCTACACCGCCCAAGGCTTCTTCCACCTCGTGCTCCCGGGCTTCCCCGGCACCCTGTGACGGATCACCTACGGGGCAGGGAAGCATCAGCTGGGGAGGGGCTGTTCGTCACCGAGGTGAGTGGCCGAGACAGCGGCGCAGGGCTTCTCGCCCGCCTGGGACGAAGGGCCCTCGCTCGACCACCTCCCGCAGGTCGAGCTCGGTGAGCCAGGCATGCCAGGCGATCTCGGACGGGTCCGGGGTCAACGGCTCGGTGATCAAAGCTTCGTGCACCCCGAACCAGACAGGGCCGATCCCGTCCCGGCACAGGAACTTGAACAGGAAGCGGACCGGGACGCCGGTGCCCAGTTCCTCGACCAGTTCGCGGGCCGCCGCGTCCTCATAGGATTCGCCTAACCCCACGGCACCGCCGACCATCACGTCATAGTGGCCGGGGAAGCGGACATGCCCCTCGGCTCGGCGCAGCACGAGGATCCGCCCCGTCGGATCGCGGCAGATCGTCGTCGCGATCCGATGCATCCACCGCCGGCGCACCGCCTCCGCGCGCTCCACGACTTCCAGCACGCGGTCCTGTTCATCCACCCGCTCGACCAGCTCGCCCATGCGGCACACGGTCGCACAGGCCACTGACAACTTGGCCGGGCGGCTGCGATGCTCACAACGGCGTGGCGGTGGGTCTTGCGACGCCCCCCTGACGCTCACCGTGGAGCTACCCGCGAGCTGACTTCTCCTCAGGGCATTGCCGTGACCATGATCACACCACCATGATCGTGTGCGACCGACATCCCCCATGGAGGAACGACCATGCTGACTGTGATCGGCGCGGGCTTCCCGCGCACCGGCACGAGCTCGATGAAGGCGGCGCTGGAGAGGCTGGGGTTCGGGCCCTGCCATCACATGTTCGACGTGGGGTCCGACCCCGACCGCGCCCGGCGCTGGGCGCCCCTGGCAGACCCGGCCGTGGTGCCCGACTGGGAACACGTCTTAGAGGGCTTCCGCTCCTCGGTCGACTGGCCGGCCGCGTTCTTCTGGCGCGAGCTGGCGCAGGCATACCCGCAGGCCAAGGTGGTCCTCACCGTACGCGACCCGCACACCTGGATCGCGAGCATGCAGACGCTCATCGCCAACGGCCCGGCCCGCCTGCAGAGCGAGAACCTGGCGCCCGAGATGACCGGGCTGGTGGAGAACATGAACACCACCCGTCCGCTGCTCGAACGCATGATCAGGGAAGGGCTCGGCAGCGACAAGCCCTTCGGCGTGCCGCTCGACGAGAAGGACAGCCTGCTGGCGTTCGAGCGGCACGTCGCCACGGTGAAGGCGAGCGTGCCGCCCGAGCGGCTGCTGGTGTTCGACGTGCGCGAGGGCTGGGAGCCGCTGTGCGCGTTCCTGGGCGTGGATGTCCCGGAGGGTGAGCCGTTCCCGCACCTCAACGACAGCAAGGTGATGCAGGAGTCGATCGACCGGCTCATGCAGGGCGAGAACATCGGCCTGCCCTTCCACCCCGCCACCTGACTCACGACGGGCGCGGCGGCTCGATCGTGACGATCCGGGTGGGCACGCCGGTGCGTGACACCCGGCCGTCCGGGGTGACGTGGCCGGCGTCACCACCGGATCCCTGCCGAGGTGCCCGGCCCGGCGGCCGGGCACCGGTCATCGGGTCACTGGACGATGATCTGATGGGTGGCCTGGGCCGGTCCGGTCCCGCCGTCCCCCGCATAGCTCGCGAGGTAGCTGTACCTGCCGGCGTTGACGGGCGTGTCGGTGAACGTGTATGTGCCGTCGGCGTTCACCCTCACCGGCGGGAGCTTCACTGTCCTACCGCTGGTGCCCTTGATGTACAGGGTGCGCTGCACGGTGAGCGTGGACCCCGGAGAGGGCGGCCTGCCGCCCGAGGTCAGGACGCCGCTCAGCTCCACGGCCGTGCCGGCGACGCCGGACTGCGGCCCTGTCAGGGTGAGCGCGGCTTCGCGCTTGACCGTCACGGTGACGGAGGCGCTGCTGCGGCGGTGGCTGTCGTCGCCGTCCCAGAACACCCAGTAGATCACCTCGCCGATGTACGGCGGCAGTTCGAAGACGGGCGTGTCCTGGAAGGTGAACGTGCCGTCCTGCCGCGTCGTCACGCCAGCGATCGGCAGTTTCGTCCAGCCAGGCAGGTACTGGATCACCGTGAGTGGCTTGAGCCCGAGCGCCTCGCCGTCGGCGCGGGTGAGCCGCCCCTCGACGGTGATCGGCGAGCCTGCGTACGCGTCCGCGGGGGCCGTCATCGTGAGCTTGGTGGCCGGTAGCGCGACGCCCGTCACCCGCCACAGCAGCAGCCGGTCCGTTGAACTGCGCAGCAGCGCGAAGACGTCCGTGCCGGAGAACGCGACGCCGTCCGGGAGCAGTTCGGCGTCCGGCTGGTCGGCCGCGAAAAGCTCCGCGCCCGTCGCGGCGTCGTAGAGGGTGAGGTCGGTGCTGCCCCACTGGCGTCCGGCCGCGACGTACGCGCCGTCCGAGCCGAGCGCCACGGCGGACGGGTACCCGTCCCAGCCGTCGCCGTAGGTGCCGGTCGCCGCCAGGGTCCTGGTGTCGTACCTGGTGAAGTGACCGGGAGTGTCGGCCGCGCTGAACAGGGTGCCGCCGTCGGAGCTCAGGGTGAGGTCGCGCAGGGAGTCGATGCGCCACTTCGCGCCATCGATCGTGCCGCGCAGCGTGGGGGCGCCGTCGCCGAGGTCGTAGACCAGCATGTCGGCGTGGTGCAGGGCGGTCTGGCCGACCACGAGCGTGTCGCCGGCGGCCGCGAGCACGGGAGGCCGCAGGTGCTCGCCCCCAACCGCCACGGGCGCCGGGGCGCTCGCGCTGAGATCCAGGCCGACGACGCCGCCGGGGCCGTTGTCGCATCCGTGCCCCACCCACAACCGCTCGCCCAGCAACGCCAGGGTGGACGGGCACGGGTGGGCCGACAGGTCGATCCGGCGGGTGACGGCGAGGCTCGCGGTGTCGATCTCGGCGACCTCGTTCGAGCCGGTGAGAGCCGCGTACAGACGGGTGCCGTCCGCGTTCACGGCCAGCTCCTGGACGCCGGGCAGGCCGGTGACGACGCCGCCGGTGAGGTTTCCGTCAGTGCCGGCCACGATGATGCGGTCGCCGACGGGGACGAACACCCGGCCGCCGCCGACGGCCAGGTCGGCGGTGTAGGAGTCGGTGACCCCGAGGTCGGTGGTGGTGCCGGCCGCCGAGGCGGCGGGGGTCGTGACGGTGAGCAGGCCGGCGATCAGGCCGGCGGCGCCGCAGTAAGCGGCTAATCGGCGAACCAGGGTTGGGGACACGAGAGCCTCCTGCCGGGATGGGAACATGTGTTCTAATGACGTCTCACGGGTGCTCCCACGTCAAGATCATTCGGTCGCGCGACACCAAACCGTGATCAAGCATCCTCCAGCGTTCGAGGCCGGGACGATTGTCGGTGTCCGCCGACATAGTCGTCGCCATGACGATCCCCATCACGTGGGTCCGCGCCGTGTGCTCCGCCGGCTCCCGTCCCGCGTTGAAGGGCGAGGCGGACAGGGGGACGGCGCGGTTCAGGTGACGGAGGCTGCGGTTCCGGCGGGGAAGGCGATGGTCGACAGCAGGGCCAGGGCGGGCTGGCGGGAGTCGAGGCGGGTGTGCTGCACCACGATGGGCACGTCGCTCACGATCACGCTGGCGTAGTCGCTGCCCACCGGGACGGGCTCGGGCTCCCGCAGGTCGTTGAAGCGCTGGTGCAGCGTCCGCCGGGGCGGCACGACCACGCGGTAGGGGCCCACGGGGTCCCGGTCGGGGAAGAACAGGGTGATCTCGACGTTGGCCGGCGCCGGCCCGGTGTTGAGCAGGCAGGCGGTCTCGTGGCTGGTGAAGGCCCTGCCCTCGCCGGTGCTCTCCGGCGGGATGTAGCCCTCGGCGATGATCCAGGTCGTCCGGCCCAGGTGGTCCACGGCTCGTGCCCCTTCGTCGGTGCGGCGAAGAGCACGATGTCCCTCGCGACGGCGTCACCGTGTCCTTGCCCCGCTGAGCAGGGACGGAATCCCGTCATCCGCCGCACGGTCACGGCTGCGGCGCCCTCGGTCACCAGGACGACTTGCGCGGTGGCCGCGATCCGGGTTGGGGGTCCTCACGGTGTACGCCGTGAACCATGAGGGTTCACGGCGTACACCTTCGATCAGGCCGGGCGTGCCCGGCGCAGGAGGCGGGCCCCGGCGAGCGAGGCTCCGGCCAGCGCCACGGCCACGGCCGCCATCCCCATCGGGGCGAGGCCGTGCGGGCGCTCGGGCCCGTACCCGCCGGCCAGGCCCTGCCGGTCGTAGTCGGAGCCGGCCTGCTTGTCGGCGTACCGGCTGACGAGCAGGGCCTGGTAGTCGGCCAGGCTGTAGACCCTGGGCGCGGTCTCGGCGGCGGCCGAGGCGTCGAGCAGCCGGACCTGGTCGCCGCGGAGCTCGTACCAGCCGTCGATCTGCGGCTCGTAGAGCAGTGAGGCGTCGGCGCCCAGCTGGGCCGCGACCTGCTCCTCCGGCGTGCCGGAGGCGATCTCCGACAGCCGCCAGCCGCCGTCGTTCGTCATGGCGACGGTCGCCGGGGTGCCGTCTCCGGCCCGGGCGGGGATCGCCACGTAGGAGAGCCGGCCGACCGGGGCGCCCGCCTCGCCGCGGGCGAACTCGGGGGTGATCGCGTAGACCGGGATGGCCTTCTCCCCGATGGACGCCTGGCCCTGGGTCTCCGACCGGCTGTCCGGGAACTTCAGGACGGCCAGGCGGGCGAGGAGTTCCGGCGTGGCCGCGGCCGTGTGCGCGTGCTGCAGGTCGGCGGCCGAGGGAGTGCCGGTCAGGTGACCGGAATCGGCCGCCGCGGTCCCGCCGGTCAGAAAGACCAGGCCGGCGACGGCGGTGACCGCCGCCGCAATCGCTTTCTTCATCACGGCTGTTTCGTCCTCACGATGTTGTCGAGCGTTCTGGTCCAGGTGTAGGTGTCGTTACTGACGAAATAGCTGTACGGCTTTATGCGGTAACGCGGCGGATTCTGCCCCGGATTGCCGAACATGATCTGGCCGCCGTCCGCGTCGTCATATCCGTAGACCACCAGGGCGTGCCCGCCGCCGGCGGCCCAGCGAATTCCGGCGTAGAACGGGCGTTCCACGTCGATCTGCGTCTTCACCGCGGCGTAGCTGATCGGGTTGTGCAGATCGTCACCTGACCGGTAGAAGCCGAGCCGGTCCAGGGCGTGCTTGACCAGGGCGGCGCTGCCGGCGGCGTTGGGGCAGACATCGTTGACGGGGTAGTCGTTCGCCAGGTTGCAGAACTGGTTCTGGGACAGCCAGGCGCCGTGATAACCGGCGATGGTGACGCCCGTCGCGGCCCAGCACCATTTGCTGTTCTCCTGGTGCTGCATGTGATGTAGAGAACGCGGCTCGTGGACGTGCTTCTCGTGCTCGCCGAAGCCGGGGCGGTGAGGCCGGTCAGAAATGCTCCGGCCGCGATGAGTGCGGCTAAGGCGCGCAACGCGTTTCTTGGCATGCTTCCTCCTTTCGGTTGTCGTTGTCCGGACCCTGGACAATGTACGAAGCCGCGCAGCGTCGTTCCGCGTACTAATCACCCTCGCAGTGCGTATAAATACGGAGGGCCGATCGCAGGAGCCGGTCGGCGTGCTCGGCGATGAGGTCGCGCAGCGCGTCCGGCCGCTCGACGGCGAACGGCAGGTCCAGCGACGCGAGGACGCCGGGCAGCCAGTCGAGCCGTTCCGCCCGCAGCTCGACGCGGGACCAACCGCCGGCGTCCGGCTCTCCCACGATCGCGATGCCGGGCGGCAGCCAGGTGTGGATCTGCTCGGCCGTCCCCTGGACCAGCAGGGTCACCTCGTACCGGTAGGGGGCGGTGGCGAGTCCGGTGAGCACGCGTCGCGCCGGGTCGAGCCCGGCGGGTGGCTCGAACACGCCCGGCAGGGTCTTCGCGCCGGTGATGCGATCCAGCCTGAACGTCCGGTCCTCACCGATAGCCGGATCCGCGCCCGTCACGTACCACCTGCCCGCATGGGTCACGAGCCCGTACGGGTGCAGCGTGCGTTCGCTGCGCCTGCCGTCGGCCGCGACGTACCTGATCGAGATCGGCCGGTGATGGCTGATCGCGTCGGCGATCGCGAGCAGGACCCCGCTCTCAGGGGCGGCCGGCTGCTCGCCGGGCGGAGTCGTGAAGGCGAGGGAGCCGAGCACGGCGTCGAGTCTGCGGGCCAGCGGCGCCGGCAGCACCCGCCGTATCTTCGCCGCGGCCGTCTCGCCCGCCGCGCCCATGGCCGTCATCAGGCCGGCCCGCCGGCCCGCGACCAGCCCGAGCAGCACGGCCAGCGCTTCGTCGTCGGTCAGCATGAGCGGCGGCATGCGGTAGCCGGGGGCCAGCCGGTAGCCGCCGTAGCGGCCGCGTACGGACTCGACGGGCACGTCGAGGTCGACGAGGTGGGCGGCGTAGCGCCGCACGGTGCGCTCGTCGACCCCGAGCCGGTCGGCGAGCTCCGCGACGGTCCGTACGCCTCCCGCCTGCAGAAGCTCCAGCAGGGCGAGCACACGGGCAGTGGGTCGGGACATGTTCCTCGATGTCATACGAATACCGGGCGGTTTCTGTCCAGTATTGCCCGTAGCGTCGGCTCAGCAGCATCGACCCACCCTGAGAGGACCTCATGAACTTCGTCTCGATCCGCATCATCACCGGCGACGTGGCCCGGCTCGTCGGCTTCTACGAGCGCGCCACCGGGGTGCGGGCGAGCTGGGCCACCGAGGACTTCGCCGAGCTCACGACCGCCTCGGCCACCCTCGCGATCGCCGGCACGCGTACGGTTCCGCTGTTCGCGCCCGGCTCCGCCCGCCCGGCCGACAATCACAGCGTGATCATCGAGTTCCTGGTCGACGACGTGGACAGCGTCCACCGGAACCTGACCGGCTTCGTGGCGGAATTCGTCAACGAGCCCACGACGATGCCGTGGGGCAACCGGTCGTTGCTGTTCCGCGACCCCGACGGGAACCTCGTCAACTTCTTCACCCCCGTCGCGGGCAGAGGCTAGACGGTCGTCCGCGAGCGGGCCTCGGCGGCCCAGTGGGGGGCGTTCCACCGGTCGGCGATCGCGGCGGCCTCGACGAAGTGGGCCGTGGCCTCGGCGCGGCCCAGGAGGAGGGCCAGCTCGCCCAGGGTGTGGGCGACCGGGCGCAGCGCCACCGCCAGGTTCGCGGCGCCCGCCGGGGGGCCGTCGCGGTGCGGGAGCAGCGCCGCGTAGACCTCCTCGGCGGCGTCGCGGTCGTCCAGGGCGACGACGGCCATCGCGCGCACCGTCGTGAGGAAGGTGAAGAAGAAGTCGGGCCGGATCGGGCCGGCTGAGGCGCGGACCTCGCGGGCTTCGGCCTCCATGCCGCCCGCGTGGAGGGCGAGTGCGAGCAGGTCGGAGGTCATGGCGTCGCCGAGCGTGGCGTGCAGGGCGCGTACGTCGTCCAGGTGCGCGCCGAGCGTGCCGTCGTTCAGCCAGATCGTGGCCAGGGCGAGGGGGAGGAAGCCCGTGGCGTGCACCGAGCCGGCGCGCCGCATGCCCTCGTCGGCCTGGGCGTAGAGGCGCTCGGCGTCAGCGAAGCGGCCTTCGACGAGCGCCAGGGTCGCCAGCGTGATCTCGGCGACGGGGATCGCCCCCGGCATCCGGTAGGCGCGCGCGAGCTCCAGGGCCTCGGTGGCCGCCTGGCGCATGGTCACCGGGTCGTTGGCCGCGGCGGCGACGGCGGCGAGGTTGATCAGCCCGGTGACGCGGTAGACGGGCAGGTCGTGCTCGGCGCCGATGGCCACGAGCTCGCGGCAGAGCTCGGCGTCGCCGTGGACCCGGGCCAGGCTCTGGAGCGCCGCGGCCCGCAGCCGGGGTCCGGTGGCGAGGTCGAGCGCCTCCCGCGCCGCGTCCAGAACGGCCGGGTCGTCCTCGCCGGCCAGTTCGTCCACGCACGCGATCAGGAGCCGGCACCGCACCGCAGGGGTCAGGTCGCGCTTCAGCAGGCGGCTCAGGCGGTCGACGACGGGCCGGTCCACCGTGCCGTACATGCGGGCCTGCCAGGGGGTCGGCTCCGTCCACGCGGTGAACGCGGCGATCATCAGGTCGTCGCGGCCCAGGGACTCGGCGTACTCCACCGCCTCACGGCGGGTCTCGCGGGCGGCCGCGACGGCTCCCGCCCGGATCTGCGCGCGCAGCAGCCTGCCGAGCAGCTCGACGCGTTCGTCCGGTCCTGTCGCGTTGGCGACGGCGTCGGTGAGGAGGGCGGCCGCCACGTCGTGGGCGTAGCGGGCCTCGGCGAGCTCGGCGGCCTGGACGCAGTAGCCGACGGCCTTCGGCGAGCCGGCGCGCGCGTAGTGGTGGGCCAGCGCCGCGACGTCGTCGCCGCCTTCGAGTGCGGCGGCAATCCTGGCGTGCATGCGGGCGGCGCGCAGGCGGCTGAGGTCGGCGATGAGCGTGTCCCTGACGAGGGCGTGGACGAAGCGGACGCGTCCGGGGGCGGGCTCGTTCAGCAGCCCGGCGATGACGCCCGCGTCGAGCGCGTCCATCACGCCGTCCTCGTCGGTGCCGGCGGCTTTCACGAGGACGTCCACCGAGCTCTCCCGGCCGGCGACCGCGGCCAGCCGGAGGATGGACACGCCTCCTTCGGGCAGGCGCGCGAGCCGGCGGCGCAGGACGTCACGTACGCCTTCCGGGACCTCGGAGAGCGCGACCAGCGCGCCTTCGCCGTTCAGCAGCCGGGCGCTCTCGCGCACGTAGAACGGGTTGCCGCCGGTGCGCTCGGCGATCCCCGCGACGGTCTCCTCGTCGGCCTCGCACTCGGCCCGTACGAGCTGCGCCACGGCCGCGTCGTCCAGCCCCGTCAGGGCCAGGCGCAGCGGCGTGGCGCGGGCGAGGGAGGCCAGCGTCTCGGTGAGGTGCCCGCTCTCGTCCGCCCGGTACGCGGCGACGACCAGGATCGGGGCCCGCAGGCCGAGGCCGCCGCCGAGCAGCTCCAGCGTGGCGGCGTCGGCCCAGTGCAGGTCGTCCAGCACGACGGCGACCGGGCGCCGCGCGGCGACCGCCGCGAGCCATCTCCACACGGCCTGGCGCAGGCGGAAGCGTCCCGCGGCGGCGTCGGCGTGCACCGGCTCGGTGTCGGTGAGCAGCGGCGCGAGGTCGCCGGCGAACGCACCCGGTGGCGAGGCGGCGGCGACGGCGCTCAGCGCCTCGGTCCACGCCCACGCGGGCGGCGCGCCGTCGACCTCGGGGCAGTGGCCGACGGCGACCAGCCAGCCGTCACGTTCGAGCCGCCTGCCCAGGTGTTCCAGCAGCGTCGACTTGCCGAGCCCGGCCTCGCCGGTGACCAGGGCGATGCGGGCGCCGTCGGCGGCGGCCTCGGTGGCGGCCGTGACCAGCGCGGACAGCTCCGCCTCGCGTCCGACGAACGGCTCCTCACGTCCGACGAACGGCGCCTCGGCGATCCGGGCCGGCGGTGGCGGGAGCGGCGGGGGCGGGGGCGGGGGCGGGGGCGAGGGCACGGTCGCGCGCAGGACGTCCATGCGCTGGGTGAGGATCGCCTCCTCCAGCGCCGCCAGCTCCGGGCCGGGGTCGAGCCCGAGCTCCTCGGCGAAGACGGCGCGGGCGCGGCGGAGTGTCGCCAGCGCGTCCGCCTGGCGTCCGCTGCTCCACAGGGCCAGGGCGTGCAGCCGCCAGCCCTCCTCGCGCAGCGGCCCGTCGCGGGTGAGCCGCTCGGCCTCAGGGACCACCGCGGCGGCGTCGCCGATCCGCAGACCCGCCGCGACGTGCAGCTCGGTGGCGACCAGGCGCAGCTCGTTCAGCCGGGCCGTCTCGGCGGCGGCCCACGGCTCGTCGGCGACCTCGGCGAACGCCGGCCCCTGCCACAGCCCCAACGCCTCGGCGAGCAGGGACCGGGCGGCACGCGGGTCGGTGACCGCCCGGGCCTCGTCGAGCAGGTGCTCGAACCGCCACGCGTCCACCGCCTCGGGCGGCAGCCGCAGCGCGTAGCCGGGCGACGCGCTCACCAGCAGCCGGGCCGACGTGCGCGGCGGGCGTCCGGGCTCCAGCAGCCGGCGCAGGTTGGACACGTACGCCTGCAGGGACATCAGCGCCCGCCCGGGCGGCTCGCCGCGCCACAGGTCCTCGATCATCCGGTCGACCGGCACGACCTGCCCGCGCGCCGCCACCAGCATCGCCAGCACGGCCCGCTGCCGCGGCCCGCCGAGGTGAACGGTCGCGCCGTCCACCTCGGCCGCGAACGAGCCCAGCACCCGGATGAAAACCATGATCCGCACATCGTACGGGGACAGCTCCAAACCGGCTCCAAGTCCCCTCCAAACACCCGGGAGCAGCCTGAACACCACACCGCCTGATCCGACCTCACAGGAGAAGAACGATGTCACTGAAGAAGATCAACACCGTCCTGACCGCCGCCTTCATCCTCTTCATCCTCTGGTTCGGGACGGAGTACATCCTGAGCCCGGAGACGGTGGCGCCGGGGTTCGGCCTGCCGAGCTGGCCGTCCGGCGACGGCGGCGGCTTCCTGGTCGTCAAGGGGGTCCGGGACGTCGTCCTGGCCCTGGTCCTGGGCGTCCTGCTGGTGACGGGCCACCGCCGGGCGCTGGGTTGGGTGCTGCTGGTGGAGTCCTTCGCCGCGTACGGCGACATGACCACCGTGCTGGCCCACCACGGCTCCGTGGCCACCGCGCTCGGCGTCCACGCCCTGACCGCGACGCTGATGGCGGTCAACGGCCTGCTGGTGCTGCGCGAGACCCGCACGGCCGCTCCCGCCCTGCGGTCCGCCTGAACTCGGAAGGAAGGCGACCATGACGATCAACGATGTACGCGCTGTACTCAAGGGGCGCGTGCTCCTGCGTGGCGACGACGGCTTCGAGCAGGCGGCCCGCGACCCGCACCACGTGTTCCGCGCGAACTACCCGGTGCTCGGGTGAACCGGTGGCGGGGCCGCGCCACGCTCCCGGCCGTGGCGGCGGATGAGCTCCTCCAGTGCGGTGAGTTCGGCCGACAGCGCGGCCCTGCCTTCGCCGGTGATGACGACCCAGGTCTTGGGGCGCCGCCCGTCGTACCCCTTCTCCAGCACTATCAGGCCGGCCTCCTCCAGGACGGCGAGGTGCCGGTTGAGGTTTCCCCTGGTCAGTTCGAGCACGTCATGGAGGTAGGTGAACTCCACCCTGGCCGCCTCGTCGGCGATGGCGAGGATGCCGAGCCGGTGACGCTGGTGGACGACGTCGCTCAGGCGTCCGGTGGGGTGGGTCACGGACGGGCCTTCCGCAGGGCGCGCAGGCCGGCCACGAGGAGCACGGCGGCCGGGAGCAGCAGAGCGATCTCGCGCGCGCCGAGGAGGCCGTCCAGTCCGGACCGTTCGAGCAGCCGCTCGTACAGGTGGACGCCGCCGCTCGCCACGACCGGGACGACCGCCGCCGCGTAGAGCCCGACGACGACCCACAGGTGACCGCTGTGCTCTATGCAGGCCAGGGCGATCAGGCCGAGGCCGATGACCAGCAGGTAGAAGGGGGCGCCGTCGAAGGGAAGCAGGAGCGACAGCAGGGGGACGGCCGCGGCGAGGCCGCCCAGCACGCCCGGCCGGCGTACCGCCGTCTGGATGCCCGTCCGGTAGCCGTGGCGGTGGTAGTGCCACACGGTCAGCCCTGTCCCGGCGATCAGCCCGGACACCCACACCATGTCCACGAACTCCCTCGGGAGGAGGTGGGAGAGGTCTCCTCCCGGCGGGAAACGGAGCGCGCCGTCGATCGTCTGGAGAACCGCCAGGAACATGGTGAGGCCGCCGAAGAGCACCAGGGGGTAGCCGAAGGCGTGCCGGTCGGCGCGAGCGCGGCCCCGCAGGACTCTGACCTCGCCGAGCAGGCGGTCGGCCGCGTCGTACGAGTGCTCCATCGTGAGACCCCCATGTTGTCGGCATCACAGACCTGTCTGCATCGCAGACATTAGCCCGCCGGCGGCGAACTCCGCAACGGCGGAAGGGTCACCGCTGGCCGGGGCCGTCCACCACCTTGGCGTCCAGCCGGGCCGTCAGCGTGAGGGGCGTGCCCGCCTCGATGACGGACGACGAGGGGTGGTCGTACTTCGTGGTCTGGACGCCGTACGTGCCGAGGAAGCGGAAGTCGACGGGGTCGAGGATCAGGTCGTAGCGGGCCCGCGCGCCGGTGTGGCTGAACGCGACCCCCCGTCTGCCGTCGGCGTCCACGACGTTCTCGGTGAAGCTCACGCCGGGGATCGTGGCCAGGCCGCGGAACAGCGCCGCCCGCACCTCCGGCGGCAGCGCCTGGGTTCCCATGAGCTGGTACACGGCCTGGAAGAGCTGCTCGTCCATGCTGGGCGGCGGCTCCGAACCCCCCCAGACCATGTGCATGTCCTCCAGGCGCTGGCGGATCTTGGCGAGCACGCCCTCCGGGGTGACCGGCTGCCGGGCCAGATCGGCGGCGCCGAGCCCCGGATGGTTGCCCTGCACGAGCAGCTTCCCGTCGACCATGGCGGCCACCTGCTTGCCGTCCACGCTGGTCCACTGCTCCCAGACGACGCGGCGGGAGACGTCCACGCCGTAGCCGCCGTCCTCGGACTGCGGCGCCTGGCGCTCCCTGATGTACAGCCACTGGCCGGGGCCCGGCACCTGCCCGCGGTCGTCGTAGGCGGCCTGCGCGGCCCGTTCGCCCAGCTCCCGCACGTTCGCCACCGGGACCACGCGCGGCTGGTCGCGTGCCACCACCACACCGGTGCCGATCGCCACGGCCAGCGCGCCCGCGACCGCGGCCTGCCAGCCGAGCCGCCTGACCGGCCGCGGCTCGCGGCGGGGCTCGGGACCGCGAGCCGCCGCCAGCAGCCGCGCCCGGGCGGCGTTCTCCGCCTGCGCGGTCATCGGCGGGGTGTCGCGCCTGAAGTCCTTGATCGTGCTCATCACAGCTCCTCGTCTCCCAGCGCGGCACGCGCCTTCTTCTTGGCCCGGTGGAGCCTCGACCGCACGGTCCCCGACGGAATGCCCAGCGCCTGGGCGACCTCCTCGTAGCTGAGGCCCTCCCACGCCACCAGCAGCAACACGTCGCGGTCACCGCGCGACAGCGACGCCAGCGCCCCCGCCAGCTCGCGTTCCTTGTCCCGCGCGGCGACCCTGCTGAGCACGACGTCGGCCATCGGCTCCGGCAGCGGGTCCACGCCGGTACGGCTCAGCGCCCGCAGCATCCGCTCCTCCTGGCGCCGGTGCCGGGCGATGAGGGTGGTGGCGATGCCGTACAGCCAGGGACGCGCCAGCGGGAACGACAGGTCGTACGATCCACGCCGCCGGAACGCGGCCAGGAACGTCTCGGCCACGATGTCGTCGGCGGCCTGCGTGCCGATCCGCCGCGCGGCGTAGAGGTGGATCTGCCGCGCGTACCGGTCGAACAGCGCGGCGAACTGCTCCGGATCGCTCGCGGAGCGCCTGATCAGCTCGGCGTCGTCGATCTCGGCCGTCTCAACGGTCAACGGCCCTCCTTAAGGTCGGTCGGTCACCCTGCTGTCTCCCGCACCTCCCCACAGGGTTCTCGATCCCGACGGAAAGTGGCCTACGTCACAGGCTCACCGCGTACGCCGTCGTGATCACGGCGGCCGCGAGGATGAGCGAGTGCAGGATCATGTGTTCGAGGTTGGGCCGGGGCCGATCGCCGATCCGGGGCAGCACGATGATCGTCTTGGCGTACGTGCGGGCGTGCAGCTGGGCCCAGGTCTCGCCGGTGCCGGCGGTCGCCCACGGGACGGTGACGCCGGCCAGGTAGGGCAGCCACCACAGGGCCAGTCCGCCGAGCAGGATGAGCGTTTCGAGGCCGGCGGCGGCGTACGCGGGGACGGAGGTGTGCGACGCGGCCGCGACCAGCACGAGGACGGCCGGCAGCGTCATGACGGGCGCGTTGACCGAGACCTCGACGGTCTTCTCGCGGCGGGTGGCCGCGGTGACGTTGTTGAGCGGGGCGAGGTCGACCAGCGTCGTCAGCACGAAGTAGCCGACGGCCAGCAGCAGAAGCGTGAGTGCGGCAGCGAACATCGCGGTCTCCTAGGCAGCGTCGATGCCGTCGAGGAAGGTGCCGACGGCGAGGTCGAACCACGCGTCGTAGAACGCGCGGGGGGCGGCGGGCTCGTTGGGCACGTCGCCGAACTCGGCCAGTGCCAGCCCGGCGACGAGGACGAAGAGGGACTGGGCCAGCAGCAGCGCCCGGTCCGTCGTGGTGTTGAGGCTGGCGGCCAGGGGCGGCCCGAGGCGGTCGGCGATCTGCTGTGCGACCTCCGGCGAGACGTTCTTCGTGGCGACCACGGCGGCGGCGCCGGGATGCGCACGCAGGACGCCGCGCAGGCGCACGGCCATCGCGGTGAGCAACTCCCGCCAGGGGGCGGTCAGGTCGGCGCCGGAAAGCAGCTCGCCGGCGATTTGGTCGACGAGGGCCTGGAGCAGGGCGTCCTTGTTGCGTACGTGGTAGTAGAGCGAAGCCGCCTTGACGTCGAGGCGGGCCGCGATGGCGCGCATCGACAGCCCGGCACCGCCTTCCTGGTCGAGGATGTCCAGCGCCGTCTCAAGGATCAGCGTCGGGGGTCAGGGGTCGCGGGGCCACGCAAGCGGAGAACGTGCAACAACATGCACACATGTGTGCATGTTTCACCTTGTTCATTCCGACTCGTTCGTACTATAGTCCCGAACCGTGATGATTCTGATTGCCGGCCCCTACCGTTCAGGTACGGGCGACGACCCCGAACTGATGGCCCGCAACCTGGCCCGGCTGGAGGAGGCGGCGTGGCCCGTCTTCCGCAGCGGGCACGTCCCGATGATCGGGGAGTGGGTGGCCCTGCCCGTGCTGCGCGGCGCGGGCGGCACCGGCCCCGCCGACCCCGTGGCCGAGCAGATCATGTACCCCACGGCGGAGCGGCTGCTGCGGCACTGCGACGCGGTCCTGCGGCTGCCCGGCGAGTCCACCGGCGCCGACCAGGACGTCCGCATCGCCACCGAGCGCGGCCTGCCCGTCTACCACCGGGTCGAGGACATCCCCGGCTACCGGGAAGAGCTCACCCGCCGCTGATCTCGGCCCGGAGAGTTTCGCCGTCAGGCAGCTGTACGATGTCCCGGCCGGTGGCCCTCGCCGTCCCGCGTCCTCCAGGAAAGCCGCTTCGTGACCGACATCGTCCCCCTGCGCAAGAACGCGCGTTTTCAACTGCTGTGGGTCGGCAGCGCGGTCTCCGAGCTGGGGTCGGAGCTCACCAGGCTCGCCATGCCGCTGTTGGTGCTGGCGCTCACCGGCTCGCCCGGCCTGGCGGGCGTCGTCGCCGGGGCCCGCACCGTCGCCTCCCTCGCGGTCCAGATCCCGGCCGGCGTCTGGGTGGACCGGTGGGACCGCCGCCGCACGCTTATCACGGCGCAGGGTCTCCAGGCGGTCGTCTCCGCGCTGCTGACGGCGCTCGTCATCACCGGTCACGTACAGGTCTGGCAGTTCGTCACGCTGGCGGTGCTGGACGGGCTGTGCGCCGCGTTCGTCGGTCCCCTCCAGGACACGGCGATCCGCGGCATCGTCCCCCCGGGCCAGCTGCACACCGCGTACGCGCAGGAGGAGGCCCGCACCCACGCGGCCGGGCTGATCGGCCCGCCGCTCGGCGGATTGTTGTACGGCCTGGGACGGGCGGTGCCCTTCCTCGTCGACACCGTCACCTTCCTCGCCGCCACGCTCTTCTACGCCCTGGCGAAGGTGCCGCGCCGCCCGGCGGACGAGCCGCGAACCTCGGAGCGGGACGACGGCGAGGAGCGGCGGGGCATGGGCAGGGAGGCGGCCGAGGCCGTCGCGTGGCTGTGGCGCCGGCACGGCCTGCGGGAGGCCGCCGCGGCGGTGATGGTACTCAACCTGCTGGGCGGCGCGTTCCTCATCCCGCTGATCGTGCTCGTCGGCGAACGCGGCGGCGACGCGCGCGTCACCGGCACGGTCCTGGCCGGTCTCGGCATCGGCGGACTGGCAGGTGCGCTGCTGTCGGGCCGCATCAGCAGGCTCCTGCCGCCCGGCAGGCTGGTGTCGGCCGTCGTGGCGGTCTTCGGCGCGGCGGTGGCGGCCACGGCGCTGCCGTGGGGGAAGTGGTGGCCGATGGTCCCGCTGGTGTTCATCACCTTGTCGACGCCCTCGCTGAACGTGGTGCTGAACGTGGTGATCGCCCGCATGGTGCCGGAGGCGATGCTCGGCCGGATGGGCGCGGTCCTGAGCATGAGCGGGATGGCGCTCAAGCCCCTCGGGCCGGTCCTCGGCGGGACGCTGGCCGCGGCACTGGGCGGCGCGGCGTCGCTCGTCGTCCTGGGCGGGCTGCTCGGCCTGGCCGCCGCCGTGGCGGCGCTCAGCCCGCAGCTGCGTCACTTCACCGGCGAGATCCCCACGGCCGAAGCCGACGGCATGGCGCCGCGCGCCGGCTGACGGGCCGGGCCGGGTACGCGGCCCGGCCCGTCAGGCGAGGTGCCGTCAGCGTGCGGCGGTCTCCGGGACCCGTGCCGGCGGGGCCTGGTGGTGGCGTTCCAGCTTGGCGCCCTCGACGTCCACGTCGGGCAGGATCCGGTCGAGCCAGCGCGGCAGCCACCACGCCTTGTCGCCCGCCAGATGCATGACCGCCGGAATGATCAGCATGCGCACCACGAACGCGTCGACGAGCACGCCGAAGGCCAGCGCGAAGCCGACCGGCCGGATCATCGTCATGTGGGAGAACATGAATCCGCCGAAGACCGAGATCATGATGATCGCGGCGGCGGTGACGACGGCCCTGCCCGCCCGTACGCCCTCGGTGACCGCCTGCCGGGCGGGAGCGCCGTGCGCGTACGCCTCGCGCATCCCCGAGGTGAGGAAGAGCTGGTAGTCCATGGCGAGCCCGAACAGGATGCCCACCAGCAGGGTCGGCAGGAAGTTGAGGATCGGCGCGGGGTCGGTGACGCCGAAGAGGCCGCCGAGCCAGCCCCACTGGTAGACGGCCGTGACGCCGCCGAGCGCCGCGAACAGCGACAGCACGAAGCCGCCGGTGGCGATGAGGGGCACGAGGATCGAGCGGAACACGACGATCAGGATCAGCAGCGACAGGCCGACGACGAGGGCGAGGTAGGTCGGCAGGGCGTCGGCGAGCTTCTCGGAGATGTCGAGGTTGGCGCTGGCGCTGCCCGCGACGGACAGGGACACCTTGTCGGAGCCGAGCTCAAGGGTACGGCCGCGCAGGTCGTGGACGAGGTCCTCGGTGGACTCCGACGTGGGCCCGCCCGTCGGCACGACCTGGAAGACCAGGACGGTGCCCTTGTCGTTCGCGCCGACGGGGGCGACCGCGGTCACCCCGTCGACGTCCATGAGCTGCTTGCCGAGGCCGGCCTGGGCCGCCGTGAGGTCGTCCCCGGTCACGCCGTCGCCGAGGTCGGCGACGACGACCAGCGGTCCGTTCGCGCCGGCGCCGAACTTCTCGGTGATGGCCGTGTAGGCGCGGTACTGCGTGGAGTCGGCGGCCTCGGAGGCGCCCGTGGGCAGGCCGAGACGCATCGAGGCGGCGGGCACCGCGATGAGGGCCAGCGCGCCGACGCCGATCACGATCCGCAGGACGGCGCTGCCGATGGTCATCGGCCGCACGGGCGCGGACGCCGGCACGGGCGCGGCCTGCGCGGCGGCCTTCCTGTCGCGCCGGGGGAGGAGCCGGTGCCCGAGCAGGCCGAGCAGCGCCGGGGTCATGGTCACGGTGAGCAGCACCGCGACGGCGATGGCGACCGCGCCGACGGTTCCCATCAGCGCGAGGAACGGGATGCCCGTGACGTTGAGCGCCAGCAGCGCGATGAGCACGGTGCTGCCCGCGAAGACCACGGCGTTGCCGCTGGTGCCGTTGGCCAGCCCGATGGACTCCTCCACGGTCATGCCCGCCTTCAGCTGGCGGCGGTGCCGGTGGAGGATGAACAGCGCGTAGTCGATGCCGACGGCCAGGCCGAGCATGGCGCCCAGGATGGGCGTCACCGACGTCATCTCGATGCTGCCCGACAGGGCCATGGCGCCCGCGACGGCCACTCCCACGCCGAAGAGCGCGTTGAGGATCGGCAGCCCGGCGGCCACGAGGGTGCCCGTCATGATGATGAGCACGACGGCCGCGACGACGAGGCCGACCGCCTCACCGACGCCGCCCAGCTGGATCTCGCCCTGCGCGATCTCGGCGGAGTAGTCGGCGGTGACGCCGTCGGGGAGCGCGGCGTCGAGGGTCTCGGTGACGGCTTCCTTGGTCTCCGGGGTGATCTCCTGCTGCGGCAGGTCGAAGACGACGGTCGCGGTCGCGGTGGAGCCGTCGGAGGAGACCATGCGGATGTCCTGCGCGATGGTCAGCAGGTCGCGTCCGGTGAGCAGCTGCCGCTCGGACTTCTCCAGAATCGCGCGCTGCTTGTCGAGCTCGGCCTGCTGCTTGCCGAGCTGGGCGAGGGTCGCCTTGAGCCGGGTGAGCGTCGCTTTGAGCTGCGGGTTCGTGCCGGCCTGCCGGAGGGCGGTCTCGGTCTGCTCGATGCCCGCCTCGGTCTGTGAGCGGGCCTGGTCGAGCTGCTTCCGGCCCTGGTCGAGCCGGTCGCGGCCGTCCTCGACCTGCGCGAGACCGTCCGTGATCTTCTTCGCCTGCTGGGCGCGCGTGTCGGTGGAGATGAACGGGTCGGCCACCTGGTCCACGCCGTCGAGGCCGGCGACCTTGCGCAGCGCGGCGCTGACGCCCTCACGCTGGGCGGCCGTGAGCTCCTCACCGTTGCCGGAGTGGATGACGACCTGCCCGGTGCCGCCGCTGGCCACCGGCAGCTCGGTCTTGAGCCGGTCGGTCACCTGCGCCGTGGGCGTGCCGGGGATGGTCATCGTCGAGCTCATCGTCCCGCCGAAGGCCAGGAAGGCTCCGACGGCCAGGGCGAGCACGACGACCCAGGCGGAGATCACCCACCAGGCCCGCCGGGCGGTGAACCGGCCCAGCCGGTAGAGCAGTTCGGCCATCGAGCACTCACTTTCCGCTTCTCACGTGGGGTCCGAAACCGGATAAGACCTATCCGATTCGGCAAGTCTAGTGAGAAGTGGATATCTCTCATCCGTTTCATCGGAGGTGCGGGCTGTGACGTTGATCCCATCGATCCGCCCAGGGGTACGCTTCGACACGTGAAACCGCGACCCGCCGCCGCCGACGAGCCCATGCGGCGTGGCAGCCTGCGCCGGGACGCGGAGCGCAACCGGGACCGCATCGTGCGCGCCGCTCGCGAGCTGTTCGCCGAGCGCGGCCTCGCCGTCGGCTTCAACGAGGTCGCCCACCACGCCGGCGTCGGCGTCGGCACCGTGTACCGGCGCTTCGCCGACAAGGAAGAGCTCATCCGCGCGGCGCTGGAGGAGCCGCTGGGCGAGCTGGCGGAGGTCGCGCAGCGCGCGGGCGAGGCCGAGCGGGCCTGGGACGGACTCGAGCTCCTCCTGGGCAGCATCACCGAGCTCCTGGTGGACAACCTCGGACTGCGGGACGTCGCGCTCGGCGGCGGCGGATGGCGGCTCGGCCGGTCAACCGTCGAAGGCGTCGCGGAGGTGATGCGGCATCTGCTCGACCGGACGCGGGCCGAGGGCGACCTGCGTGACGGCGTCGCCGGCGACGACGTGGTGATGATCCTGTGGCTGGTGACCGACCTGGCGCAGCACTCCGTCCAGGTCCGTCCGGGGCTCTATCGCCGCTATCTGCAGGTCATGCTCGACGGGCTGCGCGCCGCCCCGGACAGCAGGCCGCTGGTGGAGAAGCCCACCGAGCAGCAGATGCTGACGATCTGCCGGCGCTGGGCGGGCGCGCCCCTCTGAAGCCCACCCCTCAGGGCGGTCCGAGCACGTCCGGGGTGATCAGGGCGCGGGCGGTGGCCGCGAAATAGTTTTCGGAGGCGGCGTCGGCGAGGCCGAGAGTGACACCCTGGCTGAGGCCGACCATGAGCGCGCGCAGCGCCGTGGCCAGGCGGCGCGCCTGCCGCGACGTGACGGCGCTGCCGTCGTGGACCCTGCCGGACAGCAGCGCGGTCAGGCGTTCCTCGTGCTCCCGGACGGAGGCGGCGAGCCTGGGCGCCAGCTCGGGGTCGCGCAGGGCCAGGTCCTGCAGGCTGATCTCGAACGACAGGTGGCGCAGCGCGTCGGGGTCGTCGCACAGGCGGCGGTAGTGACGGGCGAAGACCTCCACCGCCTCGACGAGGTCCAGGCCGTCGGGGACGGTCTGCTCGATGCCGTCGTAGTGCGGGGTGAGGTAGTCGGTGACCAGGGCGATCAGCAGCCCGTTCTTGCTGCCGAACAGCGAGTAGACGGCGCCCGTGGTCAGCCCGGCCTGCTCGGCGATCTCCTCCAGCTTGGCCCGGTGGCCGTCGCGGGCGACGATCAGGCGCGCGGCGGCCAGCAGGGCCCGCCGGTTGTGCTCCTTGGCCTCGGCCCTTGTCATTCGCATAATTCTATTATTACCGTAATCTCGTTATTGATGTTGCCGAGGACAGGAGCCGCACCCATGGACACAGCCACCGCGATCGCGAGCGAACGCCGGGAACTGGCGGCGATGCTGGAGAGCCTGACACCCGCCCAGTGGGACGCACCGACCTTGTGCGCCGGCTGGCGCGTACGCGAGGTCGCGGCCCACATGTCGATGGGATTCCGCGTTTCGCTGCCCCGGCAGGTGCTCGAACTCGTCAAGGCTCGAGGCGACATCAACCGGATGGCGGATCGGCGGGCCCGCCAGGACGCCGCCGCCCTGTCCACGGCCGAGCTGGTCAGCGCCATCCGCGACAACGCGCACCATCCGTGGAAGCCTCCGGTGGGTGGCATCGCGGCCGCCCTGGGGCACGACGTGGTCCACGGCCTGGACATCAGCGTCGCCCTCGGCCTCGGCCGCCGCGTACCGGAAGACCGCGTGCGCCTCCTCCTGGAGCAGGTCACTCCCCGTACCCTCAAGTTCTTCGGAGCCGATCTCGACGGCGTCGAACTGCGCGCCGACGACCTCGACTGGTCCTTCGGCGCCGGCGCGCTCCTGACCGGCGCCGCCCAGGACCTCCTCCTGGTCGCCTACGGCCGCAAGCTCCCGCCGGGACACCTCGGCGGCGCGGCACGAGACGCTCATGTCTCACGGTCGTGATCGAGGGCCCATGCCGGCGTTCGAGTGTCAGAGCCGCCTCAGGCGGGCTGGCCGACCGGCCGGATGGTCAGGGTGTTGAGGTCGACGCCGGCCGGTTGGCCGAGGGCGAAGCAGATGGCCTCGGCGACGGGCTCGGGGGACAGGGCGAAGGGCGGGACGCCGCCCTGCCAGAAGGCGGTGTCGGTCATGCCGGGGTTGACGAGGGTGACGCCGACGCCGCGGCTGGTGGCGTACATCCGCAGGTTCTCGGCCATGCCGGTGACGGCCCACTTGGTGGCGGAGTAGAGGTTGGCGGGGCTGTTCTTCAGGCCGGCGACGCTGCCGACGAGCACCAGCCGCCCGCCCGTGGTCTCCAGGTGGGGGAGGGCGGCGTTGGCCAGCAGGGCGGGGCCGAGGACGTTGGTGAGGACCATGGGCGCCCACAGCTCCGGGTCGCCGTCGGCGATGGTGCGCGGGTGGTCGGCGGGCATGAAGCCGGCGTTGGCCACCGCGGCGTGCAGGGCGCCGAAGTGCGCCACGGTGCGGGTCACGGCGGCCTGGGTGGCCGGCCAGTCGGCGGCGTCGGCGACGATGCCGAGCAGCCGGTCGGGGTGGCCGGTCTCGTCGAGGAAGGACTTCAGTCTGTTCTCGTCGCGGCCGGTGACGGCCACGCGGTGGCCGCGGTCGAGGAGCAGTCGTGCGGTGTGGGCGCCGATGCCGCTGGTCGCGCCGGTGATCAGTACGGTCGTGCCGGTCATGGTCATGCTCCCGGGTGTCGGAGGTCCTGCTGACGCATCACAGGAAACCCGCCTGGCCGCGTACGAGGCAGAGCGCGTTCATCGGGGGTACAAGCTCAACCCCTCTACCACCGCCACGCGCGCGAACCCTGCGGCTACCGTGAAAGGCATGGACGACCGGCCCGACAACCGCGCCCAGATCCGGGACTTCCTCGCCACCCGGCGCGCGAAGCTGACCCCGGAGCAGGTCGGGCTGCCCGCCGGCGGCCGGCGCCGGGTCCCCGGGCTGCGCCGTGAGGAGGTCGCGGTGCTGGCCGGGGTGAGCACCGAGTGGTACACGCGGCTGGAGAAGGGCCACATCGGCGGCGTGTCGGAAGAGGTGCTCGGCGCGGTGGCCCGGGCCCTGCGTCTGGACCAGGACGAACGCACCTATCTGTTCGACCTGGCCCACGCCGCCCGCCGCGCGCCTGCGCGCCGCAGGGACGTCCAGGTCCCGCCGCCGGTCCAGTGGCTGCTGGACTCCATGACGATGTCGGCGGCGTTCGTACGGAACGGCCGCCAGGACATCGTCACCTGCAACGCGCTGGCCCGGGCCCTGCTCGCGCCGGTCTTCGACAGCCCCGCCACGACGCGGCACGGCCGCGCCAACATCGCCCGCTACGTCTTCCTCGACCCGGGCTCGCGGCAGTTCTTCGCCGACTGGGACGAGGCCGCCGTCGTCAGCGCGGCGCTGCTGCGCGCCGAGGCCGGACGCGACCCGCACGACCGGGCCCTGCGCGACGTCGTCGGTGAGCTGTCCACGCTCAGCACCGAGTTCCGCGGCCAGTGGGCCGTCCACGACGTGCGCATCCGCCATGACGGCAGCAAGCGGCTGTGGCATCCGCAGGTCGGCGACCTGGAGCTGACCTACCGGTCTCTCGACCTGCCCGTGTCCGGCCGGACGGCGTACGGCCTCACCGTCTACACCGCCGAGCCGGGCAGCACCTCAGAAGAACGGCTCAAGCTCCTGGCCAGCCTGGCGGCCACCCAGCCGGCACACCCCACCAGCCGGGCCTGACCCCGCCGCCCCCCGCGCCGGGGGGGTGCCGCGCTGCACGACGCGTCCCCGGTCGAGGACCATGAGAGCGGTGTCCCGTCCCGGCCGGGTCACCTGTCCCGCCGGGCCGATGCCACGATGCGGTCGAGTGTCGTGCGCCCCATCGCGCTCATCGGCGGATTGCTCTCGGCGTAGTACCAGACCAGCCCCATGGCCTGGACGAAGGCCCAGGCCATGCCGCGTTCCCACTCCAGGTCGTCGCAGCCCAGGGTCCGCCGCAGCACCTCGCGCGGACGTGCTTGCAGCAGGTGCCAGGCGGCGACCAGGTCCAGCGCGGGATCGGCCGGGCCGAAGCCGCCGCCGTCGAGGACGCCGCTGAGGCGGCCGGCCGCGACCAGCACGTTCCCGGAGATCAGGTCGCCGTGGCTCATCACGTCGTCGCCGTCGCGCGGCAGCTCCCGCAGCCGGCTCCAGAGGCGGCGCAGCCGCGGCACGTCCAGCAGCCCCTCGCTCTCCCTGAAGCACTCCTCCATCCAGGGGTCGTGGCGGGTGAGCTCGCCGCCGCGCCCCGAGCCGTTGAAGCGCCGGCCTCCGGTCTCGGCTTCGCGCAGGGCGGCGATGAAGGCCGCGAGGTCCTCGGCGAACTCCTCCGACCCGCTCGGGTCGGTGTCCGTGGCGGGCGTTCCCCGTACCCATGTCTGGACCGACCACGGCATGGGGTAGCCGTCGCCGGGCTCGCCCAACGCCACCGGTTCCGGAGTGGGGAACGGCGAGACCCGCGCCAGCTCCGCGCTCGCGCGGGCTTCCCGCTCCAGAGCCGACCGGACGGCGGCGGCGTCGGCCAGGCGTAAGGGGAAGCGCGCCGCGAGGTCGTCCCCGATCCGGAAGATCGTGTTGACCGTGCCCGTCGATCGCACCCGGCGGATCTCCATGCCCGTCCACTGCGGGAACTGCTCGGCGACCAGGGCGGCGACCACCTCGGCCGGCACGTCCACCTGATCGTCATGCATGATCACGTCGTACTCCCTTCCGGCAGTGCCGCCTCGATCTGGCGGGCGGTGTTCACGAAGGAGCGGATGAGGTCGGTTTCCGCGGCGGTGCGCCACAGCAGCGCCCATCGCGCCGGAGGCGCGTCGTGGACGGGCACGTAGGCGATGTCGGGCCGGGAGTGGTAGCGGATGGCGTGGGAGTGCACGAGCGCGACGGCTTCGCCGTTGGACAGGATGGGCAGCATCTCGCTCTCGGCGGTGACGGCCGGCCCCATGCGGATCGGCCGCCCGCCGGGGGTGTGGCTGGGGACGAGGGCCTCGCGCCAGTAGTCGGGTCTGGCCCCGACGATGACGGCTTCGTCGGCCAGGTCCTCGTACGACACCGTCTCCCGCTGGGCCAGCCGGTGCCCGGCTCCGACGGCGAGGACGACGGGCTCGACCCGGACGACCGGCCCCACGGTGAGGTCGGCCTCCCTGACCGGCAGCCAGGCGATCTGGACGTCCACCTCCCCGTCGCGCAGCGGCCCGAACGGGTCACCGAATCCGACGTAGCGGATCTGTGCCTCGCACGCCGGGTGCCGGGCGTGGAACGCGTCGAGCAGGGGCCGGAAATCCTGGACGTTGCTGGAGAGCATGCCCAGGCGCAGCACCTCGGTCTTCCCGCCGGCGGCGCGGGCGGCCCGCGCCATGCCTTCGTGCAGGCCGCGGTACATCGGCGCGAGGTCCTCGAACAGCTGCTTGCCGATCGGTGTCAGCGTCACGGCCCGGTTGTTGCGATCGAACAGGGCGGCGCCGATGCGGCGCTCCTGCTTCTTGATCGCCTGGCTGACGCGGGCGGGCGTCACGTGCAACCGTTCGGCGGTCCGGCCGAAGTGCAGCTCCTCGGCCAGGGTCAGGAAGATCTCGATGTCCCGCAGCTCCACAGGCGCGCTTCCGTCGTTAAGTGAGAGGTTAAGGCACCTTATCGAACCTGGCGTTGTCGCCGGTGCCGGCCTGCGGCCAGGCTGGAGGGCGTACGGAAAGATCATCGTCGCCCGAAGGTAGCGAGAATATGAACCTGCACGTCAGTAACAGCGCACTCGACGTCAAGGACGTCGAGCAGCAGCCCAGGAGGCGCCCGACGAGGTTCACGCTCAACGGCGTGCTCTGGGCGCTGCAAGCGGTCTTCGGCTTCTTCTTCGCCGGCAGCGGTTTCGGCAAGGTGCTGCTGTACGACGCGGCCCTGTACGCGGACGCGCCCCGGGCCGTCGCCTGGTACGCCGCGGTGCCGCAGTCCCTGATCGTCTTCATCGGGATCTGTGAGGTGCTGGGCGGCGTCGGCCTGATCCTGCCGGCGATGGCGAAGGTCAAGCCGGCGCTGACGCCGCTCGCCGGCGCCGGCCTGACCCTGACGATGATCCTCGCGGCCGGTTTCCACATCGTGCGCGGCGAGTACGCGTTGGTCCCCGCGAACCTCCTGCTGGGAGGCGCCTCGGCGTTCATCACGGCCGGACGGTGGAAGCTGAGGCCCGTCGCACCCGCGCCCCTCACCACCGCGCGCGTGCTGTGGCCGTTCGCGGTCCTCGTCGCCGTGGTCCTGCTGACCTTCGTCCCGACGTGGTACACGATGACCAACGTGCAGTTCTGACCCGGGTCACGATCCGCCGGTCTCCGGCGGCACGGCCGGCGCGGGCGGGCAGCAGGCGTCGCCGCGCCAGGCTTCGCGGCCTTCCTTGACCGCGACGGCGGCGATGACCAGGGCGGCGATCGGGTCGGCCCAGGACCAGCCGAAGGCGCTGTTGAGCGCCAGCCCGGCCAGCAGCACGCCGGACAGGTAGGTGCACAGCAGGGTCTGCTTGGAGTCGGCGACCGCGCTGGCGGAGCCGAGCTCGCGGCCGGCGCGGCGTTGCGCCCGCGACAGGAACGGCATGATCATCAGGCTGAGGGTGGCGAGGATCAGGCCGGGGGTGGAGTGTTCGGCCTCGCCGGCGCCGAGCAGGGCGCGTGCGGCGTCGAAGGTGACGTAGGCGGCCAGCGCGAAGAACGAGAGCGCGATGACGCGCAGCGCGGCCTTCTCCCGGCGTTCGTGGTCGGCGGCCGAGAACTGCCAGGCCACCGCGGCGGCCGAGGCGACCTCGACGACGGAGTCGAGGCCGAACCCGATGAGGGCGGCCGAGGAGGCGACGGTGCCGGCGGTGATGGCGACGGCCGCTTCGATCACGTTGTAGGTGATGGTCGCCGCGACCAGCAGCCGGATACGGTGCCGCAACGTCGTGCGCCGGGCCGGGGAGGGGCCGAGGCCCGGCAGGTCGATCGCGCTCATGCCCCTGCGCCGCCCGTACGGACACCGCTGGGAGCGGGACGGAGCGTGACCGCGTGGCCGGTGGCGGCCAGCAGCTGCTCGGCGGAGGCGAGCAGGTCCATCAGCTCGGGCCGGGTCAGGGAGTAGAAGGACTGGCGGCCTTCGGCGCGGTAGTCGACGAGATCGCAGTCGCGCAGGCAGGCCAGGTGCTTGGAGACGGTGGACTGGGCCAGGCCGAGCTCGGCGACGAGGTCCACCACGCGGGCCTCGCCGCGGGCCAGGCGCTGCACGATGCGCAGCCGGTTCTCGTCGGCCAGGGAGTGGAACAGCGCGGCCGCCGGGGGGACGCCGGCGGCGACGTCGGCGCTGACACAGGAGCCGGCATCACTATCAATCGCCATGTGGCGATGATAGCCCGATTCGGGCATGATGCGGCAAGAGCAGGGGCTCCTATCGGCCGGTCGCCGACCCGGCGTCGGTGACCTGCCGGCCGGACAGCGAACCCAGCAGGACCGCGCCGACGTCGGTGAGCCGGTACATGACCAGCTTGCCCGCCCGCCGCGAGTCGGCCAGTCCGGCTCTGCGCAGGGCGCGCAGATGGTGCGAGACCTGCGGGGCTGATCACGACCGCCTTGGCGTGGGCGCTCCCTGGCCGCGCAGCAGGCGGTCCAGGCGGCTGACGGCCGCGGCGGAGGCGAGCCCGGCCGCGGTCAGCAGCAGCCACGGCAAGGCGGCCAGGCCGTCGGCGCGGCCGGCGTCCACCAGGGCGCCGGCCAGCAGGTTCCCGGCGAGGATGCCGGCGCCGCACGCCAGGTTGTACAGCCCGTAGTAGGTGCCGACCAGCCCCTGTCCGGCCATGTCGGCGATGGTGGCCATCTCGAACGGGAACGCCACCAGGCTGCCGAGGGTGAGCAGCAGCGCGCACACCACCACCGGTGCCGGCGCCCAGCCCGCCGGCAGCGGCAGGTACGCCGTGGCCGCGAGCGGCACGAAGGCCACGCCCATCAGGGCCAGGCCGCGGCTGATCGCCTGGCCGCGGCTCCACCGGGCCGTGCACCATGCGGTCAGCCGCACCTGGGCGGTGATGCCCAGCAGCGCCGACAGCGCGTACAGCGCCGCCACCGCCGTCGGGCCGCCGCCCTGGCGCTGCACCTGCAGCGGCAGCGCCAGATACATCTGGAACGACAGCGCGTAGGAGGCGATCATCGCCACCGAGAAGGCGACGAAGGCGCGGTCGGTGAACGCCTGGCGCCACTCGCTCAGCACCGGTGGCCGCGGTCCGGCCGTGACGCGCCGGGCCGGCAGGCACAGGCCCTGCAGCACGGTCAGCACCGCGAAGATGGCCGCGGCCGCCAGGCACACCACGGTGAAGCCGCCGCGCAGCAGCGCGAGCCCGGCGAGCGGGCCGGCCAGGATGCCGCCCTGGTAGAACACGTTGAACACGGCGAACGCCGCCGCCTTGCGCTCCCCGGCCTCGGCCGCCAGGCAGGCGCGGGCGGCCGGGTTGAACAGCGCCCCTGCCAGTCCGGTCACCACCGCCGCCGCGATGAGCAGCGGCACCGTGGTGGACAGGCCGAACAGGGCGAAGCCGACCGTCCGCAACGCGCACCCTGCCATGATCATCGGCTTGCAGCCGAGCCGGTCGGCCAGGCTGCCGCCGATCAGGAACATGCCCTGCTGACTGGCGTTGCGCAGGCCCAGGACGAGCCCGATCGTCCACGCGGCGAGCCCGGCGCCCGCCAGGTGCTGGGCCAGGTACGGCATCAGCATGTAGAAGCCGAGGTTGATGCCCGCCTGGTTGAGCTGCAGCAGCTGGACGGGCCGGTCGAAGGAGCGGAACTCGCGCAGCGTGGCCCTCATCGGGCCCCCGCCAGAGGATCGGTCACGGTGGCGCAGCGGGTCCAGCGGTGCACCTCCCGTTCGTGGGACGCCGCCAGCACGTCCGGCTCCTGCGCCGGTACGGTGCCGAGCAGGCCGTGGGCATGGCAGTAGTCGTCGTCGAAGATCGTGCTGTGGTACCGCCACGGCCCGTCGGGGAAGATCGCGACGGTGGTCCGGCCGGGAGCGGTGCGGGCCAGCCAGCCCGCCACCAGCGCGACCGCGCCGGTGCTCCAGCCGCCCGAGACGTAGTGCCGCTCGGCCAGCGTGCGGCAGGCCCAGACCGCCTCGGCGGGACTGACCCAGTGCACCTCGCTGAAGGCGTCGTAGGCGACGTTGCGCGGGTGGATGCTGGAGCCGAGCCCGCGCATCAGCCGGGCGCGGGCGGGCTGGCCGAAGATGGTCGAGCCCACCGTGTCGACGCCGACCAGCCGCAGGCCGGGGAAGTGCCGGCGCAGCACGGCGTGGATGCCGGCGCTGTGCCCGCCGGTGCCGACCGAGCACACCAGCGTGTCGATGTGGGGGAGCCGGCTCAGGAGTTCGTGCGCGAGCCCGGCGTAGGCCTCGACGTTGTCGGGGTTGTGGTACTGGTCGGGGCAGTAGGCGCCGGGGATGTCGGCCAGCAGGTGCTGGACGCGTTCCCGGCGGGCCTGCTGCCAGCCGCCGGCCGGATGCGGCTCGGTCACGGTCTCCACGTGGACGCCGTATCCGGCGAGAAGCCGGCACATCAGCGGCTCCATGCCGGGATCGCTCACCAGGACGACCGGGTGGCCGAAGACGATCCCGGCCAGGGCCAAGCCGAGCCCCAGGGTTCCGCTGGTGGACTCGACGATGGTGGCTCCGGGCCGCAGCTCGCCCCGGGCGCGGGCCTGGCGCACCATGTGCAGGGCGGGCCGGTCCTTGATGCCGCCGGGATTGAAGCCTTCGAGCTTCGCCCAGAAACCGCCGATCCCCGACACGGGAGACGCGGGCAGCTGGATCAGCGGCGTGTTGCCGACCGTCAGAGAGAGCGCCGGATATCCCGGCGAGGCCCCCTCATGCGGGCGCGCGAAAACTGCGTGCGATGACATGAAAGTGTTTCCCCTGGTGATGGCATTGGACGACGGATGACGGTCGTCGTCCTATACGCGCATCACACAGAGACTTTCCGGATGCTGTCCGGGCGAAAGGCGGCTGCCTGCCTTGACGGGCGACGGCCCGCCGCAGGTCCGGGCGGCGGGCAGGACGGCGCTCGCCTGCAGGGTCGAGGGAGCCGGCACGGCGGCCGGGCCGGTCGCCGAACAGTCCTGTTCGGTGCCGTGCTGGTGGCGCGGAGGCAGGCCCCGATGCAGGCAGACGGCGTTGTGCACGGCATGGCGCGCGGTATCCGGCGGCTCGGCCGCGCGCACACCGGCGCTGTGATCGGCCGATTCCGCGATCTCCAGGGCGGCGCAGGCGCCACCGTGCGCGAACACCGCGCCGATCATCATGGCGATGACGAACACCACGCGCGCCAGCAGCCCGCCGGTGCCGGAATCGGCGTGACGGCGGGAACGGGTCGTTCGGGTCGCGAGCATCACGGGTGATGATGCCCATCGGGCGACGGCGTGCGCCGGGTGCTGGCAAATGATCGAGTAAAGCTCGCCCCTGCCGTCGGCTGATCTGCATCTCCCCGCTTCAACTACTCGCGTTTGACTAGCCGAACCTACTCGTGTTTGAGTAGCCGGGTGAGTGACGTACGCATGTTCGTGCTCGGCGCCCTGCTGCGCGGCCCGATGCACGGCCATCAGATCCGGCGGCAGGCGCAACTGGACCGCACCGAGCTGTGGACCGACATCAAGGTGGGCTCCCTGTACGGCGCCCTGCACCGGCTGGTCGCCGAGGGCGCGATCGAGGTGGTCCGCACCGAGCAGGCGGGGGGCCCGGCGCGGACGGTGTACGCGCTCACCGCGGCCGGACGCGAGGAGTTCATCGCGCTGCGCGACCGGACGCTGCGCGAGGTCCGGCTGCGGCCCGACCCGGTGGACCTCGCGCTGCACTACGCCGACGACCTCGGCGAAGCGGACCTGAGGGCCCTGATCGGCGACCGGCGCGACGCGCTGATCGCCCGGCTGACGGCCTGGCGGCACCAGCGCGAGCAGGCCGAGCCGTACCTGCGCGGGCTGGAGCCGATGACCTTCGATCACACCACGGCACGCCTGCGGGCCGAGATCGCCTGGCACGAGAGCCTGCTGGAGCAGCTGCCGAAACTGCTCGCCGCGGGCGACCGCGGCCAGGCGCCGACAGCGGAAGGACGGCACGAATGATCCTGGTGACCGGAGCGACCGGCCTGGTGGGGCGGCACCTCATCACCACGCTGCGCGGGGACGGCGCCGAGGTGCGCGCCCTCAGCCGCCGTCCCGGGACCGCCGGCCTGCCGTACGGCGTGCGGGTGGTCGGCGGCGAGCTGGGCGACCCGGCGTCGCCGGCGCCGGCGTTGACCGGCGTGGAAGCGGTCTACCTGTTCTCCGCCGGCCGGACAGGCCGCGGGTTCGCGCTGCGGCACTGGGGCGACATGATCCGCCACCAGGGCGTGGTCCGTGCCCCGTACCCGGACGCCGCCGCCGAGCACGCCGGCGACTTCCGCTGAGCACCGCCATGCCGCGCAACCGCATCGTCGCCTGGCATCGGGAGCTGCAGGACGTCCACCACCGCCTGGAGAAGGCGCTGGAGGACGCCCGCAGGGCCATCCGCTCCGGCGAACGCGCCCAGAGCCTCAAGCCCGAGCTCCGCGACTTCTGCTACACCTTCTGCTCCGCCCTGGGCAGCCATCACCGCAGCGAGGACAGCGACTTCTTCCCGGCCTTGCTGCGGCAGCTGCCCGAGCTGGAGCCCACGATCGCCCGCCTGGGCCGTGAGCACGAAGTCCTGGCGCGCCTGCTCGCCGACTTCCAGCTGAGCCTCGACGACCCGCGGTCATCGCCGCAGCAGCTCTTCCGGCAGATCAACGACATCAAGGCCGCGATGAAGGCCCACTTCGGCTTCGAGGAAGGCTCACTGAACCAGGCACTCCATGCTCTTGATGCCCCGGAGAGCGCCAGGAGCCGGATGTTCGGTGACGTCTGACGGATCTCCCGCCCGGTCAGTCGAACCGCAGGACGAACCGCCCGCGAACACCGCGCCGTTCGAGCGAGCGGTGCGCGTCGGCGGCTCGAGCGGCGGGCAGCCGGCCGGCCACGCGGACGGTGAGCCGTCCGTCGCCGGCGAGTGCGGCGAGCCGGTCGAGCTCGGCCGCGGCCTCCACGTAGTCGCGGACGAAGATCGGGACGACGCGGACCCGGTCGGTCCCGTCGCCCTGATAGCCGCGTACGGTGACGACGGTGCCGCCGTCCTTGACGGCCGGGAGCGCGGCGGCCTCCAGCGCGGCGGCGTCGAGCAGCCCGTCCACGCCGCCGGGGTGGCGGCGCCGGACCTCCGCGGCGAAATCGTCTCCTCGCGGCACGATTTCGTCGGCCCCGCAGTCGCGTACGAAGGTCTCGTCCTGCCGGGCGGCGTCGGCGACGACGACCAGCCCGGCCAGCTTGGCGAGCTGGACGAAATACCCGCCGACACTGCCGGCGGCGCCGGTCACGGCGACTGTCGCGCCGGCCGGGAGCGCCAGCGTGTCGAGCGCGAGCTGCGCGGTGAGCCCGTTCATGGGGACGGTGGCGGCCTGGGCGTGCGAGAGCCCGGCCGGGATCCTCGCGACCGACCGGGCCGGCACGACCAGGTCCGCCCGGTAGCCGCCGTGCTCGCCCGAGGGCACCACGATGGCCATGACGGCGTCCCCGATCGTGAACGGGCGGTCTACGGCGGGGCCGATCTCGGTGATCACGCCGGCGACCTCCATGCCCGGCACCCGCACCGCGTCCGCCTCATCCGCCTCGTCCTGGCGCGGACGTGCACGGATCATCGCGTCGACCGGGTTCACCGTGGCGCTGGTGACCCGGATCCTCACCTGGCCGGGTCCGATGGGTTCGGCCGCGAGGTCGAGCTCGCGGAGAGCGTCCGGTCCGCCTGGTCGGGTCACTCCGATTGCTTGAACCACGGTCGTTCGTCACTCCTTGTTCGTCGCGGGCGCGGGGGACTGAAGTCCTTCGAGCAGCAAGCTGCACACCTCGTCGAGCTCGGCGCCGATGCCGGGGTTCTGCCATTCGGCGGCATGGGCGAGGTGGTTGAACTTGGCGGTGGCGTGGAAGACCACGCGGGCGGTGGCCGCCGCGTCGCCGGTGCGGAAGCTGCCGTCGGCGGCGCCGTCGGCGATGACGGCCGCCAGCTGGCCCAGCAGGTCGGCGACGTGGTCGGTGGCGACGGTGCTGTGCGCGGCCGCCAGGATTCCGTAGGCGGCGAACAGCTCCGGATCCTCACGGATCTTGGCCTGCTTCACGGCCAGGACGGCGTGCAGCCAGGCACGCAGTCGTCGCGCCGGCGGGACCGTACGGTCGGCCGCGAGGACGGCGAGGGTGTCCCGGTTGCGGTCGAGCCAGCGCCGGGTCACCGCCTCGCGCAGCGCCTGCTTGGAGGCGAAGTGCTTGTAGACGGCGGCATGGGTGACCCCGAGCGCCCGGGCGACGTCCACGACGGTCGCCTTGTCCGGTCCGTGGCGGCGCAGGATCTCCTCGGTGGCCGCCAGGATGGTGTCCGCGTCCAGCGGGCTTCGGGCAGGCATCAGCGGCACACCCCGTCGTCACCGAGTCTTCTCCGTTCCATACGACGAACGCTAAGCGGATCGGTGACAAATTTCAAATCTTGTAACCAGTAACCGGAAGGGGTGCGCGACCGGATCAAGGTTTCCTAGGATCGGGCCCATGACAACGAACCGGGTTCGGGGACGGGTGTTCGGCGAGATCGCCGACGAGTACGACAGGATCCGGCCGAGCTATCCGGCCCAGCTGGTCGCCGACGTCCTGGCCTACGCCGGGCCGTCGGCGCTGGAGGTGGGCGCGGGCACGGGGAAGGCGACGGAGCTGTTCGCGGCGCACGGCATCGACCTGGCGGCCACGGAGCCCGATCCGGCGATGGCGGCGCTGCTGGCCCGGCGCGTCGCGGACCGGCCGAACGTGACGGTCACCGTCTCCACGTTCGAGGAGTACGTGCCGGAGCGGCGCTTCGGGCTGCTGTTGTGCGCGCAGGCCTGGCACTGGGTCGACAAGGAGGTGCGCTGGCAGCGGGCCGCGGCGGCGCTGGCCCCAGGAGGAGGGATCGCCCTGTTCTGGAACGCCGACTGGCCCAGGGACGCCGAGGTGACGGCCGCGCTGCGGGCCGCGCACCAGGAGTTCGCACCGCATCTCACCCTGAACACCGGCCCGATCAGCGACCCGGCCGGCGAGGAGGCGTGGGCGGCGGACATGGGGATGCCGCCCGAGTTCGGAGACCTCGGCACCCGGAGCTATCGGTGGGAGCGCACGCTGTCGGCGGCCGACTACATCGCCTACCTGTCCACCCAGTCGGCCTACCGGCTCCTGGACGAGGACGTGCGCGAGAGGCTGTTCGGCGCGCTCAGGGACGGACTCGGCGCGCAGGTGATACTGAACGTGGAGACCAAGCTGTACCTGGCTCGCCACCTGCCCTGAACGAGCGGGGCCGTCACCTCGCCTGCCCGCCGGGCCGCGCACGCGCGCGGCCGAGATCCGGCTGGACCTCGGTCAGTCGATGACTTCGCGCTCGACGGCGTCGGAGAAGGCGGCCAACGCCTCCTGGTAGGCCGCGCTCTCGTACGTAGCGACGGCATCTGACTCAAGAGTCGGTCTCGGACGAGCGCCGGCGGGCGAGAGCGAGGCTGGTCAGCGTCGTGATCGCCATGGCGCCGATGCCGATCAGCGCCGCGGTCGTGTAGGCGCTGTCGTCGGGGAAGAGGTGGCCGGGGCCGGTGCCCGCGGCGAGGATCAGGCCGCCGACGGCGCTGCCCAGCGAGTATCCGACGCTGCGGACGACGTAGTTGAAGCTCATGGCGCTCGACGTCTCGCTCTTGGGGGTGACGGCCAGGATGACGCCGGGCATCGCGGCCGAGAAGCCGCCGACGCCGAAGCCGAGCACGCCCATCGCCACGAACAGTTCGGCCAGGTCCGACCGGGCCGCCGCGAACAGGGCGAACCCGCCGCCGACCACGACGGCGCTGCCGGCCAGGAGCAGGGGGTCGGCGATCCGCGTCCGGACCCGCGGCGTGAGCTTGCCGGCGACGAACCCCAGCACCGAGAACGGGATGAGGACCAGCCCGGCGACGAAGGTCGTCAGCCCGAAGCCGTAGCCGGCGCCGTGCGGCGTCTGCGCGTACCGGGTGATGAGCGTGAGCAGGAGGTACATGCCGATCCCGCCGACGAACATGGCGAGGTTCGCCCCGGCGACCGCCGGGTGCCGCACCGCCCGCACATCGACCAGAGGCGTCGTGCTGCGCAGCTCGATGACGGCCCAGACGCGGAGCAGCACCACCGCGACCACGGCGAGGCCCGCCGCCACGGCGAGGTGCCGGCTCCACAGATCCCGTTCGCCGGCGAGGAACAGCACCAGCAGCAGCGCGGCGGCCAGGACGACCGCGCCCGCCACGTCCACGCGGGCGGAGCGGCCTTCGGGGGCTTCGGGCATGGAGCGCCACGCGGTCAGGAGGGCGGCGGCGGTGACGACCAGGCCGAAGCCGTAGGCGGCCCGCACTCCGCCGAGCTCGGCGAGCAGTGCGGCCAGCGGGTAGCCGACGCCGGCCCCGATGATCGAGACCACCGAGATCAGGGCGATCACGGACGCGCTGCGCTCCTCGGGGAGGTGGTCCCGGGCCACGCCCATCATCAGCGCCGTCAGCCCGAGCCCGACGCCCTGGGCCGCCCGGCCGGCCAGCAGCCACGCGAACGGCAGCGGCAGCACGGTGAGCGCGCTGCCGGCGACGACGACCGCCAGCGTGACGAGGATCGCGGCCCGCCGGTGCGGGCCGGCTCCGAGCCGGCCCAGGACCGGCGTGGCGACGGCGCCGCTGAGCAGCGCGACGGTCAGCGTCCACTGCGCGCTGCCGAGCGAGACGTGGAACGAGGTCGCCACGCTGGTGATGAGCGGCGTCCCGAGGCTGGCGACCGCCGCCACGACCAGAGCGATGAACATCAGGGCGGGGACCAGCAGCCGCCCCTCGGTACGCGACCCCGCGGCCGGCTGCCCGTTCACCGCTTCGGCCCTTCGCGGTCCTGGCTTTCGAGCTCTGCCAGATGCTTCAGCGCCGGAAGGGCCGCCACCAGCGCCTCGACCTCGTCGCCGGTGAGCTCGCCGATCAACCGCTCGAACGCGTGGACGCCCGCCTGGCGCCGCTTCCGGACATAGGAGGCGCCGGCCTCGGTCAGGCACACCAGCGTGACCCGCTTGTCGGACGCGTCGCCGCGCCGCTCGACCAGGCCGGACTCCTCCATCACCCGGACCAGGGCGGTCATCGCGGGCTGGGTGACGCCCTCGACCGCGGCCAGATCGGTGATGCGCCGCGGGCCGGTCCGGTCCAGGGTGGCCAGGGTGGCGGCGGACGTCAGGCTCATGTCACGGGGCAGGCGTCTCACGGCTCTGGTGGCCAGGCCGTAGAGGGCTGCCCCGATGGCGGCGGCCGCTCCGGGAGCGGGGTCCTGATGACTCACACCAGAAGCATAGCATTTTTATATTCATAGTTTATGGAAATTCGGCACGGCCGCCGTCGCCGGCGTGATGGCACGGTTCGCGACCGCGGTCAGATGACGCGGACCCGTCTGACCACGGGTTACTCCCTTCGTAAAAAGAGACGTCAGGCGAAGAGAGCCCCGGCCTCTGGACAGCCTCTGGATGTTTGCTGAACACTGTGGCGGTGCTGGTCGTCCAAGTGCTCGGCCGCCTCCGGGTGTGGCACGATGATCGCGAGGTCGACGCCGGGCCGCCCGCCCGCCGCCTGATGCTGGGGGTCCTGGCGCTCAACGCCGGACGGCTCACCACCCGCCGGGAGCTGATCGAGTCGCTGTGGGGCGAACGGCCGCCCTCAAGCGCGGTCAACGTGCTGCACACCCACACCAAGCACCTGCGCCGCCTGCTCGACCCCCGCCACAGCCCACGCGGCCAGGACGGCGTGCTCTCCACCGTCGGCGACGGATACCTGCTGCGCCTGCCGGACGACGCCCTCGACCTGCTGCGCTTCCGGCGTACGGTGGCAGCCGCCCAACAGGCCGCGAACCGCGGCGACCCGGCCCGAGCCGCCACGCTCTACCGCGAAGCCCTGCGGCTGTGGGAGGACGACGACCCCCTCTGCGACCTGCCCGCCCTCGAAGACCACCCCAAGGTGTGGGGCCTCAAGACCGAACGCCGCCGCGCCCAGCTGTCCTACTGGGACCTGATGCTGCGCGCGGGCAACGCCGCCGAGATCATCGCCGCGCTGGCCGTGCAGGGCGCCGCGAACCCACTCGACGAAGCCGTACAGGCCACACTGATCCGCGCCTACCAGGCGACAGGCCAGCGGGCCATCGCCTTCGAACGCTACGAGGCCACCCGCCGCGCCCTCGCCGACGAACTCGGCGTCGAACCGAGCGGCGAACTCCGGCAGGCACACCGGCAACTGCTGGAGGAACACGAGAACCGCGACCCGCCGACCATCCCGCGCCAACTCCCGGCACCGGTGCCGGACTTCACCGGACGCGCCGACGAGCTCGCCCTGCTCGACGCCGCCCACGCCCACCGCCCACCGGGCATCGCCATCCTCTGCGGCACCGCGGGCGTCGGCAAGACCGCGCTCGCCGTCCACTGGGCCCACCACAACCGCGAACGGTTCCCCGACGGACGCATCCACCTCGACCTGCGCGGCGACGACGCCCAGCACGCACTGTCCCCGTACGAGGCACTCGGCCGCCTGCTCACCGCCGTCGGCGTGCCCGACCACGACATCCCGGCCGACACCCAGTCGCGGACCGCCCGCTGGCGCACCGAGACCGACGGCCGCAAACTGCTCGTCCTGCTGGACAACGCGGCCACAGCCGACCAGGTACGGCCGCTGCTGCCCGGCACGCACGACACCCTCATCCTCATCACCAGCCGCGACAGACTCGCCACCCTGGCCGCCCTGCACGGCGCACACCGCATCGAACTGGACCTGCTGCCCCACCCCGACGCCGCCCACCTGCTGCGCCGGCTGCTCGGCGAACGGGCGGGCACCGATCCCGGCAGCGTCGACACGCTCGCCGCAATCTGCGCCCGCCTGCCGCTCGCGCTGCGCCTGGCCGCCGAGTACGCCGCAGCACAGGCCCACCTGCCGCTCGCCGGCGTGGTCACCCGCCTCCATCGCGCCGGACCCCTGGACCTGCTCGACTGGGGCGGCGCAGCGGCCATCCGGCACGTCTTCGGCTGCTCCTACCGCCTCCTCGACCCCGAGGCGCAGCGCCTGTTCCGGCTGCTGAGCCTGAACCCGGCGCCCCACTCCACCCCGGCCTGCGTCGCGGCGCTGGCCGACCTCGACGAGATCGGCGCGGCCCGTCTCCTGCACCGCCTCGCCTCGGCGCACCTGCTGCGCTGCGACGCCCTGGGACGCTACGGCTTCCACGACCTGCTGCGCGCGTACGCCACCGAGATGAGCCTCGCCACCGACGGCGACGCCGAACGGCAGGCCGCCACCGACAGGCTGCTCGACCACTACTGCGAGACCGCCGTCGAAGCCGGCGACACCCTCTACCCCGGCTGGAGCGGAAGCAGACGGCACGCCGGACTCGCACTCGAACCCGGCGGCGTCACCCTCTCACCGGACGCCGCACTGTCCTGGCTGGACAGCGAACTGGCGTCGTTCGGCACGATCTGCCAGTTCGCGGTCCGACAGGGACGCCCGGAACGGGCCGTCACCCTCGCCGCCGCCCTGCACCGCTACCTGGAAGCGGGTCACGGCACCGAAGCCCTGTCCATCTACGCATGCGCCATCGACGCCGCCCGGCAGCTGGCAGATCCGCAGGGCGAGGCGCACCTACGCACCAACACCGGAGTCATCCTTCGCCTCCTCGGCCGGTACGCCCCCGCCGTCGAAGAGCTGAGCCAAGCCCTGGAGCTGTGCCGGCGCACCGGCAACCGCCACGGCCAGGCCCGCGCGCTGTCCAACCTCGGCATCATCGAAGAACGCCTCGGCGATTTCACCTCATCGGCCGCCCGGCACAGCGAGGCCATCGCCCTCTACCGCGACCTCGACGACCCCTTCGGCCAGGCCGCGGCGCTCACCAACCTCGGCAACCTCGAGGAGTCGATCGGCGAACACGCCGAGGCGGCGCAGCACCTCCTGGCCGCGCACGACATCTTCGCCACGCTCGGCGAACGTTCCGGCCAGGCCATCGCCCTGTGCAACCTCGGCCAGATCTACACCGCGCTCGGCGACGACACGCTCGCCGTCGCGAAACTGCGCGAGGCGCTGGACCTGTTCCGCGAGATCGAGCACCGCGACGGTGAGGCGACCGCGCTGAGCAACCTCGGCACCGCCCTGTGCCGCCAGGCGAAGTTCGACGAGTCCCTGTGCCACCTGGAGCAGGCACTGGACATCTTCCGCTCGACCAGGCACCGGTACGGCGAGGCCAGCGTCCTCAACGCCATCGGCGAGACGCTGCACGCCCTGGGCCGTGACGGCGAGGCGGCGCAGCGGCACCGGCTGGCGCTGGAGATCGCCGCCGAGACGGGCGACGAGGACGAACGCGGCCGCGCGACCGCCGCACTCGAAAGCCTCGCTGAGGCGCGGGAGGCGCGGCCTGACGAATGACTCGCCGCCTGCCTCTAGCGGCGGCGTTCGTGAGCGATGCGGTCGGAGGGCATGCCGGGGCCGATCGTGGCCCGGATCTCGGCCGGATCGTCCACCCGGCCGCAGTGGGCGCACACCGTCTGCTGGGTGATTCCGGCGCCGCATTCCGCGTGGGTGTAGAGGATCGGCGGCTCACCCTCGGTGGACCAGCGGTCGCCCCATTCGGTGAGCGCGACCAGCGCGGGCGCGAGGGCGCGCCCTTTCTCCGTCAGCAGGTACTCGTACAGTTCGGGCTGGTCGGAATATCTGTGGCGCCGCATGATCCCTGTCTCGACGAAGCCGTCGAGCCGCGTCTTGAGGACGTTGGTCGCGATGCCCAGGCGGCGGTTGAAGTCGCTGTAGCGGGTCGCCCCCGCGAACAGGGCGTCACGAATGATCAGCAGGCTCCAGCGTTCACCGACCAGCTCCAGCGCGCGTGCGATCGAACACACCTCTGAGTCGTACGTCCTCCCCAGCATGCGGCCAGTCTACCGACGTGCTTGCTTCATGAAAGTGGCACGATTACGGTTACTTGCATGACGCAAGTCACCAGGAAGCAGAGCCTGAGCTCGTCCGGAGCGGGCGGAAGCCCACTTTTCCTGGGTTCCTTGGACGAGGTGCACGTCGACGTGGCGCGCTCGCCCGGCGCGACGCTTTTCTCCGTCGTGCGGGACGTGCTCGGCGACGCCGGCGGCGGCGTACCCCAGCCTTGGCGCAACGCCGTACGCGCCGCGCTGCCCGCCGACGCGGCGGCGCTCGTCAGCCCCTTGCTCAACACGGGGAAACGCTGGATCCCCGACTCGCTCGCGCTGACCGACCACCTCCGCACCACCAGCATGCGCGCCATCCTCGACGAAGTGGACGCTCTCGACCCGCGGGCGCTCGCCGACGAGGTGTCCGACCTCTACCGCACGTCCATGCCCCAGGCCTGGCAGCGCTTCGTCGAAGCCCCCGGAGCCTTCCTCGCCGCCTACGGACAGGTGTTGCGCGCCGCCTGGACCGTCATGGAGCCGCTGTGGGCCCGGGCCGACGGCCTCATCGCCCGAGAGACCGAGCGCATCGGCGCCGCCGTGGTCAGCCGCGGCCTCGACGCCGTGCTGAACGCTCTGAGCGCCTCTCTCCGCTACGCCGACGGCACGCTCTGCCTGCCCCATTCGCCCTGCCCCCGCCACCGGTCCGACCTGGACGGACGCCGCCTGACGCTGGTGCCGCTCGCCTCGGGGTTCACCGCCGGCATGTACAACGCCCAACGCGACGACTACGTCTGGATCGGCTACCCGCTGCCCGGCCTGGGCCGCATCGCCACCCGCACCCATCCGGCGCCACCTCCCGCCCCCGACAGCGCGCTGACCCAGGTCCTGGGACCCATCAGGGCCGCGATCCTGCGCCAGTCGTCCTCGCTGCCGTCCGTCAGCGAACTCGCCCGCCACCTCCACCTGGGCGTCAGCACCATCACCTACCACTGCCGGCAGCTCGCCGCCGCGGGGCTGCTGCACCGGGAACGCCACGGCCGCGAGGTCCGCCTCCGCCTGACCCCCCGTGGCACGGAACTCCTCGACCTGCTCACCGGACCGCCGGAGGGGGTTCGAGCCCGCGGGTCCCGCTGACGGCCGCCCCCGTGCCACGGCCGAGGCCAGGAGGCGCGTACGCACCCCCTGGCCTCAGGCGTCGTCCGGACGGAGCGGGTCAGGCGTAAGCGCTGATCACCAGGTTCGCTCCCGCCGATCCACCGCAGTACCCGGTGAAGGTGGCGAGGTATTCGAATACCGTCACCCGCACGATGGGGCTGGGCGTGATGAAGTCGACGTACAGTATCGAATAATTGTGCGGGGCGGCCGGCTCGGGATAGACGATCTGACGATTTCCGTTGTTGTCGATCAGGAAGACCCGCTGGATGTTCGCGATGTGGTTGGTGCCGTTCCAGAAGGCCAGGCGTGTCACCCTGAACCCATTTCCGTAATAGTGCCAGTTGACCTCGGTCGAGATGCTGCCGTTGGCCTGGACGGGGTTGCATTCGGCGCCGTAGTAGATGGCGTTGTAGCCGTTGCCGGGCCGCTGCTGCTCACTGGCGGAGGCCGACGCCGAGGTCGTCTGCGCCAGAAGTGCGGTGAGGGTGATGGCCACGATCAACCATGGCCGTAATGTGCGTCGGATGAACGCTCGCATGCTGTCCCACCATTCCGGTTTGAAGGTGTACGGCGGTGCCGTGTTCCGCAATTGATGGTGACGTGTGCACGACCGGAGGAACAAAGCTTTCGAATTCTTTGAAAAGGCCGCCCCACCCCCGGGTGGAACGTTCGATCCTGGACCGAGCCGCCCGCACGGACGCCGCCCCGCCCGTCCGGCAGTTCTCCTACGTGGACTGGACCCGCAAGCCTCCGGCGAGCAGGCCGGGCCGGACTGCTCAGGCGACGACGGGTTCGCCGCTCAGCGCGACACCAGCCCCGCGCAACTCTTCCAACGCGGTGCGCGTGGTGTCGGCAGCGACGCCGGCGGTGTAGTCGAGAAGGACCCGTACCGTGAAGCCGGCGCGCGCTCCGTCCAGAGCGGTGGCCTTCACGCAGTGGTCGGTGGCGATGCCCACCACATCGAGGTCGGTGACGTCGCGGGCCATAAGCCAGGCGGACAGCGTCTCGCCCTCCTGAGTCGAGCCCTCGAAACCGCTCTTGGAGGCGGAGTGGGCACCCTTGAAGAAGACCTCGTCGACGTGCCCGGAGGCAACGGCGGGCGCGAAATCCGGATGGAACTCGCCTCCCTCGCTACCGACGACGCAATGCACGGGGAACGAGTCCCGGAAATCGGGGTTGTCGGAGAAGTGAGCACCCGGATCGATGTGGTGGTCACGGGTGGCGACGACGAAGGCGTACTGCCCATCGGCGCGCCGGACCAGCTCGGCGATGGCGGCGGCCCGATCCGCGCCCCCCTTCACCGGAACGCTGCCGCCCTCGCAGAAGTCCTTCTGCACATCAACGATGATCAGTGCACGGCTCACGGACAATCCCCTTTCTCAGGTGTAGCTGTCCTGCGGACACCCTTCAGGTGGGCAGGCACACCTCTCGCCGGATGCCGGCCGACCGGCGGCATCGAGGCCACACCCACCTCACAGTGACGTTCAGAACATGAATCATCACTCTACGTACTCTCCTTGGAGGGGCAGGTGAACTCCACTGTGCTGCGTGGTGAGCATGATCAGTGGCGACCTCATCACCCCGGTCGGCGGGGCCGTGAACCTGGTTCAGGCGTGGGAAGCTTCCGGCTTGTCCAGCCGCAGATCCGGCTTCACGTTCATCATCACGTGAGAGCTGGAATGGGTGCATGGGCGTTACGATGACCAGCCGTTGATCACTTTGGAGGTGCACGTGGATTTTCGGGTGCTGTGCATGCATGCGCATCCGGACGACGAGGCGATCTGGACCGGTGGAACGCTGGCCAAGTACGCCGACGAGGGCGCCAGGACCGCCGTCGTCACGTGCACGTGGGCCCAGGGCACCCAGCGGGTCGCGGAGCTGGAGCGTTCGCTGGACATCCTCGGCGCCGGCAGACCGAGGTTGCTCGGCTACGCCGACGCCCGCAACCCCGCGTCCGCGTCCGGCAGCCCACGTTTCCTCGACGTGCCACTCGACGAGGCGGTGGGACGGGTCGTCGCGCACATCAGGGAGTTCAGGCCTGATGTCGTGCTCACCTATGACGGCTACGGCGCGTACGGACATCCGGATCACGTGCAGGTGCACCGGGTGACCATGGCCGCGGTCGAAGCGGCCGGGTACGACCAGCTCTACCGAGACCTGGGCGATCCGTGGAGGCCGCGCGCACTCTATCTGGCGACCATCCCGCGGTCCGTCGTGGTGTCGCAGTGGCAAGCGGTGTTCGGCACGCTTCCTGAGCCGGGCCAGAAGCTGCCGGGCGTCCCCGACGAGCAGGTCACCACCCACCTCGATGTCGGCCGGTGGGCCGAACGCAAGTGGGCGGCCATGCACGCGCACGAGTCCGAGGTCGGGCGTGGCGCGTCGATGACCTTGCTCACGTCACTGCCGGAGCAGGCCCGCGCTCAGATGCTGGCGAACGAGTGGTATCGGCGCGTCTCCTATGCCGGCGTCCCGGAGACCACCCTTTCAGGACCTTGATCCCGACCGGCCGTGCCCGGTGGCCCGCCGTTCCCTGCTCAAGGAGGCGATGGCGGGATTCGCCGACGCCGGGCGGCGGCCGTGGCTGACGGCGCTCCTGCTGTTCTCCCCGGTCAGCCTCATGTTCGTGATCGCGCCCAGCCGCGTGCTCCTGCCCGTGCTGAGCCGGGACACGTTCGGCTCCTACACGGCGTACGGCACGGCCCTGGCGTGCTACGGCGTCGGCGGGCTGATCAGCAGCGTCACGATGATGGCCTGGCGGCCACGGCGACCGGGAGTCGTGGCCATGTGCGCGATGGCGCTGTATGCCCTCGTCCCGCTCGGCCTGGACCTGGCCGGCAACGGGGCCGTCCTCCTGGCTGCGGCGGGGCTCGTGCTGGTGATCCCGCCGGGTCTGCTCCTCGTCGCCGGCATGCCTCACCTGCGTGGCACCCGTACGCCGAGGACGACGTCAGGACCCTCCGCGCCGGTCTGATCGCCGCCGGCCCACGGACCGGGTCACAGCGCGGAGGGTCTCCTCGAGACGCCGCGCCTCGTTCCGGTCCACGGTGAGATCGATCGGCTTGCCCTTCTTCCAGGTCGTGAGCGGCTTGGCCGGCGGATGGTCGATGAGCGCGGTCAGCGGCGGCACGGCCTTGGCCACCGGTTGGGCGAACATCGCCGACGCCGCCCGTACGAGGCCGCGCAGCGGCTGCTTGAAGGGCTCGTGCAGGCCGGTCGCCACGAACACCGGGTTGTACAGCACGTACTTCGTCCGCTCCGAGAAGTAGGCCGTGCCCAGCAGTTCGCTGGCTGCGGCTCCCTGCATGGTCGCGGTCAGCCCCCGGTAGTCGTCCTTCAGCTGGAGGTCGTCCCAGTGGATCCGGCCGCCTCGACCGGCGCCGCACAGGTTGACGATCACCGGTGCCGGTGCGTTCTCCAACGGGGCACGCAGTCCTTCGGCCATGAGCCAGCGGTTGACCACGTAGAGGGCGAAGGTGTGCTCGAAACCCTCGTCGGTCTCCACGCGTACCGGGTTGAACCGGAACGCGGCGAGCACCAGCGCGTCGATCACGGGGTGCTCGGTGCCGAGTCGTTCGATCAGCTCGCGGGTCCGGCGCACGGAGCTGAGGTCGGCTCTGACGAATCGGGCCTTCGGCGCCGCCTCGCGCAGGCGCCGCCCGCCCTCCTCGCTGCTGCCCACGGCCACGACGTGGTCGCCGAGCTCGGTGTGGTGGCGGGCGAGGGCCTTGCCGATGCCGTGCGTGCCGCCAGTGATCACGATCGTCCGCGCCATAACTTGAGGCCCTCCTCAACTTGAGATGCGCCTCAACTTAGCTAGGATTCCGGGCATGCGCAAGGACGCCGTGCACAACCGCGAGCGCCTCCTGCGAGCGGCCCGGGAGCTGTTCGCGGACCGGGGGCTCGACGTGCCGCTCGAGGAGATCGCACGCTCGGCCGGCGTCAGCATCGGGACGCTCTACAACCGCTTCCCCACACGCGACGCCCTGGTGGAGACGGTGTTCGCGGATCGTGCGGCGACCGTGGCCGAGTTGGCCGAGCAGGCGCTGGCGATGGACGACGCCTGGGAGGGGTTCGTCGCGTTTCTGACCGGCGTGTGCGAACTGCAGGCGGCTGACCTCGGCTACAACGACATCGCCGCGCGGACGGTGGCGGTGGACGGGGATCGCGGATTCGGCCTGATGGGAGAGATCCTCGAACGCGCCCAGCGGTCCGGGGGCCTGCGGGACGACGTCACACTCGCCGACATGGCGTTCGTGGTCTGGGGTGTGGCGGCGACCGTCAGGGCCACGTCCAAGGTGGCGCCGGGAGCCTGGCGGCGGCACCTCGCCCTCGCCCTGGACGGCCTGCGCGTGGCCGCCGCCCGGCCCCTGCCGGCGCCGCCCATGTCCATCGCGCAGACCCGCGCCGCGATGCGGGAGTGCTGACCAAGGGCTTGCGCCGAGCGCTCGGCGGATCAGCTCTCCGCGCGGCAGACGGTGTTCGCGGGCGGGACGCGGAGGTCGATGAAGTACCGGTTGGCGTGCGCGATCGTGCACGCGTCGCCCGTGTGGTACAGCCCGTGCCCGTGCCCCTCGAAGCGGATCGTGCCCGATCCCGGCACCCGGAGGGCGAGGTCGGCGGTGTCGGCGTAGTCGGTCCACGTTCCCGCGCCGACGAACGGCGGCAGCTGGTTCACGGGAAGAGGTGCGGCGGGGTTGCGTACCGGTTCCGGCCAGCCCACGCAGCCCAGCGGGTGCCACAGCTCGTTGCCTGACAGGTGCGGCGCGACCCGGTCGCCCAGGGCGCGCAGCCGGCGGTACTCCGCGTAGTCGCGATAGCCGATCCCGTCGAGGCAGTGGGTCATGTTCATCCCGACGTACGAGGGCGGTTTCAGGCTGCCCAGCGTCCCCGCCTTGACGTAGTCGGAGAATCCGGTGGCGTCCCCCTTCTCCGCCCGCCTGATCGCCTGGGCCAGCTCCTTCCACCGGGCGTTGTCCGCGCCGGGCGTGACGAGGTGGGGCATGGCGGCCACGGCGAGGTCGAAGCCGCTGTAGGCGACTCCCTTCTCGGCCGGTACGGGGGAGCGGTCGGCAGCGGCGCGCAGGTCGTTCCACACGGCGCCGACGTCACGTCCGTGGAGGGCGCAGCCGGGGTCTTGCGCGCACCACTGGCTGAAGCGGGTGAACTGCGCCTCCATGAGGGCGTACCGCGCCCGGTCCTCCTCGCTCTTGTCCCGGAGCGTGTTGACGGTCCCGTCCAGGTACATCGCCCGTACCCGGCCGGGGAAGAGCCTGGCGTACGCGAGCCCGGGGACGCCGCCGTAGGAGGTCGCCAGGAAGGTGAACCGCCGCTCGCCCATCGCCGCACGGATCGCCTCGATGTCGCGCGCGAAGGAGGCGGAGTCGAGGTGGCCGAACAGCTCGGGGTCGGCGGCGCGGCAGCGCTCGGCGGCGGCCCGGTTCGAGCGGGCCAGCGCGGCCCACTCGCGCTCGTCGTCCGGCGGGGTGATCCACGGGCCGGTGGTGAGGCAGTCCTGGTCGAGGACGCCCAGCTCGATGCCGTTGCGCGGCAGGAGGCTGACGACGTCGAAGCGGTCCCGGATCTGGGCGAAGCTGCCCGCGTGCCGCTCCAGGTCCTCCACTCCGGAGCCGCCGGGCCCGCCGGGGATGGAGAACAGTACGCCGATGCGGTGGCGCCGGCCGGTGTGGGGGAGCATCGCGAGGGGGAGCGTGATCGTACGGCCCCGGGGTTCGGACCAGTCGACGGGGACGCGGATCTCGCCGCAGAGCAGCTTGCCGCAGGGCTTCCAGGTCAAGGTGGACGCGGGAGCGGCGCCGGCGGACAGGGGCGCGGCGCCTGCCAGGAGGACGGTGACGGCCGAACCGGCGAGCAGCGGCCGGAGCCGGCGCCCGCGCAGCGCGATGGCGACCGCCGCGGCGGCCAAGGCGGCCACGGTGTACGCGGCCAGCAACGCGCCCGCGGCGAGCGGGGTGAGCAGGCCGTCGGCCGCGATCTGGCCGGGCAGCGCCCCGATGAGGTGCGCCCCGATCCGGTCGCCGAGCGGACGCGGCAGGGTCTGCGCGGCGACGGGCAGGATCAGCAGCAGGACCATCAGCGTGACCAGCGTGCCCGCCGTGGAACGGATCGCCGTGCCGAGTCCCAGCCCCATGAGCGCGACCAGCGGCATCGAGGCGCCGGTGATCAGCAGCCCGGCCAGGACGCCCGGCTCGGACAGGGAGGCGCCGAGCGTCTCCCCGTCGAGCAGCACGGTGTCCGCCCTGGCGCCGAGGACCGCCATGGTGGCGGCGTACATGCCGAAGACCAGCACCTGCCCCGCGGCCAGGCTCACGGCCACCAGGACCGCGATCTTCGCGAGGAGGAAGGTGCGGCGGGCCGGTACGGCGGTCAGGCTCGTGCTGATGTGGCCCGTGCCGTACTCGGTGGTGATGGAGAGCGCGCCGAGCGCGCCCATCACGAGGTGGGCGAAGGGCAGGCCGGTGCCGAGCCCGTCGCCCAGGCTGCCGAAGCGGCGCTGCTCCGCGCCCTGCTGGGCGTCGAAACCGCGCGTGACCAGGAAGGCCACGCCGGCGCTGAGGCCCACCGCGATCAGCGCGGACAGCAGCAGGCAGAGGTTGGAGCGGAGGGTTCTGAACTTCAGCCACTCCGCCGCGATCGCGTCCTTCATCGCGCCACGTACTCCCTGCTGTCGCCGGTCAGCTCCATGAACGCCTCCTCAAGGGACGCCTCGCGCGGCGTGAGCTCGTACAGCGCGATGCCGTGGGCGAAGGCCAGCTCGCCGATGCGCCTGGCGTCGAGCCCGGTCACCGCCAGCCCGTCCTCCGCCCGGACGACGCCCCCGTTCGCCCGCAGCACCGTCGCCAGCGCCGCCGGGTCGGCGGCGCGGACGAGCACGTCGCGCCGGTGCCGCTCGGCGAGGGCCGCCATGTCCGTGTCGGCGATCAGGCGGCCGCGCCCCACCACCACGACGTGGTCGGCGGTCACGGCCATCTCGGCCATCAGGTGGCTGGAGACGAGCACCGCCCGGCCCTCCGCGGCCAGCGCGCGCATCAGCTCGCGGATCCACCGCACGCCCTCCGGGTCCAGCCCGTTGACCGGCTCGTCGAACATCAGCGCCTCCGGGTCGCCCAGCAGCGCCACCGCGATCCCGAGCCGCTGCTTCATGCCCAGGGAGAACCGCGCGATCCGCCTGCCCGCCGCGGCCGTCAGCCCCACCCGGTCGATCACCTCGTCCACCCGGGCCGGGCCGATGCCGTTGCTGCGCGCCACGCACGCCACGTGCGCCCGCGCGGTGCGGCCGCCGTGGACGGCTCCGGCGTCCAGCAGCGCCCCGAGCGTCAGCAGCGGGCGGGCGAGCGAGGCGTAGGGCCGCCCGGCGACCAGGGCGCTGCCGGACTGCGGGGCTTCCAGTCCGAGGACGGCCCGCATGGTGGTGGACTTCCCGGCGCCGTTGGGTCCGAGGAAACCGGTCACCCGGCCCGGTCTGGCGGCGAAGGTGAGCGCGTCCACCGCGGTGGCGTCGCCGTACTTGACGGTGAGGTCGTTGACTTCGATCACGGGCTTCAGCCTCGCCGCGTGAGCACGCGTCCTCCATCCGCCTGCGCCCAGCACGGGAGGTGGGATTTCCCGCCCTCGAAGGTAGGGCTGGACCTACCGTGGGACCGGTGATCGGCGGGCAGACTGGCGGGGTGAGCAGAGTCAGGAGGGGGTTGATCGCGGCGGCCGGGGTGCCGCTGAACGCGATCACGGGTATGGCGGTGGTCCTCGCCTGGGTGCCGGCCGTCCGCGCGGCTCTCGTCTCGCTGGAGCGGGCGTGGGCGGGAGCGGCGCTGGGCCGGGCCATTCCGGCGCGTGAGCCCGGCGGCCTGCGCGTACTGGCCTGGCTGGCGATCAACGCCGTCGTCGGACCGGCGCTCCTGACGGCGGTGGCCGCCGTGCTGAACACCGTGGGCGTCATCTCCTCCCTGAACCCGGCCGTCAACGGCCCGAGCGTGACCTTCACGCTCAGCCTGGCGCTGCTCACCCTCCCGGCGCTCGCGGTGGTCGTCGCCGCGCTCCTGGGACTGGCCGAGGCCCGGCTCGCCGAGCTGCTCCTCGGCGGTGGCGGCTCGCTGGCCCAGCGGGTACGCGCGCTGACCGTCTCCAGGGCCGCCGCCGTGGACGCGCGGGCGGCAGAACTGCGCCGCATCGAGCGCGACCTGCACGACGGCGCCCAGGCCAGGCTCATCGCCGTACGGATGAGCCTCGGCCTGGCCAGGAGCGCCGGCGACCCGGCGCAGGCCCGCGAGCTGATCGAGGAGGCGTGGGAGTCGGCCGGACAGGCCCTCACCGACCTGCGCGACCTGGTGCGCGGCATCCACCCGCCCGTGCTCGCCGACCGCGGCCTGGCGGGCGCGATCGAGGCGGCCGCCCTCCTCTGTCCCGTCCCGGTGGCCACGGACCTCGTCCTGACCGGCCGCCCCGAGCCGCCGGTCGAGTCCGCGCTCTACTTCGCCGCGGCCGAGGCCATGTCCAACGTCACCAAGCACAGCCAGGCCACCCGCGCATGGGTACGCCTGCGCCGCACCCGCGCCGGCCTCCGCCTGGTCGTCGGCGACGACGGGCACGGCGGCGCGGATCCGGCGGCGGGCACCGGCCTGCGCGGGATCGCGGAGCGCCTGTCCGCGTTCGACGGGACGCTGACCGTGCAGAGCCCGCCGGGCGGGCCGACCGTCCTCACGATGGAGCTGCCGTGCGCGTGGTGATCGCCGAGGATCTCGCCCTGCTTCGCGACGGCCTGATCCGGCTGCTGTCGGCGCACGGCTTCGAGGTCGTCGAGGCGGTGGACAACGGTCCGATGCTCCTGACGGCTCTTCTGGAGCGGACCCCCGACGTGGCCGTCATCGACGTACGGCTCCCGCCCACCTTCACCGACGAGGGCCTGCGCACCGCCCTGGAGGCCCGCCGCCGCCGGCCGGGGCTTCCGGTGCTGATCCTGTCGCAGTACGTCGAGCAGCTCTACGCCCGCGAGCTCCTCTCGGACCGCTCGGGCGGCGTCGGATACCTCCTGAAGGACCGCATCGGCGACGTGGCGGAGTTCGTCGAGTCGGTACGCAGGGTCGCCGGCGGCGGCACCGCCATGGACGCGGAGGTGATCTCCCAGCTCCTGACCCGCCGGTCGAGGGACGAGCCCCTGGCCGGGCTGACCGTCAGGGAGCGCGAGGTCCTCGCCCTGATGGCGGAGGGCCTGTCCAACCTGGCGATAGCGGCCCGCTTCGGGGTCACGGACAAGGCCATCGGCAAGCACACCAACAACATCTTCGCCAAGCTCGGCCTCCCGCCCTCCGACGACCACAACCGCCGCGTCATGGCCGTCCTCGCCTACCTCCAGGCGGGCCCCGTCTCGGGGCTTGATCAGCGGGCGACGTAGCCGCCGTCCACGGGCAGGGCGACGCCGATCACGAAGCCGGCTCCCGGGCTGCACAGCCACAGGACGGCCTGGGCGACCTCCTCGGCGGTGCCGAGCCGGTTGACGGGCTGGTTCGCCTCGGCCTCGGCGAGGTCGAGCTCACCCTTGGCGATCATGTCGCTGACCATGGGGGTGTCGACGGTGCCGGGACAGACGGCGTTGATGCGGATGCCGCGCGGCGCGTATTCAAGGGCGGCGCTCGTGGTGAGGCCGATGACGCCGTGCTTGCTCGCGTGGTACGAGGCCCGTCCGGGAAGGCCGACGAGCCCGCCGAGGGAGGAGCAGTTGACGATGGCGCCGCTGCCCTGGGCGCGCATGTGCCGCAGCTCGTGCTTCATGCTCGCCCAGACGCCGCGCAGGTTGACGGCGTTGACCCGGTCGAAGGCGTCGACGGGCTCGTCGGCGGCGTCACAGGGCGGGATCTGGATGCCGGCGTTGTTGTAGGCCATGTCGAGACGGCCGAAGGTCTCGACTGTCCGGTCGACGGCGGCGGCGACCTGGTCCTCGTCGGCGACGTCGCAGGTGAGGGCCAGGACCCGGTGGCCGGCGTCGGTGAGGTCCTTCGCCGCGGCGTCGAGGGCCCGCGTGTCGACGTCGGTGAGGGCGACGGCGGCCCCGGACTCGGCGAAGGCGCGGGCGGTGGCCAGCCCCATCCCGGAGCCTGCTCCGGTGACGAGGGCGACCTGCCCGGTGAAGTCGTAGACGGGATTCATGCGGTGGTTTCTCCTCGGCGGGCGGTTCAGGGGCGGAGCAGGGTCTTGACGGCGCGGCGCTCGTCCATCGCCCGGTAGCCCTCGGCCGCCTGCTCCAGCGGCAGGGTCAGGTCGAAGACCTTGCCCGGGTCGATGGTGCCGTCGCAGATCAGCTCGATCAGGTGGGGCAGGTACTCGCGTACCGGGGCGGGGCCGCCGTGCAGGTGCACCAGGGACATGAACAGCTCGTCGCCCGGCAGCGCGACGTCGTGGGAGACGCCGACGAAGCCGACGTGGCCGCCGGGGCGGGTGGAGCGGATGGCCTGCAGCATCGACTCCTGGGTGCCGACCGCCTCGATGACGCTGTGCGCGCCGAGCCCGTTCGTCAGCTCCTTGATCTTCTCCACGCCCGCGTCGCCGCGTTCGGTGACGATGTCGGTGGCGCCGAAGGAGCGGGCCAGCTCCTGCCGCGCGGCGTGGCGGCTCATCGCGATGACGCGTTCGGCGCCGAGTTGCCTGGCCGCCAGCACGCCGCACAGGCCGACGGCGCCGTCACCGACGACGGCGACGGTCCTGCCGGGCCCGGCCTCGGCGGCGACGGCCGCGAACCAGCCGGTGCCGAGCACGTCGGAGGCGGCCAGCAGGCTGGGCACCAGGCCGGCGTCCGGCATGCCGGGCGTCGCGACCAGGGTGCCGTCGGCCAGCGGGATCCGGGCCAGCTCCGACTGGGTGCCGATGGTGCCCATCAGGACCCGCTGCACGCACGCGCACTGGTAGCCGGATCGGCAGATCTCGCACGTGTTGTCGGAGGCCCAGAACGAGCCGACCACGAACTGGCCGGGCTTCAGCGTCCGGACCTCGCTGCCGACCTCCTCCACGACGCCGACGTACTCGTGGCCCATCGGCGTCGGCCCGTCGATCTTCTCCACGCCGCGGTAGGGCCACAGGTCCGAGCCGCAGACGCAGGTCGCGCTCAGGCGGATGATCGCGTCGGTCGGTTCGATGATCCGCGGGTCCGGGCGGTCCTCGACGCGGACGTCGCCCGGTGCGTACAGAACTGCTCCACGCATGGTGGACTCTCCTTCGGATGTACGTGTTCAGCGGCCCGTGCCGGTGCGGGCGGCCCCGTGCTCGGCGTCGCCGACGTGTTCGAGCCAGGTGGGCTCCTCGCCCTCCCACAGCGCCAGATGCGTCATGAACTGGCCGGGGCGACGCCGCGACAGCCCCTCGTCCGGCCACACCTGCCCGAACAGCACGTCGTCGGTCAGGTGCACCAGCTGCGGCGCGAAGTCGCCGAACATGGCCTGGGCTCCGGTCGGTCCGTCGGTCGGCATCCGTGTCTCCCTCCTCGAATCACCCTCGGCTTCCCGGGAACGGCCCGGCCGGTCCCCGCGTCAGCGGAGAATGGCCGCCGCCCGGGCATTGCTTTGCCCGCGATGGCGCGGTCCGGCACGCCGTAGGACAACGCCCAGGAAACCGGCTCCATCTCGCGCCCGGGAGGTCGGGTTTATCGGGGGGACAAGCTCAACCCCTTTCCGCCTCCGCAGTCACGACGGCTCCTCGGTTGACGTCCCAGCGGGGCCTTCGTCGGGGCCGGAGGCGTGGCGGGTGAGGCGGACCATCGCCCGGTACAGGGCGGTGGGTGCGGGGGCCTGGTCCAGCGGCGGCAGGTCGGCGCCGGGGGCGGCCCAGGCGCGCAGCATGTGGCCGACCAGGCGGCGCCAGGTGTCAGGGGCGGCGTCGGCGGTGGCGGCGATGACGCCCGCGTTGGCCATCAGCAGGATGATCAGGTCCTGGTCGGCGAAGTCGTCACGCAGGCGGCCGGTGGCCTTGGCCCGCGCGATGAGCTCGAGGAAGCTGTCGTAGGTCTCGTCGCGGCGCTTCTCCAGCGCCTTGGCGGCGGGAAAGGTCATGGCCAGCACCTCGGCGAAGCCGCGGTCGGCGGCCTGCATGGCGCACAGGGCCTGGACATAGCCGACGAAGCCGTGCCAGGGGTCGGGGTCGGCCAGCGCCTCGGTGACGGCGGCGGCGTAGGCGTCGAGGCGGTCGGCGAACACGGCGTTGACGAGCTCCGCACGGCCGGCGAAGCGGCGCGACAGGGTCGCCTTGCCGACGCCCGCCTCCCGGGCGATGCAGGCCATGGAGACGCCGAGGCCGTGGCTGGCGTACAGGCGGCGGGCGGCGTCCAGGATGCGTTCGCGGTTGCGCTCGGCGTCGGCGCGCAGTCCCGGTCCTGGCTGCCGGTCGGCGGGCGGGCCGGGCTCGTCGGCGGAGGTCATGAAGCCCATCCTATCCAAGTGGAACGACCTACCCACTTTCGCTGTTAGGCTTCGACACGGAAACGGGTAGGCCGTTCCACTTATTGAGAGGTGCCGTTCATGCGTGCCGTGACACTGGACTCCGTCCCGCAGATCCCCGCCCTGGCCGACGTCCCCACCCCGCAGCCGGAGGCAGGGGAGGTGCTGGTCAGGGTCGCCGCCTCGTCGATCAACGGCTTCGACGCCGCCACCGCGGCCGGCTACCTGCAAGGGGCGATGGAACACCGCTTCCCGCTGGTGGTGGGCAAGGACTTCGCCGGGACCGTCGAGGCGCTCGGCGAGGGCGTCGAGGGCTTCACGATCGGGCAGGCGGTCTTCGGTGTGGTGATGAAGCCGTTCCTGGGCACCGGCTCGCTGGCCCAGTACGTCACCGTGCCCGCCGGCTACGGCATCGCCCCGATTCCCGACGGCCTGAGCGTTCAGGAGGCGGGCGCGCTGGGCCTGGCCGGCACCGCGGCGCTGGACAGCGTCACCGCCGTCGCCCCGGCCGAGGGCGAGAGCGTGCTGATCTCCGGCGCCACCGGCGGGGTCGGTGCGCTGGCCGTGCAGCTGGCCGCCGCCCGCGGCGCCCGCGTCATCGCCACCGCCCGGCCCGGCGCTGAAGCCGACTTCGTCACCGGCCTGTCCGACGCCACCGTTCATCTCGTGGACTTCACCGGTGATCTCCCGGCCCAGGTACGCGCGCTCGCCCCGCAAGGGGTGGACGCCGTGCTGCACCTGGCGGGCGACGGCGTTCAGCTCGCGGGCCTGCTGCGTCCTGGCGGCCGCCTGGCCTCCACCCTCGGGCTGAGCGCCGACGCGGTGGATGGCGTCACCATTCACGCGATCATGGCCGACACCAACGCGCGGACCCTGGCCTCGCTGGCCGCCCAGGCCGCCTCGGGCGCGTTGCGTGTCCCGGTCACCGCCACCTACCCGCTGGAGCAGGCTCCGAAGGCTTTCGCCGACTTCGGCGCCGGCGCGCTCGGCAAGCTCGCCGTCACCTGCTCCTGATCGCCGCCACCCACGCTCACAGGACGGTCAGGCGGCCGTACTGGGACAGGGCGGCGGCCAGGTCGCCGGGTTCGCCGCGGAGTGCGGCGTCGAGGAAGGCGACGGTGGCCGCCGCGGTGATGCGTGGCCCGGCGGTCCGGCCGAGGGAGCCGACGAGCGTGGGCAGCGACGGCAGGAAGAGCGGAGCGTCGGTGAAGGTGAGGTGTGCCGAACCGGGGACGGTGAGCCGGTAGCTCGTCGCCGTGCTGAGCTGGAGCACCCGCGTGAGGCGCGAAAGGTAGTCCGGCTCCTCGCCCGGCTTCACGTCGTGGGTGAGCGCGAGCACGGGCTGGTCGAACGGTCGCGGCGCGGGGTCTCGCGGGAAGCCGTCGATGTCGATGACGGCCGCGAACCGGGGGTCCTGGCGGGCGGCCTGCAGGGCGGCGGCGCCCCCGAGGGAGTGGCCGGTCGCCGCGGCCCGGCGGATGTCGAGCCGCCCGGTCAGCAGGCCCGGGATCTCGCCGCGGTCCAGGCGGACGAGCTGGGTGAGGACGAAGCTGAGGTCGGCGGCCCTGACCGCGGTCCACCCGGCCGCGCGCCTGTCGTCCTCCGCCTGGTCGCCGGTGGAGGCGACCCGGGTGCGGATCGTCCGGCCGTCGGTGAGGGTGACGACGGCCGAGTCGTACGGGTGGTCGAGGGCCGCCACGACGTAGCCGCGACCGGCCAGTTCCTGCGCCCAGGCGGTGCTCTGGGTGCGCACGCCGCCGAGCCCGGGCGAGAACAGCACCACGGGGAACCGGCCGCCTCCGGCGGCCACGGGGGCATCGGGCACGGAGCGCGTGTGGGCGCGTGCCGCCTCGTCGAGAACGAAACGCGGCAGGCCGAGGTAGTCGGCCTCGCCGTGGGCGACGAGCCGCGCCTCCTCCGCCGTACGGCCCAGGTACCACGCAGGCCGGGCGGCAGGATCGCGCCGCGCGGGATACCAGAGCTGGACGACGACCGTCCGCCTGTCATCGGTCCGCGACGTGGCGGTCTCCGCTCGATCGGGGTCGGTCCACTGCACGACGGTGGTGCCGACGGCGTAGGCGCCCGACGGCTCGGGGAACACGGGCCGGGGCAGCGCCCACGCCGCCGCCGCGCCCGCCAGAACCAGCGCCAGGCATGCCGCCGACCCCGGCAGGGCAATCCACCACCGGGTTCGCCGCCTCCGCAGGGAGAGGGCGGCGAACGTCAGCGCGATGGCCCCGCCCGCGAGGACGGGTATGAGCTGCCAGCGGATCCCGAGCACGGCCAGCACGATCGCCGACACCGCGAAGGCCGCCGCGCCGGCCCACGTCGAGGGCCGGCGCGCGCCGGGCGGCAGCCAGCGGGCCAGCACCAGCACGACGGCGGCCGCCAAGGCCACGAGCTCTACCAGGGACAGGCCGAACAACACGGTCACAGTCATGGTGATCACGGTGGCGGAGTGATCGCAGCCGGACATCGGCCCCGATGGGGAAAGTCGTGCGCGACCTCGGTATGACCCCGCACGACCGGTCTGCGACCGGGGTCGCAGGGCCCGCCGATCAGCGCGGCTCCCACCATGTCAGGTTGGCTTCCGCCTGGGACGCCGGCTCGATGATCTCCCATGCCTCGGCGATCAGGCCGTCGTCGAGCCGCCAGACGTCGACGACCGTGATCTCCGGCCCGGCATCGGGCAGCCGGCGCCGCGAGTGCATCACGACGTGATCGCCGTCGGCCAGCACGTGCTCGATCTCGACCTGCATGCCGGCCAGCGGGACGAGCGCGGCGCGCACGGCGGCCAGCCATTCCGGCTTCGTCCTGGCGGTCGCGTCCGGACGGTGGTGCAGGAAGTCGTCGCTCAGCAGGGGCGCGAGCGCGCCGACGTCGCCGGTCGCGACCAGCGCGGTCAGCGCCTGCTGGACGATGCTCTTGTTGTCGTGGGTCATGTTCTGTGTGGTCACGGGCGGCAATGTTTCCGGCGTCCGTGATGTTTGTCGATGAAATCGCATGTCATGGCGTTCTGTACGTAGGTGAGTAGCATCGGGGCCCATGCAGACGGTGGGGGAGTTGCTGCGGGAGTGGCGGCATCGACGGCGGCTCAGCCAGCTGGATCTCGCGATCGCCGCCGACGTGTCGGCCCGTCACGTCAGCCTGGTGGAGACCGGCAAGTCCCGCCCGAGCGCCGAGATGATCGTGCGGTTGGCCGAGCAGCTCGACGTGCCGTTGCGGGAGCGCAACCGGCTGCTGCTGGCCGCCGGGTTCGCGCCCCGCTACGCCGAGCGGCCTCTCGACCGTGAGGCGCTGGCGGCGGCCTGGGACGCGATCGAACGGGTGCTGCGCGCGCACGAGCCGTACCCGGCGCTGGCCATCGATCGCCGGTGGAACATCGTGATGAGCAATCGCGCCCTCGACCCGTTCCTCGCCGGCGTCGCCCCCGACCTGCTGGTCCCGCCGGTCAACATGGTGCGGATCGGGCTGGACCCGCGCGGGCTCGCCCCGCACATCGTCAACCTGGCTCAGGTGCGCGCGCTGCTGCGTACCCGGATCGCGCGGCAGCTCGCCACGGCTCCCGACCCCGAGCTCACCGCGCTCTACGAGGAACTTCTGGCCCCTCATGCGGGGGACGCGGGTCAACCGGCCGGCTCCGAGATCGCCATCCCGATGATCTTCCGCTTCGGCGGCCGGGAGCTGCGGCTGTTCTCGACGACGACCACGTTCGGCACGCCGATGGACATCACCCTGGACGAGGTCTCGATCGAGTCGTACTACCCGACGGACGCCGACAGCGCCGCCTACTTCACCGCCGAATCCGCCTAGCGGCGGCCTCTGCGCCGCCCTACTATGCAACTGAACAGTTGGCTATGCACGTGGATAGGAGCGCGGGGCAGTGACGACATCAGGACCCGACACCGAGGACCTGACCGCTCGCGCGCGGATCAGAGACGCGGCCCTGCGGCATTTCGGCGAGCACGGCTTCGACAGGGCGACGACCCGGGCGATCGCCGAGACCGCCGGCGTCTCCCCGGGGCTGCTGCGCCATCACTTCGGCTCCAAGCAGGCGCTGCGCGAGGCGTGCGACGCCCACCTGGTCAAGCTGATCAGCAGGATCAACGAGCAGGCGGCCGCCGACATGGCCGCCGGCGGCGTGAACGGCGTGAACCACGTCGCGGCCTCCCTGGCGGCCCTCGGGCCCTACCAGCGCTACCTGGCGCGCGCCCTGACCGAGGGGCGGGCCGAGCCGGTGTTCGACGCGATGGTCCGGATGAGCGAGCAGTGGCTCGCGGGGCTCGACGAGCGCCGCTCCGACGTCCCCTTCGCCGGCCGCAAGGCCAGGGCGACGGTGGGCACGGCGATGGCCCTGGCCGTCGGGATCCTCCACGAGCACGTGTCCCGAGGGCTGGGCGCCGACGTGTCCGGCGAGGAGGGCGCCCACCTGCTCGCCCTGACCCTGCTCGACCTCTACTCCCACCCCTGGCTCAGCCCGGACGAGGCCGCCGCCTACCGCGACGCCCTGGACAGGACCCGGACGGACGCCGGAACCGCACTCCCGACCGAGGAGGGCCCTCGATGAGTGACGCGTTGTCCATCACAGGCTTGGTCAAGACGTTCGGCTCCACCCGCGCGCTGGACGGCCTCGATCTCGTCGTGGGCGCCGGCGAGGTGCACGGCTTCCTGGGGCCGAACGGCGCGGGCAAGAGCACCACGATCCGGATCCTGCTCGGCCTGCTGCGCGCCGACGCGGGCACCGCCCGGCTGCTCGGCGGCGATCCGTGGGCCGCAGCGACGGAGCTGCACCGCAGGCTGGCGTACGTACCCGGGGATGTCGTGCTGTGGCCGCAGTTGTCCGGCGGCGAGGTGATCGATCTGCTCGGGCGGCTGCGCGGCGGGCTCGACGAGCGGCGCCGCGCCGCGCTGCTGGAGCGCTTCGACCTGGACCCCCGCAAGAAGTGCCGCGCCTACTCCAAGGGAAACCGGCAGAAGGTCGCCCTGATCGCCGCGCTGGCCTCCGACGCCGAGCTGCTCGTCCTCGACGAGCCCACCTCGGGCCTGGACCCCCTGATGGAGGAGGTCTTCCGCGAGACCATCCGGGAGGAGCGGCGCCGCGGTGACCGTACCGTGCTGCTGTCCAGCCACATCCTGGCCGAGGTCGAAGCGCTGTGCGACCGGGTGACCATCGTCAAGGACGGCCGCACGGTCGAAAGCGGGTCCCTGGACGGTCTGCGCCATCTCACCCGCACCTCCATCCAGGCCGACCTGGCGGCGTCGGCGGGGGAGCTGGCCGGCCTGCCCGGGGTGCACGGCCTGCGCACCGAGGGCAGCCGGGTGTGGTTCGACGTGGACACGGCCGGCCTGGACGTCGTGCTGCGGCGCCTCACCGACCTCGGCGTACGCGCCCTCGTCAGCCGGCCTCCCACCCTGGAGGAGCTGTTCCTCCGGCACTACGACCGCACCGGCAGGAGCGCATGAGTCCTTTCGCCGGCACCGGCCACCTGGTCCGCCTGGCGCTGCGCCGCGAACGGGCCGTCGCCCCCTGGTGGATCCTGCTGATCGTGAGCATGAGCCTGGTGATGGTGGCCTACGTCAACCGCTACATGGCCACCCAGGAGCTGAAGCTCACCTACCTCGGCATCATCACCAGGACGCCCTTCCTCCACGCGATCGGCGGCGGCCGGGTGGAGCCCCGGCTGGAGGTGCTGGCCACCTGGCGCAGCGGCGGCTTCCTGTACGTGGCCGGCGCGTTCGCCGCCGTGATGTCGGTCGTCCGGCACACCCGCGGGGAAGAGGACGCGGGCAGGACCGAGCTGGTCCGCGCCGCCGTCGTGAGCCGTCGTGCCCCGCTGGCCGCCACCGTGCTGGTGGCGGCGGGCATCAGCCTGGTCGCCGGGGCGCTGACCGTGGCCGCGCTGATCACGGTCGGGCTCCCGCCGATCGGATCGATCGCGTACGGAGCCGCCGTCGCGCTCGCGGGCTGGCTGTTCGGCGGCATCGCCGCGGTCGCCGCCCAGCTCGCCGCCGGCGCCCGCTCGGCCACCACGATCGCCCTGTCCGTGCTCGGCCTCGCCTACGTGATGCGCTTCTCCGGGGACGCCATGGGACAACCCTGGCTGAAGTACCTGTCGCCCATCGGCTGGAGTCACCTGGTGCAGCCGTACCAGGGCGAGCGGTGGTGGCTGGCCGGTGTCATGTTCGTGGTCGGCACGGCGCTGCACGCGCTCGCGTTCGGGCTGCTCGACCGCCGCGACCTCGGGGCCGGCGTGCTGGCCGAGCGGCCGGGCCCGGCCACGGCCCCGGAGCTGCGCGGCCCGGTCAGCCTGGCCTGGCGGCTGCACCGCGGCCTGCTCATGAAGTGGGCGGTGGGGGTCGGGGTCTTCGCGGGGGCGGCGGGCGCGCTGTCCCCGTTGACGAACGATCTGCTCACGCGGCCGAGCGTCATGCTGGACACCATCACCGCCATGACCGGCATGCGCTCGCCGTCGCTCGCCGCGTACGTCTGGTACCTGATCATGATCATCGCGTACGCCGTCGCGCTCTACCCGGTGCTCATGGTCATCAGGCTCCGCGCGGAGGAGGTCTCGGGCCGCGGCGAGGCGGTGCTGGCCACCCCGCTGACCCGGCTGCGCTGGGCGGCCGGGCACCTGCTCGTGACCGGGCTCGGCACGGCCGCGCTGATGGCCGTCGCCGGTCTGGTCTTCGGCACGGTGTTCTCGCTGCTCGTCGGCGACCTCGCCACCGACCTGCCCCGCTTCGTCGCGGGGGCGCTGACCACCGTGCCCGCGGCGTGGTGCGTGGGGGCGGTGTGCCTGCTCGCGTACGGGCTCACGCCGCGGGCCGGCGTGGCGGTCTCCTGGCTGGCCTGGGTCCTGACCTGCGCACTGGGACAGGTCATCTCCCCCTTCTACGGGTTCTTCGGCGGTCTCCCGGTGGAACCGTTCCACTACGTCGCGAACGCCATGACCGGGGCGCCGTACGACGCCCGCCCGGCCCTCGCGCTCACCGTGGTCACCGCCCTGCTCCTCGCCGGCGGCCTGCTGGCCCTGCGCCGCCGCGACTTCGGCTGAGCCCGGCGTCAGCGGTCGGGCAGGATGCGCATCGTGCGCAGCGGCGAGGCGAGCGCGATGCCGGTGCCCGCCAGCATCAGGCAGGACGTGACGACCAGGGTCGCCCGCAGGCCGAGCGCCTCACCGGCCACGCCGCCGAGCACCGCGCCGAGCGACTGGCCTCCGTAGGCCAGGAACCGCCAGATGGCGTTGGCGCGGGAGAGCAGCTCCGGGGGGATCAGGGCCTGGCGGAAGGTCTGCTGGTTGACGCCGTACAGGGAGGGGCCGCTGCCCCGCAGGACCTGCGAGAGGACCAGGACCGTCAGCGTCACGGCGAAGGGCCCGGCCGCGGCGGCCAGCACCAGGCCGGCGACCGAGGCCAGGAGCATGCCCAGGATGAACGTCGGACCGGGGCCCATGCGGTGGGTGACGCGGGTCGCCACCAGGGCGCCCGCGACGCCGGCCGCGCCGGTGAGCGCGACGAGGACGCCGATCAGGCCGGCCGGCAGGCCGAGGTCGCGTACGAGGTAGAGCACGAGCACGACGGCCTGGGCCTGACCGGCGAACGCGCCGACGGTGGCGGCCAGGATGACCGTGCGCATGACGGGGTGGGCGAAGACCGCGCGCAGGCCCTCGGCCAGGTCGGCCCGCAGCCGCACGGGGCCGCGTCCGCCGCTGACGCGCGGCCGGCCGGCTGCCCGGATGCGGGTCTTGACCAGGGCGGAGATCAGGAACGAGGCCGCGTCGACGGCGATGGCGATCGGCGCGGTGAGCGCCGACACCAGCAGGCCGCCCACCGCCGAGCCGGTGGTGTTCACGGTGGCGTTGCTCAGCATGAGCGTGCTGTTGGCGGCGAGCAGCCGCTCGCGCGGGACGAGGTGCGGGGTGAACGACTGGGCCGCGACCGACTCGAAGAGCGCGGCGATCCCGGCCAGCGTCACCACCGCGTACAGGTGCCAGATCCGCAACTGCCCCAGGGCGGCCAGGACGGGCAGCGCGCCGAGCAGCAGCGCCCGGACCGCGTCGGCGACGACGATCGTGCGGCGGTAGGGGACGCGGTCCACCCACACGCCGGCCGGCAGGCCCAGCACCAGGTGCGGTAACAGGCCGAGCGCGCCGAGCAGCCCCATCTCGGTGGCCGAGGCGCCCAGGTGGAGCACCGCGGTCAGGGGCAGCGCCACGGTGGTGACGCTCGACCCGAGCAGCGAGACGGAGTTGCCGGTGAACAGCCTGCGGAAGTCAGGATGATGAGCCAGCACCGCCCAGAAGGGTTCCGGCGGCGGCTCGGCGGCGTCGCGTGCCTCGTCCTTGCCACGGATCACGGGGCACGCTAACCCGGACCGGCGACCCGGGCAAATCAGCGCGGCGACGCATGCCCCGGACGGCTTCGGGCTGAGGGCATACCGGTCGGAACTCTTCTCCTGGTACGTACCGGGCCCATTCCGTGGGTGTGAAGGATCGTCCCGCGAGGTCGCACAGGGCAGCGGCCAGGTTCGGGGGAACGGCTACGTTCCACAGGCGCACGGTGTGATCCAGGCCCGCGGTGGCCAGCCTGGTCCCGTCCGGGCTGAACGCCACGGCGGCCGTGACCTCTTGGTGGGCGGTGAGCGAGGCGCCGATGGGATGGCCGGTGGCGACGTCCCACAGGCGTACGGTGTGGTCCTCACCCGCGGTGACGAGCCTGGTGCCGTCCGGGCTGAACGCCACCGAATGGACCGAGCCCTCGTGGCCGGTGAGCGGGTCGCCGATCTGCCGGCGGCGGGCGACGTCCCACAGGCGCACCGTGTGGTCCTCACCTCCGGTGGCCAGCCTGGTGCCGTCCGGGCTGAACGCCACCGAATAGACGATCTGCTCGGGGCCGGTGAGCGGGTCGCCGACCTGCCGGCGACCGGCGACGTCCCACAGCCGCACTCTTCCGTCCTTGCAGCCCACGGCCAGGCTGCGCCCGTCCGGACTGAACGCCACCGAACAGACATCCTGACCGGTGAGCGGGTCGCCGATCTGCCGGCGGCCGGCGACGTCCCACAGCCGTACGGTGGTGTCGAACGAGCTTGTGGCCAGCATGGTCCCGTCCGGGCTCAGGGACATCGCCAGGATGGATTCGGCGTGGCCGTGGAGGGGCTTGCCGATGGGATGTCGGGTGGCCGCGTTCCACAGCCGTACGGTGTGGTCGTTGCCGGCACTGACGAGAGTCCGTCCGTCCGGGCTGAACGCCACCTCGACCACCTCGTCTTCGTGGCCGGTGAGCGGGTCTCCTAGCTGCCGGCGGCCGGCGACGTCCCACAGGCGCACCGTGTGGTCCTCACCTCCGGTGGCCAGCTTGGTCCCGTCGGGGCTGAAGGCCACCGAGCGCACAGATTTGTCGTAGCCGGTGAGGGGCTTGCCGACGGGATGCCGGGTGGTCACATCCCATACCCGTACCGTGTGGTCGCCGGTGCCGCTGCTCCACAGTGTCGTCCCGTCGGGAGAGAAGGCCATGGACAGCACGCTGCGCCCGATGAGGGGAGCGCCGATCTGGCGGTGGGTGGTCATGTCCCACAGCTTGATCTTCCCGGAGGAGGCGGTGGCGAGGACGCTTCCGTCCGCGGTGATCGCCGCGGCACCACCCCACACGTCGTCCGCCTCCAGGGGAGGGCCGATCTGACGGCCCGTCCTCACGTCCCATGCCCGCGCCGTCGTGCCCTCCGAGGTGATCAGAGTACGGCCGTCCGGGCTGAAGGCCAGTGCGGACAATCCCTGCGCCTCGGGCGTGTCCTCGACGGAGACGGGGTCGATCTCGCGCAGGGAGAGGGTGTCCCACAGGCGCACCGTCCTGTTGCCGTGATGGGTACGGGCCATGGTCCGCCCGTCAGGGCTGAAGATCGCCGAGATGGAGCCGGCGTAGTCGGGGGTGTGCTCGGCGGCGATCGGCGTACGACGGTTCAGGTCCCACACCCGCAGCGTCCCGCCGGTGTCCATGCTGGCCAGGGTGTGCCCGTCCGGGCGGAACGCCACCGCCAGAACGGGGTCGGCCACGGTGAGCGGGGCGCCCACCTGGCGGCGGGCGGCCACGTCCCACAGCCGGATGGTGCCGTCCGACGAGCCGGTGGCGAGCGTACGCCCGTCGCGGCTGAACGCCACCGACGACACCGGTTCCTCGTGGCCGGTGAGCGGGGCGCCCAGCGGGCGACGGGTGGCCGTGTCCCACAGCCGTACGGTGGCGTCGCTGTTGTGCGCGCCGGCCATGATCCGCCCGTCGGGGCCGGCCGCCAGCGCGTTCATGAGTCCGGGCAGAACGGCTCGTTCGGGCCGGCTGAGCACATTGACCATGGCGAGGCGCGCTTCGGGGGTCGGGGCGAGCGCCCAGGCGGTGGTGGCCAGCCGGGCGGCGGTGGCGGGGTCGCCGGTCAGCAGTTCGCTCTGCACGGCGAGTTGCCGGGAGAGGGCCTGGGCGCGCTGGTACAGAGCCAGATCGCGTTGGCGGACGGCATATCCTCCGGCTGCCACGACCACGATCAGCAGCGTGGTGAGCAGGGCGACGAGTTGACGCCTGCGGCGGATCCGGCGGGCGGCCAGGCGGTGCTCGGCGGCCTCGGCCGCCAGGCAGGCGTCCAGGAAGTCCCGTTCGAGGGTGGTCAGGGCGGCCGGCTGGGAGCCGGCCCATTCCCGGGCGGCGCTCAGCCGGGTGCCGCGATACAGCAGCGAGGTGTCGCGGTGCTCGCGTTCCCATGCCTCGGCGGCTTCGGCGAGGCGGCGGTGGGTGCGCAGCCCGGCGCGGTCGGCCACGATCCATTCGCGCAGCCGGGGCCAGGCCCGCAGCAGCGCCTCGTGGGCGAGCTGGGCGGCTCCGGCGTCCAGGGTGAGCAGGCGGGCGGTGGCGAAGGCGTCGATCACCTCCGAGGTGGGCTCCGGCGGGAAGTGCGCGGGTGGCAGCCGGCGGACGTCGACGGGACGGCGCGTCTCGGGGCCGGACTCCTCGACGCACACCATGTGCAGCAGCAGGCGGCGGGCGATGTCCTGGCCGGTGGGGTCGAGAGCGGTGTAGACGTTCTCGGCGGTGGCGGCGACCGCGCCCGCGATCCCGCCGGTCAGCCGGTAGCCCGCCACGGTCAGCGTGTCGCCCGCGCGGTGCTGCCAGGTCGCCAGCAGCGCGTGGGACAGCAGGGGCAGCGCGCCCGGCTCGTGCGCCGGCCCGCTTTCCCGCCCGTCCGCTCCCGGCGGCACGCCCAGGTCCCGCAGCAGCAGCTCCACCAGCGCCGGCTCCACGCCGAGGCCCGCCTCGCGGGCGGGGCCGGTGATGACCTCGCGCAGCTCGGCGACGCTCATCGGGCCGAGCGGCAGCTGCCCCTCGCGCAGGGTCTCCAGCAGGACGGGATGGTTGAGGCAGTGGCCGTAGAAGTCGGCGCGCACGCCGAGCACCACGGGTTGACCGGCGACGGCCAGCGCGTCCACGGCCGCGAGGAAGGTACGGCGTTCGGCGTCCTCGTCGCAGAGTGTGAAGATCTCCTCAAGCTGGTCGACCACCAGCACCAGCCGGCGCCGGGGACCGCCGTCGGGTGTCCCGGCGTTCACCGCCTGCGCGACCTGCCCGGCGAAGGCGGCGGGATCGTCCGCGAGGACGCCGGCCAGGTGGGCGGGGTCGAGCCCGGTGAGCGTGCTGATCCTGGCCGGCAGCTCGGCGACCGGATGCGCGCCGGGGGTGAACACGACGGCCGGCCACGAGCGGGATCCGGGCGCCGGCAGCACCCCTCGGCGCAGGGCGGGCAGCAGTCCCGCCCGCAGCAGGGACGTCTTGCCCGCCCCCGAGGGGGCCACCACGATCAGCGGCCCGCGCCCCGGCATGCGCTCGGCCAGCCGCCCCACCAGCACGCCCACCGTACGGTCCCGGCCGAAGAACCAGCGGGAATCCTCGGGCCCGTAGGGCTGAAGCCCCCGATAGGGGCAGCCTCCGCGCGCCTGTGTGATCGACTCGGCCAGCTCGGTCAGCTCGCCGCCGGTCTCCAGAACCGCGTCGCACCGGCGCGCCACCCCCACCGACAGCGCCTTCTCGCCGGTCTCGACCTTGCTCAGGTAGCCCTTGCTGTAGTGGGTCAGCCGGGACAGCTCCTTCAGCGACAGCCCGCGTGCCGTCCGCAGCCGCCGCAGCGCGGCGCCGGGGGTTGTCTCCGGACCGCCCTCGCCCTCGTGCACCTCCGAGACCTTACAAGGGGTGAGGGACCGGTCGCAGTACGTGGTGCGGGTTGTGGTGGTACCTCCGGGTTTCCCTGGCCACCAGGTCGGGAGGGCGACGGGAAACCCCTACTGCGCCTGCCACGGCCGGCAACACGATCGGTGCACCGGTTCATCCGGACCGGAAGCCATCCAGAGGAAGGAAGCAACATGCGTGCTCACATCCGTCTCACCCTCGGTCTCGCTCTCGGCCTCGCCGCCCTCGCCGCGCCGGCCACGCTGGCGGTCACGGCGTCGGCGACCCAGGCGGCGCAGGCCCAGTCCGCGAGGTCCGGCGTCGACTTCCGCGTGCCCGGGGTCCGGATCTTCTCCCGGCCGGACGGGGGAGCGACCCGGGTCGGCCTCGGCTATCCGGGCCAGGGCTGGGACATCCAGGGCACCGGGTACGGCACGGCGTACACCTGCGACAACGGCGTGACCACCACCAGCTGGGAGCACGGCCGCAACATCCGCACCGGCGTGGTCGGCTGGGTCCCGAGCTGCAACACGGTGATCGTCTAGCGTCCGCCCCTGGAGGCCCTCGGGGACGCGCCGCGGCGCGCTCCGGGGGCCTTCCCGGTTCCTGTGCCGGGCCTCCGCTGTCACCAGGGGAGGGGGCCTTCGGCGTCGAAGTAGCCGCCGGTGGGGCCGTCGGGGCCGACCTGGGCCATCCGGACGATGATCTCGGCGCCCTCCTCGACGGTCTGGGTGCCTGTGTGGCCGTTCAGGTCGGTGGCGGTGTAGCCGGGCTCGACCGCGTTGATCCGCATGTCCGGAAACGCCTTGGCGTACTGCACGGTGATCATGTTGACCGCGGCCTTGGACGCCGGGTAGGCGACGCCGGAGTAGGCGTGAGCGGGTGTGCCCGGGGCGGTCATGCGGGTCAGCGAGGCCAGCCCGCTGCTGACGTTGACCACGACCGGGGCCGCGGAGCGCTGGAGCAGCGGCAGGAACGCGTGGGTGACGCGCACCAGGCCGAAGACGTTGGTCTCGAACAGCTGCCGCATCAGGTCGGCGGTCGTCTCCGCGGCGCCCGCGACCAGGTTCCCTTCGCGGCGGCCTTCGATGCCGGCGTTGTTGACCAGCACGTCCAGGCCGCCGTCGGCCTCGATGGTCTTCGCCGCGGCCGCGACGGAGGCGTCATCGGTGACGTCGAGGAGGACCATCCGCGCGCCCAGCCTCGCGGCGGCCCGGCGCCCGCGCTCCGCGTCCCGGCTGCCGACGTAGACGGTGTGGCCTGCCGCGACGAGCCTGCGAGCGGTCTCGAAGCCCAGCCCTTTGTTCGCCCCGGTGATCAGTGTTGTCGTCATGTCCCCAGGGTCCGGCCGGGTGGGTCGGGCAGCCAGCCGTCTCGTCTTCCTGGGACTGGCGGTACCAGGAAGACCCGCCGGCCGGCGGTGCACAATGGTGGGCATGGCGGAGTTCGGGCGGGCGGTGCGGCGCTGGCGCGATCGCGTCTCGCCCGAGGTCGTCGGGCTGCCGGTCGGTGGGCACCGGCGCGCGGCCGGACTGCGCCGTGAGGAGCTGGCCCTGCTGGCCGGGATCTCCGTCGACTACCTCACGCGCCTGGAACAGGGCCGCGCCGCCAACCCGTCCGCGCAGGTCGTCGATGCCCTGGCCAGGGCGTTGCGGCTGTCGCCTGCCGAACGCGCCCACCTGTTCGGCCTGGCCGGGCTGGCGCCGCCTGGCCCGCGGGCGGTCCCGGCGTACATCACGCCGAGCGTTCAGCGGCTGCTGGACCGGATGAGCGGGACACCCGTCGCCGTCTACGACGCGTCCTGGACCTTGCTGATGGCCAACCCCCCGTACGCGGCGTTGATGGGCGATCCGTCCGGATGGCGCGGCGACCAGCGCAACGCCGTGTGGCGGCAGTTCCTCGGCCCGTCCACCCGGGTCCGGCACACGCCGGAGTCCCGGCGTGCCCTGGAGAGCGCCCTGGTCGCCGACCTGCGCGCGGCCGCCGCCCGCTACCCGGCCGACCAGCGGCTACGGCACCTGGTCGCGGAGCTGCGGGCAGGCAGCGACCGGTTCGCCGAACTGTGGGATTCCGGCGCCGTCGGCCACCACGAGGCCGCGCGCAAGACCATCGATCACCCGCACGCAGGAGCCCTGACGCTGGACTGCGACGTGCTCACCGTGTCCGGCAGCGACCTGCGCATCATGATCTACACGGCCGAGCCCGGCACCGTGGACGCCGAACGCCTCGCCCTGCTCACCGTGCTCGGCACCCAGACACTCGCCGGGTAGCCGGGCCGGCCGCCGCCGGCACGTCATCCCTCAGGCGCTCTCGGCGCGGAGGGCGTCGATCAGGGCGTCGACGGCGGCGAGTGCGGCAGAGGTGTCGAGCCCGGCGCGGGCGACCAGGGAAAGGCCCTGGACGGTGAACAGCAGGAGCTGCGCCTGGGCCTCGGGGGTGGCGGCCCGGGTGACCTCGCCGTCGGCCTGCGCGCGCCGCAGGGCGTCGGCGACGATCGTGGTGAAGCGGGCGTGCGAGCGGGCCACGATCTCGCGGGCCTCGGCATCGTGCGGGACCAGTTCGGCGGTGGTGTTGCCGATCATGCAGCCTTGCGGAACGCCGGCGTCGGAGGCGTACTCCCGCGCGCGGGCAGGGTTGGCGAGCACCTCGCGCAGCGCCGGCAGCACCGGCCCGTCCTCCAGCGCCGCGACCAACTGGCGCTCGTAGGTGTCCCAGTACAGCCGGACCGCCGCCAGGTAGAACTGCCGCTTGTCGCCGAAGGCTCCGTACAGGCTGCCCCGCTCCAGCTCCAGCGCGTCGACCAGGTCCTGGACGGAGGTCTCTCCGTAGCCCCGGGACCAGAACAGCAGGAGCGCGCGCTCCAGTGCCTGGTCCTTGTCGAACGCGCGGGGTCGTCCTGTCCGTGCCATGTCCCCAGGGTACGACTTTTTGACCGCTTGCACGAAATGCCCTACGGTGACGTCGAGCGACTTTTTGAACGCTTGCATGAAAGTCGCCGGACGAGAGGCAGGACCACATGGACTTCACCGGAAAGACGGCGCTGATCACCGGTTCGGGCGCCATCGGCGGGCTCGGGCACGCGACCGCGAGGATCCTCGCCGCCGCCGGAGCCGACGTGATCATCACCGGCACGGACCCGCAACGCGCAGCGCTGGTCGTGGACGACGTGCGGGGGAGCGCGGGCGGCTCCGTGCGCTTCGTTCCCGCCGACCTGGCCGACCCGCAGGCCGTGCGGAGACTGGCCGAGGACGCCGGGGCGGTGGACGTGCTCGTCAACAACGCGGGCGTCGTCCCGTTCGGCGCGACCCCCGAGCAGGACCTGGCCGCCTACGACGCCGCCTTCGCGGTCAACGTGCGCGCGCCGTTCATCCTGGTCGCCGAGATCGCACCGAAGATGGCCGCCGGCGGGGGCGGCAGCATCGTGAACGTCAGCTCCACGGCGGCCGGCCTGGGCATGCCGCTGATGGCGGTCTACGGCGCCACCAAGGCGGCGCTCGAGTCCCTGACCCGCACCTGGGCGGCCGAGTTCGCCGCCTCGAACGTGCGCGTCAACGCCGTGTCGCCCGGCCCGATGACCACCTCCAAGGTGGTGGCGGCCATGGGACCGGATCTCGGCGGCATGGGACTGACCACCGCGCTGAAGCGCACCGCCGACCCTGCCGAGGTCGCCCGCGTCATCGCCTTCATCGCCAGCGACCAGGCCAGCTACGTCACCGGCGCCGTCGTGGCCGCCGACGGCGGCCGTACCGCCATCTGAGCCCGGACGCGCCGGCCGCCGGCACGACGCCCTCGGCCGGAGCCTTCGTCCGTTGGAACCACGCGCCTCGGCGCGAGTGAGGAGAACAAGGCCAATGGGTCGTCTTGCGGGAAAGCACGCACTGATCACCGGCGGGACCAGCGGCATCGGCTTCGAGACCGCCCGCCAGTTCCTCGCCGAGGGAGCGGCCGTCGCGATCACCGGCCGCTCGCGGGAGCGGCTGGCTGAGGCCGCCCGGCAGTTGGGCGGCCCGCTGCTGCCCATCCTCAGCGACGCCGGCGACGTGCCCGGCCAGGCGGCGCTGGCGGCGCGGCTGCGGGAGGAGTGGCCGCAGGTCGACGTCGTGATGAGCAACGCCGCCGACGTCACCCATCTCCCGATCGAGGAATGGACCGAGGAGGCGTTCGACAGGCTCGTCGCCACCGACCTCAAGGGACCGTTCTTCCTGATCAAGGCGTTGCTGCCGCTCCTGTCACGGCGGGCCTCGGTCATTCTCGTCGGCTCGGTCTCGGCTTTCGTCGGGCACGAGAACGCGGCGGTCTACGGTGCCGCCAAGGCGGGCCTGCTGTCCTTGTCCCGCGGGCTGACCTATGAGCTGAAGGACCGGGGCATCCGGGTCAACGGGCTGAGCCCGGGGCCGACCGTCACGGACACCTTCAAGTCGCTCGGCCCCGAGCGGCAGGCCGCCGTCTACGACGAACTCCGGCGGACCGTGCCCCTCCATCGCCTGGGAACCGCCACCGAACTCGCGAAGGCGGCCGTCTACCTCGCCTCGGACGAGTCCGCCTACACCGCGGGGACCGTGCTGCGCGTCGATGGCGGGATCGGGGAGCTCGCGTACTGAACGCCCCGCGCTACTCCCCGGCAGGGAGGGCCGCCCGCGGTGCGACCAGCCGTCGCGGGCCAGGTCGTCCCGCAGCCCGGAACGTCATCCGCGGCGAACCCGACCCGCAGCTGCATGGCACTACTGTTCCGTATCCCGTCGGCCTCACCGGTTGTAGAGCCTGCGGGCCCACAGATATCCGCCCAGCGCGATGACCGCGCTCCACAGGGCCGCCGCCGCGAAGCTGGATCCCGCGGGCTGCCCGGCCAGGAGCGCGCGCAGGGCTTCGATGACCGGTGTGAACGGCTGGTGTTCGGCGAACCAGCGCAGCGGGCCCGGCATTGACTCCGGCGGGACCACGCCGCTGCCCAGGAACGGCAGCAGCATCAGCGGCATCGGCAGGTTGCTGGCCGTGGCCACGTTCTTGGTGACCATGCCCAGCGCGGCTGACAGCCAGGTGATGGCGAAGGTGAACATCGCCAGCAAGGCGATGACCCCGAGCCAGTCCAGCGCGGAGGCGGCGGGGCGGAAGCCGATCAGCAGGGCCGCCAGCGTCACCGCCGTGATCGCGATGAAGTTCTGGACCAGCGCGCCGAGCACGTGCCCGGTGAGGACGGAGACGCGGGCGATGGCCATGGTCTTGAACCTGGCGACGATGCCCTCGGTCATGTCCAGGGCCACCGAGATCGCCGTCCCCTGCGCGGCGCTCGCGATAGTCATGATCATGATGCCGGGGGTGATGTACGCGGCGTAGGCGGCGCGGTCGCCGCCGATCCCGGCGCCCATGATGCCGCCGAGAACGTAGACGAACAGCAGCAGGAGCACGACCGGGACCCCCGCGTAGGTGAGGATCAACGTGGGGTAACGCCACATGTGCCTGATCTGACGGCGCAGCATCGTCGCCGAGTCGGTGATCGCTCTCATCGGGAGGACTCCTCGGTCAGGGCGAGGAAGACGTCGTCCAGGTCGGGCGTGTGCACCGACAACTCGGCGACGTCGATGGCCTGCGCGTCCAGCCACTCCAGGAGTTTCCGCAGCGCCCGGACGCCGGTGTCCGGGATCTGCACCGTGAGGGTCTCGTCGTCGCGCGAGGTGGCTCCCACGTGGGAGGCCGCCCTGAGGTAACCGTCGGCATCGGCGAAGCGCACGACCAGATGCCCTCCGGGGACCAGCCGCTTGAGCTCGCCCGGCGTGCCCTCGGCCACCAGGCGGCCCTGGCTGAGCAGCGCGACGCGGTCGGCGAGTTCGTCGGCTTCCTCCAGGTATTGGGTGGTCAGGAAGATGGTCACGCCGTCCTGCTGGACGAGCTCCCTGACGATCTGCCACATGGTGCGGCGGCTGCGCGGGTCCAGGCCCGTGGTCGGTTCGTCGAGGAAGATGAGTCTGGGCGTGCCGACCATGGTCATGGCGAGGTCGAGGCGGCGGCGCATGCCGCCCGAGTAGGCGGCCGCGGGCTTGCGCGCGGCGTCGGTGAGGTCGAAGCGCTCCAGCAGGTCGCCGACTCGCCTGCGGCCCTCGGCGCGGCCGAGGTGGAGCAGGTCGGCCATGAGCCGCAGGTTCTCCTCGCCGGTGAGGAAGCTGTCGACCGCGGAGAACTGGCCGGTGACGCCGATCGCGGCGCGTACCTTGTCGGGTTCCTCGGCCAGGTCGTGCCCGGCCACCCGGATCTCGCCCGCGTCGGCCTTGATGAGGGTGGACAGGATCTGCACGGTGGTGGTCTTGCCCGCGCCGTTGGGGCCGAGCAGCGAGAAGACGGTGCCCTGGGGGATGGTGAGGTCGATGCCGTCCAGGACGCGGTGGTCGCCGTAGGACTTACGCAGCCCCGTCACCGAGACGCCGAGGGGCGGAGGGACCGGCAGGTCGCGACAGTACGTGTTCGTCACGAATTGAAAGCTACGTTGCTTTCAGAAATTCCGTCAATCTATCACTCCACATAAACGCAGGTCAGACGGGGTAAATTGCTGCGTTGACGGTGGAGCTGAATGCAATGAAACATTGCCTTGTGTGGCGCCGAACGCAATAGTGACGTCATGCCAGAAGGAAGGTTGACCCTGCAGGACCGCCGCCGGATCGCGGCCGGTCTCGCCGAAGGCCGCTCCTACGCCGAGATCGCCAGGCGGCTGGACCGGCCGACCTCGACGATCAGCCGGGAGATCGGCCGCAACGGCGGCCCCGCCGGCTACCGCCCCGAGCGGGCGCACCAGGCGGCGGCGCGGCGGGCGCGGCGCGGCGCCCCCGCACGTTCGCCCGAGGCCGAACCCCGGGACCGCAAGGTCGTCGAGGTGGAAGAGGGAGCCGTCGAGCTGGCGGTCGGGATGGGCCTGCCGAGGATGGTGGCGCGCGTGCTCATCGGCCTGTGGCTGAGCGAGGACGGCAGGCTCACCGCGGCCGAGCTGTCACGCGGGCTGAAGGTCAGCCCCGCCTCGATCTCGATGGCGGTGGGCTACCTGACCCAGCAGGGGCTGATCAGGCGCGAACGTGATCCGCAGCGGCGCCGCGACGTCTACGTGGTCGACAACGACGCCTGGTACCACTCGACGGTGATCGGCGCGCGGCAGACGCTCGCGGCGGCGGAGCTCACGAAGGCGGCGGGGCAGACGCTCGGGCTCGACACCCCCGTGGGACGCCGCCTGGCCAGGGGCGGTGCGTTCCTGGAGCGGATCAGCCTGGACGCTCTGGCATCGGCCGAACGCTGGCGCGACCTCTTGCCGTGATGTCCCCCGGCCGGCGCCGTCGGTTCTCGCGGTCAGGACAGCGAGGCGGGCAGGGCGAAGGACGGGAAGTGGTCGCGACCGAGGAACGAGACGATACGGCAGATGCGCGCGTCGCGGAACGCGAGCACGGTGATCGACCAGGCGGCGTGCGGTCCGGCGACGTCGTCGCCGCCGATGTAGAACGCCACGGCGGGCTGGCCGTTGGCGCTGGTCGGGAGGGTACGCCAGCCCGGGCAGCCGGCCATGGGGACCCGCATGGCGAAGTCGGTGACGGCCGCCAGCCCTTCGTACCAGGTCGGCAGAGGCGGCATGGACCAGGTGACGTCCTCGGTCAGCAGGGGGACGAGGGCGTCGATGTCGCCGCGTTCCAGCGCCGCCGCGAACGCGGCCACGAGGGTCCGGACCTTGGCGTCGCCGACCTTCCGCAGTGCCTGCTGCTGGCTCGGGGAGGGGATCTTCTCCGCCACCAGCCTGCGGGCCCGCGCCAGGGCCGAGTTCACCGACGTGGTCGAGGTGTCCATCATGGTGGCGATCTCGGCGGCGGAGAACCCGAGAACCTCGAACAGCAGCAGCGCGGCCCGCTGGTTGCCCGGCAGGTGCTGCAGGGCGGCGACGAAGGCGAGTTCGACGGACTCCCGCTGCTCGTACCGCGCCTCAGGGACGGCCCGGCCGTCGGCGAGGCCCTGGTCGGGGTAGGGGCCCAGCCAGGCGACGTCGGTCAGCGGGGCGGCGTCCGGCACGGCTCGTTCGCTGGAGGAGCCGAGGTCGGCGGGCAGGGCCCGCCTGGCGCGGCCGTCAGCCAGGTCCAGGCAGGTGCGGGTGGCCACGGTGTAGAGCCACGAACGCAACGAGCTGCGGCCCTCGAACCGCGCGAGCCCGCGCCACGCACGCAGCAGGGCGTCCTGCAGGGCGTCGTCGGCGTCGTGACTTGAGCCCAGCATGCGGTAGCAGTGGGCGTGCAACTCCTGGCGCAGCGGTCCCACGAGCCGGGCGAAGGCGGCGTCGTCCCCTGCGCGAGCCCGGTCCAGGTCAGCCTGGAGCCCAGAAGAAATTTCCCCCATGAGCGACGATTGTGCCCTAAAGCAGCAGTCCTACCAGGTGATGGGCCACACGGGCCCTTGTTGAGGAGGACTGCCATGACGTCGATCGGATGGTTCGACATCTCCACCCCTGACGCTCCGCGAGCGCGGCGTTTCTACCAGGAGCTGTTCGGCTGGACGGTGAACGCCATCGACGAGACCTACGCGCTCGTCGGCGGTGACGGCGACCGCCCGGCGGGCGGCATCGGCCAGGCCGGGCCGGGCAGCCCGTACACCGGGGTCGTGGTCTACTTCGCGGTGGACGACGTCGAGGCCGCGCTGGAGCGTGCGGAGAGCCTCGGCGGCAGCCGCGTCATGGAGCCGGCGCCGACGCCCATGGGGCGGATCGCGGTGTTCGCCGATCTCGACGGCAACCGTGTCGGCCTGGTGAGCCACTGATCGTTTCGGCCGGGGCCACGCCGATTGGCCTCGGCCCCTTGCGCAATGGTCAAGAATCCTTGACCATTGTCCGCGTGCCTACCGATGATCTCCCCGAGACGTTTCACGTCACCACCGACGAGCAGCTACGCGCCGTCTCCAACCTCACGCGCCACCGGATCATGGCCATGCTCCGCTTCGAACCGGCGACGATCACGCAGATCGCCCAGCGGATGGGCCTGGCGAAGGGGAGTTCGAGCTATCACGTACGGCTGCTCGAACGGGCCGGCCTGGTGAAGGTGGTGCGGACCCGGAAGGTGAGAGGCGTCACCGAGCGGTACTACGCGATGGCCGCGCGCTCGATCGAGCTGCCGGATCCGGGGCCGGGGCAGCCGGACGTGCTGCTGCGGAACGCGGTGGCGGACCTGGAGGCGTCGCCGGCGGACGGCGAGCGGCACGTGAAGATGACCCATCTGCGACTCACCGAGGAGCAGTTCGCGGAGCTGGGGGCGCGCCTGGAGGCGCTGGCGGACGAGTACCGGGCGCTGTCCGATCCGTCGCTTCCGGACGTGTCGCTGGTCTTCGCGCTGTTCCGGCCGGCCTCGCGCCGGCAGGCCGGGGAGGACGCCGAATGACGACGAAGCTGCCGACCGGCTTCGGGCGGTTGTGGACCGCGCAGACGGTGTCCTCGCTCGGTGACGGCGTGACGCATGCCGCGCTGCCGCTGCTGGCGGTGACGCTGACCCGGGATCCGATGGCGCTGGCCGTCGTCACGGCCGCGGGGACGCTGCCCTGGCTGCTGTTCGGAGTGCTCGGCGGTGCGCTGGTGGACCGCTGGGACCGCCGCCGCACCATGTGGGTCACGGACGCCGCGCGTGCGGTGCTGCTCGCCGTGCCCGCCGCGGCGGCGGCGCTCGACGTGCTGAGCATCCCGCTGCTGGCGGCCTCCGCGTTCCTGCTGGCCCTCGGCGGGCTGTTCTTCGACACGGCCGCCACGGCGTACCTGCCGGATCTGCTCCGCCGCGACCCCGCGCTCCTGCAGCGCGCCAATGCCCGCCTGCGCGGCGCCCAGACCGCGGCGTCCGGCTTCGCCGGGCCGCCCGCGGGCAGCGCGCTGCTCGCGCTCGGACGTTCGGTGCCGCTGCTCGCCGACGCGGTGTCGTTCGCGCTGTCCGCGCTGCTCGTCCGGTCGCTGCCCGCCGTGCCGCGCCCGGCCGCGGGCGCCCGAGAGTCGCTGCTGCGGCAGGCGCGGGCCGGAGCCGCCTACGTCTTCAAGGACCGGCTGCTGCTCGGGCTCGCGCTCCGCCCGGCGGTCGGGAACGTCGCCTTCCTCGCCGTGGAGACCATTCTGGCCCTGTTCGCGCACGAACGTCTCGGCGTCGGCGCCCTCGGCTTCGGTCTGCTCCTCACCGCCGAGGCCGCCGGCGGCCTGCTCGGCGCGGGCATCGCCGCCTTCCTCGGCCGGCGTCTCGGCACCGGCACCGCGCTGACCTGCACCGCCACGATCGAGGGCCTCGCGATCCTGGGGCTCGCCTCCGCCCCGGACGCGTACGTGGCGGGGCTCGCGCTCGCCGTCTGCGGGGCGGGCATGGGCGCCACGATGGTGCTCGGCCCCTCCCTCCGGCAGGCCATCGTCCCGGCCCACCTGATGGGCCGGGTCGCCTCCACCTCCCGCATGCTCGCCATGTGCGCGGCCCCCTTCGGCGCCTTCCTCGGCGGCTGGCTGGCCACCACCTACGACCTGCGCACCCCGCTCTACGCCGCCGCCGGCCTCCTGCTGGCCATGACCGCCGTCACCGCGACCATGACCAGCAACCGCCGCGTCGAGGCCGCGCTGCGCGCCGCGCGCCCGCCGGCCGGTCAGGACCCCGCCGGAGAGCTCGCTGTGCAGACCGCGTCCGGGTGACGGTCATCGGTCGCCTGCTCCCGGCTCCACGCCTGGTCGGCCCAGGCCGGGTCGAGCGGAGTGGAGGCGATGTGGTTGGTGTAGTTGGACAGGGTCTTCATGCCCACCCCGAGCACGATGTCCAGCACGTGGCGGCGCGTGTGCCCCGCGGCCAGGAACGCCTCGATCTCGGCCTCGGCCACCCATCCGCGCTGCGCCACCACCGCCTGGGTGAGGCGGCGTACCGCCTCCAGCGCCTCGTCGGCCAGCGGCCGGCCGGCGCGCAGGGCCTCGACCACCTCGGCCGGCACCCGGGCGCGCAGCGCGAGCGTGGAGTGCGCGGCCACGCAGTACTCGCAGCCGTTGGCCACGCTGGCCGTGATGAGCACCACCTGCTTGGCCGCCGCCGGCAGCGACGACCTGCCGAACTGCTCGGCCAGCGCGTTGTAGCCGGCCAGCAGCTCCGGCGACTCCGCCATCACCCCGTTCAGCGTGGTCACGAAGCCCATCCGCTTCTTGGCCGCCGCCAGCATGGTGCGCGCCGCCTCGGGGGCGTCGCTCTCGTCGTACGTACGGAACTCGCTCATCGCTTCTCCTCGGGAGTGGTGAAACCATCGAGTACGGCGCGCACGCCCGCCAGCAGCACGGCCGCATCGGCGCCGGCCCGCGAGCGCAGGTTGACCGCGTAGGCCTGCAGGGTGAGCGCTTCGGCGGCCCCCTCCAGGTCCAGGCCGGGCCGGAGCTGGCCGGCGGCGCGGGCCGCCTCCAGCGCGGCGCGCATCGCCGCCCGCAGCGTGTCGTGGTGGCGGTCCAGGATGTTCCGGATCTCCGGCAGGCCGCCGCTCGCCGTCGCGTGCGTGTTGGTGACCAGGCAGCCCCAGCGGGCGTGCTCGCCCGAACAGCGCGCCGCCACCAGCCGCTCGAAGAACGCGGCGATGGCCGGCACGCCGCGCTCGTCGGCGGCCAGGGCGTCGAACACCGGCCGCGACTGCCGCTCCAGGTAGCGGCCCAGCGCGGCGGCCTGCAGCTGTGCTTTGCCGCCGAAGGTCGCGTACAGGCTGGAGCGGCTGAGCCCCGTCGCCTGGACGACGTCGGCGATGCCGGTGGTGTCGGCCCCGCGCTGCCAGAACAGGGCTACCACCTGGTCCAACGTCCGCTCGGGATCGAAGTGTTTGACGTCGGGCATCTGGCCCCTCCTATCTCGGAATGGTCGTTCCAAGATAGGAGGCGAGGGCACTCCTGCGCAACCTCGCCGATTGCGATGAAATGTCCCCCATGAACGCGGAGGACAGCACGGTGCCACCGGCTCCCCGTCTCGCCGACCTCCGGTCCCGCTGGCTCGGCGCCGCGACCGCCGGGCTCCACGACGACCCTGGAGTGGCCGGGGCCGCTCTGGTCGGGTCGCTTGGCGCGGGGCGGGCTGACGACTGGAGCGACCTCGACCTGCTGGTGTTCGTGGACGACACCCGCCTCGACGAATACGCGATGCCCGGCCGGCTGCCCTCCGGGCCGGGAGTGCTGACGGCGGCGTTCGACGCTCGCCACAACGGTCCTCGCGGCACCAGGGCGCTGGGTCTGACCTACCTTGTCGACGGGCTTCCGCTCCAGGTCGACTGGTACATCCATCCGATCTCGCGGGGCGGATGGCCCGCCGACAGCGTGCTCGTCCTCGACCGGCGGGGCTTCGACCAGCTCCCCGCCACTTTCGCCGAGCTGCTCAGCGCCGGCGAACGAGAGCCGCCGACCCCCAAGGAACCCGTCGAGCACCAGCTGGGGCGGCTGGCGATGGTGCCCATCGCGGGCAAACGGATCGCCCGTCGCTCCCCGGACACCGCCCGCATGTTCGCGATCCTGGGGTGCCCCTACGCGCCCGGCGCCTCCTGGCGGCACCACCTCGCCGCGCTGCGCGGACTGCTGGACGGCTTCGCGGCGCTCGGCCGGCCGGACGACGTCGCCGCCGCCGCCGGACACGCCTACCTCGACCTCGTCGAGCAGACCCTCGACTGACGTCGCCCCCGCTCAACGAGGACGGAGCGACGGGATGAGCGCGGCGATGGCGTCGAGGACGCGGTCGAGTCCGTGGCGGAAGCGTTCCTCGGGGGCGAGGTGGGCGATGCGGGAGTCGAGGACCGATCGGTTGAACCGGGGGAAGGCGCCGGATTCGACGACCTGGCGGACGTACGGTCCCATGTAGTCCCGTTTCCAGCGCTCGGGGTCCAGGCCGGTGCGGCGGGCCTCCTCCAGCCAGCCGATCTCGCGGCGGATCGCGCTGTGGACGTAGTCGTTCAGCATGCCGACGAAACCGGTGACGTCGTCGATGTCGAGCCCGGTCCCGTCGAAGGCGCCGAGCGCGAACTCGTGCACGCGCAGCAGGTGGGGACCCAGCGTGGGCCGGCCGGTGAGCAGCGCGATCAGCCAGGGATGGCGCAGGCCGGCGGCGCGGACCTGCCGGGCCAGCAGCGTCAGGTCGCCGCGCCAGTCACCGGACGGGCCGTCGGGGAGCTCGATCTCGCCCATCGCAAGGTCGATCATGAGGTCGAAGAGGTCGTCGCGCCGGGGCACGTAGCGGTAGAGCGACATGGCGCCGGTGCCCAGCTCACCCGCGATCCGCCGCATGGTCGCGGCCTCGACGCCCTCGGCGTCGGCGATCCGGACGGCCGCGCGGGTGATCTGCTCGCGGCTGTAGCCGGGGCGTCGCCCCGGGCCGGAGCGCTCGCGCTCCTCCGGCTGCATCCAGATGCTGGTCGCCGCCTCGTCGATCATGCGCGCCCCCTTCGCCGCTATTTGCGTACATGGTACCTGAATAGCTATGGTCCATTTCTCGTACGCAGTACGCGAATTGGAGCGTGATCATGACGACATTGACCGGTAAGACGGCCCTGGTGACCGGCGCGAGCCGGGGCATCGGCCGCGCGATCGCCGTCCGGCTGGCCCGCGAGGGCGCCCGGGTCGCGGTCCACTACGGCGGCAACCATGCCGCCGCCAAGGACGCCGTCGCCGCCATCGAAGCCTCCGGCGGGCGGGCCTTCGCCGTCCAGGCCGAGCTGGGCGCGCCCGGCGACGCCGAAGCCCTGTGGGCCGCCTTCGACGCGCACGCCGACGGGCTGGACGTCCTGGTCAACAACGCGGGCGTCCTCGGCGGCCAGAGCGAGATCGACGGCGTCACCCGGGAGGGCTTCGAGCGCCTGTTCGCGGTCAACACCACCGCGCCGTTCTTCGTCACCCAGCAGGCCCTGCCGCGGCTGCGCGACGGCGGGCGGATCATCACCGTGGGCACCATGCTGACCCGCGGGGCGGCCATGCCCCGCGCGATCGACTACGCCATGTCCAAGGCCGCGCTCGACGTCATGACCGTCGCCCTGGCCAAGCAGCTCGGGCCGCGCGGCATCACCGTCAACCTCGTGGCCCCAGGCGTCATCGACACCGACATGCACGAAGGACGCCTGGTCGGCGAGGCCCTGGCCTGGCTGTCGTCACAGACGCCCCTCGGCCGGCTGGGCACGCCGCAGGACGTGGCCGACGCCGTCGCCTTCCTGGCCTCCGGCGACAGCCGCTACGTCACCGGGCACCGGCTCGACGTCTCAGGCGGGACGACGATGTAGACCCACGGCCACGAAAACCTCAGCGGAGCGACGCGTCCAGCTGACGGAGCAGCTCTCCGACCCGCCCGCCGCCGGGCGGGGCGAGCGGGTAGCGCCTCAGGACGTCCACCACGACGGGACCGGCGAGGGCTCGCGCCTGCGCGAGGTGATCGGCTCCGACGGAGGGATCGTCTCCGGCGGACAGCTCGAACGCTCGCGCGGCATGGGCGGCCGGTCCGAGGATGTGCTTGACCTGGGTGGCCTTGGCCAGGGGATGCAGGTACCCCGCACTGGCCGCGGCCAGGGCCGCCCGCGCGGCGTCGCACGCCGCGGCGAGTCCCGCGTCGCGCGCCTCCTGGGCCGCGCGCATCGCCCCCCACGCGCTGTCACGGAGCGCCTTGGTCCGCTTGGCTCCGTCCGCGAACGTCCGCGCGGCCTCGATCGCGGCACGGGGGCGCGGATCGTCGGGGCGTTCCCGTTCGAAGATCGTCAAGGCGGGCCGCGCGCACGCCACGGCGTAGGCGGCGACCTGGCGGAGTTCGGACAGGCTGAGTTCGATCGTGGTGGAGACATCTGCCATGACGTCAACCGTAACGTTGAACCCTCGGTTGAAACTTCGGCGCGGCCTCCCCGCGGCTGAGATGGCGGTGCCCTCAAGCGCGGTTGCGGGAGTTCCGCGAGAGCCGGTCCGGCGCTGCTCGCGGAACTCCCGCGGAGCCCGGTGTCAGATCCGGGTCATGGTCGAGGCGTATCCGCCTCCGCCGGGGTAGACCCATGCGCCGGTGACCGTGGCGCCGTCGGCGCTGAACGTGCCCTCGTAGTACGCCGGGCCGCCCTTCGCGCCGCCCCAGATGGTCAGCTTGTCACCGGTCAGCTCGTACACGTAGTCGAGCGTGTCGCCGGCCGAGTCGTAGAAGCGCGACACCACGTCCGCGCCGACCGGCTCGCCGAACGGGCGCAGGTTGCCGATCACCTCCAGACCCGTGATCCGCCGGCCGTCGTGGGTGAGCTCGACGTGCTGGAACAGGAAGAAGCCGCCGGGCATCCACTCGTAGCGCACCGTTCCCTCGGCGCCGCCGGTGACCGCCCAGGTGCCGACCAGGCGGTCCAGGGCCTTCAGCTCGGCGCTCGGCCGGCTGGTGACGGGCGTCGTGTCCATCTCGTCCTCCTTGGTGAGTGCTTGCCGGTACCTCGGAGGCGGACCCCGGCCCTCGACATCGATTGAATGTGACTTAGCTCACACGGGACACCATGTCGAAGTCCCGGTCCCGGTGACGAGGTAGCGGCAGGAACTCTCAAGGAGGACGTCATGGCCACCGCCATCCCCGCTGTCCGCATCACTCCCACCGCGTCCGGCCGCCTGCTGCTCGCCGGGGCCCTCGCCGGGCCGGTCTTCTTCGCCTCGGCCGTCGCTCAGATGCTCACCCGCGAAGGCTTCGACCTCACCCGGCACCCGATCAGCCAGCTCGCCACCGGCGACCTCGGCTGGATCCAGATCGCCACGTTCGTGCTCGCGGGTCTCGGCGGGCTGGCGCTGGCCGCGGGCGTCAGGCGCACCCTCACCGAGGGGATCGGACGCCGGGCGCTGCCGATCCTCGTCGGGATCTTCGGCGCCGGGATGGTCTGCGCGGGGCTGTTCACCATGGATCCGGAGAACGGCTTCCCCGCCGGCACCCCCGACGGGCCGGCCGCCCAGCTGTCCTGGCACGGCGTGGCGCACTCGGTCGCGGCCGCCGTCTCCTTCACCGCGCTGGCCGTCGCCGCCCTCGTGCTGACCGTCCGGTACGCCCGCCGCCGCGCCGTGCTGCCTGCCGTGCTGAGCGGCGCCGCCGGGCTCGTCCTGCTGCTGCCCATGTCGCCCGATCACATGAGCATCCAGATCGCCGTCAACGGCCTGGTCGCCTTCACCTGGACGACCGTCGTCGCACTGTCCCTGCGCCGCTCCGCCTGACCCGGCATACCCTTTCCCTCAGCACTCTCCAGTAGAGGATCATCGTGAAGTACCTGTTGCTCAGCTACACCCCGGCCGCCGCCTGGGACGCGGCGACCGCCGACACCCCCTCCGAGGAGGCACTGGCCGCGTTCGCCGCGTACCAGAAGTTCGAGCAGGAGCTGATCGCCACCGGCGAGTTCGTCAGCAGCGAGGGCCTCGGCCACCCGGTGGTCAGCACCACCGTGCGCAAGGGCCCGGACGGCGTGGTGGCGACCGACGGGCCGTTCGCCGAGCTGAAGGAGGTTCTGGCCAGCTTCGCCGTGATCGACGTGGCCAGCAGGGAACGCGCCGTCGAGATCGTCTCGCGGGTCGTCGAGGTGCTGGGCGAGCCGATCGAGATCCGTCCGATCATGGGCGGCGACTTCGCGGCATGACCGGCCGTCCCGGCGAGGTGGAGCACCTGCTGCGTACGGAGGCGCCGCAGGTGCTCGGCGCGCTCGTGCGTCGCTTCGGTCACTTCGACGTCGCCGAGGACGCGGTGCAGGAGGCGCTGCTGGCCGCGAGCCGGACCTGGGCGGCCGATGGCGTGCCGGACAACCCGCGCAGCTGGCTGATCCGGATCGGCTACCGGCGGATGGTCGATCTGCTCCGGTCCGAGCAGGCCCGGCGCCGCCGCGAGCACGAGGCCGGCGCCGCCGAGCTGGCCATGCGGGAGCCGGCCCGGCAGGCGTACCCGCCGCAGGAGACCGACGACAGCCTCGCCCTGCTGCTGCTCTGCTGCCACCCCGCGCTGAGCGCCACCTCCCAGGTGGCGCTCACGCTGCGGGCGGTCGGCGGCCTGACCACCGCCGAGATCGCGCACGCCTTCGGCACGACCGAGCCCACCATGGGCACGCGGATCAGCCGCGCCAAGCAGCAGCTGGCCCGCGCCGGCGCCCGTTTCACCCCGCCGACCGGCGCCGACCGGGACAGCCGGCTGGCCGCCGTGACGCAGGTGCTCTACCTGATCTTCAACGAGGGCTACACGGCCTCCGCCGGCGACGAGCTCGCCCGCGTCGACCTCACCCGCGAGGCGATCCGGCTGACCCGCATGCTCCGCGACTCCCTGCCGGACGACCCCGAGGTGACCGGTCTGCTCGCGCTGATGCTGCTGACGGAGTCACGGCGCCGCGCCCGTACGGGCGGCGATGACGAGCTGGTGCCGCTGGAGGAGCAGGACCGGACGCAATGGGATCCCGGCCTGATCCGGGAAGGCACCGAGCTGCTCGACAGCGTCTGGAGCCGGCGCGAGGTGGGCCCGTACCAGTTGCAGGCCGCCATCGCGGCCGTGCACGCCGCGGCCCCGACGCCGGACCGGACGGACTGGCCGCAGATCGCCGCGCTGTACGTGTGGCTGGAACGGCTCACCCCGACCGCGCCGGTGCGGCTGAGCCGGGTGGTGGCGGTGGCGCAGGCGTACGGGCCGGGCCGGGGGCTGGCGCTGCTCGACGACCTCAACCGCCGCCACCGGCTGGACCAGGAACCGCTGACCCGGCAACGCGAACGCGCGGTCCGCGCCCACCTGCTCCAGCTGACCGGCGACGCGGCCGGCGCGGCGCGACTGTACCGCGAGGCGGCCGAGCTGACCGGCAACCAGGTCGAACGGCGATACCTGCTCGACCGGGCCCACCGCCTCGGCAGTCCTTAGCCGCCGAGCGCCCCGACACTGACCAGCAGGTCCGGGTTCGCTAACGTCTGTTCAGCTCAAGCAAGGATTTTCGGGGCGGATTTCCAGCTCCCTTGGAGCGATCCGTCCTCGCGGCGCAGGGAAGCGGGCAGACATGACCGGGTCATGGGGATGGGATCTGCTGATCGGGGTCGCGGCCGCGTTGCTGGTCGCCTGGATGGCGCTGATCGGCGTGCTGGCGGTCGTGCGGCCGCGCGGCGGGTTGTTGCGGGAGGCGCTGCGGCTGTTGCCCGATGTGCTGCGGCTGGTGCGCCGGTTGGCGGCCGATCCCGAGCTGCCGCGCGGGGTGCGGGTGCGGCTCGCGTTGTTGCTGGCTTACCTGGCCTTTCCGATCGATCTGGTGCCCGACTTCATCCCGGTGCTCGGTTATGCCGACGATGCCGTCATCGTCATCGCGGTGCTGCGGTCCGTGGTTCGCCGCGCAGGGGTGCAGGCGGTGCGGCGGCACTGGCCGGGCAGCGATGACGGCTTCGCGGCCCTGGCCAGGCTGACCGGTCTCGACAAGCCCACCACCACGACCTGAGGGCCCAGGTCAGTCGAGGCCCAGCCGGCGCAGTGCCGTCGTCGCCGACTGGGCCGCGTGGCGTCGTTCCGGGCCGTGCAGGGGGCGGGGGGAGCGGTCCTCCCAGTCCGATGCGAAGCATCGCTCGGTGACCAGGTCGATCATCAGCTTGCGCTCGCCGTCGATCAGGCCGTAGCAGGAGGTGCTGCGCCTCATGGGGTGGCCGACCCAGAGGGCCAGGCGCTGCGGGCGGTCGTGGTGGAAGAGGGACTCGCCGTGGGACGGCGCGGCGGCGACGCCGATGAGGTCGAGGATGGTCGGCAGTACGTCAAGGTGGGACGACCAGGAGATCTGCGCGGCCGGCAGGGCGGGGTGGGCGACGGCCAGGGGGACGAGGGTCTGTTCGGCGGTCACGGCGGTGGCGTGGAAGTGGTAGCCGAGGTGGCCGAAGGATTCGCCGTGGTCGGCGGTGACGACGATCAGCGGGTCGCGCAGCACGCCTCGGTCCATCAGGGTCTCGTGCAGGCGGCGGAGATTGTCGTCGGCCTCCTCCAGCGCGTCGAGGAACCGGTCGCGCCGGCCGTCGCCCCTGCGGCGGAAGCGGGGGTCGCGGACCCGGTAGGGGACGTGGGTGTCGGTGGTGTGCACGTGCAGGAAGAGCGGCGCCCGGCCGGCGGGCAGGTCGGCGAGGAGGGCGTCGGCGCCTGCCTCGGGGAGTTCTCTGTCGGTGATGTGACCGCCCAGCCGGGAGCGGTCGACGAGGGTCTGGTAGCCGGCGCCGGCGAGGATGTCGCTCAGCCCGTAGTAGCTGGTGCGGGCCGAGGTCAGGTACGCGGTGCGGTAGCCGGCCGCGTTCAGCCGGTGGACCTGCGACTCCCCGTCGGCGCGGTAGCGGCCGTGGGCGAGGAGCACGTGCGCGTTCGTGGTCAGCGGCGAGGGCGCGACGTGGCGGGGCGAGACCACGGCGTGGGCGTACAGGGCGTCCAGGAAGGGGGTGCGGGCGCCGTCCGGCGTGAATCGGGCCAGGTGGTCGCGGCCGACGGACTCCAGGGTGATCAGCAGCACGTCGTGGCCTCGCAGGGCTCCGGCGTACGGCGATCGGCGGGGCGGTCGTGCCTGCCAGGCGGTGACGGCAGGAGAGCGGGTGCGGGGCGGGGCGGGCCAGGGGCGCGGGAGCAGGCAGTCGCCGGCGATCGAGCCGCGCAGCAGCCCGCGCCGGCGCAGCAGGCGGCCGACCGGCAGGAGGGCGAGCACGGTGGCCAGGTGCCACCATTGCGGCGGGGGAGTGGGGGCGGCGGGGGCGAGCGCGGCGGCCAGCGCGCAGCCGAGCCAGCAGCTCGCGCGGGTACGGGCGGACGTCATGGCCAGCCAGGCCACCAGTACGGCCACGACGGCGATCCGGGCCGCTCCCTGCACGTGGAGCGGCAGGTACGGCACCGCGAGCCAGCCGATCGCGAGCAGCGGCAGCAGGGCGAAGCCGGGGTGGTCGCGGTAGAAGGCGATCGTCCAGTTGCGTACCCAGTCCACCTCGGCGGGCTCGCGGAAGGCCCGCGACTGGGCCATGCCGTCGAAGGCGAGCCGGCCGACCTCGACGGTGAACACCCGCCAGATCGCGGCCCCGATCCATACGGTGACCACCACGGCCAGCACGGGGGCGGAGGCCACGGCGCGGCCGGCAGGGCCGCCCGCCAGCTCCGCGAGCGCCGCCCCCGCCGCCAGCGCCGCGGCCCACAGCCCGTCGCCGAGTGCGGGCCGCGCCGTGGCCTGCCCGGCGAATTTCACCGCGCGTGAGGCCGCGAGGATGACGAAGGCGACGGCCGCGTCATGGACAATCGCGAGCGTGCCCATGCGCCTCCGTAAAGGGAATTGGCGTCGACGCGGATAAAGATAGTCAGGCCGGGCCGGGGGCGATGACTTCCGCGATGGTCACACCTGCGTGGCCGTCCGACCTGCTATATGGGGATATTTCGGGAATGTGGCGCGGTGAGTGGGGCGACCTGCCCGCAGGAGCACCGGGAAACTCTTGTCTCACTGGCACGACATGTTCAGCCGAGCCGGTGACCGTCATAGTGCGAGTCATGGCGGACGTCTTCGACAAATGTCGCAGCTGGGAAACCCACCGCATTTTCAAATCCGCCGGGCTCTACCCGTTCGCGCCGCCTGTCGAGACGATGCTCTCACCCGGTGAGGCGCGCATTCACGGACGGCCGGTCATCATGGCGGCGTCCAACGACTACCTGGGGCTCTCCGCCGATCCACGCGTACGGGAGGCGGCCCGCAAGGCGATCGCCGAACACGGCACCTCCTGCTCGGGATCCCGCCTCGCGAACGGCACCTACGCGCTGCACCTCGAACTGGAGGAACGCCTGGCGGCCTTCCTGCACCGCGAGGCCGCGGTCGCCCTGTCCACCGGGTTCCAGACCAACCTCGCGGTGTCGGCACTCCTCGGCGAGGACGACGTCGTCCTGACCGACCAGGACAACCACGCCTCCCTGCGCGACGCCGTACGCCTGGGCGGAGCCGTCGAGCGCGTGTTCCGGCACAACGACACCAAGCATCTGGAGTGGCTCCTGGCCGACACCCCCGCCGGCAGCGGCGTGCTCATCGTCACCGAAGGGGTCTTCTCCATGGCCGGCGACATGTGCGACCTGCCCAGGATCGCCGAGCTGGCCGGGCGGCACGGCGCCCGCCTGATGCTCGACTGCGCGCACGACCTGGGCGTGCTCGGCGCGGACGGCCGCGGCGTACCCGAGCTGCTGGGGCTGGAGAGCAGCGTCGACCTGGTCATGACCACCTTCTCCAAGAGCCTGGCCTCGCTCGGCGGGGCGCTGGCCGGCGAGGCGGATGTCATCGACTACATCCGCCACTGGGCCTCCCCGGCGGTGTTCTCCGCGTCCATGACGCCGGCCTCGGTCGCGGCGGCGCTCAAAGCGCTCGAACTCGTCGAGGCCGAGCCGGAACGCCGCCGGCGCGTGATGGACAACGCGGCCCGGCTGCGCGACGGTCTCCGGGGTCTCGGCTACGAGGTCGGGTCAGCGCCCACGCCCGTGGTGCCGGTGCACGTCGGCGACTTCATGACGTGCCTGCGGCTGTGGCGGGCGCTGTTCGACGCGGGGGTCTTCACCGGCGCGGTGATCCACCCCGCGGTGCAGCACGGCCGGGAGCTGATCCGCATCAGCGCGACCGCGGCGCACACCGACGCGCAGCTCGACCGGATCATCGGGGCCTTCGCCGAGGCCGGCACGGCCGTGGGGGTCATCGGGCCGCAGGGCGCCGGACGGTGACGGCGACGGCGGTGACCGTCGAGCCGGTGAGGCGACGTTCCGACCTGACCGCCTTCATCCGGTTCCCGCACCTGATCCACCGGCCGGAGGACCCGTGGATCCCGCCTCTGGACCGGGAGCGCCGCGCGTTCCTCGATCCCCGGCGCAACCCGTTCTTCGACTACGCCGAGGCCGCGCTCTTCCTGGCCAGGCGCGGCGGGCGGGTGGCCGGCCGCATCGCGGCCATCCGCAATCCCCGGCACAACGAGCTGCACGGCGCGGACGAGGGGTTCTTCGGCATGTTCGAGTGCGTGGACGACCCCGGGGTCGCGCACGCGCTGTTCGAGGCCGCGGCCGGCTGGCTGGCCGAGCGCGGCCTGCGCACCATGCTCGGCCCGGTGAGCCTGTCGACGAACCACGAGTGCGGCCTGCTCGTGGACTCCTTCGACCGGGCTCCGGCGGTGCTCATGCCGTACAACCCCGCCTATTACCCCCGGCTGCTGGAGGCGTGCGGCTGCGTCAAGGCCAAGGACCTGTGGGCGTGGGAGCTCACCTGGGACCAGGTGCCCGACGAGTTCCTGCCCCTGGCCGACGCCCTCGCCGAAGGCTCCCCGTACACGGTCCGGCCGCTCCGGCTGGCCGACCTCGACAGCGCGGCCTCGCAGATCTGGGCGGTCTTCAACCAGGTGTGGGCGGGCAACTGGGGCTTCGTGCCCGCCACGGAGAAGGAGTTCCGTCACCTGGTCCGTACGTTGAAGCCGATCCTGCGGCCCGAGCTGACGCTCATCGCGGAGCGCGACGGCGAGACGGTGGGCGCGCTGATCGGCGTCCCCGACGCCGGCCCGGCGTTCAGGGCCGCGCGAGGCCGGCTCACGCCCCTCGGCCTGCTGCGGTTCGCGCGCGCCCTGCGCCACCTGGACGCGGCCAGGCTGGTCCTGCTCGGCGTACGGGCGGAGAACCGCGACGACCGGGTGGTGCTCGAACTCGGGGCGCGCGCCATGCGGGCCGCCCGCGAGCTCGGCATCCGCCGCGTCGAGTTCTCCTGGATCCTGGAGGACAACGACGCCGCCAACGGCGTGGCCCGCTACATCGGCGCCCGCCGCTCCAAGACCTACCGGATCTACCGGCGCGGCTGCGAGCCGCCGCGGTGAGACGTTTCCTGGTCACGGGGGCGACCGGCTTCATCGGCAGGAGTCTGGTGCGGCGGCTGCGGGCCGACGGTCACGCGGTCACGGCCCTCGTACGCGTCTCGTCCGCGCCACGGTGGCGGCACGAGCTCGACCGGCTGGGCGCCGACTGCGTCGAGGGCGACCTGGAGACCGGTGCGGGGCTGCCCGAGGCGGTCGCCGCCGCCGACCGGGTGATCCATCTGGCCGCCCTGGTCAAGGCGCGCGCCCCGGCGGACTACTTCCGCGTCAACGCGGAGGGGACCGGGCGGCTGCTGTCGGCGCTGACCGCGCGCCCGGACCCGCCCCGCCTGGTGCTGTGCTCCTCACTGGCCGTGAGCCCGCCTGTCTCGTACTACGGCTTGAGCAAGCTGGCGGCCGAGACGGCCGCCCGTCGCGTGGCCGGGCGGCTGCCGGTGGTGATCGTCCGTCCGCCCGTCGTGTACGGGCCCGGCGACACCGAGTTCCTGCCGTCGCTGCTGCCCATGGCGCGGCGCGGGGTGATGCTCAAGGGCGGCCTCGGGCCGAAACGGTTCTGCCTCATCCACGTCGGCGACCTGTGCACGGCGCTGCTGGCCGCGGCCGAACGGGGCCGGACCGTACGGCGGGACGATCCCACGGCCGGCGTCTACACCGTGTGCGACGGCGTCGAGCACAGCGCCGAGGACATCTGCCTGGCGCTCGCCCGGGCGCTGGGCCGCCGCCCGCCGCTCGTCATCCCGATGCCCGGCCCGCTGGTCGACCTGGCGGCGGCCGGCGCGGAGGTCGTCGGCAGGGTCCGCGGGACCGTACCGATACTCAACAGGGACAAGGCCCGGGAGCTGCGCTGCCCCTCCTGGACGTGCACCACCGGCCGGGCCGCGGCCGAGCTCGGCTTCCGGGCCCGGATCACCCTTCAGCACGGACTCGCGGCGCTCGTGCGCGACGAGATCGGAGGCTCTCCATGACCCCTGTCGCCATCGTCGGGATCGGCTGCCGGCTGCCCGGCGGCATCAGCGACCTCGACGGCCTGTGGGCGGCGCTCTCGGCGGGCCGGGACCTGGTCACGCAGGTGCCGCCGGACCGTTTCGAGCCCGGGCGGTTCGTCGCCGCCGACCCGGCCAGCCCGGGCAAGACCTACACGGCCGCGGGCGGGTTCCTGGACGACGTCGCGGGTTTCGACACCGGCTATTTCGGGATCTCGCCTCGCGAGGCCGCCGCCATGGACCCGCAGCAGCGGCTGATGCTGGAGCTGGCCGTGGAGGCGTTCGACGACGCCGGGTTGGACCCGGCCGTCCTGGCCGGCTCCGCCACCGGCGTGTACGTGGGAGCCTCCACCCACGACTACGAGATCATGCAGGTGAGCGACCCCACCGGCATCAACGCCTACACCAACGCCGGCACCTCGGCGGGCAACATCGCCAACCGCGTCTCGCACGCCCTGGACCTGCACGGCCCGAGCATGACCGTCGACACCGCCTGCTCCTCCGCGCTCATGGCCCTCCACCAGGCCGTCCAGTACGTCGCCGGCGGAGGGCGGCGGATCGCGCTCGCCGGCGGCGTCAACATCCTCATCAGCCCCTACCCGTTCGTCGGTTTCGCCAAGGCGTCGATGCTGTCGCCCCGGGGCCGCTGCCACGCCTTCTCGGCGGAGGCCGACGGCTACGTCCGCTCCGAGGGCGGCGGCTTCCTGGTGCTGAAGTCCCTGGCCGACGCCCAGGCCGACGGCGACCGGGTGCACGCGGTGGTGCTGGGCACCGGCGCCAACGCCGACGGCCGCACTCCGGGTCTGAGCCTGCCCAGCCCGTACGCCCAGGAGCGGCTGCTGCGCGAGGTCTACCGTGAGGCCGGGGTCGCGGCCGACGAGCTGGTCTACTTCGAGGCGCACGGCACCGGCACCCCGGCGGGCGACCCCGTCGAGTGCGAGGCGATCGGCAGGGCCTTGGGACGCCGTCGCAGCCGGCCGCTGCCGATCGGCTCGATCAAGACCAACGTCGGCCATCTGGAGGCGGCCGCGGGCGTCGCCGGCCTCCTGAAGGCCGTGCTCGTGCTCCGCCACGGGCGGATCCCGGCCTCGCTGCACGGCGACCCGCCCAACCCGCGCATCGACTTCGCCGGGTTACGGCTGCTTCCCGTCACCGAGCCGCGGCCGGTGGAGCAGCCGGGCGGGCGCAGGGTCGCCGGGGTGAACTCCTTCGGCTTCGGCGGCGCCAACGCGCACGCCGTGCTCGCCGCCCCGCCCGCCGTCCCGCCGGGGCCCGCCGCGCGGCCGCGCCGCCGGCTGCCCGTGATGGTGTCGGCGCGGAACGAGGCCGCGCTGGCCGAGTCGGCGCGCCGGCTCGCGGCCCGGCTGTCGACGGCCTCCGGCGAGGAGTTCTACGACCTCAGCTACACCTCGTGCCGGCGGCGCGGCCACCGGGAGCTCAGGGCGGCGGTCGTCGCGGGCTCGGCCGCCGAGGCCGCCGACCGGCTCACGCGGCTCGCCGCGGGCGACGCCGCCGGTGGCGCGATCGGCGGGGCCTCGGGACGGGTGGCGTTCGTCTTCTCCGGCAACGGCTCGCAGTGGACCGGCATGGGCGCCGACCTGCTGCGGAGCGAGCCCGTCTTCCGGGCCGCGGTGCACGCCGCCGACGCCGCCCTTGCGCCGTGGCTCGGCTGGTCGGTGGCCGAGGAGCTGGCCGCGCCCGCGCGGCGGTCGCGGCTCGCGCTCACCGAGGTGGCCCAGCCGGCGTTGTTCGCCGTCCAGGTCGGCCTGCTGGAGCTGATGCGGGACTGGGGCGTGCGCCCGCACGCGGTGGCCGGGCACAGTGTCGGGGAGATCGCGGCGGCGTACGCGGCCGGGATCCTGGATCTGGGGCAGGCCGCGCGCGTGGTCGCCGTACGCAGCCGCGCCCAGGCCCCCACCGCCGGGCTCGGCCGGATGGCGGCGGCGGGCCTCGCCCCGGACGAGGCCGCGGACGTGCTGGCCCGCTACGCGGGGCGTCTTGAGCTGGCCGCGGTCAACAGCGGCCGTGACGTGACCGTCGCCGGGGATCCCGAGGCGCTGGCCGCCCTGGGCGACGAGCTCGCCTCCCGCGGCGTGTTCTTCCGGCCGCTGGACCTCGACCACGCCTTCCACAGCGCGGCCATGGACGGGGCCGAGAAGGCCGTCCGCGTGGGGCTCGACGGGCTGCGCGCCGGGGCCGCCGACGTGCCGTTCGTGTCCACGGTGACGGGGCGGGAGCCGCGGGAAGGGCTCGACGCCGATTACTGGTGGCACAACGTACGCCGTCCCGTGCTGTTCGCCCAGGCGGTCGAGCGGCTGAAGGAGCGTGGTTGTGAGCTGTTCGTCGAGATCGGGCCGCATCCGGTCCTGGCCACGTACCTGACCAGGATGGGTGTCACGGCGCTGGCCACCCTGCGGCGGGACGGCGACGGGGCTGCCCTGGTGGAGGGCGCCGTGGCCGCGCTGGCCGCCGGTGACGCGCTGGACTGGGCGCGGATCTTCCCCTGCCCTGGCCGCGTCGCCGAGTTGCCCGCCTACCCCTGGCAACGGGAGCGCCAGTGGCACGGCGGCCCGCAGGTGTGGGCGCGCCCCCTGGACCATCCGCTGCTCGGCGAGCGGGCGCCGCTCATGGAACCGGCCTGGCAGGGGCGGCTCGAACCCGAACGCCTCCCGTGGCTGCCCGACCACGAGATCGACGGCACGGTGATCATGCCGGGGGCGGCGTACATCGAGATGGCCCTGGCCGCCGGTCGCCGGGCGCTGGGCGGCCCCGTCGAGGTGCTGGCCCTGCGGTTCCCCTCCGCGATGACCCTGTCGGCCGCCGACCCCGTCAGGCAGACGCAGGTCACGCTGTCCGACGAGGACGGCCTGTTCCGGATCGCGAGCCGGTCCGGGCAGGAGGGCGAGTGGCGGATGCACGCGCGCGGCAGGGTGCGGCGGCTGCACGGCGAGGCCCCCGGGCGGGTGGACCTCAAGGGCGCGAGGGCCAGGGCCACGCGGCATCGCGACCACGACACCTGCTACGCGGAGCTGACCGGCGTGGGCTTCACGTACGGTCCGAGCTTCAAGGTGCTGCGTGAGCTGTGGACGAGTGCGCGAGAGGCGCTCGCGTCCTACGTGCTCAACGTGTCGCAGAGCGGCTACGAGGCCCATCCCACGCTGCTCGACGGGGCGTTGCACACGGTGATCCCGCTGCTCATCGGCAGCGGTCACGGATATCTGCCGGTGTCGGTGCGTGCGGTGCGGTGCTGGCGCAATCCGCCGCCGTGGGGGTTCGCCCACACCGAGCTCACGTACGTGTCCGAGCACGAGGCCGAGTTCGACGTCAGGATCTGCGACGACACCGGCGAGGTGGCCGTGCTCATCGAGGGCTGCCGGGTGCGGCGGCTGCCGACGACGGCCAGGACGCCGGTGGTCGAGCACCTGACGGAGCTGCGGCCGGCGTCCCGCTCCGGCGCAGGGCCCGTCGCGTGGCCCGCGTCCTGCCGCCCGGACGGCGGCGACACCGCCCGCGCCGGCGGCGGCGACAACGCCCGCGCCGGCGATGGCGACGACGCCGGGACGCAGTTCGCCCACCTCACCGCGCACTTCGTCGCGCGGGCCTTCGCCCGCCTGCTGCCCGGCGCCGACGTCTTCGACGTGCCCGCGCTGCTCGGCGCGGGGGTGCTGCCGCGGCACGCGCGGCTCGTGGCGGCGCTCGCCTCGATCGCCGAAGCGCGCGGCCTGCTCATCCGCGATCACGAGCCGGCCGGCCACGACCGCCCTGACGCCCGGTGGCGGCCGGCCGCCGAGCCGGCGCCCGAGGCGCTGTTCCAGAAGCTCCTGCGCGCCTGCCCCGGCCACTCGGCGGAGCTGATCCTGCGCGGGCGCTGCGGCCATCACCTCGATCAGGTGCTGACCGGCCGGCTCGACCCGGAGGAGCTGATCTTCCCGGAGGGCGGCGGGCACACCGTGGAGCATCTGCTCGACGCGTCGCCGGGCCGGCGCTGCGACTCGCGGCTCGCCCGGGCCGCGCTGGAGGAGATCGTGCGCGCCTGGCCCGAGGACCGTCCGCTGCGCGTTCTGGAGCTCGGCGGCGGCACGGCGGGGATGACGGCCGCGCTCCTGCCCGTCCTGCCCCGCCAGCTGACCGAGTACGTGTTCACCGACCCCTCCGAGCCGTTCCTCCGGCGGGCCGCGGCACGTCTCGCGCCGTACGACTTCGTTCAGTACCGCCTGCTCGACCTGGCGCGAGAGCCCGCCGAGCAGGGGTTCGGCGGCGAGTTCTACGACGTGGTGGTGGCGGACGGCGCCCTGCACGCGGCGCCGGACGTGCGCGCCGCCGTCCGCAGGGCCCGCGACCTGCTGGTGCCCGGCGGCCGGCTTCTCGTGGTGGAGCAGCATGACAGCGACCGGCTGGTCGCCGTGTTCGGGCTGCTCGAACGCTGGTGGTCCTTCACCGACGTCGACCTCAGAGCGGAGAGCCCGTTGCTCCCGGCCGCGCGGTGGGCGGCGGTGCTGGGGGAGTGCGGTTTCGGCGACGTGGCCCGGCTCGGCTCCGGGGCCGAGGCGTCCGTCCTGCTCGGCCGCGCCGAGACACCGGCCCTGCCCGAGGCGAACACGGAGCCGGTCCCGGGCACCGGCACCGCGTGGATCGTGGTGCCCGAGCGGGGCGCCGACGACGAGCTCGCCCGCGAGATCGCGTCGTCGCTGCGCGCCACCGTGCTGGACGCGACCGTGGCCGGTGTGTCCGGCTGGCCGGCGGCTGTCGGCGACGGCGACAGCGCCGCCGACCTCGTGCTGCTGCTGGACGACGAACCCGCAGGCGAGCCGGGGGCGGTCGCCGGGCTCACCGGGCGGCGCGCGCAGGTCCTGCGGGCCCTGGCCGCCGCTCGCGACCGCCTGCCGGCGAGGCTCACCGTCCGCCTCTGGGTCGTCACGCCGCCGACCGGCCTGCACCCGGCTCCGGAAAAGCCCTGTACGCCACCCGCCGCCGCCGTGTGGGGCCTGACGCGCTCGCTCGCCAACGAACGACCGGACCTGGAGATCAGGCGCATCTCCCTGGAACGGGGCGCATCACCCCGTACGGACGCGCACCGCCTGATCCTGGAACTGCTCGAACCGTCCGCCGAGGACGAGATCGTGCTGACCAGGGGCGGCCGGTTCGTGCCGCGGGTCCGTACGGCCCGGCCCGTCACCCGTCCCCATGACGTCGTCGCGGGGGAGCCGTTCCGGCTGCGGCTGGACGACCAGGGGCCCGGCTACCGGCTCGCCTGGGAGCAGACCGGCCCGCCGCCCGAGCCGGGCCCCCACGAGATCGTCGTGGCGGTGCGCGCCGCGGCCCTGAACTACCGCGACGTGCTCTGGGCCCGCGGGCTGCTGCCGGAGGAGGCGGTGCAGGACACCTACCTGGGCCCGCACCTCGGCATCGAATGCGCCGGGGTGGTGACCGCGACGGGCCCGCGCGTCACGAAGTTCGGGATCGGCGACGGCGTGTTCGTCGCCACCGGCGGGTCGCTCGCCTCGCACGTCGTGGCCCGCGAAGGGCTGGCCGGGCTCATGCCGGCCGGCATGAGCTTCACCGACGCGGCCACCCTGTCCATCGCCTGCCTGAGCGTGCACTACGCGCTCGACCATCTGGCCCGCCTCCGGCCGGGGGAGACGCTGCTGGTCCACGGCGCCGCCGGCGGGGTGGGGCTGGCCGCCCTCCAGCACGCCGCCCACATCGGGGCGCGGGCCGTCGCCACGGCGGGCAGCCCCGAGAAACGCGACCTGCTGCGTCTGCTCGGCGTCACGCATGTGGTGGACTCGCGCAACCCCGGGTTCGCCGACCACGTCCGCGCCCTGACCGGCGGCGGCGTGGACGTCGTGCTCAACTCGCTGGCCGGCGAGGCCATCCCGCGCGGGCTGGAGCTGCTGCGCAGAGGCGGGCGTTTCGTCGAGCTGGGCAAGCTCGACCTGTACGGCGACCGGTCGGTGTCGCTGCACCCGTTCCGCGACAGTCTGAGCCTGTACGCGCTCAACCTGGACCTCGGCCCCCTCCTCGAACCGGAGCTGTGGGCCGACCAGGTGACCAGGGTGACCCGTCTCGTGCACCGGGGCGACTACCGCCCCATCGCCAACCGGGTCTACCCGGCCGCGCGGGTGAGCGAGGCGTTCCGGCTTCTGCAGCACTCCCGCCACATCGGCAAGGTGGTGATCTCCTTCGACCAGCCGTTCCCCGTCGAGCAGCGGCGGCGGCCCGTGACGCTCGATCCCGAGGGGACCTACCTCGTCACCGGCGGGCTCGGCGGGCTCGGCGCGGCCGCCGCCGTACGCCTGGCCGAGCGCGGCGCGCGCCACCTCGCCCTGGTCAGCCGCGCCGGCCCGGACGCGCCGGAAGCGGCGACGACCATACGCGCCGTCCAGGACAAGGGCGCGACCGCCACCCCGTACGCCGCGGACGTGACCGATCCGGCCGCGCTGCGTGCCGTGCTCGGCAGCATCGATCGCACGGACCGCCCGCTGCGCGGCGTCATCCACGCGGCGATGGTCCTGGACGACGCCCCGCTCAGCGAGCTGACCCCCGAACGCTTCCACACGGCGCTGGACGCCAAGATGACCGGCGCGTACGTGCTCGACCAGCTCACCCGTGACCGCGAGCTGGGCTTCTTCGTCCTGCTGTCCTCACTCGCCACCGTCATCGGCAACGCCGCCCAGAGCAACTACGTGGCCGCCAACGCCTGCCTGGAGGCCCTGGCCCGGTCCCGCCGCCGGGACGGGCTCCCGGCGCTCGCCCTGGGGCTGGGCGCCGTCGGCGGGACCGGCTACCTGGCACGGCACCCGGAGCTGATGGGCTTCCTGTCGCGGCTGCTGCCGCCGCTCACCCCGGACGAGGCGCTCGACGCCCTCGAAGCCGCGCTGGCGCGGGGCGCGGAGGTGACCACGGCCGCCCGCGTGACGCCGGAGGCGATCGCCGACCGCCTGCCGGCCGTGCGCGTGCCGCGACTGGCCGAGGTGCTGCCCGCGCTCGCCCGCGACCAGGACGGGCCGAACGCCCCCCTCCACGACCTCATCGCCCTGGAGAGCCCGCAGGAGAGGCGGGGGCTCGTGTCGGCGGCCATCGCCGAGCTGGTCGCCGGCATCCTGCACACCACGCCGGACCGGCTTCAGCTCGACCGCCCGCTGGCCCAGCTCGGCCTCGACTCCCTGATGGCCACGGAGGTGGCGGCCACGATCCGGCGCCGGTTCGGCTGCGCCATCCCGGCCCTGGAGGTCATCGGCGCCCAGGGCATCGACCATCTGGCGCAGCTCGTACACGCCCAGCTCGTTCAGCAGCCGGCTCCGGCGGACGGCTAGCCGGGAGGGTCAGGTCGTCGCCGATCGGGGTGTTCCTGCTCGGCGGCGGCGGCGTGGGCGGCGGCGAGGCGGTCGAACGGGCCCGGGCCGTCGTGCGGTTTCGGCGGGGCGTCGAGGTGGCGGACGCGGAGCTCGTCCATCAGCTCCTCGATGAAGGCCGGGCCCTCCTCGCGCATGAGCCGCTGCCGGCTGCGGAGCTCCTCGCTGCCCGGCCGCCAGTCGAGGCCCCAGTTGCCGAGGGCGTAGATGATCGGGAGGGTCTGGATGCCGGCCTCGGTGAGGCTGTAGCGGGCGCGCTGCCCCCGAGCGGCGGTGCCGCGGGTGAGGAGTCCCGCCTCGACGAGCCGTACGAGCCGGTCGGCCAGGATGTTCGAGGCGATGCCCTCGACCGACCCGGTGAGCAGCGCCCGGAAGTGGCGGCGGTCGCCGAAGATGACATCGCGCAGCACGAGCATCGACCAGCGATCACCCAGCACCTCGACGGCGGCGTTGATCGGACACCCGGACCGTGGTTCCACGATTCCCTCCTTGACAGCCATTTCACTCCACCTATAGTACTTGCAAAGTGCAATCACTTGGGAAGAGGAGATGATGGGCCGCTTCGTCTATTCGATGAACGTGTCCCTCGACCTGCGGATCGAGCAGGTGCCCGGGGACAACGGCGCGGGCGAGTGGCTGCGCCTCGGCGAGGAGATGCACCGCGAGGCCAACGCGCGGACGCGGGAGCTCGCCCTCATGGTCCACGGCCGGGTCTACTACGAGACGATGGAGGAATACTGGCCGCGGGCGCCCGAGGACGCGTCGCTGCCGGACTACATGCGTGAGTACGGCGAGCTCTGGACCGCCAAGCCCAAGATCCTCGTCTCCCGCACCCGCCGCAGCGCCGCCCACGGCACCCGGATCATCGGCGGCGACGACGCGATCGACCAGCTGGCCGCCCTGCGGGCCGGGACCGACGGCACCATCAGCGTCGGCGGCGCGACGCTCGCCACACAGCTGCTCCGGGCGGGGCTGCTCGACGAGCTGCTGCTCTGGACCCACCCGTCGATCCTCGGCTTCGGCAGGCCGCTGTTCGACGACTACGACATCCCGATCGAGCTCGACCTGATCGAGCACCGATCGTTCGAGCGCGGCGTCACGATGCGTCGTTACGCCGTCCAGGACACGAAGGAGGCAGGCACGTGCTGAAGCAGGTCGCGGAGGGTGTGCTGGTCCACCAGAGCCCGTTGCTCCAGAACAACGCCGTCGTCGTGCAGGGCCCGGCCGGCGTGCTGCTCATCGACCCCGGGATCACCGGCGACGAGATGGCCGCCCTCGCGGGCGAGCTTCGCCGGCGGGGCCTGCCCGTCGTGGCGGGGTTCGCGACGCACCCCGACTGGGATCACGCGCTCTGGCACGCCGAGCTCGGCGACGCGCCCCGCTACGGCACCGCCCGCTGCGCGGCCGAGCTGCGCGAGCTGCGGGCGGACGCGGACTGGCGGGACCGCCTCGCCGAGGCGCTACCGCCGGAGATCGCCGGGGAGACGCCGCTGGAGCTGTTCGGCCTCCTCACCGCTCTGCCCGCCGGAGCCACGCGGGTTCCCTGGGACGGCCCCGAGGTCCGGATCATCGAGCACCAGGCGCACGCCAAGGGGCACGCGGCGCTGCTCGTCGAGGAACGCGGGGTTCTCGTCGCCGGTGACATGCTCTCCGACGTCCTGGTCCCGATGCTGGACCTGGACGCCGCCGACCCGATCGGGGACTACCTCGACGCGCTGCGGCTGTTCGACGGGGTGGCGGGCGACGTCGAGGTCTTCGTCCCGGGTCACGGCTCCGCCGGCGACGCCGGACGGCTGCGCGCGCAGATCGACCTGGATCGGGCGTACGTGGAGGCCCTGCGCGACGGCAAGCCCGTGAGCGACCCGCGGATCGGCCCGTCGGCCAGGCCCGGCTGGGAGTGGGTGAGCGACGTGCACGACGGGCAGGTTCAGGGCCTCGTCCGCCGCTCGTGAGCGGCGGCCAGGTGGAGGTAGGCGGCGGCCGTCCAGGTGTAGGCGCGGTCGCGCAGGCCCTGGCCGGTGCGGGCGTCGAAGTTCTCGGCGAACCCCGACCGCTCGCACAGCGCGCGGAAGCGGGCGCTGATCTCGTCGGCCAGGTCCGGATAGCCGGCGCGGCGCAGCCCGTCCTCGATCAGCACGGTCGAGGGCGCCCAGATGGGGCCGCGCCAGTAGCCGTCGTCCAGGTAGTGCGGTGAGTCCGGCAGCTCGGTCGCGAGCCCGTACGCGGTCAGGTGCCGCTCGATCCCGGCGGCCAGCGCCGCGCGGACGGGACGCGGCAGCTCCTCTCCCAGCACGATCGGCATGAGGTCGAGCAGGCTGGAGCTGGACCAGGTACGTCCCGACAGCACGCCACGGGCGACGAACCGTTCGCCGTCCCACAGCTCGGCGAGCAGCGCGTCGCGTACCCGGTCGGCCTGCGCGCTCCACCGGGCGGCGGCGTCGGGGCCGGGGGCCAGGCGGGCCAGCTCGCGCAGCTGGAGGATGAGGAAGGCGGCCAGGTCGGCGCTCTGCACGACGCGTTCGGGGTCGAAGGTGGTGGCGTTGTCCCAGCCGCTGTCGTTGCCGTGCTGGTAGTGCGGCAGCTCGTGACCGGGGACGCGGCGGGCGGTGAGCCAGAAGGTGGTCCAGCGTTCCAGCAGCGGGTAGACGTCCGGCGCCGCATCGGGGAGGTGCCGCAGGGCCCAGCCGTGGATGGGCGGTTTGACGAAGTTGTAGAGGATCTCGGAGTGGGTGACGGAGTCGGGGAGCGCGCCGGAGGCGTCCTGGTGGTCGAAGGGGAGGCGGTACTGGTCCCAGGCCAGGCCGGGCAGGCCCCCGGCGACGGCGATGGCGTTGAAGCAGTGGTCCCAGCTCCACACCTTGTCCATCCAGTGCTTCGACATCAGCACCGCCGGGCGGGTGACGAACCCGGCCGGGCGCACGGTGGCCGACCACAGCACGTAGGCGGCCAGTTCGGCGGCGGGCGTCCGCTCGCCGCGCCACGGCGCGACCGCCTGCGCGAACGCCTCGAACTCCGCCCGTGCCGCCTTGACCACCTGGTCGAAGGGGTCCTTGGCGGTGTAGGGGGCGCGGGCGGTCTCGTACTCCTCGATGGCGATCTCCCACTCGCCGCTCAGGCGGATGCCCCGCTCGGCGGCGCCGAGCACCTGCGCGCCCAGGGGCTCGGCCCGCCCGCCGAGCAGGGTGATCCGGTAGCGGCGGCCGGTCTGGTAGAGGGTGAAGACGTACGAGCCGTCCACGGGGTCCTGGTAGAAGTACGGGCCGCTGAACGGCGTCAGGACCGGGTCCGCGGCCAGCACGCGCAGCCCGGCGCCGCGGCCGCGCACCCGCACCGTGTCCACGCTCTCGTAGGCGAGGTCGATCAGGCCGTCGTGCCAGGTGAGCCGGTGGGGGGCGGCCGTGATCGTGGCGGCGGTCTCGGGGACCAGCTTCATGACCGCGTGCATGCCGGTCTGGTGCGAGACCAGATGCACCTCCTCCGCATAGGTCCCTTCCGCCACCACGGGCGAGAAGCCGAACCACGATCCGTGGTAGCTGAACGGGATCTCCCACAGGGAGAACTCCGGGCCTGAGGCGGTCATGAAGCCGGGGTCCCTTCGAATCAGGTGAGGTGGATGTAGTCCAGTTCGGCGTAGCCGGTGCCGCCCGCGAAGTGCGGCGACCCCTTCGCCAGCCGGATCACGTTGTAGCCCGCCCGCAGGTTCACCGTGGTGCTGACCGTGGCGCCGAACTGGCCCCACGCGGCGGTCGGCGGGTAGCTGACGGTGGTCCAGGCGCCGCCGTTGTAGGCGAGGCCCTGGGTGGCGGTGGCGCCGGTGGCGTTGGCGTAGCCGATGGTCATCGTGTACGCGCGGGCGGCCGGCACGTTGACGACGAAGTCGACGTAGCTGTCGGTGCGCGGGGTGCCGGAGTTGTCGATGCGGCCGACGTAGCCGCCGCCCGACGCGCTGGAGGAGGTCAGCCGCTGGGCGCGGAAGACCGAGGCGTTCTCGGCCTCGTAGCGCTGCTGGTAGGCCGGCACGCCGGTGGCGGGCTCGACGACGAGCTGGTAGGCGCTGGTGGCGACCATGTTCGGCACGGAGACGCTGAGCTGGCCGTTGCTGACCGTACGGGTGGTGGTGGAGACGGTCGTGGGGGCGGTCACGGCGGTGAAGCGGCCGCTGGACGGGGTGGACAGGAGCGTGACGCGGACGCTGGAGCCCAGCGCGCCGAGGCCGGTCAGGTTGACCGTGTTGGTGCCCGCCTCGTCACCGAACACCACGTTGACGATCTTGCGGGTGGGGTCGTAGGCGGCGAAGCCGTCCAGGGAGGTCGAGCTGGTGGTCGTGGTGACCATGGAGCCTGCCATGTCGCCGTACCACTTGTAGAGCCACCACGTGCCGGTCGGCTGGTTGTTGTTCACGACCAGGCCGTTCATGGTGCCGTACTCGTACCAGAAGGCGCGGTGCGCGGACTCGACGCCGCCGCGTTCGAGTTTGGCCACGTAGCTGGCGATCCGGCCGGGGACGTCCACCTCTGCGGGGGCGGCGTACTCGTTGATGGAGATGCGGCGCGGGCTGATGCCGAGCGAGGCTTCCAGGTTGCGGTAGTCGGCGATGTCGGCGGCGATCCTGCCGGGGTTGCTCAGCTCGTGCCAGCAGATGATGTCGGGCAGCGTGCCGGTGTCGCGGGCGCGGGTCAGGAACGCCTGCATCCACGACCGGCTGTACGTCGCCGTGCTGGGGCCGACGATCGGCGTGAGCGGGTCGAGGGCCCGGACCGCCCGGTGCGTACGGACCCAGCCGTCGTTGAAGTTGCCGGCGGCGGCGGTGTTCCAGGTGTAGTCGGGCTCGTTCCAGAGCTCCCAGGCCAGGACGTTCGTGACGGTGGTGGCCGCGAGCCGGGCCCTGACCATGGTGTCGACCTTGGCCAGCCAGTCGTCCCAGCTCACCCACCGGTAGGGGAAGTCGGGGTAGATGTCGGGCATGCGGATGTACTGGCCGGCGCCGACGCGGTCGGCCTGCGGGGCGATCAGCAGCGAGTCGCCGCCCGGCGGCTGGCCGTTGGGCCGCTGGCCGACGCCGGGGGCGGGCTGGGTGAGCGAGTTGACCTTGATCGGCAGCAGGGTGGAGTCGGCGGGGCGGGAGTTCTCCGCCAGGCCGTACAGGCCGCCGGAGGCGGCGTGGGTGACCGGGCGGAAGGGCTGGGCGACGTTGACGGTCAGCGTCGCCCCGGCCGCCGCGGCCGGGGGTGCTCCGGTCACCACGGTGGCGGCCGTGGTGACCAGGGCTAAGGCGAGCACTCGGATGCGGGACATGAACGTCACTCTCCTTGTGTTGGGGGCTGAGCAGAGGAGACGGGCAGGAAGAGACGCATGCTCGACGGCCCGCGCCGCGCCCACCCGTGGTAGGGCGCGAGCCGCACGTCGAACCACTCGCCGGGTGCGGCCCCGGCCGGATCCGGGGGATAGGGCCAGGCCCCGCCGACGAGGTCGAGCATCCGGCCACGGACCACCGCGCCACCGGGAACGGCCCGGGGGACGGCGCGGGGATCGACGACCAGGGAGTCGAGCCCGCCGGGATCGGGCAGGTCGCGGGACTCCAGGCACAGCACCTCGGGCCCGCGTTCGACCGCCACGCACCCCCGTACGGCGTCGATGCGCGGGTCGGGCCAGCTGAAGCGGGGCTCCATGGGCAGGTCGAGGACGATCTCGTCGCCGGCGCGGAAGGCCCGCCGCACGCTCACCAGGCCGGGCTCGGCAGGGCGGGTCCGGCCGCCCTCGGTCAGCGTGGCCCCCGCGGCCCAGGCGGGGACGCGCAGGGTGAGCGTCCAGGGCGCGCCGGCGTCGGCCGCGATCCTGACGCGGACGGTCCCGCTGTCGGGGTAGGCGGTCTCGACGTCCACGGACACCGGCCGCCCGTCCGGCAGCTCGGCGCGGATCCGGCAGGGCGCGTACTGGTGGATCCGCAGGCCGTCGTCGTCGCTGGTGGCCAGGTAGGCGTGCAGGCTGGCCAGGGTGCGGGCGACGTTCGTCGGGCAGCAGGAGACGTCGAACCAGGCGGCCCGCGCACCCCCCTCCGCGCGCGGGCTCACCTCGTCGGGATCGGCCGGCCTGCCGGGGACCCGCTGGTGGAGGGGGTTGGCGTAGAAGAAGGCCCGGCCGTCGTCGCTCGGGGAGGCCGCGATGACGTTGTAGAGGGTGCGCTCGATGAGGTCGGTGTAGCGCACGTCGCCGGTGGCGAGGTGCAGCCGCCAGGAGACCATGACGGAGGCGACCCCGGCGCAGGTCTCGCAGTAGGCCCGGTCGGGAGGCAGCTCCCAGTCCTCGCCGAAGCCCTCGTCCTGGTGGCGCGAGCCCATGCCGCCGGTGATGTAGGTGCGGCGGGCGACCGAGCGTTCCCACTGGCGTTCCACGGCGCGCAGCAGCTCGTCGTCGCCGCGCTCGACCGCGACGTCGACCGCCGCGGCGGCGAGGTAGAGCGCGCGGACGGCGTGGCCGCGCCACACGTCGGCCTGCCTGATCGGGACGTCGTCCTGGAAGTACGCCCGCCCCAGCGGGATGTCCCGCAGCCTGCCGTGACCGCGCCGGTCGAGGAACAGGCGGGCCTGCTCGACGTAGCGCTCCTCTCCCAGGGCGCGGCCGAACTCGGCCAGGCCGACCTCGATCTCCGGATGGCCGCAGATCCCGTCGATGCCGCCGGGGCCGAAGGCGCGGCACACGTGGTCGGCGGCCCGCCGCGCGACCCGTACCAGGTCGTCCTCGCCGTGGGTGCGCAGCCGGGCGACGGCGGCCTGGAGCAGGTGCCCGGTGTTGTACAGCTCGTGGCCCATCTCCAGGTCGCTGTAGCGCGGCGGCTGGTCGCCGTGGCCGAAGCAGGTGTTGAGGTACCCGTCCGGGTCCTGGGCGCGGGCGACGCGGGCGGTGAGCCGCTTGATCGCCGCCTCCGTCCCCGGGTCGCCGGTCCTCGCGCTCTCCCAGGACAGGGCCTCCAGCAGCTTGTAGACCTCGGAGTCGGAGAACGACCAGCCGGGACGGTCGGGCCCGGTGGTCCCGTCGGCGACCCGGTCGAAGTTGGCCAGCCAGCCGAGGCGCTCCATCCACGCTTCGCAGTGGGCGAGCGTCGCCGTGGCGTTCACGGCCTGCCGGTCGCCCCAGAACCCGCCGGTGAGCGTGACCTGCGCGAGCCCGAGGGGGCGTGCCCGGCCGTGTGACGGCAGCACGGGGCTGGTCATATGGTGAAAACCCTTTCTTTCAGTCCTTCACGGCGCCCGCGGTGACCCCGGCGGCGATGTAGCGCTGCGCGAGGACGAGCAGGAAGGCCGCGGGAAGCGACGCGATCACGGCGGTCGCCATGATCGAGTTCCATTGCGTGGTGTTGTTGCCGATGTAGCGGAAGATGCCGAGCGTGATCGGGATGACGTCGCTGTTGCGGTTGAGCGTCGAGGCGAAGATGAAGTCCGACCACGCCCACAGGAAGGCGAACAGCGACACGGTGATCACGGAGTTGCGGCTGAGCGGCAGCACGATCGACACGAACGTCCGCCAGGTGCTCGCCCCGTCGATCTGCGCCGCCGCCATGACCTCGGCGGGGATGCCCGCCATGAACGCCCTGAACAGCAGCACCGCGAACGGCACGGCCAGCGTCGAGTCCGCCACGATCAGGCCGGGAACGGTGTTGAGCAGCCCCAGCCTGATGTAGATCGCGTAGAAGCCCATGGCCATGACGACGCCGGGGATCATCTGCGCGACCAGCAGCAGGAAGTCGATCGTCCGCCCGCCGCGCGGGCGCAGCTTGGCCAGGGCGAACCCGGCGGGCAGGGACACCGCGAGCGTGAGCGCGACCGTGCCGAGGCCGATGAACAGGCTGGTGGCCAGGGCGGGCAGCTGCTGGGAGAACGCGGCGGCGTACCCCTCGAACGTGGGGTCCCACGGGAACCAGTGGGGCGGGTCGGCCCGCATGTCGCTGGTCTTGGTGAGCGAGACGTTGAACATCCAGTAGACGGGAAAGAGCATCACGCCCACCAGGACGACGCCCACGACGGTTCTCCACGCTCTCATGCCGTCTCCTTCTGCAGGCGCACGTGGGCGAGCCCGGCGGCGAAGGCGATGAGGATGAGCAGGTTGCCGACGGCCGCCGCCGGGGAGAAGTCGGGCTGGCCGGTGCCGAACGCCTCGCGGTACGACCAGATGGCCAGCGTCGTGGAGGCGTCCGCGGGGCCGCCCCTCGTCATGATCCAGATGATGTCCACGACCTTGAGCGTGTAGATCAGCCCGAGCAGCAGCGTGATCATCGACACCGGCCGCAGCAGCGGGAACGTGATGCGGCGGAACCGCTGCCACGCCCCGGCCCCGTCCAGGCCGGCCGCCTCGTACAGGTCGGCGGGGATGTTCTGCAGCCCGGCGTACAGGATCACCAGGTTGAACGGGACGCCGAGCCAGATGTTGGCGATGGTCACCGCGAGCAGCGAGGTGTCCGGGGAGGTCAGCCAGTTGATCTGCCCGATGCCGAAGGCCCGCAGCGCCGCGTTGACGATGCCGTTCTCGCTGTTGAGCATCCACGACCAGGTGGACGCCGACACGATCAGCGGCAGCAGCCACGGCACGAGGAACATCGCGCGCAGCGCCGCCGAGAGGCGGAAGTTGCGGTGGAAGAAGACCGCGAGCGCCAGCCCGATGGCGTACTGGACGGCGATGGAGCCCAGCGTGAACAGCGCCGTGTTGCCGAGCGCGCTCAGGAACGCGTCGTCGGAGAGGATCCGGAGATAGTTCTCCAGGCCGGTGAACTCCGGGTTCCCCTGGATGAAGGCGCGCGGCGTGTAGTCGTGCACGCTCAGCTCGATGTTGCGGTAGAGCGGATAGGCGTAGAACAGGAGCAGGTAGACGACGAGCGGGGCGAGGAAGGCGGCGGCCGTCCACCGCCGCGCCCGCCCGCGCGAGGGGGCTGCCCGCACGGCTCCCCCCGCCGCGACCGTCCCGGTGCGAAGTGACGTCATGGGATCAGTTGCCGGTGGCCTGCTTCGCCTGGGCCTGCGCCTCCTTGAGCGCGTCGGCGGGGCTCGCCGAGCCGCTCAGCGCCTTCTGCACCCCGGTCCACAGCGCCTCGGAGATCTTCGGGTAGTCGGTGCCGAGGTTGTCACTGGTCCGGCCCTTGGCGCTGCGCACGGCCTCCACCCACGGCTTGAGCGAGGCCTCCTTGGCGAGGATGGCCTCCTGGCCGGCGGCCGTCGAGGGGATGTAGTACGCGAACGTGGTCCCGGTCTCCACCAGGCCCTCGGGCGTCGTCATGCATTCGAGGATCTTCTTGGTGACGGCGTACCTGGCGGTGTCCTTCTGCACGGGGACGGTGATGAACTCGCCGCCCGTGGGCGTGGGGGCGGCGCCGCCGTCCTTGCCGGGGATCTGCACGACGCCGGTCGGGAAGTCCGCCTTCGCGGCGCTGTTGATCTGCCAGGTGCCGTTCTCGGCGAAGGCGAACTCGCCGGTCAGGAACTCCTCCCAGGTGGTGTTCTGCGAGTTGCTGATGACCGAGTTGGGGGCGATGCCGTCCTTGACCCACGAGGTCCACAACGTCAGCGCCTCGACGGCCTGGGGCGAGTCGAGCTGGGTGAGCTGCGCGCCGGCGCCCCAGAACCACGGCAGGAACTGGAAGGAGCCCTCCTCCGTGCCGATGCCCGCGAAGGTGATCGGCTTCTTGCCCGCCGCCTTGACCTTCTTCAGCGCTTCGCCGAACGAGGCCCAGTCCTTGATCGAGGCCGGGTCGACGCCCGCCTCGTCCAGGATCTTCTTGTTGTAGTAGAGGGCGAGGGTGTTCGCGCCGATGGGGATGCCGTACGTCTTGCCGTCCAGCTCGCCGGCGGCGATGAGGTTCTTGTCGAACCTGGAGGTGTCGAGGCCGAAGTCGGCCATCGCGGTGAGCATCCCGGCGTCGGCCAGCGTCGAGACGGCCGGGTTGTCCAGGAGGATGACGTCGGGCGCGTTGCCTTCCTGACCGGCCAGGAGCGCCTGGTTGGTGAGGGCGGTCGTGTCGTAGGCGGTGCGCTGGATGGTGACGCCCGCCTGCCCGGCGCAGGTGTCGACCCGCTTGGCCCAGGCGGAGTTCGCGTCGTGCTGCGGGTACGGGTCCCACCAGGTGTACGCGCCGCTCGTGGCGCCGGCGCCGGCGGAGGAGGAGGCGCCGCTCTGCGGCGGCGTGGAGGCGCAGGCGGCCAGGGCCAGGACGGCGGTTCCGAAGACCGCCGCCCTCGTGGACATCGACGGACGGTTCATCGATTCCTCCAATGTTAACGCTCCCATTGCGAGCGTGCTGTACGTGTGGGGGGTAGGGGGCCGGTGCTAGCGGGAGTGCGGCCTCGGGGGAGCGGTGCTGCCCCGATCGGCCAGTTCGGGCGAGATGAAGCGCACCACGAACGGCTCTTTCCTGGCCGCCGTGGACTCCACGCGGCGCACGAGCTGCCGCACGGCCATGGAGCCGAGGCGGTCGGGCGCGCTCTCGATGAACGAATAGGGCAGGGAGAAGGTCGCGGCGAAGTCGGCGGAGTAACGGCCGATGACCGACAGGTCCTCGGGCACCCGCTGCCCCCGCTGGTAGGTGACCGACGGCAGCGCCGCCGCGGCCGCCTCGTTGTTGATCAGCAGGCCGGTCGCCGCCGGGTAGGCGTCGAGCAGGCCGTTGAGCAGGCGTCCCACGGCGGGTTGCCGGGACTCGCCGTACACGGCGTGCAGGGTGACGCCGAGCTGACGGGCGCGGTCGAGCGCGGCGTCGCGCAGGCGCCACACGTACGCGCCGCCGCGCTCGACCACGTGCTCCGGATGGGAGATCAGGATGAGCTCGCGGTGGCCGAGCCGGTGGAGGTGGTCCACCATCACCCGCCCGGCCTCCTCGAAGTCCAGGTCGAACACGTCGAGCCCCGAGCAGTCGCCGGGCAGCCCGACCAGCGCGCCCGGCTGCGGCGCGGCGCGCAGGATGGGCAGCCTGGCGTCGTCCTGGGCGATGTTCATGAGCACGACGCCGTCGACCATCCGGGAGTCGGTGATGCGCCGCAGCGCCCGCACCCCGTCGGCCTCGGTGACCAGCAGCGTGTCGTAGCCCAGGTCGCGGGCGGTGTTCGTGACGCCCAGGATGTACTGCAACATCGCGGGCGCGAACTCGTCTTCGTGGAACTGGGCGAGCAGACCGAGGACCTTGGTCTGGGCGGTGGCGAGCGCGCGGGCGCCGGCGTTCGGCGTGTACGCGAGCGCCTCGGCGGCGGCCAGCACGCGCCGGCGCACCTCCTCCGAGATGGGCCGCTTGCCCGACAGCGCGTACGACGCCGTGCTGCGGCTCACCCCGGCCTCCCGGGCCACGTCTCCGATCGTCGCCACTCTCACCTCCTGGTGTTGAACCGGTTCGACGATTGCGTTGCACTGCTCCCATGCATCATCGTCCCGAAGTCGCCTTCTTCCTGGAGATGGGCAGGCTCACGTCACACCGACGCCATCCTGCGATCACCGGAGCGAGCGAACCGGTTCAACGATGTGGCTCGACTGTCGCTCCCGTGCGGGCGGGCCGTCAAGACCGCCCACAACCGGCGATACCGAATCGTGACATGTCGGAAACGCCAGAGGATCACCCCATTGACGGGCGCGACGGAGCTACGTAACCTACGCGAAACCCTCGGTTGCGTCGCGCTCTGCTCCCACCGCCTTGTTAGCGCTCACATCTCAGGGACATCGCAATGGCATTCCCGAGCATCACCAGGGCCTTGTGCGCAGGACTCCTCCCGGCGGCACTCACCCTCTCGCTGACCACGGGGATCGCGGCCGCCGCCGCCGCTCCGGCCCCCGTGCTCGTCTACGACTTCGACACCGACGACGTCACCACCGCCTCCATCACCGACTCCTCCGGCAACGGCCTGCACGGCGAGCTGGTCAACGCGGCCACCGCGACACTCGTGGACGGCGCGGCGGGCGGGCACGCGCTGAGCCTGCCCGGCGGCGCCCCGACCTCCGGCGGCGCCTACGTCAAGCTGCCGCTGGCCGCGATCAAGGACAGGACCGACCTGACCGTCTCCGCGCGGGTCAAGTGGGACGGCACCACGTCCCCCTGGCAGTGGATCTACGCGCTGGGCAAGGACAACACCCGCTACCTGTTCAGCACCCCGTACAACGGCGACGGGAAGCTGCGCACGGCGCTCACCACGTCGGGCGGCGGCGCGGAGGCGCAGGTCACCGGCTACGCCCCGCTTCCCGCGAACGCCTGGAAGACGCTCACCGTCACCCTCGACACGGCCGCCGGGCGGATCACGACCTACCTCGACGGGGCCGCCGTCGCCTCCGCCCCCACGACCATCACCGCCAAGCAGCTGATCGACGCCTCGACCACGTCCGCCGGGTTCATCGGGCGCTCGTTCTACGCCGACCCGCTGTTCGACGGCGCGATCGACGACTTCCGCGTCTACGGCGCGGCGCTCACGGCCGAGCAGGTGGCCGAGGTGGCGGGCGGCACCCCGCCGACGCCCACCGGCCTCAGCCAGAACGCCTTCGACGTGCGGACCTCCATCGGCGCCGCGCCCGCCCTGCCGCCCGCCGTCCGGGCCGCCTTCTCCGACGGCTACGACCGCGACCTGCCCATCACCTGGCCGGCCGTGGACCCGGCCAAGTACGCCACCGCCGGGACCTTCACCGTCACGGGCACGGCCGGCGGCCGGCCCGTCACCGCCCAGGTCACGGTGATCCGCGAAGGCCAGCTCGTCATCGACCTGGCCAAGGACACCGGCGCCTTCCACGGCGGCGCGTCCGGCACGCTCTACGGCCTGTACGGGCCCGGCGTGCCGACGAACAACCTCATCGAGGGCATGAAGCTGCGCACGGTCTCGACCAAGGCCCAGGACGGCCCGCAGCATCCGGGCGCGGACGCCCTGGAGGTGGTCAAGCCGCTGGCCGACAGCACCGACGGCGACGTGTACATCTACATGACCGACATCCACCGCGGCTTCCCGTACCAGTGGCCGGGCAGCACGCCGGAGGAGAAGCTCGACCTGTTCAAGCAGAAGATCGCCAAGCAGGTGGACCAGGTCCTGCAGCTCGACCCGAAATATCGCGACAACATCGTGTTCGTCCCGTTCAACGAGCCCGAAGGCAACATGTTCGGCACGGGGGAGTGGAGCTACAACCGGGTGAGCTGGCTCACCGACCCCCGGCACTACTTCAAGGCATGGGACGAGGTCCACGCGCTCATCAAGGGCAAGATGCCCGACGCCCGCATCGCCGGACCCAACACCAGCGTGCTGTACTCCCAGGTCAAGGGCTACCTCCAGCACACCGTCGAGGCCGGCACGGTCCCCGAGGTGATGACCTGGCACGAGCTCAGCCACCCCGAGCAGGTGCGCACCAGCGTCAAGCGCTACCGCGAGATGGAGGCCGAGGTCTTCGCCGGCACCCCCTACGCCGGCAAGAAACTCCCCATCAACATCAACGAGTACGCCTTCAACTACCACACCTCCGTGCCCGGCCAGATGATCCAGTGGGTGTCGGCCATCGAGGAGTCCAAGGTGGACGCCGACATCGCCTACTGGAACATCGACGGCAACCTGTCCGACTCCGCCGTCCAGGCCAACCGGGGCAACGGCCAATGGTGGCTGCTGCACGCCTACGGCCAGATGAGCGGCCACACCGTCCAGGTCACGCCGCCCTACCCCGGCAAGAACTACAGCCTCCAGGGCCTCGCCACGCTCGACCCCGCCAAGAAGCAGGCCCGCACCATCTTCGGCGGCGCGAGCGGCCCCGGCCACATCCGCTTCGAGAACGTCCCCTCGAACGTCCTCGGCCGCAAGGTCCACGCCTGGATCAGGGAGATCCCGTGGACCGGGCAGATCGGCGACTCCCCGCAGCCCGAGCACGTCGCCGAACGTGACATCACCGTCGAGAACGGAGCCGTCGCCATCGACCTGCCCGCGCTGGAGGAGTCGTCGGCGTACGAGATCGTCCTGACCCCCGCCGGGACCGGCACCGAGACAGCCTCGGCACCGCACCTGTGGGAGCGGTCGTACGAGGCCGAGGACGCCAAGTACACCGGCAGCGGCTACACCCGCAACGGACCCGAAGGCTCACCGTCGGACGTGTCGAAGTTCTACACCTCCGGCCGCTACGACGTCGGCGGCCTGCGCACCGGCTCCGACGGCGTCCTCGACTTCACCGTCGAAGTGCCGCAGACCGGCCGCTACGACCTGAGCGTCTTCGCCAACTCCCTCAACACCTACGACCTGGTACGCGAACAGGGACCGACCAACGTCTTCGTCCGCGTGGACGGGGGAGCGGAGCAGGAGCTCCACCTGCCCCTCGGCTACAAGTGGGTCGTGTGGGACCACGCCGACACCGCCGTGCAACTGACGGCGGGCACCCACGTCATCTCCCTGGCCGCGCGCAGCCTCGACGGCTCCAAGACCACCAAGGGCGACGCGATCGTCGACCGCATCCACCTGTCACTGCCGAACCCGGCCGCGGCCACCTCACGCTACGAGGCCGAACTGGCCGAACTCCGCGGAGCACGAGCCGCCTACGACGTCAAGGGCGCCGGAATCTCCGGCTCCGGCGCCGCGACGGCCGCCAAAGGCCAGTCGGTGACCTTCTGGGTCTACTCCGCCGAGGACACCGCGGCCGTCCTCGACCTCAAACTGTTCGGATCCGGCAAGGCGAAAATGACCGTCAACGGCCTGGAGGTGCTGGACGACGCCCGGCGCGGCGACTCCACCGCGACCGTGTCACTGTCCGGCGGCGTCAACAAGGTCACCGTCACCGGCCGCTCGGCCACCACGATCATCGACCGCCTGGACGTCCGCCCCGCCCCCGACGCGCTCCCGGCCACCGTCTACGAGGCGGAGTCGGCCCAGCTCGCCGGCACGGCCACCGCCAAGCCCCTCACCCTGGCCGGCGGCAAGTCCGCCGTCACCGGAATCGGCGGCCCCCCGGGCAACGCCAACACCCTGACCTTCACCGTCCGGGCCGACACCCCCGGCACGTACGCCATGCGCGTGCGCTACTCCAACCCCGAGCAGTCACCCGCCACGCACTACAACCCCGACCCGCTGGCCCGGCACGCCGACATCACCGTGAACGGCGCCGCCCCGCAGCGCGTCCTGTTCCCCCACACCTTCCACGAGAACAACTTCTGGGAGCTCACCGTGCCGGTGACCCTGAAGAAGGGAGACAACACGGTCCGGTTCTCCAGCCAGGAGCTGCCGAACTTCGACGGCACGACGTACGCGTCGCAGACGTTCCCCGGAGTGCTCCTGCGCTCCCAGTACGCACCGGTGATCGACAGGATCACGGTGGCGCGCTACAACCGCTGACCCACGCACCCGCCCGTGCCTGCGACCAGGCACGGGCGGGTCCAGGGAGCAGAGGGTCAGGGGATCGGAGTGGCGCCGGCCCGCGCGACGGCCTCGGCGTGATCGGCGGGCAGGAGGTGACCGGCGGCGAGGGCCCGGTCGGCGGCCCGGGTGAAGGCGGTGACGTAGTCCTGCCGCGTGGGATAGAGCTGGAGCAACCGGGCACCGCTCAACGGAGTGGTGGAGCCGAGCAGCAGGCACGCGCCCGCGATCTCGCCGCCGCTGTTGGACGGCCCGTAGACGGCCAGCGGCGCGTCCAGGTCGGGCAGCCGCACACCGCCCAACGCGTTGCCGTCACCGTCGCGCCGGATGGTGCCCGGCAGCAGGCTGATCTGCGGCCCCGCGGGCGGCGCGCCCAGCCCGCGCACCCACCGGTCGAGGTGGTGGTAGGCGGAGTTGGACGCGTACCGCCAGGTCATGGCGTTGACCGGCCGGTCACAGGAGATGGGACGCCCGTCGTTGATGGCGCGGTCGCGCGCGTTCTGGGCGTTGTACTGGACCAGCCCGTACGCGTCGGCATGCGCGGTCCCGGCGACCTCCCACGTCCGGACACGGGCCCCGTCGGGCTGACGGGCGTCGGCGAACGCCCTGACGTCGGTCTCGGACTCCACCTGGAAGACGGGGACGGCGGTGTCGGCGCGGATCCGGGCGGTGAGAGGCAGGGCGATGACCCCGTCCCCGATGGGCGCGGCGCCCGCGCCCCGCCCGTGGATGAGGAACCCGTCATAGGCGGGGATGATCGGCTGGATCGCGTTCGCGAAGGTGGCCAGGCGTCCGGCGGACTGCGAATGGCCCGCGGCCAGGACCTTCACCGGCGCGCCCGTCCCCAGCAGCGTCTGCCCGTGCGCCCGCACCGCCTCGGCGGCCTGCGCGAAGATCGAGTACGACAACGCGTCCGACGCCAGCGAGACCTGCCCGTAGCGGACGGGGTCGAGACTCCTGAGCTTGTCGGCGCCGACCTTCTGCGCGGTGACGCCGACGTAGGCGTACCCGGCGCGGGTGAACAGCTCGTGCGACTGCGACCACTCCACACCGATGTCCACCCCGAAGCTGACGTTCAGCCACTCCACGACCACGGTGCCGTTGAACCTGGCCGGGTCGGCCGGCCGCTCGACCAGCAGCCGGGTGGTGTACGCCTGGACGGCGCCGCTGCGGCGGGCACCCCACTGGCCGTTGGTGTACCAGGTGCCGGTCTTCAGGAAGGTGTCGGCGCTGCCGCTCATCAGGAACTCGCGCTCCTCGTACCCGCGGGCGGCGAGGTCGGCCACGGTGGCCCCGACGATCCTGCCCTGGCCCGCGCCGGCCGGGATCTCGGCGACGCCGGCCGCCGCCGCGTCCGCCCGCGCCGGGGCGGCGGGCAGCAGGACGACCACCGCCCCCAAGATGGCCACGGCCCGCGAGAGGCCGTGGCGAAATCGCTCGAACATGCTGGATCTCCTCCTTGGAGGGCGGCGGCGGGGAACAGACGCCAGTTTCCACTGGAGGCCGCCCCCGGGCATCGGGGAAATCACCAGTCACAGCGGGGTGCCGAAGCGTTGCTCGTGGCCTGCCGCCTCGAACTGGAGGTGCAGACCCGGCCGTCGATTGTGCCCGCGTGCGGCTCGCGTGCCCAGGTCATGAGGCGCAGTTGGCCGGCGCGCCGGGCATTTGGAGGTATGACAAGATTGATCTCACACCAGACAGAATTCGCCTTCTGTCTGATATGACTAGCTTTGCACTTTCCCTTGCGAGAGTGGTCTCATCATCCCTGGCCCGCTTCGCGGCTCGTGCCACCTTTCGGCGACTCATGAACGGGTTTTCCATTCCGCGCCGGCCGTCCCACCATCGTGCGAGCCGCCCTTGATGCCGTGAAGTTGTCCCTCCAATTCTTCTCTGGCACGTCGTCCCATTCGACCGGTTGCAGCTTCTATCGGCGTGCTCGATAACGGCTCTTATGTCAAGTAGAGAGACTCCCCTGGGCCGCCCCCCAGCAGACGCGGCTGCCACTGGAGCGCTCGTCTCTGCCCGGTCAAAGCGCCCGGGCATTGGGGAACATGGCGCACCCGGGGTTCCCTGAGCTGCACTGCGTGCTCTCGGCGGAGGCGACCGCCGAAGATCATCCCGCGCACGCGTACCGAGCGGCGGTGGGTGGCGGGATCCGGTCCGCTCCCCCGCCCAGGCAGCAGGCTCCGGCCGGAGCCTGCTACGGCGTCACGTCCGGCCGCTCCCGTCGCGGAGCCACCAGGAACTTCGGACCTGGCCCCACGCGGTCCGGGAGGTGTCCGCCCAGCACGGCGGCCACCTCCTCTAGGGCGATCGTCGCTGCGACCAGCGGGCGCGGATCGACCGAGCCGTCCGCGTACGCGGCGATGGCGCCTGGCAGGCCCGCGGACGCGCCGAGGATGCCGACCGCAGTGACGTCTTTCAGGACGATGTCGCGGGTGTCGACCGTGCTGGGCGTTCCGGCCAGTCCGATGTAGACGACGCGTCCGGCCGGTTCGACCAGGTCCAGGGCGAGGGCGGGCAGTGCCGGGGAGTTGGAGGCGTCGATGACCGCGTCCCACGGCAGGGCCGGCAGCGTGTCACGGGTCCAGACTCCGTCGAAGCCGAAGGTGACGGCCAGGTGCAATTGTGCGGGGTCGTGGCCCATGAGGTGTACCCGGGCTCCGGCGGCGCGGGCGAAGAGGGCGGCCAGCATCCCGATGGCGCCGGTGCCGAGGATCAGCAGCCGCTCGCCGGGGGCCGGTGCGGCGGCGTTGACGCTGCGCAGCGCGTTCCCGCCGGGTTCGACGAGGGCGCCGAGGGTGGCGTCCATCGTGTCCGGCAGGGCGTGCAGGGACGTGACCGGGACGGCGAGCTGTTCGGCCAGCGCTCCGGGCAGCCCGTCGCGGATGCCGAGCTCGTGCCGGTCGGGGCACACGTGATGCCGGCCGCTCAGGCAGCGGCGGCACCGGCCGCAGCCGATCATCGTGTCGCCGGTCACCCGCCGCCCGATCCAGGCCGCGTCCACGCCCTCGCCGGTGGAGGAGACGACGCCGGCCCACTCGTGACCTGGCCGGAGCGGGTAGGAGGAGGCACCTGTGTGCAGGTAGCTCATCTCCCCGGTGAACAGTTCGACGTCCGTGCCGCACACGCCGACCCGTTCCACGTCCACGATGACCTGTCCGGCGGCGGCGACCGGCGCGGGAACGTCCTGGACCTCGGCCTTGCCGGGGCCGGTCAGCACGAGGGCGCGCATCTACCGGGCTCCGGCGACGTGCTGACGCTGCGTGCGCTCGCCGAGGTCGCGGGTGAGGTCGGGGACGTCGATGGAGGGGGTGTCGTCCACGCGGACGACCGGCTTCTCGGCGCCGGGCGCGCCCATGGGCATCATGTGCAAGGGGGGTTCTCCGTAGATCAGTGAGAATTCGCGGTGAGCAGGCGACCGTCGAGAGGGCTTGGCCGGGCCAGATCCTGGGTGGGTGGAAGGGGCGGTGACGAGGACCTCCTGGCGTGACGGTCGTCCGGGGTGACCTTCACGAGGGGTCCGCTCCGTTGACGATCGCGCGGATGCCGGGCAGGTCGTCGATGAGTGTCCGCAGCGGGGTGCGGTAGGCCAGGCCGGTGACGCTGACCGCGCCGCTCGGCACGCTGGGAGAGGTGAGGAACGCGGCGACCGCGACGCAGTGGACCCCCGGCTCGTTCTCCTGATCGTCGACGGCGTAGCCCTGCTCGCGAACGCGTACCAGTTCGGCGTGCAGTTGCTCCGCCGTGGCGATGGAGCGCTCCGTCGGGCGTTCCAGCTCACGGTCGCCCACCCAGGCGCGGACGGCGTCCAGGTCGGGCAGGGCATGGGCCAGCAGCGCCTTGCCCACCCCGGTGCAGTGCGCCGGATTGCGGCCTCCGACCACGGAGGTCAGCCGGATGGCTCCGGACGGCGGGTCGAGCTTGGAGCGGTAGACGACCGAGGGGCCGTCCAGCACCGCGTAGTGCACCGTTTCGCCGTGGCGCTCGCAGAGCGCCCGCAGGATCGGGGTGACCCGGACGTGATCGGGCCGTGCCTCGTGGTGGGCGAAGGCCACCCGCAGGAACTCCTCTCCCAGCAGGTAGCGGCCGTGGCCGTGCTGGGTGGCGAAACCGGCGCGGCGAAGCGCCGCCAGCGCTCGATGCACGGTCGCTTTGGGGCTTGCCACGGAGCGCGCCATCTCCTCCAGCCCGATCCCGTCGGGGTGCCGGGCCAGTTCGGCCAGCACCGCGAGGACGCGGTCGGAGCCCACGAGTTTGTGCTCGTCTTCCGTGTCGCTCATTTTCCGGATAGTAGACCATCATTCCGAAGAGTTGAAGTTTCTCCTAGGATGGACTTCCCGCCGTTGCGGAGTTCCACTAGCCTCACAAACGGCTGCCCGACTTATACGTATGTGCAGCGCGACTGCCCTCCCCGCCCTCGTCACCGGAAAGCGTGGTTGTCTTCATGGCCTGGAGCCGCAGCGGTCAGTGGTACGCAGGCGGCGACCGCAACGCCTACATCCATCGGGCGTGGATGCGGCGCGGGCTGCCGTCCGGCGCGTTCGACGGCCGGCCGCACATCGCGATCGCGAACACCGCCTCCGACCTCACCCCCTGCAACATGCACCTGAACGAGGTCGCCGAGCACGTCAAGCACGGCGTGTGGGAGGCGGGCGGCGTGCCGCTGAACCTGCCGGTGGTCTCGCTCGGCGAGACGAACGTCCGCCCCACCGCGATGCTCTGGCGCAACATGGCGGCGATGGCGATCGAGGAGATGCTGCGCGCCAACCCGATCGACGGCGTGGTGCTGCTCGGCGGCTGCGACAAGACGATCCCCGCGCTGCTCATGGCGGCCTCTTCGGTGGATCTGCCCGCCGTGGTGGTGCCCGGCGGGCCGATGCTCACCGGCACCTTCCGCGGCGTCCCGCTCGGGTGCGGCACCGACGTGTGGCGGCTCAGCGAGGAGGTACGCGCCGGGACGCTGTCGGAGGCCGACTTCCTCCGCTCGGAGTCGTCGATGATCCGCAGCAAGGGTCACTGCAACACGATGGGCACCGCCTCCACCATGGGCCTGCTGGCCGAGGTGCTCGGCATGACGCTGCCCGGCCTGGCGGGGACTCCCGCCCCCGACAGCCGCCTGCTCGAAGGCGCCCACGAGACCGGCCGCCTCGTCGTCGAGATGATCGCCGACGGGCGCCGCCCCTCGCACGTCATGACGCGCGGCTCGTTCCTCAACGCCATCGTCGCGCTGGCCGCCCTCGGCGGCTCCACCAACGCCGTCGTCCACCTGCTCGCCATCGCGGGACGGCTCGGCGTCGACCTGACCCAGGACGACTTCGACCGCACCGGCTCCGGCGTCCCCCTCCTCGCCGACCTGCAGCCCGCCGGCCGGCACCTCATGGACGACCTCTACCGGGCCGGCGGCCTGCACGCGGTCCTGAACGAGGTGCGTGACCTGCTCGACCCGGCCGCGATCACCGTCACCGGCCGCCCCCTGGTCGAGGCGCTCGGCGACGCGAAGGTGCACGACCGCGAGGTGATCCGCTCCCGGCGGCAGCCGCTGCAACAGGATGCCGGAATCGCCGTCCTGTACGGCAACCTGGCCCCTGACGGCGCGGTCATCAAGCCCGCCGCCGCCTCACCTCACCTGCTCCAGCACCGCGGTCCGGCCGTCGTGTTCGACTCCGTCGAGGATCTGCACGCCCGCATCGACGACCTCGACGTCACGCCCGACGCGGTGCTCGTCCTGCGCGGCTGCGGCCCCAAGGGCTATCCCGGCATGCCCGAGGTGTCCAACCTGCCGCTGCCACCCAAGCTGCTCGCCCAGGGCGTACGCGACATGGTCCGCATCTGCGACGGCCGCATGAGCGGCACCGCCTACGGCACCGTCATCCTGCACGTCGCTCCCGAAGCCGCCGCCGGCGGGCCGCTCGGCCTCGTCCGCACCGGTGACATGATCATCCTCGACGTCGAGAACCGGCGCCTCGACATCGACCTCCCGGCCGGCGAACTCGCCGCCCGGCAGCCTTCCCCGGAGATGACCAGGGCGTTCGCCCGCCCGGAGCGGGGCTGGCAGCGCCTCTACGTCGAGACCGTCCAGCAGGCCAACACCGGCGCGGACCTCGACTTCCTCATCGGCTCCAGCGGCGACGCCGTACCCCGCGAATCCCACTGAAAGGACCCCATGTCCCGCACCGCCCTCATCACCGGCGGCGTCAGCGGCCTGGGCAAGGCCGCCGCCATCCGCCTCGAAGCCGACGGTGTCGACGTCATCACCCTCGACGTCGCCGACGGCGCCGACCTCGTCGTGGACGTCGCCGATCCGGCAGCCGTCCAGGCCGCCGCCGACGAGATCGGCCCCGTCGACATCCTCGTCAACTCCGCCGGCATCGTCGGCCCCAACGCGCCCCTGTGGGAGATCCCTCTCGACGGCTGGCAGCGCACCTTCGGTGTCAACGTCAACGGCACCTTCCACACCTGCCGCGCCTTCGTCCCCGGCATGCGCGAGCGCGGCTGGGGCCGCATCGTCAACCTCGCCAGCATGGCGGGCAAGGACGGCAACCCCAACATGGCCCCCTACTCCGCCAGCAAGGCCGCCGTCATCGCCCTGACGAAGTCGCTCGGCAAGGAGCTGGCCACCAGCGGCGTCCTGGTCAACGCCATCGCCCCCGCCGTGATCGAGACTCCGATGAACGCCGACACCGCCCCCGAGGCTCTGGCCCATATCACCAGCCTCATTCCCATGCGCCGCGTCGGCAGGCCCGAAGAGGTCGCCGAGCTCATCGCCTGGCTGGCTTCCGACAAGGTCAGCTTCTCCACCGGCGCCGTCTACGACATCAGCGGCGGCCGGGCCACCTACTGACAGGCGGCGGAGCCCGGGACCCCGCCGCGCGTCGATGCCGGATCAGCCGGTGGCCGAGTTGAGCGCGGCCAGGTAGCCGAGCCGGTAGCCGTTGGCGTTGGGGTGCAGCGGGGTGGGGTTGAGCACGGGGTGGATCCACGACTGGCTGGAGCAGACGGCGTGGCCGGCGAAGAACGCCTGGGCGTCGACGAACTGGAAGCCGGACTTCGCCGCGCTCTGGGCAAGGGTCTGGTTGAGCGCCCGGCCGAACCGGTTGAGCTCCTTGCGCTGGTACTGGTTGGGGACGATCCAGGCGCTGCAGCCCGAGCTCTCCTCGAACAGGAGCGGGTAGCCGAGCACGTAGACCTTCGCGGACGGCGCGGCCCGGCGGATCGCGGCGTAGGTCGTGTCGACCTTGGCCGCGATGGCGGGCAGCCCGGCCACGACCTGGTTGACCGCGCCGGTGCAGGCGGCGTCGCCGGACTGCATGCAGGTCAGCACCTGCGCTCCCCAGCCGGCGTCGTTCCCGCCGATGGTGATGGTCACCACGTCGGTGTCCGCCGTCAGGCCCGAGATCTGCTCGGCGAGCACGTCGTCGGTCACCGCGCCGCCGCAGGTGACGTCGGTGAACGTGGTGATGCCGTGGGCCTGGGCCCACAGCGTGGGGTACCCCTGTGAGCTGCGGCCGCAGTCGAGGGTGGCTCCCGGGGCGCCGAGACCGGAGGAGAAGGAGTCCCCCATGGCGACGTACCGGGTGGTCGAGTCGTAGGCGGAAGTGGCCGCGTGGGCCGGTGCGGCCAGCAGGCTGACGGCGGCCACCAGAGGAAGAGGGACGGTGAGGAGACGGGCTGAGTTCCTTCGCATGGTTCCTCCAGGGGGGTGTGAGGGCGTGCCGCGATCGCGGCGACGGAGGTTGACGCGAAGTAAAGCTAGACCGACCTTTACTTGAGGTCAAGGTATGGGCCGACGCGGTGGTCCTCGGACCGGACCGGCGGTCATCCGTAGACTTGCCCGGTGTCCGCACGCACCCATGCCGGCCTCAGCGGCCGCCGCTTCGTGGAAGACGACCTCCTCGACGCGGCGCGAGCCGTCTTCCACGCCGAGGGATACGCCGCCGCACAGGTCGCGGACATCGCCAGGCGCGCCGGGACGACCAAGCCGACCCTGTACGCGCGGCTGGGCAACAAGGAGCAGATCTACCTGCATGTCGTACGACGTGAGGCGGAGGTCTTCCGGGGGTGGGTCGCCGAGGCCTACGAGCGAGGCACCCGCCTGCCTCTCGCGGAACTGTCCCGGGCCGGCATGGAGCCACTCTTCCGCTTCGCGGCCGAGCGGGCCGAAGGCTTCAACCTGCTCTTCCGGGGTGAGAGGACCGGCGACATGCCGGCGACCCTGCGGCGCGAGGTCGTCGACAACGTGACCGAGCAGCTGACCGGTCTCATCCGGCGCCGCCAGGAGACGTTCGGGCCCGACCTCGGTTCCACGGCGGACACCCTTGCCGCGGCCTGCGTCGGCGTCGCACTCCAAGTCTGCGAGCACACCCTCGACCACGGCGGCGACCTGAACGCCGCCCAGCACCTCGCGGCCCGCTTCGTCGAGAACGCCTTCCACAACCTGGACCTCACCTCCCTGAACCGCTGACGAGCATCACGCTCCCCCGACTCGTCTAAAAACGTTTCAACAACCTCTTGCCGCCCGGCTTGTCACCGGTTAGGTTGCTCATCCAGAAGCACTGAGACGTATAAGTAACGCTCAGCCGGGGCTTCCATCGTCCAACGCTGCCCTCGCAGTGACCCTTCCAGGAGACGTGAGCCACGTGCCCATGACCAGCAGCCGACCTTTGACGATCATGCGCGACCACATCCGGAAAGCGGTAGACGACGGCGTCTGGCCGGCCGCGCAGTTCGCGGTCGCGCGGCGCGGCGAGATCCTGGCGTTCGAGTCGTTCGGCGACGCCCGTGACGGCGACCGGTTCTGCCTGTTCTCGGCCACCAAGCCGATCGTGGCCTCGCTCGTGTGGCAGTTGCTCGGTGAGGGACTGATCGCCCTGGAGACCCGGGTGGCCGAGGTGTGGCCCGAGTTCGGCGCGTACGGCAAGGACGTGGTCACCCTGGAGCAGGTGCTCCTGCACACCTGCGGCTTCCCGTCCGCGGCCATCTCCCGCGAGGCCATCGCCTCCCGCGACAAGCGGGCCGCCGAGATGGCGTCGTGGCGGCTGGAGTGGCAGCCGGGCAGCCGGTTCTTCTACCATGGCATGTCGGCCCACTGGGTGCTGACGGAGGTGATCCATCGGCTGACCGGCCAGGACTTCCGGCAGGCGCTGCGCGCCCGGGTCCTCGACCCGCTGGGCCTGGACCGGCTGGAGCTGGGCGTGCCGGTGGAGCGGCAGGGGAACCTCAAGCGGGTCACCGCGACCGGGACCCGCTCTATCGACGTGTTCGAGGCGCTGTTCGGGCAGCCGGTCGACGAGGCCGCCGCGGAGGCCGAACTGGCGGACGTGCTCGCCATCGTCAACGACCCGGAGCTGCGCGCCGTGGGCGTGCCGGGCGCGGGCGCCTTCTCCGACGCGGCGAGCGTGGCCCTGTTCTACCAGCAGCTGCTGCACAACACGGCGGGACTGTGGCGGCCGGACATCCTGGCCACGGCCACCGGCGAGATCCGCACCACCCTCCCCGATCCCATCCGGATGGGCGCCCCCGCCAACCGCAGCATCGGTCTGATCATCGCCGGGCCCGACGACGGCGCCGCCCTGAAGATCCCGTCACACGACATCGAGGTGCCCCTGCAGCCGTTCGGGTCGCGAGTGTCGCCCGGCGCGTTCGGCCACGGCGGAGGAGGCGGGCAGTCCGCCTGGGCGGACCCGGCGACCGGTCTGTCGTTCTGCCTGGTCACCAGCGGGATGGACCGCGACGTGGTCGCCGATCTCCGACGCCACCTCGCCATCGAGTCCCAGGTGCCGGAACTGGTGTGACGGCGGGCCACCAGGCCACGTTCTCCCCGAGGAGCCACTGCGATGACCACAGCACGACCCGCTCCGCCCCACTTCGCCGAACCCTCTGTCCCGGGCACGTCGACGACCTACCTCGGCGGCCCGCCCTTCCGCCGCTACCTGCTCGTGTACATCCTCGCGATGGCGGGCATCACCGCGGCCTACGGGGGCATCGGGGCCATCATCCTGCCGCTGCACATCCAGGGCATCGAGTTCGCCCACTGGTTCACCGGGCCGGACGCCACCGCCGACCTGCAGCAACTGACCAACCTCAAGGCGCGGATCGAGGCGGGCGCCGCCACCGCGACCGCTCAGGAGCAGCATCAGCTCGGCCTGCTGGCCTCCTACGAGGCGGCCCGGGCGGGCAGCCTGTCGATGGTCACCGCCGTCGGCTCCATCGCCACCATGCTCGTCCAGCCGGTCGCCGGGCTGCTGTCGGACCGCACCCGCTCCCGCTGGGGGCGGCGCGCTCCCTACGTCGCCGGCGGCGCGGTGCTCGGCGCCGCCCTGCTGATCGGGGTGCGGTACTCGGCCGGCATCGGCCTGATGATCGCGCTGTGGGCCCTCGTCCAGGTGGCGATCAACCTGGCGCAGGGGCCGCTGAACACGACCGTGCCCGACCGGATCCCGGAGAACAGGCTCGCCACCGTCTCTGCGCTGTCCGGGATCGGCACCTCGGTCGGGGCGCTGCTCGGCTCGGTCGCCGCCGGCCTGGTCTTCGGGGTCCTGGGTCTGGACAGCTACTTCCCCTTCGCCCTGGCTCTGGCCGTCACGGGCCTGCTGTTCGTGCTGGTCGCCCGCGACCGGTCCTCGCTCGCGCTCCAGGTGCCTGACGCGAACTGGGCGGGCCTGCTGAGGTCGTTCCTGGTCCCGCTGCGCTCGGCCGACTTCCGCTGGGTCTGGATCGCGTCGCTGACGATGGCGATCAGCTACGCCGTGTCGAACGCCTTCGGCCTCTACATGATGCAGAGCTACATCCAGCCGGCGCTCAGCGCCGCCGAAGCCACCCGCGTCGTCCCCGTCCTGTCCATCGTCACCCTTCCGGGCATGCTCGTCTCGATGCTCGTCACCGGCAGGTGGTCCGACCGCATCGGCCGCCGCAAGCCCTTCGTCATCGGCGCCTCGATCCTGTTCGCCGCGTCCATGCTGGTGCCGCTGCTGTGGCCGGCGTTGCCGGCCCTGTTCGGCCAGGCCGTTGTCGGCGGCCTGGCCATCGGCTGCTACCTGGCGGTGGACCGGGCCCTGCTGATCGACGTGTTGCCCGACCGGACCGGCGCCGCCGGTCGCGACCTCGGCCTGGGCGGCATGGGCTTCAGCCTGGGCGGGGCGATCGGTCCCGTCCTGGCCGGCCAGGTCGTCGGCCTGACGGGCGGTTACCGCATGGTCTGGGTGATGGCGATCCTGGTCGCGCTGGTGGCGACCGTGGCGATCGTCCCGGTCAAGAAGATCACGTAGGAATGGAGAACCGCATGCCCGCCTTTCCCGACTCCTTCCTGTGGGGAGCCGCGACCTCCGGACACCAGATCGAAGGCAACAACACCGCCAGCGATGTCTGGGCCATGGAACACGTGCCGAACAGCATCTTCCACGAACCGTCCGGTGACGCCTGCGACAGCTACCACCGCTATCCCGACGACATCGACCTGCTGGCCGACGCCAGTCTCAACGCCTACCGCTTCAGCGTCGAATGGTCACGCGTCGAACCCGAGAAGGGCCGCTTCTCGCGCGCCGAGCTCGACCACTACCTGCGCATGGCCGCGACCTGCCACGCCCGCGGGCTCACCCCGATCGTCACCCTCAGCCACTTCACCGTGCCCGCCTGGTTCGCCCGCGACGGAGCCTGGAACCAGCCCGACGCGCCCGAACTGTTCGAACGTTACTGCCGCCAGGTCGTCGCCCACTTCGCCGGCGAGGTGACGTGGTGGGTGACGTTGAACGAGCCGAATGTCGGCGTTCTGCTGGCCTCGACCGGGTTGCTCGCCTACGGCGGACCGGCCGAGGCCGCGCAGGAGGGCCCTGCGGAGGCGTTCGCCCGCCGCGTCGGCGGCGAGCCCGGCACCGCCACCGTCGCTCTGCCCGTCACCACTCCCGAAGGCATCGTCAACCTCTGCCGGGCACACCGCCGCGCCCGCACCGCCGTCAAGGAACTCCAGCCGAAGGCCCGCGTCGGCTGGTCCCTCACCATCCAGGACTTCCAGGCAGCGGAGGGCGGCGAGCAGAGAACCGCCGAGATGCTGCGGCAGATCGTGGAGCCGTTCCTGGAACTGTCGAAGGACGACGACTTCGTCGGCGTGCAGACCTACACCCGCATGGTCTTCGGCCCGGACGGACCCCTCAAGGCCGCCCGCACCGGGCGTACCTTCCAGACCGGCTGGGAGTACTACCCCCAAGCCCTGGGCAACACCGTCCGCCTCGCCGCGAGCTTCACCGGCGTGCCCGTCCTGGTCACCGAGCACGGCATCGCCACCGCCGACGACGACCTGCGCATCACCTACACCCGCGAAGCCCTCACCGGCCTGGGCGAGGCCATCGCCGACGGCACCGACGTGCTGGGCTACCTGCACTGGACCCTGCTGGACAACTGGGAATGGCACGCCGGCCACGCCATGACGTTCGGCCTGGCCGGCGTGGACCGCGAGACCTTCGAACGCGTCCCCAAGCCGAGCCTGCGATGGCTGGGAGAGGTGGCGGCCACCGACGGAGCCCGCCTGGACATCGATGAAGGGGTCCGAGGCCGCTGATACGATTCAGTCCTGCGCAGGTGAGACGAGGGGGCTCGGGTGGCCAGAGCACGGCGGGTCACGTCGGTCGACGTGGCCAGGGAGGCCGGAGTCTCGCAGGCCACGGTCAGTTACGTGCTCAACGACGTGTCGCATCAGAAGATCGCCGAGGAGACCCGGCAACGGATCCACGCGGCCGTCGAGAAGCTCGGCTACACCCCCTCGGCCGCGGCCAGGACCCTGCGGCTGGGCCGCAGCGACATCGTGCTGCTGCTCATCGCGAACATCCCGCTGGGCTCCACGGCCATCGAGCTGATCGAGCACCTCACCGCCGACCTGGAACGGCACGGTCTCAGCGTCATCACCCGCATCGAGAGCGGACGCACCGTCGCCTCGCTGTGGAAGGACCTGGCGCCGGCCGCCGTGGTCACCTTCGCTCCCGTGACCAAGGAGAACCGCGCGGACATGCGCGCCTCGGGCACCTACGTGGTCAACGTCTGGGGCGACAGCGAGGGCGAGCCGAACGTGATGACCCGCGGGCAGATCCGGATCGGGCGGATGCAGGCCGACCATCTGATCTCGCAGGGGCACGTCCGGATCGGGTACGCCGCTCCGGCCGATCCCCGCGTGCGTGCCTTCTTCGATCCGCGGCTGGCGGGCGTCCGGCAGGGCTGCGCCGATCACGGCCTGCCGCCGCCGTCGGTGCGGGAGGTCGCGCTGGACGCGGAAGCCGCGAGTGCGGCGGCGCGGGCCTGGCGGGCGGAAGGCGTCACCGCCGTGTGCGCCTTCAACGACGAGGTCGCCATCGCCCTGCTGGCGGGCGTGCGGGCCGCCGGCCTGTCGGCCCCTGCGGACCTGGCCGTCATCGGGGTGGACGACATCCCCATGGCCCGCTTCGCCGAGCCGGCCTTGACCACGATCGACCAGCGCATGGAAGCCGTCGCCGCCGAACTCGCCGACGCCGTGCTCAAGGGGTTGGAAAGACCGGACGCCCGCCGCTCCGCGCCGCCGGACAACGCGACCTTGGTGGTCCGCCGGTCCGCCTGAACGAGCTGAACCGCCTCGGTCAGGGCACGCTGGGCGTGTCGGGCCGGCGGAGGAGGTAGCGCTGGATCTTGCCGCTGGGGGTCTTGGGCAGGGCGTCCACGAAGTGCACCTGGCGCGGGTAGGCATGGGCCGAGTAGCCGGTACGGACGACGCCCTGCAGCTCGGCGGCCAGTTCTGGCGAACCCGCGACCCCGTGGGCCAGGACCACGAACGCCTCGACGACCTCGCCGCGCAGCTCGTCGGGCCGCCCGGCCACGGCCACCTCGGCGACGGCCGGGTGGGTGGCCAGCACGCTTTCGACGTCGAAGGGCGCGATCCGGTAGCCGGCCATCAGGATGAGGTCGTCGTCACGGGCGGAGAAGAAGAAATAGCCGTCGTCGTCCATGGATCCGGCATCGCCGGTCAGATACCAGCGCCCGTCCTGCGTGAAGCGGCCCGGGGCATCGGCGTAGCCGGTGAACCACATCAGCGGGCTGGCGGTGACATCGAGCGCCACCTTGCCGTCCACGATGCCGGCGGCGAAGCCGGGCAGCGGCTTGCCCATCGAGCCGGGCCGGACGGGTTCGGCGAGGTCGGGGTGCCAGGCGTTCACGATCACCATGCCGTGCTCGGTCTGCCCGTAGTGGTCGCGCACCTCGGCACCGAGTGCGCCTGGCGCCCAGGTCGTGATGTCGGGTGTGAGCGGCTCACCCGCCGACGAGGCGCGGCGCAGGGAGAGCCCGTCCACCACGCCGCCGCGTCGCAGGCCGCGGTACACGGTCGGCGCGGCGGCGAAGTTGGTGACGCCGAACGCCTTGAAGACGGCGAGCGTGGATTCGGCGGTGAACCCGGCGTTCAGCAGCAGGTTGCGCCGGCCGAGGGCCAGCGGCCCGAGGATGCCGTAGTACAGGCCATAGGCCCAGCCGGGGTCGGCGGCGTTCCAGAACACGTCCTCGGCGGTGACGTCCAGCCCGTAGTGCATGTAGCAGGCGAACGACGCCAGCGCCTCGACCGGGACGGGAACCGCCTTCGGCGCTCCGGTGGTGCCGCTGGTGAACAGGCGGATCAGCGTCCCCTTCCCCCCGACGGCCACCGCGTCTTCCAGGGGTTCGCAGCCGGCGATCAGCGCGTCCAGCTCGGGGCCGGCCACCAGCGTTGTGAGGTCCTGGAGGGATGCGAGCTTGCCCTGCTGGCCGGGCTCGGTGACGATCAGCCGGGCGCCGCTCGCCCGGACGCGCATCTCGATCGCGGGCGTGGCGAACGCGGTGAACAGGGGCACGTGAACGGCGCCGAGCCGCCAGATCGCCAGCAGGGTCACCACGAGTTCTCGGCGCTTGCCCATCAGCACGGCGACGCTGTCCCCGGCGGCGACACCGGACCGTGCCAGCGCCGTCGCCAGCCGTCTCGACGCGTCCGCCAGTTCCCCGTAGGTCAGGTCACGCGCGCTGAGATCGGGCTCGACGAAGGTGAAGGCGACCGCCGCCGGGTCGTGCCGGTCGCACAACAACTCCGCCGCACACGCCCCGGCCGTGGCGAAGGCGGCCTGCCAGGATTCGAGCTGCGCGGAAACGTCCCTGTGATTCGCATGTGGCATGGGACATACTCTGCGCCGTGATGTTCCACACGCGTACCCTCCGAAGAGGGTGTTCATGAAGCCTCAGGCCGAGCGGGTGCAGACCACGTTGGCCAGGATCCGGTCTCTGACCGGGGTTTCGCTCGCGTTCGCCGGTCCTGTCGACCGTGGCGGCGTGCTCCTCGAACGCTTCGACGGCCCGGTCGTGGGTCCTCTGTCCGGGGTGAAGCTCTCCTTCGGACACGGCCTCGGCGGGAAGGCCGCTTCCATCCAGCGGCCCGTCGTCGTCGACGACTACGTTCGCGCGCCGCACATCACGCACCAGTACGACCGCATCATCCGGGCCGAAGGGTTGCGGGCGATGGTGGCGGTCCCGGTGGTGGTCGCCAGGCGAACGGTCGCCGTCGTCTACGCCGCGTTCCGCGACACGCAGATCATCGGCGGCCGCGTCTACGACGTCGTCGCGGGCGAGACCAGAACACTTGAGCACGATCTCGTCGTCGCACACGCGGTGGAGAGCTTCCGTCCGGAGCAGGGCGGCGAGGCAGCCGTCGTCGAGGAGAACCACCGGCTGTGGGCAGCCCTGCGCGACACCTACACCCAGCTGCGCCTGCTCGCCGCCCGGACCGCCGATCCGGCGATCCGCGAGGAGCTCCTGCGTGAGGCCGATCGCTTCACCGACCAGGAGCCCGGGCCGGCCGGCCTCATGCTGACGGCCCGGGAGAACGACGTGCTCGCCCTGGTGGCGGGCGGCCTGACGAACGCGCAGATCGCTTCGGCGCTCGGCCTCACGACCTTCACGGTCAAGAGCTACATGAAGGCCCTCATGGGCAAGCTCGGCGCCGGGTCCCGGCATGAGGCCGTGGTCGTCGCCCGGCGGCTGGGCCGGCTGCCCTGAGCTCGCAGGTGTCGGCGCTGTTTCCGGAATGTGGCTAAAAACGTTTCAACAACCTCTTGTCCTCCGGTTCGCCCGGGGTTAGGTTGCTCTCCCAGGAAGACTGAGACGTATAAGTAGCAGTCCGTGCAGACATGTTCGCCCTCTGTGCGAGGAGACGCGATGAACCCCAACGGCCGCGCTTCGCTGCGCGACCACATCCAGCAGGCGGTCGACGACGGCGTCTGGCCGGCCGCGCAGTTCGCGGTCGCGCGGCGCGGCGAGATCCTGGCGTTCGAGTCGTTCGGCGACGCCCGTGACGGCGACCGGTTCTGCCTGTTCTCGGCCACCAAGCCGATCGTGGCCTCGCTCGTGTGGCAGTTGCTCGGTGAGGGACTGATCGCCCTGGAGACCCGGGTGGCCGAGGTGTGGCCCGAGTTCGGCGCGTACGGCAAGGACGTGGTCACCCTGGAGCAGGTGCTCCTGCACACCTGCGGCTTCCCCAACGCCGGCATCACGCGCGAGGCCAACGTCTCCAGGGAGAAGCGGGCCGCCGAGATGGCGTCGTGGCGGCTGGAATGGCCGCCAGGGAGCCGCTACGCGTACCACGCCACCTCGGCGCACTGGGTGCTGGCCGAGGTCGTCCACCGCGTGACCGGCCAGGACCACCGGCAGGCGCTGCGCGCCCGGGTCCTCGACCCGCTGGGCCTGGACCGGCTGGAGCTGGGCGTGCCAGTGGACCGGCAGGCGGACCTCAAGCGGGTCACCGCGACCGGGACCCGCAGGACGGAGGTGCTGGAGGCGCTGTTCGGGCAGCCGGTGGACGAGGCCGTCATGGACGCCGACTCGGCGCGGACCCTGTCGGTCGCCAACGACCCCGAGCTGGTGGCCGTGGGCGTGCCGGGCGCGGGCGCCTTCTCCGACGCGGCGAGCGTGGCCCTGTTCTACCAGCAGCTGCTGCACAACACGGCGGGACTGTGGCGACCGGACATCCTGACCACGGCCACCGGCGAGATCCGCACCACCCTCCCCGATCCCATCCGGATGGGCGCCCCCGCCAACCGCAGCATCGGTCTGATCATCGCCGGGCCCGACGACGGCGCCGCCCTGAAGATCCCCTCGCTCGGCATCGAGGTGCCGCTGCGGCCGTTCGGCGGCGCCGTCTCGCCGCGAGCGTTCGGCCACGGCGGGGCGGGCGGCCAGTCGGCCTGGGCCGACCCGGCCACCGGCCTGTCGTTCTGCCTGCTCGTCAACGGGATGGACCGCGACCTGCTGAGTGACGTCGAGCGGCACGCCGCCATCGAGGGGCAGGCGGCACAGTGGGCATGACCTCCGACCGGCTCGCGAAGCTCTCCCTCTCCGAGCAGGCGTCCCTCACCTCGGGCGGCACGGCGTGGACCACGAAGGCCGTCGGCGACGTGGTCCGGGCGCTGCGCCTGTCGGACGGCCCGCACGGGCTGCGGCGACCGCAGGACGGATCGCTGCTGTCCGCCAGCGTGCCCGCCACCTGCTTCCCGCCCGCCGTCACGTCGGGCTCGACGTGGGACCCCTCGCTGATCCGCCGCGTCGGAGCGGCCCTGGCGCGGGAGGCGTCCGCCCTCGGCGTGGACGTGGTCCTCGGCCCCGGGGTCAACATCAAGCGCAGCCCGCTGTGCGGACGCAACTTCGAGTACTTCTCCGAGGACCCGCACGTCAGCGGCGTCATGGGCGCCGCGCTCGTGGACGGCATCCAGTCCCTGGGCATCGGCGCCTGCGTCAAGCACTTCGCCGTCAACAACCAGGAGACCGACCGGATGCGCGTCAGCGCGGACGTCGACGAGCGCACGCTGCGCGAGCTGTACCTGCACGCCTTCGAGCACATCGTGCGCGAGGCCCGGCCGTACACCGTGATGGCCGCCTACAACCGGATCAACGGCGTGCACGCGTGCGAGAACGAGTGGCTGCTGACGCGGGTGCTGCGCGAGGAGTGGGGCTTCGACGGCCTGGTGATGTCCGACTGGGGCGCGGTCAACGACCGGGTCGCCTCCCTCGCCGCCGGTCTCGACCTGCAGATGCCACCGGACGGCACCGACCGTCAGGTCACGGCGGCGGTCGAGGAGGGCCGCCTGAGTCAGGACACCGTCGCCACAGCCGCCGGGCGCGTCCTGCGGCTGCGGGAACGCGTGGACCAGGCACGCCGTTTCGACGACTGGGACGCGGACGCCCATCACGAGCTGGCCCGCGAGGTGGCCCGGGCGGGCGCCGTGCTGCTGAAGAACGACGACGATCTGCTGCCCATCGACCCGATGGCGCGGCTCAAGGTGGCCGTCATCGGCGAGTTCGCCCGCACCCCGCGCTACCAGGGCCACGGCAGCTCCCGCGTGACCCCCACCCGTCTCGACAACGCCTGGGACGCGCTGCGCCAGGCGGCCGGCCCGGACCTGGAGCTGACGTTCTCCCCCGGCACGCCGCCGGAGGAGGCCGTGGCCCAGGCTGCCCAGGCCGACGTCGTCCTGCTCTTCCTGGGTCTTCCTGAGGAGTCGGAGACCGAGGGGCAGGACCGCGCCGACCTCTCCCTGCCCCGCTGCCAGGTGGACCTGCTGCGCGAGGTGGCCGCCATCTGCCCCCGGGTCGCGGTCGTGCTGGCGAACGGAGGGGTGGTGTCGGTGAGCACCTGGCGGGACGACGCACAGGCGATCCTGGAGACCTGGCTCGGCGGCCAGGCGAGCGGCGCCGCGCTGGCCGACCTGATCTTCGGCGCGCACAGCCCGTCGGGCAAGCTGACCGAGTCGATCCCGCTCCAGCTCCAGGACGTGCCCTCCTACCTGCACTTCCCCGGCCAGGACGGCCACACCGTGCACGGTGAGGGCCGCTATGTCGGCTACCGCCACTACGACACCCTCGACGTGCCGGTGGCGTACCCGTTCGGGCACGGACTGAGCTACACCACCTTCTCCTACGCGGACCTGGAGGTGGAGGAGACCGGCGAGAACGCCTGGACGGTCCGCGTCACCGTCACCAACACCGGCTCCCGGCACGGCGCGGAGGTCGTGCAGCTCTATGTCGCCTTCGACGAGCCGCACCCCACGCGGCCCCGGCACGAGCTGCGCGGCTTCGCCAAGCTGCCGCTGGAGCCCGGGGCCTCGGCGCGGGCGGAGTTCCGGCTCACCGGCCGTGACCTCGCCTGGTACTCCACCAAGAGGGGCGGCTGGCGCATCGACCCGGGCGCGTTCACGGTCGAGGTGGGCGCCTCCTCCCGCGACATCCGGCTGCGCGCCGAGCTGCGCACGCCGGGCGACGGCATCGCCGACGAGCTGACCGGCGCGTCCTCGCTGGGCGAATGGCTCGACCATCCGGTCGGCGGGAAGCTCCTGCGCGAGCGGCTCACCGCGCATCCCGGCGCCGTCGACCTCGACGACGTCGATCCTCTGGTGCTGTCCGCCGTGGCCCAGATCCCCCTCGGCAAGTTCACCGGGCCCATCCTCGGGCTCACCACGGAAGCCGTCACCGCACTCGCCGCCGCCGCGCGGAAGGAAACCACATGAACGACCACGGGTTCCACCCGGACCTCGCCGCCCGCATGGAGCGCTCAACGGGACCCGAGCTGCTGAGCGAGCCGTTCGGCCCGCCCGAGACATGGGAGCTCAGGATCGAGGACCGCGCGATCGAGGGGCCCGGTGGCGCGCTCCGGCTGCGGATCTACCGCCCGGTGAGGGACGCGGCCGACCGGCCGTGCCTGGTGTGGCTGCACGGCGGCGCCTGGGTCGGCGGCGACCTGGACATGCCCGAGGCCCATGAGACCTCCCGGGGCGTGGCCGGCCGGGCGGACGCGGTCGTCGTCTCCGTCGAGTACCGGCTGTGCGACGAGAACGTGCACTTCCCCGCACCGGTGGACGACGTGGTCACCGCCTACCGCTGGGTACGGGAGCACGCCGCGGAGCTCGGCGTCGATCCGGCCCGCGTGGCGCTGGGAGGGGCCAGCGCCGGCGGCAACCTGGCCGCGGGGGCGTCCCTGCGGCTGCGCGACGAGGGTGAGACGCCCTGGCAGGCGCTGCTGCTGTACCCGCTGGTGCACGCCCCGCTGCCCGAGCCGTCGGACGAGCTGGCCGCGGCCCTGACCAAGGTGCCCGCCGCGCTGAGCTTCCCGGCCCATCTCATCGACCAGGTGTTCGCCATCTACCTGGACGGCGCCCCGGTCGGGACGGCCTCGCCGTACGCGTTCCCCGGCCACGCCGAGGACCTGCGCGGCTTCCCGCCCACCTACCTCGACAACGACGAGTTCGACCAGCTGCGCGGCAGCGGCGAACGCTTCGCCAACCAGCTCCGCGCCGCCGGCGTGGAGGTCGAGCAGGTCACCTCGCCGGGCGTCCTGCACGGCCATCTCAACCTGGTCGGTCTCGACGTCGCGCACGCCACCCTCGACCGCATGGCCGCCCGCCTGGGGCTCCGGTGAGTGAGATCGGCGGAACCTTCGAGCCGCCGTTCGAGCCGGTGGTGGCGGCCTTCGCCGAGACCGTGACCGAGCCGGAGTCGGGTGGTGCGGCGCTGTCGATCTGGCAGGACGGCGCCGAGGTGGTGAACGTGTGGCGCGGCACCGCCGACGCCCGCACCGGTCGCCCGTGGGACGAGCGGACGATGGCCGTGCTGTTCTCCTCGACGAAGGGGCTGGCGGCCCTCGTCGTCGCCCGCCTCGCCGAGCAGGGCCGGATCGACCTGGACGGGCCCGTCGCGCGGTACTGGCCGGAGTTCGGCATCCACGGCAAGGACGAACTCACGGTCGGGGACCTGCTGGCGCACCGGGCCGGCCTGATCTCACCCGACGCGGATCTCCCGCTGAACGAGGTGCTGGACAGCCATGCTTTCGCGGCCCGGCTCGCCGCACAGCGGCCCCGGTGGACGCCCGGTGAAAGCCACATGTACCACGCGATCACCTGGGGACCGCTGATCCGTGAGGTGGTGGTCCGGGCGACCGGGCGGGAGCTTCCCGAGCTGTTCCGCGAGCTCTCGCCGGCAGAGGTGACGCTGCAGGCGACGGACGCCGAGGTCGCCCGGGTCGCGCACCTGTCGGTCTCGCCGGCGTACGAGGCGCAGGGCCGCATGCTGGAGCGGCTGCTGACCGACGCGGAGAGCAGGCGGTTCCTCACCACCGGCGGCGCCTTCCCGCTGGGTTTCGTCACGGAGGACGGCGGCTTCAACGACCCGCGGGTGCAGCAGGCCGGCCTGGTCAGCGGCGGCGGCCTCGGGACGGCGTCCGGACTCGCGCGGGTCTGGTCCTCGGTGGTGACGCCCACCGGCGGGCGGCGCGTGCTGTCCGATCGCGGTGTCGCCCTGCTCACCCGCGAGCGCAGCAGCGGCCCCGGTCTCATGGACGCGGGCAGCCCCGGCCCGTTCCACCGCTGGGGCGTCGGCGTGCAGCTGTCGTCCGAGGCTCTTCCGCTGCTCAGCGACGCGTCGTTCGGCCACGACGGGGCGGGCGGACAGGCCGGCTTCGCCGATCCGGCTCACCGCGTCGGTTTCGGCTACCTCACCAACCGCATGCAGGCCACGAGCAACGTGCCGCGGGTCGTCGCCGCGCTCAAAGCAGTGCTCGACACGTGACGAAAGGAACCATCAGCGTGCTCGACCACGCCTTCATGATCACGGCGGATGCGGAACGCGGCGCCGCCCTCCTGCTCAGCACCCGGCTCGCGCTCGCCCAGCCGGCCTCCCAGGTGGTGCGGGCGACCCTCAGGGCGACCGCCCACGGCGCGTACGAAGCGCGCATCGGCGGGCGTCCCGTGAGCGACGCCGTCCTCTCCCCCGGCTGGAGCTCCTACGAGTGGCGGCTGCAGGTGCAGGAGTACGACGTCACCCGACTGATGGCCGACCTCGTCGATGTCGAGGTGCTGGTGGGCAACGGCTGGTGGCGCGGCGGCCTCGGCTTCACCGGCCTGAACCTGGACTACGGCCCGTCGATCGGCTTCATCGCCGAGCTGGAGGTGACCTACCGCGACCGCGCCACCCAGGTGGCGGTGACCGGGCCGCACTGGACCGCGCGCCGCTCTCAGATCACCGAGAACAGCCTGTACGACGGGGTACGGATGGACGCCCGCCCGCCGTCCGGCGAGCAGTTGCCCGTCCGCGTGCTCGACTTCGACCGCTCCACGCCGGTGCCGCAGACCAAGCCGGCCATCACCCGGCACGAGACGCTGCGGCCGGTCCGTACCTGGACCTCGCCCAGCGGCAGGACGCTCGTCGACTTCGGGCAGAACCTCGTCGGCTGGATCCGGCTGCGCGCCTCCGGCCCGGCCGGGACGGAGATCACCGTCCGGCACGCCGAGGTCCTGGAGCACGGGGAACTGGCCACCCGTCCGCTGCGCGGCGCCCGCGCCACCGACACCTTCGTGCTGTCCGGCGGCCCCGAGGACGTCTTCGAGCCCACGCTCACCTTCCACGGCTTCCGCTACGCCGAGATCACCGGGCAACCCGGTGACCTGGAAGCCGTGGTGGTGCACTCCGACATGCGCCGCACCGGCACGTTCGAGTGCTCGAACCCGCTGGTCAACCGGCTGGTCGAGAACTCCGTCTGGGGCCAGAAGGGCAACTTCCTCGACCTGCCCACCGACTGCCCGCAACGCGACGAACGCCTCGGCTGGACCGGCGACATCGCCGTCTACGCGCCGGCCGCCTGTTACCAGTTCGACTGCGCCGACGTGCTGCACGGCTGGTTGCTCGACCTCGCCGTGGAGACCGAGCATTCCGGCCATGTCCCGTTCGTGGTGCCCAACGTGCTCAAGTTCGCGCCCGCCGAGGTCCGCGCGAAGAGCGAACCCATGCTCGGGCCCACCGCGATCTGGGGCGACGCCGCCGTCTGGGTGCCCGAGACCCTGTGGCACGCGTACGGCGACCGCGACCGGCTGGCCGAGCACTACCCCGCCATGGTCCGGCACCTGGAGGGAGCCGAAGCCCGGCTGTCCCCATCGGGACTGTGGGACACCGGCTTCCAGTTCGGCGACTGGCTCGACCCGGCCGCGCCGCCCGACCGGCCCCACCAGGCGAAGGCCGACCCGGGAGTCGTCGCGACGGCCTGCCTGTACCGCAGCGCCCGCTTCGCCGCCGACACGGCCGCCATCCTGGGCGAGGATCAGGACGCCCGTCGCTGGAGAGACCTGGCCGGGCGCACCCGCGACGCCTTCATGAAGCACTACGTGCACCACGACGGCACCATCCGCTCCGACGCGCAGACGGTCTACGCGCTGGCCATCCACTTCGGGCTGCTGGACGGCGAGCTGCGCCAGGCCGCAGGCGACCGGCTCGCCGCCCTGGTCCAAGAGGACGACCACCGCGTCGCCACCGGCTTCGCCGGCACCCCCTACGTCACCTGGGCGCTCACCGAGACCGGCCACGTCGAGGACGCCTACCGGCTCCTGCTCCAGGAGCGGTGCCCGTCCTGGCTCTACGCCGTCACCATGGACGCCACCACGATCTGGGAACGCTGGGACTCCCTGCTGCCCGACGGCACCGTCAACCCAGGCGAGATGACCAGCTTCAACCACTACGCCCTCGGCGCCGTCGTCGACTGGCTCTACAAGAGCGTCGCCGGCATCCGCCCCGCCGAACCCGGCTACGCCCGAGTCCTCCTGCGGCCCACCCCCGGCCCGGGCCTCGACTGGGCCCGGGGCACCCTGGACACCCCCCACGGCCGCGTCGCGTGCGGCTGGCGCCGCCAGGACATGGGCTTCGACGTCGAGATCCACGTCCCGAAGGGGATCGAGGCGGACGTCGTCCTGCCCGACGGCGCCCGCCACACGGTGACCGGCGGCGCTCACGCCTTCACCAGCGCTCTTTGACCTTCCACACCCCCCATGGGAGACGCTGCCATGACCACTGCCGCACCCGTCCAGCCGCACATCGCCGAACCCTCGGTGCCCGGCACCTCGATGACCTACCTCGGCGGGCCGCCCTTCCGCCGCTACCTGCTCCTCTACATCCTGGCGATGGCGGGCATCACGGCCGTCTACGGCGGCGTCGGCGCCGTCATCCTGCCCCTGCAGGTCCAGGACATCGAGTTCGCCCACTACTTCACCGGCCCGGACGCCACCGCGAACCTGCAACAGCTGACCAATCTCAAGGCCCAGATCGACGCCGGCGCCGCCACCGCCACGGCGCAGCAGCAACACCAGCTCGACCTGCTCGCCTCCTACGAGGCGGCCCGCGCGAGCAGCCTGTCGATCGTCACCGCCGTCGGCTCCATCGCCACGATGTTCGTCCAGTCCATCGCCGGGCTGCTGTCGGACCGTACCCGCTCGCGCTGGGGCCGGCGTGCCCCGTGGATCGCCGGCGGGGCCGTCCTCGGCGCCGCCCTGGTGATCGGAGCCCGGTACTCGGCCGGCATCGGCCTGCTCATCGCCACGTGGGCCCTCGCCCAGCTCGCCATCAACGCCGCCCAAGGAGCGCTGGGCACCACCGTGCCCGACCGCATCCCGCACAACAAGCTCGGCACCGTCTCCGCCCTGTCCGGCATCGGCACCCTGTTCGGCGCGCTGCTCGGCTCCGTCGCCGCGGGCACCCTGTTCGGCGTGATGGGTCTGGACGCCTACTTCCCCTTCGCCCTGGCCCTGGCCGTCACCGGCCTGCTGTTCGTGCTGATCGCCCGCGACCGCTCCTCCACCGGGCTGCAGCTCCCTCCGGCCAACTGGCTGGCCCTGCTCAAGTCGTACGTCATCCCGCTGCGTTCGGCCGACTTCCGGTGGGTCTGCGTCGCGTCGGTGACGATGATGTTCAGCTACGGCGCGTCCAACGCCTTCAGCCTCTACATGATGCAGAGCTACATCCAGCCCGCCCTCAGCGCCGCCGAGGCCACCCGGTTCATCCCGCTGATGTCCCTGACCGTCCTGCCGGGCACCCTCGTCGCGATGCTGGTCACCGGCCGGCTGTCCGACCGCATCGGGCGCCGCAAGCCCTTCGTGATCGGAGCCTCGGCACTGTTCGCCGTCTCCATGCTGGTGCCGCTGCTGTGGCCGACCCTGGCGTCGCTGTTCGTCCAGAACGTCATCGCCGGCCTGGCCGCCGGCTGCTACCTGGCCGTGGACCGGGCCCTGCTGATCGACGTACTGCCCGACAAGCAGGCCGCCGGCCGCGACCTGGGGCTGGGCAGCATGAGCTTCAGCTTCGGCCAGGCCATCGGCCCCGTCGTCGCCGGCCAGCTCGTCGCCCTGACCGGCGGCTACGGCGTGGTCTGGGTGCTCTCCCTGCTGACCGCGGTCGCGGCCGCCGCGGCCATCATGCCCGTCAAGAAGGTCAGGTGAACGGCTCGGCAAGGCGAAGGCGCAGCTCGCGCGGCCGTCCGGGCCGAAGTCGACGAGGTTGACCGCGAAGACGACGTCCGCGGTGCGCTGGTTCTCCTCGGATCACAGTTGTGCGGGGGGGTTGACGGAGGGCCACCGCGGTCAGGACGCTCCGGCAGTGCGGGAAGGAGGGCGTCGAGGTCCGCGGCGGTGGTCACCCAATCGGGCGGACGGCGGAGGCGGGGGGTGTGCGTGCTGGGCTGACGTCGAACAGGTAGGGGGTTTTGGCCATCAGCAGGGCCATACGGTGCCGGTCCCCGGTGAGGATTGCGCCGGGCGCGCTCGGGCTCAACCAGCTGCTACCGGCCGGCTCAGTCAGTCGCCGAGGGGCGGCACCACGCACACCGGAGCGAAACTCCCGCGCAGGTGAGGCCGATCAGGAACGGATGGACGGCGCCGCGTTCGATGAGGCCGACGAGGACGTTGGCCCCGGAGATGATGTCGGCGAAGTACGCCACCATCGAGACCAGGCCGATCACGCCGACCGTGACCAGCGTTCGCCCGAGTTTCGGGGAAAGTCCGATGCGCCGGTGCATGCTCCCGAGCACGATGGCCAGGACGTTGCCGCCGATGAACCCTGCCAGGGCGCCCAGGGAGTGGAAGTCGCCGGTGCCGTCGTTCATCGCCTCGCCGGATCCGGGGAACAAGCCCAGCAGGACGCCGCCGGCGGCCAGCAGCGTCGCGGGCGCGAGCGCCGCCCAGCGGTGCCGGCCGCGCAGTCCGCGCAGCGCGGCCACACCGGCCAGGATGGTGAGCCCGAACAGGAAGAAGCCGGTGTTCATCACCCATGCCAGCGGTGAGTACATGTACTGCCCGAACAGCGTCGAGGGCCCGTGGACTCCGAGATTGCTGATGAAGTGGTACGTGTAGCTGTAGGGCGGATCCGTCCAGGCCGCCGCGGCGATGAACTCGGCGAGCAGGAAGATCATCGGCCCGGCGAGGAGTAATGCTCCCGCGGTGCGGCGCTGCGCAGGCCGGTACGCGTTGACGTCGCTGGTCATGGTCATGGTCATGGTCCTTCCTGGTCTCGGCGCTGGGTGCGTCAGCCGCCGATATAACTTCACTCACCCACTTACTACACCGAGACTACTTTTATCGTCAATGTAGTTGGAGTCCGGAACTAGTAGGATCTGGCCATGGTTGACGGAACGGCCGTGGGACGGCGTGAACGCAAGAAGGCGGCGACACGGGCGGCGATCCTGGACGCGGCGACAGCGCTCTTCCTCGAACGCGGCTTCGACGGGGTCAGCGTCCGCGAGATCGCCGACAAGGCGGACGTCTCCCCCAAGACGGTCTTCACGCACTTCCCGCAGAAGGAGGCCCTGGTCTTCAGCGACGAGGACGAACGGCACGAGCGCCTAGTGGCCGCGGTGAGCGGCCGCGCGCCGGGAACCACGATCTCCGACGCGCTGAAGGCGCACTACCTCTCCGAGATCGCCGCGATGAGGTCCGGCCCCCAACGCCAGATCCTCACCCTCATGGAGGAGACCCCGGCCCTCCTCGACTACGCGGAGAAGATGTGGTTCCGCCACGAGGGCGCCCTGGTCGCCGCGATCACCGAGGAGTTCGGACTCACGGAGCCGAACGACGAGATCCGCTTCTACGTCCGTTTCGCCCTGCAGATCCAGCTCAGCGCCACCCACGAGGCGGATCCGGCATCAACCATCGATGCGGGGTTCCGCGTCCTCGACGAAGGCTGGGCGCGCTACCAGGAGGCCCGGGACGGGAGCGCGTCCGGGTGAAAGGCTCGCGATCGGCAGCCTCGCCGAGGCGGACGAAGGCCGCGCTGTAGCGTGCGCCCGGCGAGAGCATGCTGAGGGTCAGGCCTGTGCCGCCGCAGAGAGCCGAGTCAGCCGGTACGCCGCCAGGAGCGACGCCCATGCCAGGGCGAGCGCGATGGCGAGCGCGAAGGCGACATTGGCCACCCGGGAACCCTGGATTGTGAAGATCGAGATCCAGGCGGCCAGGAAGAGCGCGCCGGTCGCCATGCTGAAGGCAGCCCAGCCGCGGTGTCCGGCCGTCGCGAACCGTCGGCCGAACGCGAAACTCGCGCCGACCAGCGAGAGAAAGGCGACCCCGGAGACGAGGAAATGCACCATCGCGTGTGTGCTCATGTCCGTGGGCGGGCCGAGGGGCGTCCCAGGCGGGAAGCCGTCGGCGGGATCGGCGGAGAAGAATGCGGCGGCGACCATCCCGGCGCCGCAGACGCCGACCAATTGCGGCCCCCAGGTGCCGGCCCAGCCTGCCGGATCACGTTCCCGGTGCAGACCGATCGCTCCCGCTACGAACAGCAGGCCGCTGACCACGAAGTTGGCGATCTGGATCCATCCCTGGTCACCGTTGCTCAGCATGCTGGCCGGGTGCCGGCTGATGTCGAACCCGTCCCTGGTCAGCATCTGCAGCAGGACCACCACGATGTAGAGCGGGCCTGCGACGGCGCCGCACATCAGCAGCGTTCGGGTCGTCCTGCCGGTCGTTGTGGCGAGGTTCTCGGTCATCGGTCCGCTCCTGATGATCGTCGGTGAGTCGCCGTCCGGCTGACTCGGTGTGCGGTAGGGAATGGCAGGTGGGCACAACGCCGGCGTTGTTCTCGAGCTGGAACACGCCCCTGAGCTGGGGTGAGCGATCTGCTGATCCGGTCGGGGTCGGCGCGGGCGCCGCACACTCTTCGATCCAGGCGTCGTACGTGTGCCGCAGCAGCAGCGAGCATCCCTCACCGCTGACAATCGGCTGGTGGCCGATCTACCGGTGAGGGCGTCGGCCTGGTTGACGATGTCGATCAACCGGTCTTCTTCTTCCTCCTTGTCGTCGTTCGAACCTGGTCGTCCCTCCTTGGACGGTGCCTCGTCAGGCGGGTTCCGGCGCTCGCGCCGGGCGCGTGCGAGTTCGGTCCCCAGCATGTCCAGGCGCTGACGCCAGAACCGGCGGAAGCGTTCATGCACGGACCGAACGTTTCACGCAATACTTATATAAGTCAAGCCTGATATATCCGTGGGAGTCGGCGACGAACCGTGTGGGCGATGATCAAGCCGCTTCTCCCCCGGCGTCAGCGGCGCTTCCGGCATCCTGGGACGCAAGCGGCTGATGTTGCAGGGCATGGCGGATCGGAGCATGGAGATAAGGGTTACCAAGCGGGGGCAGCCGCCCCGGCTATTCCGTGTTCCTTCGGGCGACGCCGAGGAGTTCTCACAACGCGCCGCCGACATCGTGACTTCCTACGACGTCGGCCCCTACCGGAACGCCCCGCACCTGAGCGAGGCCGCAGCGCTGGAAGATCCGGAGGAGCTGGACGTATGGGATGGGATGGGCTGGAGTTGGGGGAGGACCACTCCTTCAATGAGATCCCTTACGCAGAGATCGTGGTGACCGTCAGCGACCCGGGCTACCTGGAACGCATGGTCGCCGGCATGCGCTGGGACACGACCATGACGGGAGAACTCGTAACACGATCGTTCAGAGTGACTGCCCACGCTCCGCGATCATGGGTTCTGCTGCCCGTGCGGGAGGACAGGCATCCGCTGGGCGCCGCCTGACATGTCCTCATCGCCCTCGGGATCACCGTGCGCCGACGACGTACAGGATGCGGTCGTGGGCGTCCTCGTCGGGCGGGTTGCGCAGTGAGGTGCCCACCAGCCCGTGTGCGGCCAGCACGCGCAGGCCCGCTGCCTCCGCCGTCCGGCGGAGCGTGCGGTCGGAGTGGTGGTGCTGTACGTGTCGCATCGACAGCCGGTTCCAGGTCGTGCCGTCGCGTTCGAAGAGGTCGAACTGGGTGACCACCGTCGCGTCCGGCTCGATCGGTGCGGAGAGCGCGAACCAGGTCACGTACCGGTCCCCGCGGTCGGCCACCATCGGGGCGGCGAACGTGCGCCGGTAGTAGCCGATGGTGTTGAGGTCGAACAGGAGCAGTCCGCCGTCGGCGAGCTGGCCGCGCGCGGCAGCCAGTGCCCGGTGCAGGTCGTCGGTGCTGGTCAGGTACGTCATCGGGACGTCCACGCAGGCCACCACGTCGAAGCCGGTGAGGCCGGGCGGGGGTTGCTGCAGGCTGCCCACCAGGAACCGTGTCCCGTTCGCGCCGGGCCGGTGCCGCGCCTGCTCCACCATGGCCGGGGACAGATCGTAGCCGGTCACGTCGAAGCCGCGCTCGCGGAAGGCGAGGCTGCTGCGGCCGGTGCCGCAGCCGGCGTCCAGGAGGCGCCGCCCGCCGGAGCCGTAGCGCTCCGCGGCCTCCACGAAGCGGTCCACCAGGGCCGCGGTGTCCAGGCGGGCGTTGAGCTCGTCGTACCGGTGGGCGACGCCCTCGTACGCCGCCAGCGTCTCGTCCACGAGCGCCTCCCCACGGTCGCGTCGGAGGCCGCGCCGGGCGAGCGAGCGCCCGGCGCGGCCGGCGAACAGGACTTACCAGATGAACCACGCCTGCCGGTTGATCCGGCGGCCGGTGACGCGACGCAGCAGCTTCTTCACAGAGTTCACCTCCTTCCGACGAGCGTGCGCTGGTGGTCAGGTCCGGTACGGGGTCCGTCGCAGCTCGAAGCCGGGAGGGGTGATGATGCCGGCGACGTGGGGACGGCCGAGGCCGCCGCGTACCTGGAGCCGGGCGCCGGCGGTGAGGGCGGCGAGCAGGCCGGCGGCCAGCGAGTGGGCCACGGCGGCTCCGGCGCAGGTGAACGCGCCGCCGCCGAAGGGCAGGTACGGGCCCCGGGGTTCGTGGCCGTCCCACCGGCCGGGCCGGTAGCCGGCCGCGTCCGGCCAGTGCCGTTCGTCCCGGTGCAGCAGGTACGGGCAGACGGACACGCTCTCCCCCGGCTCCAGCGGCACGCCGCCGATCTCGTGGGCGCGCAGCACGGGACGGCCCAGCAGCCACGCCACCGGCCACAGCCGCAGCGACTCCCTTACGGCCGACTCCGGCGACACGGACGCCAGGTCGACGCCCTGGGCGGCGGACTCCAGCAGCGCCCAGGCGACCACGTGCGCCACGGGCGCGACCGAGGTCCGGAACAGCAGCAGGTACACCTGGGCGATCTGGCCGGGCGGAGTGCCGGGCGGCGCGGCCCCCAGTACGGCGTCCAGCAGATCACCCGGCTGGCCAGGGGTGGCGCGGCGGGCGGTGGCCTCGGCGGCCAGGGCTCGCACGACGCGCGTCCATAACGCCGCCCGCCGGAGCCGGGGCAGTCGCCCGGCCGGGCGGATCAGCACGTCGCGGCGTACCACCAGCGCCATGAGGCGACGCAGGTCGGGCGGGCTGTCCGGGCGCAGCAGCGCTTCCGACAGGACCCGGTGCACGGCGGCGTGGCCGGCGGCGGGCCAGGCGCTGGTCTCCCCCAGCTCGGCCACCACGGCGGTCAGCCGCTCGGGGTGTGCGGCGAGGTGGGCGCGGAGGGTGGCGCGGGCGGCTCGGCCGATGACGACCTGCGCGGCACGCGGTTCCAGCCGTCCGCCGCGTACGTGGAAGAAGTCGGAGATCTCGTCGTAGTTGCCGTCCTGGTCGTGGAGGACCCGCAGGGCCTCCGCCGGGTCGGCCACGCACAGCGACCCGTCGTCAGGCAGCCGGAACACCGGCCCGCGGGTGGCGAAGGCGTGCTCGACGTACCCCAAGGGGTCGCGGCGGTACCAGCCCGCCGGTGGACGCCCGTCTTCGGGCGCGGACCGGCCTTGCGTGTTCCCGATCGCCGTCATTCGACCTGCCCTGTGCCATCCGTGACCTCAGGGCGCGCGCGGGAAGCGCGTGCCCACCATGAGCAGAGCTGCGTCGGCCTGTCACGTACGTACGTGGATCAGTGGATCAGTGGATCAGTGGCGAGGACGACGTCTAACCAGGAGTGGCCGCAGCTTATAGCGGCGGCCCGCTCCTCCTGATCAACGAGGTGCGGATGGGGCGTACGGTGCGAATTTTCACATGATTGTTTACAGGTTGTCAGAAGAGCGGCGATCAGTTCCTGCGCAGTGTCTGGGACATCCAACGGCCGGGGACCCTCGGCACGCACATCGGCAACGTGACCGGGGTGGCGTTCCAGACCGGGGGCGGGTGCTCGCGACCGCGAGCGACGACGGCACGGCCCGGCTCTGGTAGACCGACGCGGACCGGGCCGCCCGGGACGTCTGCGCGCTGGCGTTCCCCGCGATCACCCCGGCCGAATGGCGGCACTACCTGCCGGGCCCGGCGTACCGGCCGCCTTGCTGACGTGAACCTGGCGGCCGGGTTTCCCGACTGTACCGGTGAACGACAGGAGGACGGGATGACCGACGAGCTGTTGATCGTGCGTTGCCAGCTCGGCGAGCACGACGCGCTCACCGAGCTGGTGCGCTCCTGGCACGAGCCGGTGCGGACGTACGTGCGCGGGATGCTGGGCGCGGAACGCGCCGACGACGTGACCCAGGAGGTCTGGCTGGCGGTGATCCGCGGGCTGCCGCGGCTGAGGGAGCCGGGGCGGTTCGCGCCCTGGTTGTTCACGATCGCCAGGCGGGCCGTGACCGACCGGCTGCGCCAGGAGTACAGCGTGGCCGAGGCCGGCGCGCAGCAGGAGCCGGTCACCGAGGACGCCGCCGGCGTCGTGGTGGAGCGCGCCGCGCTGATCGCCGCCCTGTCCCGCCTGCCCGTACGGGAGCGGGAGGTCCTGGTGCTGTTCTACCTGGAGGACCTGTCGCTGGAGGACTGCGCCGAGATCTGCGCCGTGCCGGTCGGAACGGTCAAGTCACGGCTCAACCGCGCCCGCCGCCTGCTGCGCGACCACCTGACGGAGAAGGGATCGAAGCGATGAACGACGAGCCGAACCTGTCCGCCGACGAGATGATCGGCCGGCTGTCGCCGGTGCTGTCGCCGTGGCGGCGGCTGCGCGGTGTCGTGGCCCTGGTGAGCGGGCTGGCCGGAGCAGTGTGCGCGGGGTCGCTGTGGGCGACCGAGCCGGCCGCGCTGCCGGGCCGTACCCGTCTGGCCTTCGCCGTGTTCACTCTGGTGTGCCTGGCCTGGGCCGGGTACGGCGGCTGGCTGGTCACCCGGCGCACGCCGCTGCTGGCGCTGGACCGGGTGGTCGCGGGGTGGTTCGCCCTGGCCGCGTCGGTCGCCACCACCGTGATCCTCGTGGTGGCGGCCGTGCAGCGGGGCGCGGGCCTCGCTCCCGCCCTGGCGACCGGCGCGGTCGTCACCGCCGTGTCAGCCGTCCTCGTCGTACGGGCTCACGTCCGGCGGGCCGCGCTGCTGCGCCGCAAGCGGGAGCTGTCCGGACGGGACGCGCCCCCCGGTGGACCCGCTTGACGGAACCGATCCGCCCCGCAGACGGTAATGCGAGAACTCGGCGGGTAGCGCTCCTTCAGCACGACAGCCACCTTCAGAAGGGACGCACATGCCGGTCCGCGAAATGCTCGACACCTACCCCGCCGACATCAACCTGGACCGCGGCCTGATCGCCGACGCCGTCCAGGCGCTGATCGACTGCGCGCAGGCCTGCACCGCCTGCGCCGACGCCTGCCTGAGCGAGCAGCACGTCGACCAGCTGCGCAAGTGCATCCGCACCGCCCTGGACTGTGCCGACATCTGCTCCACCACCGCCCGCGTCCTGTCACGGCACACCGGCTACGACGCCAACATCACCCGCGCCCAGCTGCAGGCGTGCATCCAGGCATGCCGCAGCTGCGCCGACGAGTGCGCCCAGCACGCCGACATGCACGCCCACTGCCGGGCCTGCGCCGACGCCTGCCGCCGCTGCGAGCAGGTCTGCCGGAGCCTGCTGGACAGCATCAGCTGAGCCGCGGGGCCGCGCTCCCGCTCGGGAGCCGGTCGTCGCGGTTCACCGGCATTCACTCAGGGGAGTATTGATCCCACTGACAGTAGTGATGCCGGAGGCATGATGCGCCCGACCAGACCCGACCTCCCCCTGCTGGCCGTCGCCGTGGGGCTGCTGGTGGCGGTGATGCTGTGGGGCGCGATCTTCACCGAGTCGCTGGCCACGGCCGGCAGCGCCGCGCTCGGGTGGGTGCTGGGCAACCTCGGCTGGCTGTTCGTCGTGGCCGCCGACTTCTTCCTGGTGCTGGCCGTCGTGCTCGCGCTCAGCCGGTACGGCAGGATCCGGCTCGGCGCGGACGACGACGAGCCGGAGTTCACCAATCTCGCCTGGACCGCGATGATGTTCAGCTCCGGGATGGGCATCGGGCTGATGTTCTACGGCGTCGCCGAACCCCTGACCCACCTGCTCAGCCCCCCGCCCGACCTCGGTCTCGCGGCGGGCTCGCCCCAGGCCGCGCGCACCGCGATGGAGTACTCCCTGTTCCACTGGACCCTGCACCCGTGGGCGATCTACGCGATCACCGGCATGGCCCTGGCCTACTCCACCTTCCGCAAGGGGCGGGGCAACCGGTTCAGCGAGGCGTTCACCCCGCTGTTCGGGGGCCGGCCCAGGCCGGTGGTGGGGCGGATGCTGGATCTGCTGGCCGTCCTGGCCACGGTCTTCGGCACCGCGACCAGCCTGGGCCTGGGGACGCTCCAGGTGAGGTACGGCGTCAACGAGCTGTTCGGGCTCGGCGGTCGGCGGCTGGAGGTGATCGTCATCATCGTCCTGACGGCCGGGTTCGTCGTCTCGGCGGCCAGCGGGGTGCACCGCGGCGTGCGCGTCCTCAGCACGCTCAACGTCTATCTGGCCGCCCTGCTGGCCCTGTTCATCTTCGTCTTCGGGCCGACCGTGGCGGTGCTCGACCTGATCCCCGCCTCGCTCGGCGGCTACCTGAACGACCTGCTCTCGATGGCCTCGCGGACGGGAGCGTTCGTCGACAAGAACTGGCTCGGCACGTGGACGATCTTCTACTGGGCGTGGTGGATGTCCTGGGCGCCGTTCGTGGGCGCCTTCATCGCCCGGGTGTCCCGGGGCCGGACGATCCGCGAGTTCGTCGTCGGCGTGCTGCTCATCCCCTCCGGAGCCAGCGTGCTCTGGTTCTCCATCAGCGGCGGGAGCGCCGTCCGGATGCAGCTGTCGGGCGCGGCCGACTTCACCGGGAAGATCGCGGAAGGGGCGGAGGCGGCGATGTTCGCGCTGCTCGGCCAGCTGCCGCTCGCCACGCTCGCCACCGCGATCACCGCGCTCCTGATCGCGCTCTACTTCGTCACCAGCGCGGACTCGGCCTCCCTGGTGCTCGGCTCGCTCTCCAGCCGGGGCTCGCTCCACCCGCCTCGGCCCCTGGTGGTGATGTGGGGGGTGCTGGTCGGGGCGATCGCGCTGGTGCTGCTGCTGGCCGGTGGGCTGGAGGCGCTGCAGCAGGCCACGATCCTGGTCGCGCTGCCGTTCGTGGTCGTCATGCTCCTGCTCTGCGCGGCGTTGGTGAAGGAGCTGCGCGAGGATCCGGGCGCGGGACCGCTGCGCCATCCGCACCCGCACGGGCTGCCGGACGCCCTGCGCCGGGTCAGCGGGGAGGACGACGGGAAGTGAGGAGCTCGCTCATTCGAGGGTGCGCAGCCCGTCCTCCAGCAGGTGAAGGGCGCGGCGCATCCGCTCCCGCAGCTCCTGCGGCGGCTCGCCCTGCTCGATGCCTCCCATGACCGCGCCGACCAGCGCGCCCACCAGGGCGCCGGCCGTCGCGCGGGCCAGCGTGTCGTCCAGCCGGTCGGGGTAGGCGCGCCGCAGCCGCTCGGCGATCAGGCGCTCCGCCGCGATCAGCCGTTGCAGCGCCTGGGCCTGCAGCTCGGGTTTGGCGAGCATGACGGCGAGCCGGTCAGGGCTGGACAGGTCGTCCGACGCCGCCATGACGCGCTCGAGAATCTGGCGCACCGCCTCCAGCGGGGTGTCGGCCTGTACGGCGTCGAACGCCGCCCCGATCGCCCTCAGCCGCTGATCGGTGCCGGCGAACAGCACCTCCTCCTTGGCGCGGAAGTAGCCGAAGAACGTGCGCGTCGAGACGTTCGCGGCGGCGGCGATGTCGGCGACCGTGGTCCCGTCGTACCCCTTCTCGGCGAACAGCCGTTCCGCGGCCTCGACCAGCGCGGCCCGGGTCTGTTCCTTCTTCCGCTCTCGCAACCCCATGGCGCTACCCTACACGCTCATGTAAATTTGCATTGTGATGCAAAAAGAGACCATCCGGGTCGAGGCACTCCGGGTGCGCTACCGGGCCGCCGCACGGGATGCGGTGGCCGGCGTCGACTTCACGGTGGACGCCGGCGAGGTGTTCGGCCTGCTCGGCCCGAACGGCGCCGGCAAGTCCACGACCCAGCGCGTGCTCACCGGCCAGCACCGCCGCTACACCGGCCGCGTCCAGGTGCTCGGCCGGCCCGTCGCCGGCTGGGGCCGGGACCTGTACGAGCGGATCGGCGTCGGCTTCGAGCTGCCGGCGTACTTCCCCAAGCTCACCGCCCGGGAGAACCTGGCCGCCTTCGCCGCCCTCCACCGCCGACCGGTGGACCGGCCGGACCAGGTGCTGGCCGCCGTCGGCCTCGCCGGCGCCGCCGACCAGCGCGCCGCGACGTTCTCCAAGGGCATGAAGATGCGGCTGAACCTGGCCCGTGCGATCCTGCACCGCCCGGACGTGCTCTTCCTCGACGAGCCGACGTCCGGGCTGGACCCGACCCACGCCGCCGACGTCCGCGCGATCATCCGCGCGCAGGCGGACGCGGGGCGCACCGTCTTCCTCACCACTCACGACATGCCGGCCGTCGAGGAACTGTGCACCAGGGTGGCGTTCATGCGCGAGGGCGCCTTCGTGGCCGTCGACACCCCGCGCAACCTCCGGCTCGCCTACGGCCGCCGCTCGGTGGTCGTGGAGTTCGCCGAAGCCGGTGAGCTGCGGCAAACCGAGTTCCCGGCCGCCGACGATCCCGGGCTGCTGGACCTGCTCGCCACCGGCCGGGTGCGGACCGTGCACACCCGCGAGGCCGCGCTCGCCGACGTCTTCATCGCGGTCACCCGGACCACCTCTGCCGTGAGCGGGGCGTCATGACGCGGCCGGCCGCCCTGCTCGCGCTCGAACTGCGCGCGCAGTGGCGCCAGGGCGTCCCGGCGGCGGTGCTCGGGCTCGCCGGGTTCTGGTCCGTTCTGCTCGTCCTGCTGCCGGTACGGGCCGCGCGGGTCGCGACGCCGTACCTGCTGTTCGTGGAGGTCGTGACGGTGGGCACCCTGTTCGCGGGGGCTCTGACCGTCACCGACCGCTCCACCGGCGCCGCCGCCGCGCTCGCCGTGAGCCCGGCGCGGCCATGGGAACGGATCGCGGCGAGATCGGCCCCGCTCGCCGCGTTCACCACCCTCGGCGCGGTACCGGTCCTGCTCGCCGGAGGGCGCACGGGCCAGATCGGTGCGGGACTGCCCGCGATCGCTTTGACCGGCCTGCTCCTGCTCGCCGTCGCGGCCGGCGTCGCCGCCCGCAAGGACGAGCTCGTCGGGTTCATGGTGGCGCTGGCGGGCCCGATGGCGCTGCTGCTCGCGGTGCCGCTGGCGGTGTCCGCCGGGCTGCTGACCGGGGTGCTGTGGTACGCCACGCCCACGACCGGCGCTCTCATGCTGCTGCGCGGTGACGCGCCGTATCCGGCCGGCCCGCTGCTCGGCTATCTGGCGTTGTGGGCGGCGGCGGCCGTGGGGTACGCCACGTGGCGGCTGCGCGCCGGTCAGGACGCGGCGCCCGGCCGGACCGTCGTCCACGTGCGGGCGATCCCCAGCCGGCCCCGCTGGTTGGTGTTCCCCCGCGCGGACCTGCGCAACATCACCCGGGACACGATGCTGGCCGCGGTGGCGTTCAGCCCGCTGCTGCTCGCGCTCGCGCTCCGCTTCGGCTACCCGCCGCTGGCTGGATGGCTGCAGCGGACCGGCGGCCCGGACCTGACCTCCTATGAACCGGTGCTGGCGATGCTCGCCATCGCCGTGCACGTACCGGTCGCCTTCGGCATGACGGGCGCGCTGATCGTGCTGGACGACCTGGAGGACGGCACACTCGCCGTCGTGCGCACCTCGCCGCTCGGGGTGCCGCGCTACCTCGCCTACCGGCTGACGGCCGTCACGCTGCTCAGCGCCGCCGGGCTCGCGGTCGCGGCGCCGCTGTCCGGTCTGGTGCCCGCCTCGGCGACCGGCGCGCTCGTGCTCGCCGTACCGCTCGGGCCGCTGATGACCCTTGCGACGCTCGCGGTCGCCCGCAGCCGGGTGCAGGGCGCCACGGCGGACAAGGTGCTGGCGCTGCCCGCGTACCTGCCGGTCGCGGCGTGGTGGCTGAGCGGGCCGGCGGGCTGGTCGCTCGCGCCGTTGCCGACGTACTGGATCGTGCGATCCTGGCCGGAAGCCGGCCCGTTTCATCTGCTCGGCGGGCTGGTCTGTCTCACCGCCTGGCTGGTCCCGCTCGCCCGCCGGGTGACACGCAGGCTCAGGTAGAAGGGCGCCGGGCCAGGGTTGCCGCCACGCGTCACTTCCCGGCCGGGCCGGCCTTCCCGCTGATGGACTCCTGATAGATGTCCGCGTACGTGCGTGAGTCCTTGATCAGGTCGTCGGCGAAGGCGGCGACGTCGTCGCCGACGAGCTCCAGGACTCCCTTGCCGTCCGCGACGCCCTCCTCGAAGAAGTCGACGATCCCCGAGAGCAGGGACCCGCCGACCAGATCGACCGGTCCGACCTTGAAGTAGTACCGCTGCATCTCCTTGTAGACGACCTGGTAGTCCGGCGGGAGCGCCTTGACGCGCGCCATGTGCGCCCGCCACTGTTTCTTGCCCTCGATGATGTCCCGGATGCTCACGTCAGCCTCCCAGCCGGCCCAGTTTCCTCGCCACGTTCCTGTTCAACTGCTCGCGCCACCGGTCGCGATAGTTCCGGGCGCCTTTTCCGCCGGCCAGAGCCGCGCAGAAGCCCGCGATGTCGTCACCCAGCACCTCGTGAATGCTCTGCCCGTCGGCCGCCGTCTCTTCGAGCAGCCCCAGAGCACCGTCGAGAATCGGCATCAGGTTGCGGCCGGTGAAGTCCGAGTAGAGGGAGACATGTCCCTTGATCTCTTCCCACGCCGCCCGGTGGTCGGCCGGCAACGCCGCGGCCCGGACTTCGAGCGCCTTCCAGTCCCTGGTGATGTCGTTGCCGGTGATCGTGTCCCAGAAGTTCATCTCCCGCCCTCCTTGAGCTTGTCGAGCCGTGACGTGATGTACTCCCATTTCGCCCAGAAGGTCGCGAGTTCCGCGCGTCCCGCGTCGTTGAGCGCGTAGAACTTGCGCGGCGGGCCCACCCCGGACGGTCGTTTCGTCACCTGGACGAGCCCGTTCTTCTCCAGCCGCAGCAGGATGGTGTAGACGGTCCCCTCGACGACGTCGGCGAAGCCGAGTTCGTTCAGCCGGCGCGTGATGGCGTAGCCGTAGGTCTCCTCGCTGCCGATGATCTCGAGCACGCAGCCTTCGAGCGTGCCTTTCAGCATCTCCGTCAGGCCGTCCATCGCACACCCTCTTCGATCTCCAGGTACTCAGTAGTACCGAGTACCACTATACAGTGCCACAGAGTAGTGTGCCAGCGGCTCTCTAGCTTCGGGAGACGAACTGCGCCGCCGACGGCGCACGCTCGGGATCGGTGATCCACTGCGCGGCGAGCCCCACCAGCAGGGCATAGTAGTGCGACCCGACCGCCTGGACCCGCGCCGGATCGCTCTCCGGCCCGAGCCCCGCGAACGCCCGCGCCAGCGACGCCCGGGCCAGCTCCTGGCCGCCGGCGATCATGGCGCGGATCTCCTCGTCCTGCCGCGCCGACGCGACGGACTCGAAGTTCACGAACCAGAGCGACCGGTTGGCCTGGATCGACTCGATGATCCGGCCCCACAGGGCCTCCTCGCCCCCGGGCTCCGCGAGCACCGCGAACAGCAGCTCACCCCACTCCGCGTTGAGATCGCGCAGGGCCCGGGTGAGCAACTGCTCCTTGGACCCGAAGTGGTAGTTGATCGACGCCTGGTTCGCCCCCGACGCCGCGACCAGGTCGCGCACGGTCGTGTGCGCGTACCCCTTCGTCAGCAGGCAGTCGCGGGCCGCCGTCAGCAGCTTGTCCTTCGCACTCACATCCCCTACCGTATCAAATAAACGTTCGTTTGAAACGATCATTTAAGCCGATCGTTCACATCCTCGGGAGAGAACCGCATGACCCCGTACTCCACCCCGGCCACCCTCGCCCCGCCCGTGCTCCGCATCCGCGCCCTGCGCTGCGAATATCCGGGCGAGGCCGGGCCCGTGCACGCGCTGCGCGGCATCGACCTGGACGTCCCCAGGTCGTCCTTCATCGCGATCATGGGGCCCTCGGGCTCCGGCAAGACCACCCTCCTGCACTGCGCCGCCGGGCTGCAGCGGCCGACCTCGGGCGCCGTCGAGCTCGACGGGCAGGACCTGAGCGGGCTCGACCAGACCCAGCTCGCCCGGTTGCGCCGGCGCCGCGTCGGGTTCGTCTTCCAGTCGTTCAACCTGCTGCCCGCGCTGTCGGCCGTCGACAACGTCGAGCTCCCGCTACGCCTCGACGCCCGCAGGACCGATCCGGCCCGCACGAACGGGCTGCTCACCCGCGTCGGGCTCGGCAACCGGGGCGGTCACCGTCCCCATCAGCTCTCCGGCGGCCAGAAGCAGCGCGTCGCGGTCGCCCGGGCGCTGATCACCGAGCCGGACATCGTCTTCGCCGACGAGCCGACCGGCGCCCTCGACATCCGCAGCGCCAGGGAGGTGCTCCGCCTCATGCGCGAGCTGGCGGACAACGGCCAGACGATCATCATGGTCACGCACGACCCGGTCGCCGCCTCCTACTCCGACGTCGTCCTCTTCCTCGCCGACGGGCGGATCGTCGACCACCTCCCGCGTCCCCGCGCCCAGCAGGTCGCCGGCCGGATGGCCGTCCTGGTCGAGTCGGCGGAGCAGGCCGCGAACGAGGCGGCGGTGAACTGATGCTCAAGCTCGCCATCCGCTCCTTCGCGTATCACCGCGCCGGCGCGGTCGCCACCGGTCTCGTGGCGCTCGTCGGCATGATCCTGGTCACGGCCATGACGAGCCTGCTGGGCACAGGGCTGGCCGCCGGCACGGCCGCCGCCGACCGTGCCTTCCTGGTGCAGTTCCCGCTCATCATGGGGGGCTGGGTCATCGCGATCGTCCTGTTCGCGATGGTTTCGACGATCAGCGTGGCGCTCAGCGGGCGGGCCGGGGAGATCGCCGGCCTCCGTCTCATCGGCGCGAGCCCGCACCAGGTCCAGCGCCTGCTCGTCATCGAGACGGCGGCCGTCTCGGCCGTCGCGGCCCTGCCCGGCCTGGCCGGCGGCCACCTCGTCGGCTGGGCGGTCATGCGCGGCATCCGCTCGGCCGGGCTCACCGACCCGGCCTCGGTCTACGCGCCCGGGGTGCTCCTGCCCGTACTCGGCGTGCTCGTCGTGCTGGCCGCGAGCGTGCTCGCCGCCTGGATCGGCAGCCGCGCCCTCGCCCGCCGCAGCCCCGTCGCCGACGCGGCCCCGCCCCCGCGCCGCCGTACGGGACGGCGCCCCGGTGGCCGCCGCCGCCTCGCCGCCGTCATCACGATCGCCGCCGGTCTCGGCTCCTCGGCCGCGGTGCTCGGCATGGACCCGGCCGACGTCCGTACGACGGCGATGACCGGGCCTGGCTGCGTGCTCGTCGCCGTCGGCCTGTGCGTCCTCGCCCCCGAGCTGGTCGCCGCGGCGAACGCCACGCTCAGAGCCTTCCGCGGGGCGGACGGCGCCGCCTCCTCCCACCTGGCCGCGATCAACCTCTCCGCCGCCCCCGACCGGGTACGCCCGGCCGTCACCTTCCTCACCCTCTTCGTCGGCGTCGCCGCGGGCACGCTCAGCATGCAGGGCATCGAGAACTCGGCCGGTACGACGGACGGCACGGGCCAGGTCCTCGCCTCGATCAACTACTTCGTCGTCGCCCTGATCGCGGCGTTCATGGGCATCGCCCTCACCAACAACCTCGTCGCGTCCATCACCCGGCGGCGTACCGAGTTCGCGGTCATGTCCCTCATCGGCTCGACCCGCGCCCAGACCCACCGCATGCTGGTCGGGGAGATGGCCGCGGCCACCGCCGTCAGCGTCGCCGCCGGCAGCGGGGGCGCCTTTCTCAGCGTCCTCCCCTTCGCCCTCGTCAAGACGGGCAACCCGCTGCCGGCGGCCGCGCCCCTCCCGTACGCGCTCACGATCCTGATCGGGGCAGGCGTCACCCTCGGCGTCTCGTCCCTCGTCGGGAGCCGCGTCATCCGCACGGCGTCACCCTGAAACGCCCGGCAGATGTCCTCCCCGCGCCCTGGGCCGAGACCCGCGGCCGCTGAAGGATGAAGCGCGTCAGCCCTGGAGAAAGACGCGAAGGAGACGCGATGCGAAGGTTCGCACAGATCCTGGCCGCGGCGGCGGGCGGCGCGGTGGTCCTCGCCGGACTCGCCGCCCCCGCGCACGCCGAAGTCTGGAACTGCTTCAGCTCCGTGAACACGACGACGAACGTGGCGGGGGCGTTCTGCGCCAGCGGCTTCGGCAGCTACCGGGTGGCCGCCACGTGCAACTCGGCGCACTACCCGTACACGAGGACGGTGGTCGGCCCCTGGGTCACCAAGGTCTCCGGCCAGTCGGGACCTGCCTCCACGGTCTCCGGCGACTCCCAGGGCTGTCACGTCGTCAAGGCCTGGACGCAGTTCCCGTAGGCCGGGCGCGGGGTTCCGGTGGGTGACCGGAACCCCGTCGCCGGGCGGGCGGCGTCGCTCAGCGGGAGAAGACCGCGCTGTGCAGGTCCACCGGGTTGGCGGCGTCGCCGGTGGTCACGCCGTACACGGCGGTGAAGCCGTCACCGGTCGAGACCAGGCCCGTGTAGTCGCCGAGCAGGCGTCCCACGCTGGTCAGCGGGACCTTGCGCGCGTCGAACGGGCCCTCGAGGTGCTGCTCACGCCACGAGCCGCCCCGCGTGCAGTTGCTCGCGCAGGTCACGGCCCACACGTCGGTGGGCAGGCCGGCGTCGGGGGTGTTGTTGCGGAAGTCGTAGTACGTGACCGCCACGGTGCCCGTCCTGGACACGGCGACAGCCGGTACGGCGGCCGAACCCGTGGGCGTCTTGTCCACGCGCACCGGGCTGGACCACGTCTGCCCGCCGTCCGCCGATCGCGCGTAGGCCACGTGGAAGGTGCCGTCGGCGTCCTGGCTCGGCCAGACGAGGTGGACCGTCCGGGTGCCCGGCTGGGCCGCCAGCAGCGGCAGGGCCGCGTTACGAAGCGGGTCGCCCGAGTTGTCCGGGTCGGGGATGCGGGGGCCGACCGCCATCGGGGCCGGGACGTTCAGGGTCGGCGCCGACCAGGTCCGGCCGCCGTCGGTGGAGCGGATGACCTGGGTGAAGCCCTCGTCGGTGGTCTCGTGGTGCATGCCGATCAGCAGGGTGCCGTCCGGGAGCGCGACCAGCTGGGTGCCGATGACGCCGCTGTTGGCCGGCACGTCGAACACCTTGCTCGTGGTCCACGTACGCCCGTCGTCGGTGGACTTGGCCAGGTAGACCGGCTGGACCCAGTTCGGCGCCGTGTCGGTCGACTGGTCGTCGATGCGGTCCCACACGGCGTACACGACGCCGGGCCGGTAGGGGTCGGCGGTCACCGACGGGCGGTCGTTGAAGAAGCGCACGTTGTCGTCGCGCTGCAGGGTGACCGGCGCGCCCCAGGTGCGGCCGCCGTCTGCGGACCGCGACACCAGGATGGCCGTCACGTCGCCGGCGCGTGACATCGACAACGACGCGGCGATCGCCGCGCCGGACGGGGTGACCGTGACCCAGTGGTCCGTCGTGACGTCGTAGTCGCCGCCGTTGGCCGGCGTGCCGCCGTTGCAGCGGGAGAAGGCGGGCAGGTTCGTGGAGGTCTTCCAGGTCAGGCCGCGGTCCTCTGACACCGCGGCGAGCGCGCCGTTGCTGCCGTAGCGGTTCCAGCGGTCCTGCTGGAACACCGTGACCAGGCGCTGCGGTCGCTTCGGGTCCACCGCGAGCGACGGCAGGACCTCGGTGTTCGGGTTGAGGACGTAGCCGTCGGCCGGGGGCCCGCCGCAGTCGGCGGGCAGCGGGCTGACGCCGGAAACCGGCCGCACGACGGCCGCCTGGCTGCTCGCGTCATCGGCGGCGGCGGGCTGCGCGGTGACGGTGGTGAGGAGGACGGCCGTTGCGGTCAACCATGCCTTGGGGCGTCGGATCACGTGCTTGTTCCTCGATTTCGTCGGCGGTCGCGGGAAATGCCGCAGAGGACATTACAACGACAAGATCACCTATGTCTGGACATTGACCGTAAAGGCCTGCCGAAGCCCTGTGACCTGCGCGTTCCGGCCATCGCGCCATCGACAACGTTCTCAACTGGCGAGCCCGGAGCGTGGTCAGACCGTGCGTCTCCGTGACCGCGCCGTTCTTCCGCAGCGCCACTCCCCCGGCTCGATCGCTCCAGTCGCTGAGACGAGCGGCACCCGTCCGGCTTCGTCGGCAATGGGAGGATGAGGGGTATGTATGTCCGTGAAGCCGGCAACGCACACGCTCCTCCCCTCCTGCTGCTGCACGGTGGCGGCGTCGCGGGATGGATGTGGCGTCCGGCGCTGGAACGGCTCGGAACGAAAGCCCGCGCGATCATCCCCGATCTCCCCGGCCACGGCAGCAGCGCGGCGGAGCCGTATCGATCACATGAGGTGACCGTCCAAGCCCTGGCGAGGGTCCTGGAGGAACGCGCGCCGCACGGCGCGACGGTCGCCGGGTTCTCGTTGGGCGCGCAGCTCACGATCCTCCTCGCCGCGACCCGGCCCGATCTCGTCACCAGCGCCGTCGTCGTGAGCGCGCAGGCGCAGCCTCTCCGGTTCCCGCAGGCGACCCTCGGGCTCCTCGCCGCGACCGCACCGCTCGCACGACAGCGGTGGTTCGCGAAGCTCCAGGCGAAGCAATTGTTCATCCCGGACGAGCTCCTGGCCGACTACGTCCGCGACAGCGCTCGTACGAGCCGTGAGACTCTTCTCGCGGGCGTCGGCGAGAACATCCGCTTCACCCTCCCCGCGGGCTGGGCCGACTTCAAGAACCCGGCACTGGTGATGGTGGGCGAGCGTGAGCGGAAGCTGATGCACGCCTCCGCACGCACCATCCACGACTCCCTCCCGGGCAGCGAGATGATCTCCGTACCGCGATGCGGCCACGGCATACCCCTGCAGCGCCCGGACCTGTTCGCCCAGCTCCTGGCCGACAGAATGTGAACGTCCCGCGCGAGGGCCCGCACCCCTAGGGGATGTCCCACCACGGGTCCGCAGCCGCCACCTAGGGCTGCTTGTCGGGCAGGGCCGCGTACCACGTGCCGTCATGTTCCGGTCCGGGCAGCCATGCCGGAGGGTCGGCCAAGCCGAGCGCCTCCTCAGCCCACGTCAGCATGTACGCGTCCGTGGCCGCAGGCGGCCGGGGCGCCCGGACGACCCCGCCCAGCAGGATCCAGCCACGGTCGGGGAAGAGAGCGTACTGGTGGATGAGCAGGTCGCTGGTGGTGTGCCAGCCGTCTTCTTCGATCTCCTTCCACGGCAGCAGCCGTGTCTGCAGCAGGCTGGTGGCCCAGGCTCTCGCGTGCTGAGAGCTCAGCGTGCGCGGAGCACGGCCGAGGAGGATGCCCGCGATCATGGTCTCTCGGCCGAACCGCACGGCCTGGCGACCCGTGCCTGCCGGCGCGGTCTGCCTGCTCATAGGCGGGAAACCGGAGATCTGGGTATCGGCGTGCCGGATGTCAGCCACGGCGGCCAGGCCCTGCGCGCCGGCTGTCGAGACGGTGGAGACTTGGGTGTCGGCCGTGTGAAGATCATTACCTGAGATCACGCCCCCAGGCTAGCGACGCGCTGTTGTCGGGGCTGAGGAACCGGCAGACAGTCGCTGTCGAGCGATGGCGTCGTCGCTGCGCAGAACTCGTCGATCCGGGTGAGTGGCCGAAGCAGGTCGGTGGGCGCGTCGTGGTCCAGCTGGAGAACCAGCCGGGCTGACGTGCTGCGCGCCGTGTTCTGGCTCGCCAGCGCGGCACCGTCCAACACCAACACCCAGCCGTGGAGCATCGAGGTCATGAGCGGCGCCGCCCGCGACGCGCTCAGCGAGGCGCTGCTGGCGGCCCACGCCCGCGGCGCGCTGTCCACCGACTTCCCCTACAGCGCCGACCTCTACACCGGCGTGCACGCGGACCGGCGCCGCGCCTTCGGCGCGACGATGTACAGCGCCCTCGGCATCGCACGCGGCGACGACCACGCGGCCCGTGACGCCTACCAGACCGACAGCCTCCGCTTCTCGCGAGATCCGTTCGCTGGTCGTCACAGACGTAGCGCCCCTCGGTCTTCATACGAGGGTCACCGGTGCCGCAGGTCAGCAGGACGCGGGTGCCGGGACGCAGCCGGCGCGCGACGTCCGGCGGGTGGACGGCGTCATCGCTGTCGACGAGCTGCCGGTTGCCAGGAACATGGTGAGCACGGCTCGGCGTACGCTCATGAGGTCTCCACGGAAAAGTCAGCTCGTGGTGATGGCGTCTTCGATGAGCGTGACGGCGGCGCGCGGATCGTCGACCTGGACGACCAGACGGGTGTAACGCTCGTCGGCCAGTTGGATGACGATCGCCTTGGCGGGGTTGCGGACGTCCCAGAAGACCTGTTCGCCGTCGAGGTGGAACGTCCCGGCGACGATCACTCCGGGCAGGTGCACACCGGGCGCGCGGATGCCCTTGCGCTCGGCGATCATGCCGGGGTCGTAGGTGACGCCGCGGACGTTGCCCAGCGGGATGGTCAGGCGGCTCTTGAGCGTCCAGAGCTTGTCCAGCCCCGTCATCTCCACCACCAGGGTGCCGTCGTCGATGTGGACGTGTGCCATGTCGTGCTCCTCAAGGGGCGAAGGGTCAGGGTGACGGAGGGCCGAGCCTGCGGGCCAGGGCGGCCCCCACCTGCTCGGCTCCGCCGGTGGAGGAGTCCGCCCGGGCGCGCAGCCGCAGCCCGAGCAGGGCGGCGGTCAACGCGGCGGCCGGCTCCGGCGCGGGGTCGCCGGTCAGGTGGACGGCCAGGGCGTCGTCCAGGGCGTTCAGCACCGCGGTGACCTCGGCGGCGACCTCCGCGTCCACCGGGGCGCGTTCGGTCGCGGCCATCAGCAGCAGGTCCAGTCCGGACACTCCCCCGTCGGCGGCCAGCGCCAGGCGTACCGCGTCGGCGAGGTCGGCGGCGCCGCCGATCGCGGCGACGAGCGGACGGACCTCGTGCTCCACGTGCCAGCGCAGCGCCGCCGTGTAGAGGCCCCGCTTGCTGCCGAAGGTCTTGTACAGGCTGTTGCGGTGCACGCCGAGGTGGGCGACGAGGTCGTCGATCGAGACGCCGTCGTAGGCCCGCTCGGCGAACAGCGCCGCGGCGGCCCGGATCACCTCGGTCTCGTCGAATCCTCGCGGTCGGCCCATGGAAGGACCGTATCGGTTTAGGAATGATCGGTCAAGAACGATCGTTCCTAAACCACTCTCGGAGCATTACGGAACGAATGCTCTATAATGACGAAGCCGTGGGACGCCCGCCGTCCCTCGTCTCACTCCGCGAGGACCGGTCATGAGCCCCGATGACGCCCGATCCGCACTCCACGACATCCGCCGGCTGCAGGGCGCGATCGTCGACGGCCATCTCCGCCACAGCTTCACCCCTCGTCACCTTCTCCCCGGGATGGCGGCGGCCCTCCTGCTGTTCACGTCGTTCGATCTTCAGGGCGGCTGGGGCATCGCCGCCCGAACGGCCGCGTGCGTGGTGTTCGCGGTGACGCCGGCCCTCGTGGTCACGCCGCCCGTCCAGCGGGACGTCACCCGCGCCGACCTCGCGCTCGCCCTGAGCTGGGTGGCGGGGATCCTCGGGGGCTTCGTCGCCTTCCGGGTCATCACCGTGGCGCTCGGCCTGCCGTTCCCCGCCACCGTCGCCGCCCTGGCGACCATCGTCGCCGGCCTCGCGGCCTACCCCGCGATCCGCCGGGCCCGCCGGCGGCGCTGTCACCGGGAACTGCGGGCGCGGCCGGCGAACGCGTTCTTCGACGAGATCCTGCACGCCCCGGCCCGGCTGCCGATCCTGGCGTCGCTGACGGCCGCCACCGGCGTGGAGGCCGGCTTCCTGCGGGACCTGGTGGGCGTCGACGACGCGGGGCTGCGGCGGGAGCTCTCCTTCCTGGTCCAGGCCGGGTACGTCCGCGTGCACGAGCGTCAAGGGCTGCACCACAGCCATACCTACGTCCAGCTGACGCCATGGGGGCGGCACAGCTTCGCCTGCCACGTGGCCGCTCTGGAGGACCTCGTCACCGTCGCCGCGCCGCACGGCGGCGGATCGCGTCAGGGACCGCCCGCGTCGTCGAAGGCCGCGCCGGCCGCGTGAGCCTGGGCGAGCTCGTCCTGTTCGCTCCTCCAGCCGGCCGCCTCGCGCAGGCGCTCGAACTCCTGACGCAGCGTGGTCGCCGAGGTGGTGCGCGCGTCGGTGCTGATGGTGACCTTCAGGCCCTGGTCCATGAGCCGGGCGGCGGGGTGCTCCGCCCAGGTGGCGACCGCGCCCGTCTGGACGTTGCTGGTCGGGCACATCTCCAGGGCGATGCCGTCGCGCCGTAGCCGTTCGAGCAGCGCCTGGTCGTCCGCGGACCGGACGCCGTGGCCGATCCTGCGGGCGCCGAGCACGTCGATCGCCTCCCACACGCTGCCGGGGCCGGCCGCCTCGCCCGCGTGGACGGTGACCGGAAGCCCGGCCTGGTGGGCGAGGTCGAAGGCGGGACGGTGCGCCGCCGCGCCGTACAGGCGCTCGTCGCCGGCGAGGTCGAGCCCGGCCACCTCGTCACGGTGCCGCAACGCCGTCTCGGCGACGGCAAGGCTCTCCTCGGGCGTCTGGTGCCGCAGGCAGCACAGCAGCAGCCCGGTACGGACGCCCGTGGCTTGCCGTCCGGCCGCCAGCCCTGCCGCGACCGCCTGGACGGCCTCGTCCCGGCTCATGTCGCGGCGGGTGTGCAACTGCGGGGCGAAACGGACCTCGCCGTAGACGACGCCGTCGGCGTGCCAGTCCTCGACCAGTTCCCGTGCCGCGCGGTGCAGCGCGTCGGGGGTCTGCAGCACCTGGAGCGGCAGGTCGATGTAGGGCAGGTAGCGGGTCAGGCTGCCGCAGTCGGCGGGGGCGGTGACCAGGGGTTCGACGGGGCCGTCGAGGGGGACTCCCTGGTCGCGGGCCAGGTCGGCGACCGTGCCCGGCCGTACCGACCCGTCGAGGTGGCAGTGCAGTTCGTAGCGCGCGGGGCTCATCGGCAGCCCTCCTGGTGGGTCGGGGCAAGGGTGTGGAAGAGCAGGTGCTTGAAGCCGGCCTCGTCGACGCGGCGTACGAGCGTCACGTTGGGCGCGGGGGCGGTGCGGCGGCGGTCGATGATCAGCTGGCCGCGCGTCTCGTCGCCGAGCGCGATGTCGGCGTACACCTGCTCCTGCTCGACGACCAGGTCGGGCCGCAGGGCCACCGCCATCGCGACGGGGTCGGGCAGGTCGTAGCCGGGCAGGCCGGTGACGTCGCGGGCCCAGGCCGCTACGGTCCGGTTGACCTGGTGCGCGAAGGTCGCCGCGGGGGTGCCGAGCCGTCGCAGGTGCTGCTGGTCCTCGGGGGTCATGACCGCGTCGGTACGTGACACGTCCCAGCCGATCCAGGTCACCCTGTCCGGCGTGGCCGCCTGCAGCACCACCCGCGCGGCCTCCGGATCGGCCCAGACGTTGTACTCGGCGGTGGCGGAGATGTTGCCGCGCACGTCGGCGGCTCCGGCCATGCAGTACACGTGGCGGTAGCGGGTGAACAGGTCGCGGTCGCGCAGCAGCGCCGCGGCGACATTGGTGAGCGGGCCCAGGGTGACCAGGGCGAGCTCGCCGGGGTGCCGGAGCGGGCAGGACAGCAGGACGTCGACCGCGTGCCCCGCCTCGGGCGCCCGGGACGGCTCGGGCAGGCCGAGATCGCCCATCCCGTCCTGTCCGTGCACCTGCTGGGCGGAGGAGTACGGGCGGGTCATCGGGCGCTCGCAGCCGGGATGGACGGGAATGTCGGGGCGCCCGGCCACCTCCAGCGAGATGAGCGCGTTGCGGGTGCCCACCTCGACGGGGACGTTGCCCGCGACCGTGGTCACGGCGCGCAGGTCGCCCAGCTCGCCGGCGGCCAGCAGCAGGGCCACGGCGTCGTCTGAGGCGGTGTCGGTGTCGACGACCAGGGGAAGAGCCGGCACTATCAACCTCATCTAATCGTTTAGAACGGTGTGCAGTGCCCTATCTAAGCGATTAGATGCGAGAATGTAAACCGTTATGGCACCACGCGCAGACAAGCCGACGATCACCATGGCCGACGTGGCCCGCAGGGCGGGCACCTCGACCGCGGTGGTGAGCTACGTGATGAACGACGGCCCGCGAGCCGTCGCCGCCGCGACGCGTGAGCGCGTCCTGGCCGCGGCGGCCGAGCTCGGCTACCGCCCCAACCGCATCGCCAGGGCGCTGCGCTCCCGTACGACCGGGGTGGTCGGCCTGATCCTGGCCGACTCGCCCAACCCCTACTTCGGCGACCTCGCCCGGCACGTCGAGCGGGCGCTGGACGAGCGCGACCGGCTCGTGCTGATCGGCAACGCCGGCTACTCCGCCGAGCGCCAGCGGCGGCTCGTGGACCGGTTCCTGGCCGCCCAGGCCGACGCGCTCGTGATCGTCTCCGCTGACGGCGGCGAGGACGTCACCCCCCAGGCCGAGGCGGCGGGCGTCCCCATCGTGTACGTGCACCACGGCCCCGACGGCGGCCGCGCCCCCCTGGTGGAGGCCGACAACCGGCACGCCGCGCAGGAGGCGGTCACGCACCTGCGCGGGCACGGCCACGCACGCGTCGCCTTCCTGTCCGGCCCGCACGACGGGGGCCCCGTCGGCCGGCGCCGGGCCGCGTGGCAGACCCTCGCCGGCGACGATCCAGACGCCCTGCTCCTGCGCTGCGCCTACACCCGTGCCGACGCCGACGCGCTGATCCGCCGCCTCGTCGCCGACGACGCCGTGCCGCGCGCGCTGGTCACCGCCACCGACGAGCAGGCCATCGGCATCCTGTCCGGGGCCTGGGCCTGCGGGCTCGCCGTTCCGGACGAGCTCGCCCTCATCAGCCTCGACGGCACCCCGGAAAGCGCCCACACGGCCCCGGCGCTGACGGTCACCCGGCAGCCGCTGCGCGCGATGGCCGAGCACGCCGTCGAGCTCGTGTTCGACCCCGCCTTCCAGCCGCCCGCCGCGCACGCCCCGCTCGTCGTCAGACGCAGCTGCGGCTGCTGAGATCCGCTTGCCGGCGGTCCGGCCGCAAGACGCCCTGCCCCCTGAGCAGGGCGGCTCCCGCCAGCGTCAACCCGGCGGCCATCAGCACGAGCAGGATGCCGAAGCTCTCCGGCTGCACGGGCGCGCTGCGCAGGGCCAGGTGGAAGCCCCAGTGCACGCCGGCCGCCATCCACAGCCCGCCGCCGCGCACCCGCGCCGCCCCGGCCGCGAAGCCGAGCGTCGTGGCCATGAGCGCGTAGAGCAGCTTGTCCCCGACAGTGCTCCCCGAGCCGTTGGAGACGAGGTGCAGGGAACCGAACGCGACCGAGGTGATGACCAGGACCGCCCGTGGCGACAACCGCGGCGACAGGCTGTCGAAGACGTGACCGCGCCACAGCAGCTCCTCCGGGAACGCCTGCCCGAGCAGGAGCACGACGGCGGCGAGCGGCAGCGCCGTCAGCAGGAGTGAGGCGTCCATCGGCACCCAGGTCCCGGCGCCCACGACCACGGCCGTCGCGAAAGCGGCGAGCACCGGCAGCGCGCCCGCGGCCACGCCGATCAGGATGTGCCACGGCCTCCGCCAGCCCAGCGCCGACCACGGCCGCCGGTACACGAACCGCCGCACCGCCCACACCAGCGCCAACGCGGCGAGCGTGACACCGAGCGCGCCGAGGGGCTGCAGCAGCGGGTCCGTACGGTCCAGGAACAGCGACGGCAGAGTGGAGCCGATGATCACCTGGGCGAACATGAGGACCACGGCGAGCAGGACGGTCCAGAGAGTTCTCATGCGAGGAACGCTAGGCAGGCACGGACCTGCGGCACATCGAGCCTGAGATAGAACCCGCCATGACCATCGTCATGGTGCCTTCCGATGGATCACAGGGGCGCGGCACGACCGTAGGTTGGTCGCATGGCGTGGTTACGCGATCCCGACAGGCCGGCGCTCCTGAGCGTGGTGTTCTGGCTGGTGCTCGGCGCCACGGTCGTGATCAACCTGATGCTGCCCGCCACCGTACGGGACCGGGTCCTGTTCCTGGCCGACGTCGTGCTGCTGTGCGGGCTGTGGGTGGTCATGCCGTGGCGGCCGGGACGCGGGCGTGTCCTGGCGGCCCCCGCCTTCCTGGCGGGCACTCTGGCGCTGGGGCTGGTCGGCTCCGCCGGCACCCACGCGCCCCTGGTGCTCATGGGCGTGGCCAACCTCGCCCTGGTGTACGGCATGCGGATCGCCACCCTCATCCTCGCCGCCCTGGCCGCCGTCATGGTCGTCATTCCCCCCGTGCTCTACGGCAGGACGCTCGTGCAGACGCTGGCCGACCTGGCGGTGGTCGCGCTGCTCGGGGCCTTCGCCATGGGCATGGCCTCGGCGGTGCTGCGGGCCAGGCGGCTCGCCGAGCGCGTACGGGAGCTGACCGTCGCCGAGGAGCGCGCCAGGATCGCGGCGGAGATGCACGACTCGATCGGCCACCACCTGACCGTGATCAAACTGGGCTTGGTGAACGCCGAACGGTTCCGCGAACGCCGGCCCGAGGCGGCCTGGGAGGAGGTGCGCCAGGCCAAGGACCTCACCCAGGAGGCGCTGACCGACGCCCGCCGCTGGGTGCGGGCGCTGCGCCCGCTGGCGCTCGACGGCGAGCTGGGCAGCGCCGCGCTCCAGCGCCTGGCCGACTCCTTCTCCGGGACGGGCGTCACGGTGACCTTCGCGGTGGAGGGGACGGAACGCCCGCTGGACCCCGACACCGAGCTGGTGCTCTACCGGGTGCTGCAGGAAGGGCTCACCAACGCCGTACGGCACGCGGAGGCTCGGTCCGTACGCGGCACGCTGACGTTCGAGAAGAGGAGGATCGTGCTCGCGATCACCGACGACGGCAAGGGCGCGGGCCAGGGCCACGGGTTCGGCCTGAGCTCGCTGAGCGACCGGGTCAGGGCGCTCGGGGGCAGCCTCGCCAGCGGCAACCGTACCGTGGGCTTCGAGCTGCGCGCGGAGCTGCCGTCGTGAGGGCGGTCCGGGTGCTGCTGGTGGACGACCAGGAACTGATGCGGCAGGGGCTGCGCAAACTGCTGGAGATCGAGGAGGGCATCGAGATCGTCGGCGAGGCCGCCGACGGGCTGGCCGCCCTGGCGGCGATCGCCGAGACCCGCCCCGACGTGGCGCTCGTGGACGCCCGGATGCCGCGCATGGACGGCGTGGAGCTGATCGGCCGGTTGGCCGCCGAGCACCCGCACGTGGTGGCGATCGTGCTCAGCACCTTCGACGAGGACCACTACATCTTCGGGGCGCTGCGCGCCGGCGCCGTCGGCTACCTGCTCAAGGACTCCTCACCCGAGGACCTGGTCGCCGCCATCGTACGCGCCGGCCGCGGCGAGACCGTGCTGAGCAGCCCGATCGCCGCCCGGCTGGTCGCCGACCTGCGCAGGACACCGGCGCACGGCGCGTTCCCCGGCGAGGAACTGCTGTCGGCCAGGGAGCTCGACGTGGCGCGGATGGTGGCCGCCGGGGCCGCCAACAGGGAGATCGCCGCCCGCCTGCACATCACGGAGGGCACGGTGAAGAACCATGTGTCGAGCGTGCTGCGCAAACTGGGACTGCGCGACCGCACCCAACTCGCTCTGCGGCTGACCGGGCGGCGCACCTGACCCTACGGTGGGCGGGGGCCATGCATGGCTCTCGGGTCGACCGAGGTCAGTCGTCGTCTTCCGACCGGGCGCGCTCGGCGGCCGTCTCCCGCAGCACTGCCGCCGCCACGACCCTGTGCGACCCTGCCTGATCCGCGCGTGCAGCTCCGATTCGCGCGGGCGGCGGGCGGTCCGAAGGCCGGTCAGCCCATCGAGATGAGGATGGGCGCGACGTATCGTCCGCGGTCGCCCGGGTGGCGGCGGGCGCCGTGGACCATCGTCGGCAGGGCCGCGGGTCCCTCCGTGAGCCCCAGCTTGATGAGCCACGGGCGCAGCCCCGGGTAGGCGTCCAGCACGTCGATCCGTACGTGGCGGTCGGAGCCGTGAGCGGCGGCCAGGATCAGCTCGCGGGCCGCCTCCTCCGAGGGTGAGACGACGGGGCCGATGACGCGGTGAGGGCCGGCGTTCCAGGCCACGGCGAAGCCGCCGTCGGTGACGACCGTGCGCTCGGCCCTGGCCAGCAGCGCGGTCAGTGCCTTGCTCCGGTCGGCGCCGGTGACCTCGGCGTCCAGGTCGAGGAGCGCGGCGTGGTCCTCCGGTGTCGCCATGCGAACGCCGGACGAGCACGCCGCTCCCTCCATCGGGCCCATGGTGATCGTCAGGCTGCCCGCGGGCCGGAAGCCCAGCCGCTCGTACACGGGGCGCCCGAACCGGGTCGCGGTCAGCTCCACGACGCGGTCCCCGGCGACTTGCAGGGCGTGCTCCATCAACCGCGTACCGAGCCCCTGCCTGCCGTACCTGCCGGCGACCAGCATCATGCCGACGCCGGCCAGCGAGTCACCGTAGCGGGTCACCACCACGCACCCGGCCAGGCCGTCGCCGTCGGCCGCGTCGACGGCGTAGACCTCGCCCACCTCGAACATCAGCCGCCATTTGGCCTCGTCGGTGGACCACTCGCGATCGCTTTCGAGGCGCTGGCACAGGGGCAGTTCCGCTGGACCGAGAAGTCGGATGTCCGTCACGGGCTAGAACCTACTCCGTCGGCCACTCCGGCCCCACCCCTGTCGCGTGCAGGAGGTCAGAGTGCTCCGACCGTCAGGGCGATGCCGCCCAGCAGTGACGCGCCCAGGACGGCGCTCCGTAGCGCCGCGACCGGCAGCCGGGGCGCCAGCAGCATCCCGCAGGCCGTGCCGGCGGCCAGTGCCGCGAGCTCAGGCGCTCCGGGCAGCACGATGCCGAGCGTCAGGGCCGTCGCGGTGTTGTGCAGAATGAAGAAGGCGTGCAGATTGCCCCGCGTGGTCGCCGGTTCCCAGCCCGCATGGGCCGCGTACAGGCCGATCGGCGGGCCGCCGACCCCGCCGACCACGTTGAGCAGCGCACTGGCGGCGCCGGCGGCCACGGCGCCCTCGGGACGGCGCAGCCGGCTCCAGCGCACCCCACTGGCCAGGACGCACACAGCGATGATCACGCCGGCGCCCGCGGCCAGCGCCAGCCAGCGGGTGTCCACCCCGCGCAGCGCCAGCGCGGCCAGTGGAGTGCACACCAGCGCGGGCGCCAGCAGCCGGGCCACCTCGCCCGGCCGGGCGTGGCGGCCGTCGCGCAGCAGCGGCACGACAGAGGAGAGCACGGCGAGCACCACGGTCGCGGCCACCCCGTCGCGCGGGCCCAGGTGGAGCACCATCACCGGCGCCGCCAGCAGCGAGAAGCCCATGCCGGTGGCAGCCTGCGCGAGCGCACCGAGCAGCACACCGGCGAGCGCCAGCAAGTGCTCGGCGGCGAGGAGATCCGAGGTCATGGGCCTGCCGGCCGGTCGAGGGCGTAACGGCGCTGGAACCACACAGCCGTCGCCATCAGTACGGCGGGCACCACGGTGAAGCCCGCGAGCAGCGCGGCGAGGGCGGAGTCCGGCTGCGCCACCCCGTGCCCATCGGCCGTGGACACGAACCCGCCGACGGCCAGGACGGCGGAGTACAGGTAGGGGCCGACGGCGGTGCCCGTCGCCTCGGTCGCGGTCCACACTCCGGTGTAGGCGCCGGCGCGGGCGGTGCCGCGCGCCTCGGCGGCGGCGACAGCGTCCGGGACCATCGAGAAGGCGAACAGCTGCAGCCCGGCGAAGGCGATGCCGAGCGCCACGACCACGGCGACGGTCGCCGCGACTCCGAGCAGTTCGCCCAGCAGCAGCACGAGGGATCCGACGATGAACACGCCCTGCGACAGCAGCAGCCCGCGCTGCTTGCCGATGCGCCGTGACACCCGCAGCCACAGGGGACCGGCGACCACGGCCGGGCCGAGGAAGGCGCCCATGAACACGGCGGTGAGCCCGCCGTCCGCGAAGACGTACTCGGTGTAGAAGGGCAGCGCGGCGAGGAAGAGGTGGGTGGTGGTGCCGGTGAACAGGTAGGACAGCACCAGGGCTCGGAAGTCGTGGTCACGCCACGCGATCCGGATGTCGCCGAGGGCGGTACGGGTGCGCCCGTCGGGGAGGCGGAAGCCGCAGTTGCCGACGAGCCGCCGTACGCCCGCGAGGGCGACGAGGCACGACACGACCATGGCGCCGGCGAGCAGCAGGGCCATCCGGGAGTAGTCGCCGCGACCACCGGAAGCCACCAGGGCGGGTGCCGCGACGCCGGCGCCGAGCAGCCCCGACGTCAGGAAGAGCATCCGGAACATGAAGACGCGGGTGCGCTCGTGGTAGCCGACCCGCAGGTCTGACGGTGTCGTCAGGTACGGCACCTGGAAGCAGGCGAAGAGCAGGTTGCCGGCGATGAACCAGCCGCCGACCCACAGCGCGGCGCCCGGCCCGGACAGCCCGGCCGGGACCGAGAACATCGCGGCCATGGCCACACCCAGCAGCAGACCCCATCGGAGCAGGCCGCGCCGGTGCCCGCTGTGGCGCGCCTGCCGGTCGGACAGCGTGCCGAGCAGCGGATGCACGACCACGTCGACGATCTTCGGCAGGAGCAGGGTGAGGCCGGCCAGGAACGGCGAGACGCCGAGCGTGTGGGTGAGGAAGTAGAGCAGGAGCAGCCCCGGGACGGTGACCCACACGCCCATCCCGATCGAGCCGGTCGAGTAGGTCACGAGATCGACGGCCCGCGCGCGAGGCGTCAGCGCCGGATCCGCGGTGGGCCGGGGAGTCGGCGTGCCCGGCATCGTGCTCACGGCTTTCGCGCGTGGCGCGCGACGACGCCGGCGGCCAGCTCGGCCCCGTCGAACGCGCCGGAACGGACGCGGCCGGACAGGGTACGGGCGATGATCCGGTCGGTGACCGAGGGCAGATGCCGCGCCAGGAACAGCTCGACGGCGCCACGGCGGGTGGTCGCCACGTCGCGCCGCGCGCGGCGGCCCAGCGCGGCGCGCAGCACCGCGTCGACCACGCCCTCCAGCGGCTCGTACCTGCTCATGCCCTCCAGGGACAGGCCCGCGACGGCGGTCGAGTCGTGGATGGGACTGCGTACCGCCGACGGGTAGACGCAGGTGACGGTGACGTGGGTGCCGATCTCCAGCCGCAGCGCGTCGGCGTACGCGACGAGCGCTCGTTTGGAGGCGCCGTACGCGGCCGCGAGGGGGAGCTGCATGACGGCCATCCGCGAGGAGAGCATGACGACCCTGCCGCGGGACTGGACGAGGGCGTCCACGCAGGCGGCGGTGACGCGCCAGGCGCCGAGCAGGTTGATGTCGAGCTGGCGGCGCACCTCGGCGCCGGGCGGCAGCTCGGCCGGGGCCGGCCCGCCGATGCCGGCATTGTTGATCAGCAGGTCGAGGCCGCCGAGTTTCGCGATGGCGACGGCCACGGCGTCGGGCACGGCGGCGTCGTCGGTGATGTCGCAGGCCAGGACCTCGACCGGGTCATCGGCGCGCGGGGCCAGGTCCAGGCCGATGACGTGGGCGCCGAGCCCGGCCAGGCGGGCACTGATCGCCCGGCCGAACGTACCGGACGCGCCGGTGATGAGGACACGCAGGCCGCGAGCGTCACGGTGGCGGCCGGGCAGGTGGCCGGGGGAGGTTCGGGACGTGCTCACGCGGGGGTCTCCTCACGGCGGGCAGGGGTGAACGGCCGGGCTCCCCGCAGCAGCCGGACGCGGCCGGCCTTCATCTCGCGGGGCAGATCGGCGACATAGCGGTCGAAGTCGATCCGCATGATGGGACGCCGGTCGCCGCCCCACCGCTCAGTGGCGGCGCGCAGGGCGCGGGCGACGGCGCGCCGCTGCTCCAGGGGGGTGGGCAGGGCGTAGCGGCCGGACAGGTGGGCGGCGACCAGCTTGGCCTGGGCCTCGACGACGGGCAGGGCGGCGCCTGTGGACTGCATGAGCCCCACGAAGGCCAGGCTCGGGTCCTGCAGGTGGAAGACCCGCTGGTACAGCGGCAGCCGCTCCGCGTCGTCGCCGACCCAGCGGGAGGACAGGAAGGGGATGGTCACGCGGTAGCCGGTGGCCCAGACGATCACGTCGACCGGGTCGGACGTGCCGCCGGTGAAGACGACGCGGTCGCCGTCGAGGCGGTCGATGCCGGGCCGTGCGGTCACCTCGCCGTGGGTGAGGCGGTGCAGGATGGTGTCGCTGATCGTGGGATGGTTCTGGAAGAGGCCGCCGGAGGGGGCCGGCAGGCCGTAGCTCTGCGGGGTGCCGACGGCCAGCCGGAGGAGCGTCTCGGCGATGCGCTGGCGCACCCGCCACGGCAGCGCCGACATGGCGGCGCCGGTCGCGTCCGCGGGCCGGCCGAACAGGTACTTCGGCACGATGTGCACGCCATGGCGGGCCGAGAGCAGAACCGGGCCGCGGGCGACGTTCGAGGCGTCGACGGCGATGTCCATGGCGGAGTTGCCCATGCCCACCACCAGCACCCGGCGGTCCCGGAAGATCTCGGGGGTGCGGTAGTCGTGGGCATGCAGCTGGGTGCCGTCGAACGTGCCGGGGTAGTCGGGCTCGGGCATCCGGGGATCCCAGTTGTGGCCGTTGGCGACCACGACCGCGTCGTAACGGCCGGCCTCTCCGGACTCGGTCGTCACGACCCAAGGGAGCGGTCCTGTGCCCTCGCGCTTCACGGACCTCACCGTGCTGCCGAACCGCAGGTGCGGGGTCAGGCCGAAGGTCCTCGCGTAGTCGGCGAGGTAGCCGGCCACGTGGTCGGCCGACGGGTAGTCCGGCCACTCGGCGGGCATCGGGAAGTCGGCGAACTCGGTGCGGCCCTTGCTGGTGTTGAGGTGCAGGGAGGCATAGGCGGGTGACAGGCCGCTGCTGTTGTCGCGGGCCCACAGCCCGCCGGGCCGATCGCCCTTCTCGTACGTGACGACGTCGAGGCCGACGTCGAGCAGGGCCTTGGTGGTGGCGAGTCCGGCCGCTCCGGCGCCGATCACGGCGACCCGGCACGAGGGGGTCATGGGTGGGGTTCTCCCGTCAGCCATGAAGGCGCCTGGTCGAGGACACGTGGTGCTGCCTTCTCGCGGAGGGTCGTTGTGGTGGTCTCCAAGGCTAGGGCTTGATCGGAGGCCGGACCATGGTGTTTCGTACGGTTTTGCCGCTCCGGGTTGTGGCGGATCACAATCTCGGGGCAGGATCGCGGGGTGGACGCTCGCGACGACTGGACCCCTGTGGTCGACCTCATCGAACGGGTCGTCGGCGACGCCGACCTGATGTCGTCGGTCGTGGCCGGCGTACGCACGATGGTGCGAGAGGTCGCCGCCCTGCCGTCGGCCGACATCGCCGGGCACACCCGCGCGCTGCTCGTCGCGGCGACCCGGGCGCTGGCGGCCAGGCGCGGCCCGACGGAGGCGGAGCTGTCGTTCGTGGAGGAGCTCGCCGTGACGCGGGCCCGGCAGGGCGTGCCCGTCGAGGCGGTGCTGGGGGCCATCCACGTGGCCGAGCGAGCCATCTGGTCACGGGCCCGGGAGGTGGCGGGCGCGGCCGGGGTCGGCGCCGAACGCCTGCTGGACGCGCGTGAGCTGTACGACGACTGGGCGGAGGCCGTACGGGCCAGGCTGATCGCTGCTCACCGTGCCACGAAGGCCGGGCAGGGCCCGCGAACGCGGGATCGGGAGGCAGCCATCCTGCGGCGGCTGCTCGACGGGGGTTCCGCGGGCGCGCTGGCCGCCGCCGAGGCGGGACTGCCCGTCGCGGGCGGGCTGTGGGTGCTGGCCGGCCGGCCGGGAGAGGCTGCCGCGGGGCTGGAGCGTTCGCTGCGGGATCAGCCGCCGGTCCTGTGCGCGGTCGTGGACGGGCTGCTGGTCGGGGTGCTCGGCCGGGCGCCGTCGAGTCGTGTCGCCAGGGCCGGGGTGGTGGCCGGCCTCGCCGGCCCCGCCGAGCCCGAGGAACTGGCCGCCGTACGACATCTCGCGGTCGCCGCGCTGAGCGCGGCCGAGTCGGCGGGCCGGACCGGGGTCGTCCATGTCGCCCGTGTGCCGGCGCTGGCCGCGGTCGTCGACCGGGCCGACCTGGCCGCGGTGCTGCTCGACCACCACCGGCCGGCGTGGACGGCACTCGGCGCGCGGGCCGAGCCTGTGGCCCGTGCGGTGTGCGCCTGGCTGGAGGCCGATCGGGACGTGGACGTGGCGGCCGAGAGGCTGTTCGTGCATCCCAACACCGTGCGCAACCGGCTGCAGCGCTTCGCCGAGGTCACCGGGATCGACCCGTCCGCCACGTTCGGCGGGGTGGACGCCTGGTGGCTGTGCCACTCCTGGCTCGCCCAGGCCTGACTCTCGCGGCAGATGCCGGTTTTCGTCGGTCGTCAGGCTGCCTCGAAGGAGCGGCGGGACAGGCCCACGCCGTAGCCGTCGAGTCTGGTCACCACCGGCGCCGTGGGGTCGCCGGCCGCGCCGAGGGTGACGAACAGCGGGGTGAAGTGCTCCACGGTCGGGTGGGCGTACGGCATGCCGGGGGCGGCGGTGCGGAAGCGGGCGAGTTCGGCGACGTCGCCGCGGGCCAGCGCGTCGGCGGCCCAGGCGTCGAAGTCGGACGACCAGCCCGGCACCACGTTCCCCTGGAACATCTCCCTGGTCAGGAACGGCAGGCCGTGGGTCATGTGGCCCGAGCCGATCACCAGGACGCCCTGGTCGCGCAGCGGGCGCAGCCGCTCGCCGATGGCCAGCAGCCGGTCGGGGTCCTCGGTGGGCAGGCTGAGCTGGAGCACCGGGATGTCGGCTGCCGGGTACATGATCTTCAGGGGCACCCAGGCGCCGTGGTCGAGGCCGCGGCGGCCGTGCCGGTGGACGTGCTCGGTGTCCGGCATGAGGCCGGTCACCTGCCTGGACAGCTCGCCGGCGTCCGGGGTGTCGTAGCGGAAGGTGTAGTAGAGGGCGTCGAAGCCGCCGAAGTCGTACACGAGCTCGTCGGGCCGGTCGGCGCTCACCGACAGCGGCGCGGACTCCCAGTGCGCGGAGACGACCAGGATCGCCTTCGGTTTGGGCAGGGAGCGGGCCCAGTCGTGCAGCGGGGTGAGCCACTCGGGGCTCTGGAAGGGCAGGGGCCCGCCGCCGTGGGACAGGTAGAGGCTGGGCAGCGGCCCGTCCTGCGGCGTCCACGCCCGGTGCGGGTCGGCGGCCTCCAGGGCGGCGGCGCGCCGCAGGTGGGCGGCGAAGGGGTGCGCGGCCGGGATGCGGGCGTCGGCGGCGGCGGTCGGGGAGAGGGCGGGCGTGGACATGGAGGCTCCTCAAGGCCGGGGGGCTGCGATGTGCTTCATGGGGCAGGATCATCATGGGTAGCAAACTTGTCGCGACAACCATTCCCGGACAGGACGGATTCTTTTGGACACTCCCTGGCTCGACCGGCCGCAGCTGCGCGCCTGGGTCCGGCTGCGCGCGGTGCTCGAACTGCTCCCCGGCGTGCTCGACGCCCAGCTGCGCCGCGACGCCGGCCTGACGGAGTTCGAGTACTACGTGCTGGCGACCCTGTCGGAGACGCCCGGACGGACCTCGCGCATGACCGAGCTGTCCTGGGGCACCAACGCCACACTCCCCCGGCTCTCCCACGTGGTGACCCGCCTGGAGGGGCGGGGCCTGGTGGAGCGCCTCTCCCGCCCGGAGGACCGCCGCACGACGCACGTCCGGCTCACCGACGAGGGGTGGGAGAAGGTACGGCAGGCGGCCCCCGGCCACGTGGAAACCGTCCACCACCACGTCGTCGACGCCCTCACCCCGGAGCAGCTCGACCAGCTCGCCGCCATCGCCGACGCCGTCCTCGCCAGGCTGGACCCTTCGGGGACGACGGCGGCGATCTACACCCGCTACGACGAACAGCTCAAAAAGGAAAAGCGCGATCCTGGTCCCGGACGGTGACCCACTGCAGCTCGCTGAACTCCTCGGCGGCGAACCCGAGCCCGAACCGCCCCCAGCCGCTGTCCTTGACCCCGCCGAACGGCATCTGCGGCTCGTCGTTGACCGGCTGGTCGTTGACGTGCACGATGCCGACGTCCAGCCGGGCGGCCAGCTTCAGCCCGTGACGGGGGTCGCCGGTGATGACGGACGCGGCCAGGCCCAGGTCGGAGGCGTTGGCGCGGGTCACCGCCTCCTCGGCCGAGTCGACGGCCTCCAGCACCACGACCGGGCCGAACGTCTCGCCCTGCGCGATCTCGGCCTCGTCCGGCACGTCGGTCAGCACGGTCGCGGGGTAGCACGGGGGCTGCGGCACGCCGCCCGCCAGGACGCGGGAGCCGAGCTCGACGGCCTCCTTGACCCGCCGGTCCAGCAGCGCCAGCGCCCATTCGTTGATCACGGGGCCGACCACGGTGGCCGGGTCGTGCGGGTCGCCGGTCGGCAGCGCCGCCACCTTGGCCGCGAACCGCTCGGCGAACTCGGCCGCCAGCGGCCGTTCCACGTAGATGCGCCGGGCGCACATGCACACCTGGCCCTGGTGGATGAAGGCGCCGTAGGTGGCGGCGTTCACCGCGTAGGCGAGGTCGGCGTCGCGGGTGACGATGAGCGGGTTCTGGCCGCTGAGCTGGAGCACGACCCGCTTGAGGTGGCGGCCCGCCTTCTCGGCCAGGCGCCGGCCGGTCGGGGTGGAGCCGGTGAAGTTGACGCGCTTGACCATCGGGCTGGTCAGCATCGCGTCGGCCACGCCGCCGGCCTCGCCCGGGGCGTGCGTGACCACGTTGAGCGCGCCGGCCGGCAGCCCGGCCTCGTGCAGCACCTCGGCCCACAGGGCGCCGCCGGTGTACGGGGCCTCCTCCGACGGCTTGACCACGACGGTGTTGCCGAGGGCGAGCGGCCCGACGACGGCCCGTCCCGACAGGGTGAGCGAGGCGTTCCACGGTGCGATGGCGCCGACGACGCCGACCGGGCGGCGGACCGCCATCGCCTGCATGCCCTCGACGTCGGACGGCAGCAGGCTGCCGGTCGGCTGGTAGGCGAGCTGGGCGGCCTGGCGCAGCAGCTTGAGCGCGAAGTCGACCTGGACCTCGCCGAAGTAGCGGCCGCACCCGGTCTCGGCGGCCAGGGCGTCGAGGATCTCGCGGCGCCTGCCGTCCAGGATGTCGGCCGCGCGCAGGAAGACGTGCTGACGCCGCCCGGGCGGCAGCGCCGACCAGCCGGGGAACGCCGCGTGCGCGGCGGCGATGGCCGCCTGCGCGTCCTCGGCGTCGCCGGCGGCCACCTCGGCGAGCACCTCGCCGGACCACGGCGAGTGGTCGGGATAGGTACGGCCGGAGCCGGCGGCCACCCACTCGCCGCCGATGAAGTGCCCGAATCGCGACTTGCGCCAGTCGCTCCCCGCTCGGGCCATGTGCCGTGGTCCTCTCGTTCGACGTGTTCGCATCAGAAGCATTCGGATGACTGGAACGCTGGAATCATATGCTGACCCCTGTGACCGATGAAGAGCTGGCCCGGACCTCCGCGGCGTCCCACTCGGTGTCGCTGGAGCGCGGGCTGAGCATCCTGGACGCGTTCACCGGCGACCGCTCGGTGCTGGGGATCGCCGACCTGGCCAGGGCCGTGGGGCTGAACAAGAGCACCACGCACCGCTACGTGGCCACGCTGACCTCGCTGCAGTACCTTCAGCAGGACCCGGAGACGAAGAAGTACTTCCTCGGCCCGCGCGCCGTCGACCTGGGCTTCGCCGCGATCGACTCGATGGAGCTGACCCGCGTCACCGGGCCGCTGCTGCAGGCGCTGGCCGACGAGACCGGGTTCACCACCAGCGTGGCCGTCGCCGACGGGCCCGACGTCGTCTACGTGGACCGGCGGCGCAGCACCAGGCGCACGTCCCTGGCCATGGACCTCAACCTGCACGTCGGCTCGCGGCTGCCGGCCTACTGCACCTCGATGGGCAAGGTGCTGCTGGCCTACCGGGACCCGGCGGCGCTCCGGCAGATCCTGGACCGCACCGACATGGCCCGCCGCGGGCCCAAGACCATCACCAACCGGGAGCAGCTGCTGGCTGCGCTGGCCAAGGTGCGCCAGAACGGGATCGCGGTCAACGACGAGGAGCTGGCCCCGGGCCTGCGCTCGTTCTCCGCGCCGTTGCGCGACCGCTCGGGCGACGTGGTGGCCGCGATCAACATCGCGGTCTACCTGACGATGGCCCCGACCACCGTCGAGGCGCTGGCCGGGCGGCTGGAGGCGCCGCTGCGGCGCACCGCCGCGGAGATCTCCCGGCGGCTCGGCTACCGGCCGTCGGCGTAGCCGCGTTCCACTGAGTGAATTCGCGTTCCATTCCTTCGGACGTCCTGTTGCACGGGTGTTAACGGACCCGTACGGTCGGGGTCACCTTCACGGCATTCCGCAGGTCGGAGCCGCGCCATGGCCACGAGCCGGGCCGGCAGCCGACCCTCCCCTTCCTCGAATGTCCCCGCGGCGCGCGTCGCCATGGACGGGACATCGTCCGGCATAAGGAGTCCTCGCGTGAGCGACGCTTCCCCCGGCGGCATGAACCGCCGATCCTTCCTCAGCGCGGTCGGCCTCGGCGCCGCCGCGATCGGCGGGGCGCCGCTGCTGAGCGCCTGCGGAGGCCTCAAGGGCACCGGCGCCTCGTCCTCCGACGTCCTCAAGATCGGGTACGTGAGCCCGCAGACCGGCGCGCTGGCCGGCTTCGCCACCGCCGACAACTTCGTGGTCAAGCAGGTCACCGAGGCGCTGCGGGGCGGCTTCACCGCCGGCGGGAAGAAGCGCACCGTCGAGATCATCGTCAAGGACACCCAGTCCAACCCCAACCGGGCCACCGAGGTCACCCGCCAGCTCATCAACAGCGACAAGGTGGACCTCATCGTCGGCTCCTCGACGCCGGACACCACCAACCCGGTGGCCGACCAGTGCGAGGCCAACGGCATCCCGAACGTCACCACCATCGCCCCCTGGGAGGCGTGGTGGAACGGCCGGGGCGGCAAGGACGGCGAGGGCTTCAAGTACACGACGCTGTTCTTCTTCGGGATGCAGGAGTTCGCCGACTGCTTCTTCCCCATGTGGGAGCGCATGGAGGTGGGCAACAAGAACGTCGCGGCCCTGTGGCCCAACGACACCGACGCCAACGCCTTCCGCCAGGGCCTCGGCCCGATGATCACCAAGGCCGGCTACGAGGTCGTGGACGGCGGCGCGTACCAGAACGGCGTCACCGACTTCAGCTCGCAGATCGCGAAGTTCAAGTCGTCGGAGGCCGAGCTGTTCACCTGCACCCCGATCCCGCCCGACTTCCAGACGTTCTGGAAGCAGGCCCGCCAGCAGGGCTTCAAGCCGAAGCTGGCCACGGTCGCCAAGGTCATGCTCTTCCCCTCCGAGGCCGAGGCCCTCGGGCAGCTCGCCAGCAACATCGCCACCGACTTCTGGTGGAGCCCGGCGCACCCCTACAAGTCCACCCTGGACGGCAAGACCGCCCAGCAGCTCGCCGAGGACTTCGCCGCCACCGGCAAGCAGTGGACCCAGGCGCTCGGCTCGGTCTACTCGCTGTTCGAGATCGCCGTCCAGGCGTTCAAGAACGCCGGCGACCCCAAGGACCGCGACGACGTGGCCGACAAGCTGCGCACCATGAAGATCAACTGCATGAGCGGCGACCTGGACTTCACCGCCGGCCCCAAGCCCGGCATCGCCCTGCAGCACCCGGTCGGCGGCCAGTGGCGCAAGGGCACCAAGTTCCCCTGGGACGTGGCCATCGTCGACAACACCCCCAACAAGGCCGTCCCCATCGGGGGCGACCTGCTGCCGACCGGCGCATGATGACCGCACCGCTGCTGCGGCTGGAGAGCCTGTCCAAGAGCTTCGGCCAGGTGACCGTCGCCCGGGACCTGGCCCTGTCGCTGGGACCGGGCGAGGCGCTGGGCATCGTCGGGCCGAACGGGGCGGGCAAGTCCAGCCTGTTCGCGATGATCTCCGGCGACCTGCGCCCGGACGCCGGCACGGTCTGGCTGGACGGGCGCGACGTCACCGGCGTCCCGCCGCACGCCCGCACCCGCGCCGGCATCGGCCGCACCTACCAGGTGCCGCGCCCGTTCAGCCACCTCACCGTGTTCGAGAACGTCCTGGTGTGCGCGCACCAGGGCGCCGGGCTGCACGGCAAGCAGGCCTGGTCGCAGGCCATGGACGTGCTGGAGCGCACCGGCCTGGCCGACCTGGCCAACACCGCCGCCGGGCGGCTCACCCTGCTGCAGCGCAAGCGCCTCGAAGTGGCCCGCGCACTCGGCACCGGCCCTCGGCTGCTGCTGCTCGACGAGGTCGCCGGCGGGCTCACCGAGCCCGAGGTGGCCGAGCTGGTCGAGGTGATCAGGCGGCTGCACGCCGACGGGCTCGGCATCGTGTGGATCGAGCACGTGGTGCACGCCCTGGTCAAGACCGTCGCCCGGATGATCTGCCTGGCCGGCGGCGACGTCGTCGCCGACGGCGAGCCGGTCGCGGTGCTCGCCGACGCCAAGGTACGCGAGCTGTACCTGGGCGGCGTCATGGAGGGGGAGGAATCGTGAGCCTGCTGTCGATCCGCGACCTCACCGTGCACCACGGCCTGCTGCGCGCCGTGGACGGCGTCAGCCTGGAGCTGGAACGCGGCGAGGTCCTGGCCGTCATCGGCGCCAACGGCGCCGGCAAGTCCACGCTGCTGCGGGCCCTGGCCGGGCTCAACGCCCCCACGTCGGGGACCGTGCACCTCGCGGGCCGCGACATCACCCGCTCCCCCGCCCACCAGCGGGTCTCGGCCGGGATCGCGCTGGTCCCCGAGGGCCGGCGGCTGTTCCGCTCCCTCACCGTCGAGGAGAACCTGCTCACCGGCACCTACCGCAAGCGCGGCGGCCCCTGGACCCTGGAACGGGTCTACGAGCTGTTCCCGTGGATGACCGAACGGCGACGCCAGAACGCCGCGCAGCTGTCCGGCGGCGAGCAGCAGGCCGTGGCCATCGGCCGGGCCCTGCTGACCAACCCCGACCTGCTGCTCGTCGACGAGCTGTCGCTGGGCCTGGCGCCGGTCATCGTGCGCCGCATCTACGAGACGCTGCCGGAGATCGTCGCCGCCGGCACCACCGCGCTCGTCGTCGAGCAGGACGTCTCACAGGCCCTGCGCGTCGCCGACCGGGTGCACTGCCTGCTGGAGGGCCGCTCGGTGCTGGCCGGCCGGCCCGCCGAGCTCACCGCGGAGCAGGTCGAGCACGCGTACTTCGGCATCGGCGACCTCACGCAGGACGGGAAAGACTGACATGCAATGGTTCAACGCGGTGGTCCAGGGACTGCTGCTCGGCGGCCTGTACGCGCTGTTCGCGACCGGCCTGTCACTGATGTTCGGCGTGATGCGGATCGTCAACCTCGCCCACGGCGACCTGGCCGTCGTCGCCTCGTTCCTGGCCCTCGCCCTCGTCGGCGGCACCGGGCTGCCGCTGTGGGTGGTCATCGTGGTGACCGTGCCGCTGTTCGCGGTGCTCGGCTACCTCACCCAGCGGGTGCTGCTGCAGGGCAGCCTCTCGTCGGGGCCGCTGGCCACCCTGCTGGTCACGTTCGGGCTGTCGATCGTGCTGCAGAACGTGCTGCTGGAGATCTTCTCCGCCGACACGCGCACCCTGGACGGCGGCTCGTTCGCCACCTCCTCCTTCCAGCTCGCGGGCTCCGTCACCGTCGGCTGGCTGCCGCTGGTCACGTTCCTGCTGGCCTGCGCCGTGCTGGCCGGCATCCAGGTGTTCCTGACCCGCACCGGGCTCGGCAGGATGCTGCGCGCCTCCTCCGACGACCGCGAGACCGCGAACCTGGTCGGGGCCGACAGCCGGCACGTGTACGGCGTCGCCACCGCCATCGCCTTCGCCACCGTGGCGCTGGCCGGGCTGATGTTCGCGGTGCGCTCGTCGTTCGACCCGGCCACCGGCCCGTCGCGGCTGATCTTCGCGTTCGAGGCGGTCGTCATCGGCGGCCTCGGCTCGCTGTGGGGGACGCTGCTGGGCGGCATCGTGCTCGGCGTCACCCAGTCGCTCGGCTCCCAGATCGACCCGGCGATGACGCTGCTCGCCGGACACCTCGTCTTCCTCGCCGTGCTGGCCTTCCGGCCGCAGGGCCTGCTCGCCGGACGGACCACATGAGCCTCTCCCATCTGCTGACCGAGCGGGCGGCGGCCGCCGTGGACGTGCGCCGCGCCGCCCGCACCTCCAAGGTGTCGGGCGGGGCGATGCTCGCCGTCGTGGTGCTGCTCGCGGCGCTGCCGTACGTGGTCTTCAGCGACGTCACCGACACGCTCGTCAACTTCTACGTGCTGGTCGCGCTGGCGAGCATGTGGAACCTGCTGGCCGGGTTCGGCGGCCTGGTCTCGGTCGGGCAGCAGGCCTTCGTCGGGATCGGCGCCTACAGCGTGATCGCGCTGGCCGACCTGGGGGTGCAGCCGTACCTGGCGGTGCCGCTGGCCGCGCTCACCTGCGTGGTGTTCGCGGTCCCCACCTCGTGGCTGGCCTTCCGGCTGCGCGGCGACTACTTCGCCGTCGGCACGTGGGTGATCGCCGAGGTGTACCGGCTGCTGGTGGTCCGCGTCGACGCCCTCGGCGGCGCCAGCGGCAAGGGCCTGGCCGGGCTGTCCGGCCTGGACCCCGCGCTGCGCGGCGCGCTGACCTACTGGGTGGCGCTGGCGCTCACCCTCGCCACCGTCGGCGGCTGCTACCTGCTGCTGCGCGGCCGGGTGGGGCTGTCGCTGATGGCGGTGCGCGACGAGGAGACCGCCGCGAGCGCCGCCGGCATCGACGTGACCCGGGCCAAGCGGATCGTCTACCTGGTGTCGGCCGCCGGGACCGGCGCGGCGGGCGGGGTGATCACGGTCGGCTCGCTCAGCGTCAACCCGGACGCGATCTTCAATGTGCAGTGGTCGGCGTACATGATCTTCATCGTGGTCATCGGCGGCATCGGCTTCGTCGAGGGGCCGCTGCTCGGCGCGGTGGTGTTCTTCGCGCTGCAGCAACTGCTGGCCGACTACGGCTCGTGGTACCTGGTGCTCCTGGGGGCCGTCGGCATCGCGGCCGCGCGGTGGCTGCCGGGCGGGCTGTGGGGGCTGGTACGCGACCGGACCGGGCTGAGCCTGTTCCCCGTCGGCTACCACGTGCGGGGTGTCGATGTTTCCTGAGACGCTGAGCGGGGCTTCATCGGCCATCGGGCGCGGCGAGCTGTCGCCGGTCGAGCTCACCGAGCACCTGCTGGAGCGGGTCGCCGCGACCGAGCCGGCGCTGCACGCCTACGCCACCGTCACCGCCGAGGCCGCGCTCGCCCGCGCCCGAGCCCTCGCCGGCGAGCCGCCGCGCGGCCCGCTGCACGGCATCCCGATCGGCGTCAAGGACCTCATCGACACGGCCGGCGTACGCACCAGCTACGGCTCGCCCCGTTTCGCCGGGCACGTGCCGGAACGGGACGCGACAGCGGTCACCCGGCTGCTGGCGGCCGGGACGGTGATCCTCGGCAAGCACACCACGCACGAGCTGGCCTGGGGCGGCCGCACCGACAGCGCCTGCTTCGGTCCCACGCACAACCCGTACCTGCGCGGCCGCATCCCCGGGGGCTCGTCCGGCGGGTCGGCGGCCTCGGTCACCGCCGGCAGTTCCCTGGGCGGGCTGGGCTCCGACACGGCCGGCAGCGTACGCATCCCCGCCGCGCTGAGCGGCTGCGTCGGCTTCAAGCCCACCCGCGGCCGGATCCCGCTGGACGGCGTGCTGCCGCTGGCCCCGTCGCTGGACCACCTCGGCGTCCTGGCCCGTACCGTGGACGACGCGGCGCTGCTCATGGACGCGCTCGCCGACCCCCTCACGGACGAGCCGCCGGCCCGGCCTCGGGTCGGCTGGCTCGGCGGCTGGTTCGCGGCGGTGCTCGCCCCCGAGGTGCGCGCGGCGCTCGACGCCGTACGGGCCCGGCTGGAGGACGCCGGCGTGACCGTCGTGGACGTCGCCGTCCCCGACGAGCCGCTGATGCCGGAGGCGCCGCTGGCCAGGATCGTCCGCGAGGCCGGCGCCTACCACCGGGCCGCCTTCGCCGAGCAGCCGGAGCTGTTCGGGCCGGACGTCGCCGAACTGATGCGGCTGCCCGCGCCGCCCGCCGAACAGGTGGAGCGGCAGGAGGCCGCGCTGGGCCGCGTCGTCGCCGCGCTGCGCTCCGCACTCGACGACGGCTGCGACGTGCTGGCCTGCGCCACCGTACCCGTGACCGCACCGCCCATCGGCGCCCACACCGTCACCGTCGACGGCCACGTATGGCCCGTCGAATTCGTGCTGACCCGGCTCACCGCGCCGTTCAACGCGGCCGGCCTGCCGGCGATCACAGTGCCGGTCGCCCTGGCCGACGGCCTGCCGATCGGGCTGCAGCTCACCGGCGGCCCGCTGCGCGACCCGACGGTGCTGGCCGCGGCCCGTCTCGTCCAGCGGCTCACCCCTCCCCCGCCGCCCCCCGCCATCCGTAGCGAAGGAGATCAACGATGAGAGTGACGGCTGCGGTCGTCGACGAGCTCGGCGGGCGCTTCCACGTCGAGGAGCTCGACCTCGACGAGCCGGGACCGGGCGAAGCCCTCGTACGCGTCGTCGCCTCCGGCATCTGCCACACCGACACCATCACCCGGCACGGCGACCTGCCGATGCCGTTCCCCGCCGTGCTCGGCCACGAAGGGGCCGGCGAGGTCGTGGCCGTGGGCGACGGCGTCACCTCCGTACGGCCCGGCGACCACGTCGTCATCGGCTGGCCCTCGTGCGGGACCTGCCGCAACTGCCGCGACGGCGAACCCCGCTACTGCGCCCGCCTCGGCGAGGCCCTGTGCGGCGGCGGCCGCCTGCTCGGACCACGGGCCGGCCAGAGCGCGTTGCGCAGACCGGACGGCTCGCCCGTGCACAGCCACTTCTTCGGCCAGTCGTCGTTCTCCACCTACGCGCTCACCTGGGCGGACGCCCTCGTCGTCGTGCCTTCGGACGCGCCGCTGGACCTGCTGGGCCCGCTCGCCTGCGGCATCGCCACCGGGGCGGGCGCCGTGCTGAACACCGTCAAACCCGGCCCCGGCTCCAGCCTGGTGATCTACGGAGCCGGCGCGGTCGGCCTGGCCGCGGTGATGGCGGCCAGGCTCTCCCCCGCCACGAAGATCATCGCGGTGGACCGGCACCCCTCCCGGCTGGAGCTGGCCCTGGAGTTCGGCGCCACCCACACCGTCGACGCCTCGCGGACCGACCCCGTCGCCGAAGTCCACCGCATCTGCGACGGCCCCGCCGACCACGCCATGGAGTGCACCGGCGTCATCCCCGTCGTACGCCAGGCCGCCGACAGCGTCGGCATGCTGGGCACCTGCGTCCTCATCGGCGGCGCCCCGGCCGGCGCCGAGTTCTCCCTCGACCACCTGACGACGCTGTGGGGCAAACGCATCGTCGGCACCCTCGGCGGCAGCGGCCGCAGCGAGACGCTCATCCCCACCCTGATCGAGCTGCACCGGCAGGGACGCTTCCCCTTCGACCGGCTGGTCCGCTTCTACGACCTGGCCGACATCGAGACGGCACTGCAGGACAGCCACCGGGGCGAGGTGCTCAAGCCCGTCCTTCGTATTAAGGATTAATCATGACCATCTCCCGCGAACTGCTTATCGGCGGCAAGAGCGTGCCCGCGCGGTCCGGCCGTACCACCGCCGACCTCAACCCCTACACCGGACAGCCGTACGCCACCGTGGCCGCCGCCGGACCCGAGGACGTGACCCTCGCCGTGGACGCGGCGCAGGCCGCCTTCGACGACTGGGCGGCGCTCAGCCCCTTCGCCCGCCGCGCCATCTTCCTCAAGGCCGCCGACCTGCTCCAGGAACGCGGCGAGCAGGCGGCCGCCCTCATGGCCGGCGAGGTCGGCGGCACCCGGCCGTGGGCCCTGTTCAACGTCGGCCTGGCCGCGAACATGCTGCGCGAGGCCGCCGCCGCGATCACCGCCCCGCGCGGCGACGTGCTCACCGCGCAGGAGGAAGGCGCGCTCGGCCTGGCCGTACGCGAGCCCGTCGGCGTGGTCGCCGCCTTCTCCCCCTGGAACGCGCCCCTCATCCTCGGCGTCCGCTCGGTGGCCGCCGCGCTCGCCGCCGGCAACACCGTCGTCATGAAGCCCAGCGAGGACGCGCCGATCGCCTGCGGCCTGTTCGTCGCCGACGTGCTGGCCGAGGCCGGGCTGCCCGGCGGCGTGCTCAACGTCGTCACCAACGACCCCGCCGACGCCGCGCAGATCGCCGAGACGCTCATCGCCGACCCCCGCGTACGCGCCGTCAACTTCACCGGCTCCACCGAGGTCGGCCGCATCATCGGCACCCACGCCGCCCGGCACCTCAAGCCCGCCATGCTGGAACTCGGCGGCAAGAACGCCATCATCGTGCTCGACGACGCCGACCTCGACTACGCGGTGGACGCGGCGACGTTCGGCGTGTTCATGAACGCCGGGCAGATCTGCATGTCCGGCGACCGGATCCTGGTGCACGAGTCGCTGGCCGAGGAGTTCACGGCCAGGTTCGCCGCCAAGGTCGCCGCGCTGCCCGCCGGCGACCCGGCCGAGCCGACCACGGTCATCGGGCCGCTGGTCTCCGCGGCCGCGGCGCGGCGCGTGGCCGCCCTCGTCAGCGACGCCGTCGCCAAGGGCGCCACCGTCGTGACCGGCGGCGGCGAGCCTTCCGGGGCGGTGCACCCGGCGACCGTCCTGACCGGCGTGCCCGCCGACGCCGACCTGTACTACGGCGAGGGCTTCGGCCCGATCTGCGTCATCGACACCTTCGCCACCGACGAGGAGGCCGTCGCCAAGGCCAACGACACCGACCACGGCCTGACCGCGGGCATCATCACCGAGAACGGCACGCACGGCCTGCGCGTGGCCCGCCGGCTGCAGACCGGCATCGTCCACATCAACGACCAGTCGGTCGCCGACGAGCCGCAGGCCCCGTTCGGCGGCTTCAAGTCCTCCGGCTACGGACGCTTCGGCGGCCGGTGGGGCATCGAGGCGTTCACCAACACCCGCTGGATCACCCTGGCGACCCAGCACGCCCACTACCCCTTCTAGGGTGCGCCCTACTGATTCGCGGCCACGACGTCGGCGAGCGGGGTGGCGGCGTGACCCGTCAGGTGCGTGATGTCGTCGCTCACCCCGTCGAGCTGCCCCGCCGCGATGGCGGTGTAGGTGGACACCCACGCGTCGACCTGCCAGTCCGGGGCGCCGTAGGAGGCGCGCGAGCGATAGGCCTCCTCCACCGTCTCGGGCTGGTAGGTGATCGTACGGCCGCTCGTCCGCGACAGGATCTCGGCGACCTCCGTCAGGGTGAGCGCGTGCGGGCCGGTCAGGTCGTAGGTGCGGCCCGCATGCTCGTCCGGCCGCAGCAGCACGGCGGTGACGGCGTCGGCGATGTCGTCCTGGGCCACGACCGCGGCCCGGCCCTCCCCCGCCGGGCCGCGGATGACGCCGTCCTCGCCCACCAGGGCGGGCATGAAGTCGGCGTACAGGTTGTCGCGCAGGAAGGTGAACGACAGCCCGCTGCCGCGCAGGTGCTGCTCGGTGGCCCAGTGGTCGCGGGCCAGGGTGAAGACGGCGTCCGGCGCCGCGCCGAAGAACGACAGGTAGACCACGTGCCGGACGTTCGCTCGCGCGGCGGCGTCCACGAACGCCCGCTGCCGGTCCAGGCGGTCGGGCGACTCGGAGGCCGAGACCATGAACAGCACCTCGACGCCTTCCAGCGCGGCGACCGCGCCGGGCTCGCCGTAACCGCAGCGCACCGCGGTCGCGCCGGGCAGGTCCGGGGCGCGGCCGGGGTCGCGCACCGCCAGCCGCTGCGGCACCCCGGCCGCGGCGAGCCTGCGGGCGACCCGGCCGCCGACGCGGCCGGTCGCCCCCGTCACGGCGATCGTCGCCTGGCCGGAGCTGGTCACAGTGGACCTCCTTCGATGTGTCGAACCTGGCGCCGATCTCCGGCACGAGCGGTTCGACGGAGTGCTTCAGTCAGTCTCGCAGCCGGGCAGCGGCAGCGGGAAGCCGGCCGACCGGATCACTGGCGGTCCACGCCGCCGAACTCGGCAGGTACGAGTTCGCAGGGTGCGACCGGCCCGCGGATCACCCCGACGCCGCCTCCGTTGCTCTTGGCCGGGTCACCGGCGGCGGAGTGCATGACGACGACGAGCGTCTCGTCCGGCCCGAAGTCCTTCGGGTCGATCCAGAACCCGGGGCCGTCCAGCCGTCTGAGCGGCATCCGCTGCGGCTGGGGCACGGTCTCCCCTCGCGGCTCGCGGCAGGTCTGCCCGTAGGGGACGTAATCGATCACGGCTCGCACGCCCTCTTCCCGCAGCCTCTGCTCCAGCTCCTTGGGCCTGACGAACTCGTTGATCTGCACGGTGACGGTCCCGTCGGGGTTCTTGACGACGGCGAACGCCGGCGTCTCCGACGCCAGCGGCACGGCGACCGCCACCACCGCGGCCACCGCCGCGACCAGCCCCGCCGCAGCCACCAGCCGGCGTGCGGGCCGGCGCGCCGGCCGGGGCTCCCAGGAGACCGCAGCGGCCTCCGCGCGCAGTTCCTGGAGCAGCTTGTCCCTGAACGACACCCTGAACGACACCGCCATCACAGTCCTTCCGTCACGAGGGCCGCCGCCACCCCTGGCACCTTCCGCAGAGCCCGGCGGGCGCGATGCAGCCGCACTCTGGCCGTTCCCACCCTGATGTCCAGGGCCTGGGCCGCCTCCGCCACCGTCAGCTGGTCGATGACCACGAGTTCCAGCAACGCCCGCTCCCCCTCCGGCAGGTCGGCCATGGCCGACAGCGCCCGGCGGGCGGGCTCCTCGGCGTCGATGCGGTCCGTCAGATCGGCGATGTCGTCGCCGTCCAGCAACCGGCGCGCGACGATCCGCTCGACGGCGCGCGCCTCGCGCTCGCTGCGGCGTCGTTGGGCCAGCAGCACGTTGCGCGCCACCCCGTACAGCCATCCGGTCTCGCTTCCTCGTCCTGGCCGGTAGGTGTGCCGGGAGTGCAGCGCCGCGAGGAATATCTCCGCCGTGAGGTCGGCCACCGTATGCGGATCGGCTGTCCGCCGTGCGACGAACCGTGTCATCAGGTCGAAGTGCCGCAGGTAGAAGTCTTCGAAAGCCTGCGTCCGTGTTGACGGATCCGCCGGTTCCTCCTGGTCGGGCCGCACGCGCCGGGCTCCCTTCGGTCAACAGTGTTCACACCTTGTACTTGACCGAAGCCGACAATGCATTACGAGGCGGGCGCACCGCTCGCGGTGCCAGGGCCGCCCAGGTGCCGGGCGAAGAACCAGACCGAACTGTCGATTTCCCGAGGGCATCGTGCGCGCCGCTTCACGCATCTTGGGGAAGGTGCGCAGCTGCTCGGCCTTGCCCGCCCGCTCTGCCCGGGGCGGCCCTCAGCCGAACGCATCCGCCCAGTTCGGCCTCCTCCGCCGCACGGCCGACTCGGCTCCACGCAGACGGCCACCACGACGACGCCCAACAGCTCGGGCCCTGCGGCCAAGGCCACCACCCCCGACAGGCCACGTCGCGACGATGCCGCCGCTCTCGGACCGGTAGTGGACAAGCTGCGCTGGCTGTAAGCCGACTCCTCCGTGCGGATGCCTCCCGGCAACCGGCTGGAACAGGAGGACACTCATCGGCGAGTTGGGCGGCGACCGGGCCGAACAGGCCGCCCCTCGTAGCCATGGTGGTGCCAGGCTTGGCCCGCCTTTCAGCTCATCCACGCATGATCACACAGCCGCCCGTCCTGCGAGTCATCGGATCTCAAGTCGTCTTTGACCAGGTTGACGAGGCTATATCCCCTCAAAACCCGACGATACATCCGATGTCAACTCTTGTTAATTGGGTGTTTCGCTGCTATCTCCTTGGATCAACTGCCGTGTGATCGGAGGAATCCGTGCCCCACCCCCCACGACGACGACGGATCGGCCCCGCCTTGATAGCCGCTTTACTGCTCGCCAGCGGACTGTCCGCGCCCGCTGCGGCAGCCGCCGCAGTGGATCAGACACCCGATGACTTGACCCTCTGGTACGACAAGCCCGCCACCGACTGGGAGAGCCAGGCCCTCCCCATCGGCAACGGCCCCCTGGGCGCCACGGTGTTCGGCGGCGTCGCGACCGAGCAACTCCAGTTCAACGAGAAGACCTTGTGGACCGGCGGCCCCGGCGTCTCCGGCTACGACTTCGGCAACTGGAGAACGCCCCGGCCGGGCGCCATCGCCGAGGTCCAGCAGCAGATCGACCGCGACGGCAAGATGGCACCCAATGCCGTGGCGGCCAAGCTGGGCCAGTCCAAGACCGGCTTCGGCGCGTACCAGACGTTCGGCGACCTGTTCCTCGACTTCGCCGGCGCCCCTGCGAACCCCGCGGAGTACCGCCGCGAGCTGAGCCTGCGCGAGGCCGTGGCCCGTGTCGGCTACACCGCCGACGGCGTACGTCACCAGCGCGAGTACTTCGCCAGCAACCCCGGCAACGTCATCGTCGGCCGGATCTCGGCCGACCAGGGCGGCAAGGTGTCCTTCACGTTACGGCACACCTCGCCGCGCAACGACAAGACCGTCGCGGCCTCCGGCGGCAGGCTCACCATCCGGGGCCGGCTCGCCGACAACAAGATGACGTTCGAGGCCCAGATCCAGGTGATCGCGCAGGGCGGCACCCGTACGGACGCGGGGGACAAGATCACCGTCACCGGTGCCGACAGCGCCGTCTTCGTGCTGTCGGCCGGCACCGACTACGCCGACACCTACCCGGCCTACCGGGGCGAGGACCCGCACACCAAGGTCACCGCCGCGGTGGACGCCGCCGCCGCCAAGAGCTACGACCAGCTCAAAGCCGCGCACGTCGCCGACTACCGCAAGCTGTTCGACCGGGTGAAACTGGACCTCGGCGGCTCGACCCCCGCCATCCCCACCGACCGGCTGCGCAGGAACTACACCGGCGGCGCCTCGGCCGACGACCGGGCGCTGGAGACGCTGTTCTTCGCCTACGGCCGCTACCTGCTGATCTCCTCCTCCCGGGAGAACGACGTGCTCCCCGCCAACCTGCAGGGCGTGTGGAACAACTCCACCAGCCCGCCCTGGTCGGCCGACTACCACGTCAACATCAACCTCCAGATGAACTACTGGCTCGCCGAGCAGACCAACCTCCACGAGACGACCAAGCCGTACGACCGCTACATCTCGGCCATGGTGGCGCCCGGCCGGGTGACCGCGCGGGACATGTACGGCGCGCGCGGCTGGGTGGTCAACAACGAGACCAACCCGTTCGGTTTCACCGGCGTGCACGACTACGCCAGTTCCTTCTGGTTCCCCGAGGCCGCGGCCTGGACCACCCAGCACCTGTACGACAGCTACCGCTTCACCGGCGACACGGCGTACCTGCGCGACACCGCCTACCCCGTGATCAAGGGCGCCGCCGAGTTCTGGCTGGACTTCCTGCACACCGACCCGCGCGACGGCAAGCTCGTGGTCTCACCGAGCTACTCGCCCGAGCACGGCGACTTCTCGGCCGGCGCGTCGATGTCGCAGCAGATCGTCCGGGAAGTGTTCACCAACGCCCTCGCCGCGGCCAGGAAACTGGGGGTGGACGAGGACTTCCAGGCCGAGGTGAGCGGCGCACTGGCCAAGCTGGACCCGGGCCTGCGCGTCGGCTCCTGGGGCCAGCTCCAGGAGTGGAAGAGCGACTGGGACGATCGGAGCGACACCCACCGGCACGTCTCCCACCTGTACGCCCTGCACCCCGGCAACCAGATCACCCCCGGCAGCCCCGAGGCCGAGGCGGCGAAGGTCTCGCTGAGCGCGCGCGGCGACGGCGGGACCGGCTGGTCCAAGGCCTGGAAGATCAACTTCTGGGCTCGGCTGCTGGACGGCGACCACGCCCACAAGATGCTCGGCGAGCAGTTGAAGGCGTCCACGCTGGACAACCTGTGGGACACCCACCCGCCGTTCCAGATCGACGGCAACTTCGGCGCCACCTCCGGCATGGCCGAGATGCTGGTGCAGAGCCAGCATGACGTGGTGCACGTGCTGCCCGCCCTGCCTTCGGCCTGGAAGAACGGCTCGGTGAGCGGTCTGCGCGCCCGCGGCGACGTCACCGTGGACGCCGCCTGGAAGGACGGCGCGCCCGACACCGTCACCCTCCACCCGGGCAGCTCCGGCCCGATCAAGGTCAAGTCGCCGTTCATCTCGGGGCGCTACCGCGTCTATGACGAGCGGGGTCACGAGATCGGCGCCCACCGCGACGGCGACACCCTGAGCTGGAACGCCGGCGCGGGCAGGACGTACACGATCCAGAACGAGGCCGCCGTCGTCCTGCGCGCGCCCGGCACCGCCACGCCGGGCACGCCGTTCGAGGCCGAGGTCACGGTCACCGCGACCCGCCGCCGTGCGGTGCCGGCCGCCGACGTGGCGCTGACCGTTCCGCGGGGCTGGACCGTCGTACCGGCCACCCGCCACCTGCCCGGCACGGCGCCAGGAAAGACCCGCACCGCCACCTTCACCCTCACCCCGGGACCGGCCGACGGCGCCCGGCAGGCCGTGCTGGCCGCCACCGTCACCGGCGACTCCTGGTCGGGCGCGGCCAGTGCCGTGCTCGCCCTGGACCCCTGCGCCCCGGCCGCGGCCGGCTCGGTCCTGGTCGCCTGGGATCCGAAGGAGGGCGGCACGGTCACCGACTCCTCCGGCAACGGCCGCGACGCCGCCGTCACCGGCGGCGCCCCGGCCTACGACCCGACAGCGCCCAGCGGCAGCGGGCTGGTGCTGGACGGGAACACGTACCTGACGACCGGCGCGACCTCGCTCGGGCTGGTCCGGGAGGCGACGTTCGCGGCGGAGGTGAAGATCGGCGGCAGCGGTTACCGCCGGCTGTTCGACTCCCAGCGGTCCGGCGACCCCGGCACCGACGGCGTGCTCATCGACGTCACCCCGGGCAACACGCTGCGCTTCATCGGCGCGGGCGCGAACGTCGGCCTCAACACCACCCTGCCGACCGGCCGCTGGATCGACCTGGTGGTCACCCTGGAGCGCACCGGCGCCATCACCGTGTACGTGGACGGCGAGCGCAAGGCGACCGGCCAGGCCACCTCCGACGGCATCACCGGCTGCACCGCCCGTCCGCTCCGCTTCGGCGCCGACCAGGGCGGCGGGCAGCGGCTGACCGGCGGCGTCGACCGGGCCGCCGTACTCGCCCGCGCGCTGACCCCCGAGGAGGTGAAGACCTGGCGGGACGTGGCCGCCAAGTAGGCTGTGCGATCTGTTGCGGGCGTGTCCTACGGCTTTGCCGCACGCGCCCGCAGCGTTCGTGCCCAGGACGCGACAACTCCGGCACCTCGGCCCGGACCTTGCGGGCAGCCGCGACAGCGCGGGGCCCAGCCACCGCCACCCCTCCGCCGACCTCGACTGCGACCGCGGCTACGAGTGGTGGCTGATGAGCAGCAAGGCCCGCAACCCTGGCATCAAGCTGGTGGGCCTTGCCCGGGGAGCGCCCGGCTGGCTCGGCGACGGCACTTCTGGTCCCAGGACACCATCAACGCGAGCCTCCGTCCGCCGCCAGGCGGGTGAGCCACTCGCGCAGCAGGTGCTGCTCGGCCTCGCTCAGGACGTCGGCCTCGTCGGGCAGAGCGGCGCGCAGCGCGCGGGCCGCCGCGGCGGGGCCGGTCTCCTCGGCGGAAACCATCGGTTCGGCGCGACGGCTGCCTCGACGATGCGGCGACGGGGGCTGTCGGTGGTGTCGGTGGTGTCGCGCGTAACCATGAACCAACGCCCAGGACCTCGCCGACCGCGGCGTCCGCGTCCGGCAGGGCAGCTTCGACGACCCCGCCTCCTCGTGCACGCCTTCGAAGGCGCCGAGCAGGTGCTCCTCGTCTCCCTCGACCGCGTCGGCGAGGAGTGCGTCACCGGCCACCGCAACGCCATCGACGCCGCCGTCAAGGCCGGCGTCGGCCGCATCCTCTACACCAGCCAGATGGGCGCCGCCCACGACTCCCGCTTCCAGGCGTGCCGCGACCACGCCCTCACCGAGGACCTGCTGCACGCCACCGGCCTGCCCTGGACCGCGCTGCGCAACGGCTTCTACGCGGCCAGCGCCCTGCACTTCCTGGAGCCCGCCCGCCACACCGGCGACATCGCCCTCCCCGCCGACGGCCCCGTCACCTGGACCGGCCACGACGACCTCGCCGAAGCCACCGCCGCGATCCTCGCCGAGGAGGGCCGTTTCGAGGGGCCCACCCCGCCGCTCACCGGCCCGGCGGCGCTCGACTTCGCCACCGTCGCCGCGATCGCGTCCCAGGCGACCGGACGGCCCTTCACCCGTACCGTCGTCTCCGACGACGCCTTCCACGAGCAGTTCCTGGCGCACGGCGCCCCGGCCCCGATCGCCGACCTGATGCTGAGCATCTTCGCGGCGGCACGGAACGGCGAGTTCACCGCCGTCGACCCGACACTCGCCGAGCTGATCGGACGGGAGCCCGCCACGTTCGGCACCTTGCTGGAGCGTGCCTGGGCCGAATAGACCCAGCGCCACCGCCGATGAACGGATGCCGAATGATCCACCGGCTTCTTCCCCGGACGTTCTAGTACGGCACTCGTGGGGCAGCTTCAGAAGCGCCAGCGGGTCGCGGTCAGACCGTCGGAGCCGTAGCCATAGGCCCGAAGCGGCGTCATCCTGTAGAAACCGTACTCCGGGGAGCCGGGCAGGCCGTCGTCGTGGACGCGGCCGCCGCGCAGCGACAAGGGCCACCCGTACTTGGTCAGGAAGGCGTCGGCCACCTCCTGCTGCCGCGCAGGGTCCAGGACGGGGACGGCCGTGCCTTCGAGGACGAGGTCGAGATCCGGGCCGGCGACGGTGAGGACGCAGTGGCCGCTGTGGGCGAGGTTCCTGCCTTTGCGAGAGCCGGGCCGGGTGGTGAAGCACACGCTCTCATCGGCCCAGACGGGCATCAGCGGCATGGCGTGCGGGCGTCCGTCGGGCCGTACGGTGGACAGCCAGGCTTTCGGTGCCCCCTGCAGACAGGCCCGGGCCTGCGCCCAGGGTTTCACGGTCGTCGCGTCGGTGCTCATCGGGGTCGCGTCGGCGTCGCTGAACAACAGTTCGGCGACGGGCGTCGGTGCGGGCATGGCGGAGGTCTCCCCCTTTGGGTCGGTTGTGGGACGGGTTCAGGAGCCGTACTCGTCGTGCAGGCGCCACCACTGGTAGGGGGCGCTCTGCGGCCGGCCTTCAGGGGAGTCCTCCCAGTGCTCCTGACGCCCGTACGGGGTCAGGTCGAGGAGGGTCCAGTTGCTGCCGAGCCGTTCCACGCCCCGGCCGGTGGTGGTGTAGGTGCGGTAGACGTCCTCGCCGTCGCGCAGGAAGACGTTCAGGGCGAAGCCGTCACCCGCCCCCATGTCGTGGTTGAAGGCGCCGTCCGGGGCGGCGTACCAGGGGATGTCCCAGCCCATGCGCCGCCGGTACGGCAGGATCTCAGTCAGCGGGCCGGTGGAGACCAGCGCCAGCGACACGTCGCGGGCGTGCAGGTGGGCAGGATGGCCGAGGTTGTCGACGAACATCGAGCAACCTGAGCAGAAGTCCCCGGCTTCGTGCCACATGAAGGAGTACACGATGAGCTGGCTGCGTCCTTCGAAGAGGTCCGGCAGGTTCGCGGTGCCGTCCGGGCCGTCGAAGCGGTAGGTCCTGCTCACATGGACCATCGGCAGGCGGCGGCGTTCGGCGGCCAGGGCGTCAAGGGCCCGCGTGAGCCGCTTCTCCTTGTCCAGCAGCGCATCCCGCGCGCTGCGCCACTCCTGGTCCGAGACGATCGGGGGTCGGGTCATCCGGCACTCCTCACGAGGCTTTCTTAGGGGAAGTGACCTTCGCACCCTAACCTACTGACTTCCTTGAGGGAAGTCAGTCGGCTACGCTGACCGCATGCAGCGCACCCGGTTCGACGAAATGGCCTGCTCCATCGCCCGCACCCTGGACGTCATCGGCGAGCCCTGGTCCCCGCTGATCCTGCGGGACGTCTACGTCGGCATCGCCCGCTTCGACGAGCTCCAGCGCGACCTCGGCATCTCGAGCAAGGTGCTCAGCGAACGGCTGAAGTGGCTCATCGGCCACGACGTCCTGGAACGCCGCGAGTACTCCCGACGCCCGCCGCGCCACGAGTACGTCCTCACCCAGAAAGGCCGCGAGCTGTGCGACCTGCTGCTGGTGATGGCCCGCTGGGGCGACCGCTGGACGGCCGGCACGTCGGGGCCGCCCGTCCTGTACCGGCACCACGCCTGTGGCCAGATCGGCCACGTGGAACTGCACTGCTCGGTCTGCGGGCAGCCGATGCGCGCCACGGACGTCGACGTCCTGCCCGGCCCCGGTGCCGAAGAGAACGTACGTGCCGGTGCCGCGGGGTCAGGATGAGGCGCGCGCAAGGGCGCCCGCAGTGAGCGTGGCCAGCATGTCACGCAGATGGGCCGCGAAGTCCATCCTGTAGATCGCGAGAGAGGGGTCGGCCTCGTAGGCGGCGAGCATCGCCTCCGACGGCCGCGCGTGCGTCCATACGGCGCCGATCGCCATGATCATCGCTGCGGTCAACTGGGGGGCGTTGTCGCCCAGCTCGGGAAGGTGGTGGCGGGCGAGGGCGGCCATGGCGCCGACGTTGGCCACCGCTGCCCGCTTGTAGCGGGCGGCGACCTCCGCGGAGACGTTGTGTTCGAGGACCCCCGCCTGCGCGCTCAGCAGGTCGCACAGGACCGGGCGTTCGACGAGGGATGCGGTGACGGCGGCGGCGAACCGGTCGCCGCGCCTGCTCACCGGCTCCGCCGGGTCGATGCCGGCATCCAGTTGCGCCGGCAGGTCGGCCGTCCACCGGCGCCAGGCGCGGTCGAGCAGTTCCAGCAGGATCGCCTCGCGGGATTCGAAGTACCGCAGCACGTTGGATTTGGCCAGTCCGGTGCGGCGGCTCAGCTCGTTGAGGCTGATGTCAGCGACGGACATCTCGTTGAGCATGGCGTCAGCGGTGTCGAGGATGGCCTGACGCCTGATCTCCCGCTGCTCCTCACTGCGTGCGCGCTGGAAGGCGGTCATCCCCACATGTTACAGACCGGCGGTCCTTTGACATCAGACCGGCAGTCTCTTATTGTCGTCTCGACATAACAGACCGGCGGTCTAAAAACGAGGAGTGCTGTTCGCGCCCGCCATCCCGCCGAGGCCACCCGAATCCCGTCACCGAAACGCACCAGTAAGGGAGCGTGGCAGCAATGAACCACTGGACGCCCGACGACATCCCCGAGCAGACCGGCCGCACCGCGCTGATCACCGGCGGGAACAGCGGCATCGGGCTGGAGACCTCTCGCGTGCTCGCGACGCACGGCGCCCGCGTCATCCTGGCCGGACGCAGCCGGGCCAGACTCGACCAGGCCGCTGACGCCGTCCGCGCCGCCGCGCCGAAGGCGCAGGTCGGCACGCTCGTGCTCGACCTGTCCGACCTGGCCTCCGTCCGCGACGCCGCCACCAGGATCGCCGAGACCGAGACCATCGATCTGCTGATCAACAACGCCGGCGTGATGAACCTGCCCCGGCGGCAGTCCACCCGCGACGGTTTCGAGATGACCGTCGGCACCAACCACCTCGGCCACTTCGCCTTCAATGCCCTCCTGTGGCCCGCGGTGCGGCGCGCAGCAGCACCCCGCGTGGTCACCGTCAGCGCCGTCGCCGCGCGGTGGCCGATGGGCAGGCTCGACGACCTGATGAGCGAGAAGAACTACCGGGGCATGACCGCCTACGCCAAGTCCAAGCGCGCCAACGTCGTCTACACGCTCGAACTAGCCCGCCGTACCGCGAACAGCGCCCTCCAGGCTCTGGTCGTCCACCCCGGGGCGGCGATGACCAACCTCCAGCAGCACGGCTCCGGACTGCTGACCCGCATCATCACCCCCATCTCCGAACGACTGCTCATGGGATCGGCCGAAGGGGCGGCCTGGCCCTCGCTGTACGCGGCCACCAGCCCCCACGTGCGGTCGGGCCAGTTCATCGGCCCAGCCGGACGCGACCAGACCTCCGGCACCCCCGAAGCCACCAGACTCCCCAAGGGCGCCGACGACCCCGACCAGGGCAGAAGGCTCTGGGCGGCGAGCGAACAGCTCACCGGCATCACCTTCGACCCCGACGCCGGCAGGGTGCAGCGGGTCCTGCGGCGGCGCGGGTAGGCGCGGGGTCCTACGGGGAGGCGGGACCGGCAGTCGGCGATCCGCCCGTGGGGTGCGGACTCGTACGCAGACCGTCGAGCAGGATGCGGATCAGGGCGCCGGGGAAGTCCGGGTCGTTGTCGACGCCGGCGAGCGCGACGAGGCCGTCGAGGATCTGTCCGAGGGAGACGTCGTCGCGTACTTCTCCGCTGCGTTGCGCGGCACGGAAGAGGGGTTCGCCGGCCGCGATCGTGCGGGAGCGGCTGGCGCGGAGGATGGGGGTGCCATCGGCGGATTCGGAGAGGAGGACGGAGGCGAGAGGTCCTTTGCGGGCGCCGAGGGCGTGGAAGCGCATGAGCCAGGCGAAGAAGGCCTCGCCGGGCGTGTCGCCGCTGACGGATTCGGCGACTTGGCAGATGTCGTCGACGGTGTGACGGAAGAGTTCCTCGACCAGATCGAGTCTGCCGGGGAAGTTGCGGTAGAGCGTGGCCATGCCGACGCCGGCACGTCGGGCGATCTCGGCCATCGACGGTGCGGCACCGGGGTCGGCGAAGGCCTCGCGGGCGACCGCGATGATCTTCGACCGGTTGCGCTCGGCGTCGGCACGTCGGGCGGGGGCGGGCTCAGCGCTCACGACGCATGCTTCCTTCCTTCGGCGTCCAGAACCTCAGCGTACCGGATACCCTTCTCACTTCTGCTTGCAAAACGGATAGCCTGTCCGTTACGTTAATCGGACAGGCAATCCGGTTAAGCCGGATCTGCTGATCAGGACACCAGGAGAGGAACCACCATGACCGCACCTGTGAGCGTCCCGCCCGTCGCCGACGCCGCCCGCCGTGACATCCCCGCGTTCGTACGGCCCGGGGAGCGGATGATGTGGATCGGAGGCCGGCAGGTCGCCGCGGTCTCCGGACGCACGCTGCCCAACACCGACCCGGCCACCGAGGAGGCGCTGGCCAGCGTGCCGCGCGGCGAGGCGGCCGACGTCGACGCCGCGGTGAACGCCGCGCGCGCGGCGTTCACCGACCCCGCCTGGGCGGACATGAGCCCCGACCGGCGCGGCCGCATCCTGAACCAGATCGCCGACGTCATCGAGGAGCACGCCGACGAACTGGCCACCATCGACTCGGTCAACATGGGCGCACCCCGCATGCTGACCGCGCACATGCTGGCCGAGGCGAGTGAAATCTTCCGCTACTACGCGGGCTGGCCCACCAAGCTGTCCGGCGTGAGCGTTCCCGCGGGCAAGGACCGCATGGCCTACACCCGCAAGGAGCCCCTCGGTGTCGTCGGCATCATCTGGGGCTGGAACGGCCCGATGGGCCAGCTGCCCGGCAAGCTCGCCCCCGCCCTGGCCGCCGGCAACACCGTCGTGCTCAAGCCGGCCGAGACCGCCTCGCTGAGCACGCTGCGCCTGGCCGAGCTGCTGGCCGGCACCGACCTGCCGGCCGGTGTCGTGAACGTCGTCACCGGCCTGGGCGCCGAGGCGGGCCAGGCGCTGGTCGCGCATCCCGGGGTCGCGAAGATCGCCTTCACCGGGTCGACCGCGACCGGCAAGCTGGTCCAGCGCCAGGCCACCGACACCCTCAAGCGCGTGACGCTCGAACTGGGCGGCAAGTCGCCGTCGGTCGTCTTCGCCGACGCCGACCTCGACGTCGCGGTCCGCGGCGTGGCGGCCGGCTTCCTCGGTAACGCGGGACAGGCCTGCGTCGCCGGATCACGGGTGTTCGTCGAGGAGAGCATCCGCGAGGAGTTCGTCGAGAAGTTGCTGAAGACGATGGAGGCGTTCACCCCGGGCGACCCGCTGGCCCAGGGCACGCTGGTGGGACCGCTCTCCACCAAGGCGCAGTTCGACCGCGTCAGCTCCTACCTCGACATCGCCCGCGAGGAGGGCGCGAACGTGGTGACCGGCGGCGGGCGCTTCGGTGACCACGGATACTTCTTCGCCCCCACGCTCCTCGACGACGTCCACCCTGGCATGCGCGTGGTCCGCGAGGAGATCTTCGGCCCCGTCGGCGTGATCACCACCTTCACCGGCATCGACGACGCCATCGCCCAGGCCAACGACACGGACTACGGACTGGCCGCCTCCGTGTGGACCACCGACCTCACCACCGCGCACCGCATGGCCGCAGCCATCGAGGCCGGCACCGTCTGGATCAACACCTGGGCCGAGATGAGCACCGGCAACCTCCCCTTCGGCGGTTACAAGCAGTCCGGCCTGGGCCGCGAAGGCGGCTTGGAAGGACTCGACACCTACACCCAGGTGAAGACCGTCCGCATCGCGCTGTGACCACGCCACCTCACGCCTGAGCGGCCCGGCCGTCCTCGATCGCGACAGGCGGATGTCGCCGCCGCTGCCGGCACGCCACCCGAGACACAAGCTAGTTGCGGGACTATGGTTATTGCGAGTTATATGCAAGTACGAGATTTCGAGGAGAGATAGCTCATGGGGCAGTACACCCTCCCGGACATGCCGTACGACTACGCGGCCCTGGAGCCGGCGATCACCGGCGAGATCCTTGAGCTGCACCACGCCAAGCACCACGCCGCCTACGTCAAGGGCGCCAACGACACCCTGGAGCGGCTGGCCGAGGCGCGCGACAAGGGCGAGTTCGGCGGGCTGGTGGGGCTGGAGAAGACGTACGCGTTCAACCTGTCCGGGCACGTCCTGCACACGATCTTCTGGCAGAACCTGTCCCCCGACGGCGGCGACCGCCCCGACGGCGAGCTCGGCGACGCCATCACCGAGCACTTCGGCTCCTTCGACGCCTTCAAGAAGCAGCTCACCACCGCCACCGCCACCGTGCAGGGCTCCGGCTGGGGCGTGCTGGCGTGGGAGCCGCTGGGCCGCCGTCTGGTCGTCGAGCAGGTCTACGACCACCACGGCAACGTCGGCATGAACACCACCCCGCTGCTCGTCTTCGACGCCTGGGAGCACGCCTACTACCTGCAGTACCGCAACGTCCGCCCGGACTACGTGGAAAAGCTGTGGGGCCTGATCAACTGGAACGACGTCATCGCCCGTTACGACGCCGTCCGCGGCGTCTGACGCACCCCCATGCCGGCGACGCCCGCCTGGCCACAGCTTGGTCCGCGGGGCCAGGCGGGCGCCGCCCCCTTCGAGATCCGGCTCATCCCGGCGAGCGACGTGAGCGGCCTGCTGGACGCCGTGACAGAGGAGCACAGCGCCATGGCGCCGCGCTGCAGACCATAGGACATGGAGCGAGTGCCTACCTCAACGGCAGCATTATGGGAGGATCTGCCGGGATGAGTCCATTTTCGGTGGTGCGGTGGTTGCGCGCGGCGAGCTTCGCCGCCGCGTGCGCCGGCCTGGCCACCCTTGGACACCTGGCCGGCGGCGGTGCATTCGATCCGGCGGCGGCGCTGGCCGGACTGCTGCTGCTCCTGCCGCCCGCGCTGGCGCTGACCAGACGCGAGCGCTCGTTGGGCCACATCCTGCCCGCGACGGCGTTGGCGCAGGTCCTCCTGCATGTCCTGCTCAGCCGGAGTGACGTCGTCCACGAGGCGATGGGGCACCAGGTCGTGGATCATCACACCGCCTCGCCGAGCCTGGGCATGGTGCCCATGCACGCGCTCGGCGTGTTGCTGACCTCCGTGTGGCTGCGGTGGGTCGAGGAGGGCCTGTGCGCCCTGGTCCGGCAGCTTGCCGGGTGGGCGCTGCAACCGCTGCTGGTCCTGCTGTTCGTGGTCGCCGACTGGAGTTCGGCCCGGCCGCGCGCGAACGCGCCCAGAGGCGAGGACGAGACCTGCCGGGCCGCGCTCGTCCTGCGCTACGCCGTGGTACGGCGGGGACCGCCCGCCGGGGCCGGTCCCGCGGTGTCCGCGTGATCCGATGATCGTGTGCCGGCCGGCATCGCCCGTGCTGACGGGCCTGCCGTCGGCCTGCTCGCGTACGCGCTGATCACCTTCATCTGCGGGACGTCGACGACCTGCCGGACCCGCGCAGGCCACCTCGTGGCCGGGCGCCGTTTCCGGCTACCTCCAGACTCCTTCCGACAGGAAGCACCTATCGATGCGCCTTCGTCGTTCCCGCCGACCCCTGGCCGCCGCGCTGTGCGCGCTCGCGGCCCTGACCGCCGCCGGCTGCGCCGGCTCCACCAGCGGCGCCTCCAGCCGGACCGCCGCCCCCGCCGCTTCGGCGGCCGTGTCCGCCGGCCGTACCGGCTATCCCCTGACCTTCGACAACTGCGGCATGAGGCTCACCTTCGCCAAGCCCCCCGAGCGGGTGCTGATCCTCAACGGCACCAGCGTCGGCGAGGTGGAGAGCTTCATCATGCTCGGCCTGGAGAAGAACATCCTGGCCAACGTGCAGAGCTACGGCGTCTCCGACGATGAACAAGAACTTCGACGTCCCCGCCGAGCAGGTGCTCAAGCTCAAGCCCGACCTGGTGGTGTCCACCTGGTCCGGCGGGTTCGACGCCACGCAGGGATTCGCCACCCGCGGGCAGCTCGCTGCCGCCGGCATCTCCTCGCTGGTCAACCCGACCAACTGCGCCATGGGCAAGCCCGAGGCGACCGAAGAGGAGAAGCGCGCCTACCGCAACCAGTCGATCAACTCCTCGCTGGAGTTCATCAGCCTGCTCGGCCGCGTCTTCGACGTGCAGCAGCGCGCCCTCGACCTGATCGGCGAGCTGCGGACCCGCGTCGAGACGGTGCGCCGGCGCGTCGCGAGCCTGCCCGCCAGGAAGGTGCTCATCGCCTATCCCGGCATGTCCATGATGAACGCGAACGGGCTGCCCGCCGTGATGACCGGCGGCATCTACGACGACGTCATCAAGGCCGCCGGGGGCGTCAACGCCTTCGCCGGGCTGACGGCGGACGCCACCACGACCCTCAACAGGGAGCAGCTCGCCACCGCCCAGGTCGACGTCCTGGTGGTCGGCCTGTTCACGCCGGACGAGAAGGGAGACGAGGAGGCGGCCAGGATCTTCGCCGCCTACCCGCAGTGGGCCGCGTCGAAGTCCAAGACCTACACGGTGGTCTCCGACGGCGTCTACCTCGGCCCGCTCAACGCCCACGCGGTGGAGAAGATCTCCAAGGTGGTCCACCCCGGTGGCTGACACCGTGACCTCCGTGCGCGGCAGGACGCACCCCATCTCCGGGCCGGCGACCGGGCTGCTGCTGACGGCCCTGGTCGCCGCCCTGGTCGCGGCGCTGGTGACCGGCATCTCCATCGGCTCGGTCAGCCTGCCTCTCGGCCAGGTCTGGGGCGTGGTCCTGGCCTACCTGACCGGCCACGGCGCGCAGGCCGACCCGCTGCTCGGCCAGGTGGTGTGGGAGATCCGCACGCCTCGGGCGCTGCTGGCCACGCTCGCCGGGGCCGGCCTCTCCGTGGCAGGGGTGGCGTTGCAGGCCCTGGTGCGCAATCCGCTCGCCGACCCGTACGTGCTCGGCGTGTCCTCGGCCGCCTCGCTCGGCGCGGTGCTGGTCCCCGCCCTGGGCAGCACCGTCGTGGCGGGCGCGTTCGGCGTCACCGGCGCGACCTGGGCCGACCTGGGCGTGCCCGCGCTGCTCGTCGTCTGCTGCCTGGCCTGGCTGGTGCTGCAGGCCCGGGCACTCAACGCGCTGACGGCCGGGGAGGACGCCGCGATCGCCATGGGCGTGCCGGTGGCGGCGCTGCGGATCGGGCTGCTGGTGGCCGGATCCCTGCTGACGGCCACCGTGGTCAGCGTCGTGGGCGGCATCGGGTTCATCGGGCTGATGATCCCGCACATGGTGCGGTTCGTCGTCGGCGCCGACCATCGCCGGGTGCTGCCCGTCTCGCTGCTGACGGGGGCGCTGTTCGTGGTGCTGGTGGACCTGGCCGCGCGGACCGCCGACCGGCCCAACGAACTGCCGGTCGGCATCTTCACCACCGGGCTCGGCGTGCCGTTCTTCCTGTGGCTGCTGCGCCGCCGCGCGAAAGGAGGCACCGATGCGGCTTGACCTCGCGGGGGTGAGCGCGTCCATCGACGCGCGCCCCATCGTGACCGACGTGCCCCTGACGGCCGGGCCGGGCGAGTTCGTCGCGCTCATCGGCCCCAACGGCAGCGGCAAGTCGACGCTGCTGCGCACCGTGTACCGCTCGTTGCGGCCCTCGGCGGGCGCGGTCCGGCTGGACGGTCAGGACCTGTGGCGGATGCGGCCCCGCCACGCCGCCCGGCACCGCGCCGTGCTGCCGCAGCACGGCCAGGGCGGCGACGGCTTCTCCGTCGCCGAGATCGTCGCCACCGGCCGCCACGCGCACAAACGGCCGCTCGAACGCGACGGCGCCGCCGACCGCGCCGCGGTCGCCACGGCGCTGGAACGGGTGGTCGTGCTCCGCGACGGCCGCGTCGCCGGGCACGGGCCGCCCCTGGAGGTGCTGACCCCCGGCTTCATCGAGGAGGTCTTCGGCGTACGCGCGTACGCCGGCCCGCATCCGATCACCGGCCGCCCGCACATCGCCGTGGCCTCTCGGAAGGAGTGAGAACATGCGAGCTTCCAAGGTGCTGCCGTGGGTGACGACCGTCGCCCGGCTGGTGCTGGGCGGGGTGCTGATCGCGGCGGGCGCGCTGAAGATCGGCAACCCGGTGGACTCCGTCCTGGCGGTCAAGGCGTACCAGTTGCTGCCCGAGCCGGTCGCCGTACCGGTGGGCTACACGCTGCCGATCCTGGAGATCGTGGTCGGCGTGCTGCTGGTCGCCGGTCTGCTGACCAGGGTGGCCGCGGTGGTCGCCGGGCTGCTGATGCTCGCGTTCGTGTTCGGCATCGGCTGGGCGTGGGCGAACGGGCTGCGGATCGACTGCGGTTGCTTCGGCGGCGGCGGCCAGCTGGGAGCAGGGCAGGAGCCGGCCTACCTGCTCGACATCGTGCGGGATTTCGGCCTCGTGCTGCTCGGCGGCTGGATCGTCCGGTTTCCCCCTGGCCGGTTCTCGCTGGATGGCGCCCTTCACCTGACCAGTGACGTTGATGATGAGGAGAACGAGCAATGACGGAGAACGAGCGGGCCAAGGCTCCCTCCCGGCGCGAGAAGATCAAGGAACAGCAGGCGGCCGCCCGCGCCCGGGACAAGCGCCGGCGTCTGGTCACGTACCTCACGGCGGGCACCGTCGCCGTGGCGGCGGTCGTCGTCGGCGTGTGGTACGCCGCCGGCACGTCCCGTTCCGAGGAGGCGGGAGACGGGCTCGCGCCGATCACCGTCCAGCCGGACGGGAGCGTCGTCATGGCCAAGGCGGGCGTCACCGCTCCGGTCGTCGACGTGTACGAGGACTTCCAGTGCCCGGCCTGCAAGGAGGCCGAGCGGGTCAGCGGGCAGACGTTCAAGAACCTCGCCGCCGAGGGCAGGGCGAAGGTCGTCTACCACCCGATCACGATCTTCTCCCAGGAGCCGACCAGGTCCAACTCCGTACACGCGGGCAACGCCTCACGCTGCGTGGCCGACGGCAGCCAGTGGATGGCCTTCCACGACCTGCTCTTCGCCGGCCAGCCCGCCGAGACCGTCGAGGGCTTCACCAACGACCAGCTCCTGAGCTGGGGCAAGGAGGCGGGGGTGAGCGCGCCGGGCTTCGAGCGGTGCGTCACCGGGCAGCAGCACGCCCAAGCTCACCTGACGTACAGCCAGAAGATCGGCGACGAGCAGAAGCTGTCCCACACGCCGACCGTGAAGCTGAACGGCACGGAGCTCGACAACGCGGTGGTGTTCAGTCCCGCGCAACTACGGGACGAGGTGACACGGGCCGCCCGCTGAGGCCGATCCGACGGTGATGTTCAAGGCGGCGCCTTCGTCCCCTCAGCTCGCTCGCGTGGCGGCGTCCCGGTCGGCGATGTACGTGCAGCCGCTGGCAGGGCTCTCGGTCGAGGCGATGACGGCGTCGAGGCGGTCACGGGTGCGGGTCAGCCCGGCGATCTGGGCGTCGATGCGATCGCGTTCGGCGAACAGCCGGGCCCGGGACTCAGGAGTGCTGACCTTGGCCTCGACGCAGGGCAGCAGCTCGGCGATGGTCCGGCTGGACAGGCCGGCCGCGTAGAGCATCTGGATCAGGTGGACCCGCTCGACCACCGATTCGGGATAGCGGCGCTGCCCGGAGGCGCTGCGGTGCGCCTCCAGCAGGCCCTGCTCCTCGTAGTAGCGCAGGGCCCGCACGCTGACGCCCGATCGCGCCGCCACCTCGCCGATCCTCATGCGTGACCTCCATCACAACACTTGCCTCTGACGTCAACGTCAGGTTTTAGCGTAGCGGCATGCAGATCAACGGAGCACATGTGCTGGTCACCGGCGCCAACCGCGGCCTGGGACGGCAGTTCGTCCTGTCTCTTCTCGAACGCGGCGCCGGCAAGGTGTACGCCACCGCCCGCCGCCCTGACCTCATCGACGTACCGGGGGTCGTCCCGCTGCGCCTCGACATCACCGACCCGGCGTCGGTGGCCGCCGCCGCGGCGGCGGCGCCCGACGTCAAGATCGTCATCAACAACGCGGGCATCTCCACCGGCGCGAACCTGATCGCCGGAGACCTGGACACGATCCGCCGCGAGCTGGACACCCACTTCTACGGCACGCTCAACGTGATCCGCGCCTTCGCGCCCCAACTGGCCGACGGCGCGATCATGAACGTGCTGTCGGCGATCTCGTGGCTCGCCGTCGACGGCGCGGGCGCCTACCACGCGGCCAAGGCCGCCGAGTGGGCGCTCACCAACAGCGTCCGCCTGGAGCTGGCCCATCAGCGCACCCTGGTGACGGGGCTGCACCTGGGCGCCGCGGACACGGACATGATGGCCTGGTACGACGGCGACAAGGGCGACCCCGAGGTGATCGTCGCGGCGGCCCTGGACGGCATCGAGGCGCATCAGCCCGAAGTGCTCGCCGACGCCTGGAGCCGCCAGGTGAAGGCGTGGCTGCCGGAGGACCCGAGCGTCGTCTACCGGGAGGCGGCGGCCGCCCTCACGGCCTGACCGGCGGGGCCGCGCGCCGGCGTTCGAGCAGGTCCCGAGCCTCCAGGAAGGGCGCGCGCAGGAAGGCCAGATGGTCCTCCCGTCCGTGCCGATGGCAGACCCGCCCCGGCCACAGCCGCCGGCTCCGCTCGTCGATGTAGGCGAGCGACCCTTCGACGAGGTTCAGCATGTGCTCGACCGTACGGGCGTCGAAGCGTTCGTAGACCGCGCCGGTGCGCACGTAGACGGGCGAGGTGTGCGCCATGATCGGCCGCGCCCAGACGTCATGGTGCCGGGCGACGCCGGCGCCGGGCCCGTAGCAGCGGGCGGCGATCCAGGAGTCCTCGCCGACCGGCACGGCGGCGGTCAGTTCGAGTGTGCGCTCCGGCCGTGGGGTGCGGTGCTCGGCGACGACCTGGCCGTTGACGACGATCTCGACGCGGTCGACGGGGAAGATCGACTCGGCGCGTACGGTGACGTCGAGGGACGCCCCGGCCGGCGCCTGGAGCTCCTGGCCCGGCCGGTGGCCGGCGATGTCGAGGCTCAGCAGCGGCCCGCTGGTCACGAAGGTGGCCCCCTCGCGCACGGCCCGGCACCACGTCCAGTAGTCCAGCTCCTCCTCCGGCGGCACGTGGGCGTAGGTGCGGAGGAGCCCGATCGGCACCTCGCTGCTCATCTTGTCCGTGCCGCCGACCAGCGTCACCCGGTAGCCGGCGTTGAGGTAGCGGTAGTACTCCTGGATGTTGTACGGGTCATAGGCGATCATCTCGACGGCGTCCAGCCGCCCGGTGGCGAGCAGGGCGGCGGCCTCCCCGTTCGGCACCGGGAAGTGCGCGAGGACGACCGTGCCGCCCTGCTCGTGGCATTCGTCGGCCCAGTGGGACAGCGTGGTCTCCAGGCCGCCGCCCAGCTCGGACTCCTCGGCGCCGCCGGTGCACCACGGCATGACCGGCCGGCGCAGGCCGAGCAGGTTGATGTGGCCCAGCATGCCGCTGCGGTTCTCCTGGCCGGCGAAGACGTGGGTGTGGCCGTCGGCGGAGGTGTGCGGGTGGCCGGTGAACTCCTCGGTGTTGGTGAACAGGTGCCCCCACTGGCTGAGCAGCAGGTTGGTGACGCGGACGTCCTCGCCGCGCGCTTCGAGCTCGGCGCCGAGCGTCGAGACGAAGTGCACGTGGGTGTCGCCGCTGTACCAGCCAGAGGCGGCCAGGTCGGTCAGCCGGGTCAGCGTCAGCTCCAGCTCGGCCTGGCCGGGCCGGATGGTGACGGTCGTGCGGAGCGGCTCGTACTCGAAGCCGCGCGCCGCCTCCACCGTGACCTCGCCCAGCGGCAGCCAGCCCTCGCAGGTGCCGTCGATGTAGGAGTAGGTGGTGGCGCCGAGCCGTACGTCGCCGCCGATGTCGAGGTTCCAGGTGTTGCCGTCGGAGTTGATGTGCCCGTGGTGGCCGTGCGGCGGGTACGGCACCCCGTCCGCCGACCGGAAGTGCACGCGGCACGGGACCGGCTCGCCGGTGGCCGCGTCGCGGACCACCGTCCGCACCCAGGCCCGCCCGGCGTCGGGCACCCGCCAGGTGACCGGGCCGTCCTCCAGGCGTCCGGCGGCGAGCAGCGCGCCCCAGTCGCAGGCGGCGAGCTCGGACGGGCCGCGCCTGAGGGTGAGGCGGGCCGAGGGGGTCGCGGCGACGCGTACGTACGCGCGGCCGTCCTCCTGCGGCGGCGCCCCCCAGCCGTCGCCGGCCTCGCCCAGCCGGCGGTAGAGGTACGTCGCCGAGCCGCGGTCGACGCTCACCGAAAGGTCCTCGGTGACCGGGCCGGCCTGCGGGGCGAGGTCGACGAGCACGTCACGCCACACGGTGCGGCCGAAGGGGTCCTCGTCCAGCTCGCTGGTGGTCACGGCGCCGACGAGGACGGCGGGCCCGAGCGAGTCGAACCGCAGGGCGCGTACGGGCACGCCGGGGCGCGGGTTGCGGCAGGGCCACAGGTAGAACCGGTAGGGCAGCACGTACGGCGAGCGGGCCTGCGGGTCGTCGATGTCGACGAACCGCGCCCCGGCCGCGTCGTAACGGCCGTGGGTGCGCGGCATGAGCTGGTGCTGGGCGTCGGGAACCGCCAGGAACGGCGTCTGCCCCCAGTCCAGCGGGATCGCCCGGTCGCTCCACAGCCGCGGGGTGGGCCCGATCTCGAACCGCTGGCGGATCGGCAGCCGCTCGGTGTGCCCGTCCTCGTAGACCAGCGTGTACTGGGCGCAGACGTCGCCCACGCTCTGGCCGTCGAACAGGTCAGGCGACTCCAGGGCGTGGGCGACCACCATCCACTCGAAGGAGCGTTCCACGGGGACGGTGACCGGCGCGGACTCCACGCGCAGCAGCGCCTGGTCGCCTCGCTCGTCGCCGAACAGGAACGGGATGCCGTACAGCGTGCGTGACCCCAGCGGGTAGGACGCGCCGTCGTCGAGCACGGAGCGCGGCGCGTTGAACACCCCCGACAGGTCGACCGGCTGGTAGCCGCGGCCGTCACGCATGCTCGCCCGCCAGGGCCGCCGGCTCGTCCACGGAGGTCTGGGCCAGCTCGGCGTACAGGTGCGGGGCGTGCGAGCGCAGGTGCAGCGCGCGGGCCACCCCCGCCGTGACCGCCACCACGGCGATCGCGATGATCACGACGTTGGTGAAGGTCCCCGCGCCGGTCAGCAGCGGCAGGTTGGCCAGGACGAGGACGAGCACCACGGTCAGCGCCACGAAGGCGAGCCCGGGGGCGATCGTGGTGCGGAAGATCCCGGCGTCGGCGCCCTGGCGGCGCAGGAACCGGATGACGGCCAGGCTGCACAGCGCCCACAGGGCGATGATGCCGAGGAACCCGAGGGCGCTCCCCCACAGCAGCAGGCCCAGGTAGGGGTCGCTTCCCGTGACGGCGAAGGTGATGACGGCGACCGCCGCGATGCCGGTCTGCAGCAGCCCGGCGGGCCAGGGCGCCTTGGTCCGCGGGTGCGTACGCCCCAGCGCCTTCGGCAGCAGCCCTTCGCGGCCGAGGGCGAAGAAGTAGCGGTTGGCGGCGTTGTGCAGCGCCAGCAGGGCGGCGAACGCGCTGGTCAGCAGCAGAACGTTCATCACCTCGACGATCGGCGCGGGGACGTAGCGGGTGAAGACGGTGACCACGAGGTTGACCGGGTCGGCCTCGGCCGCGGCGGCGATCTTGTCCGATCCGTACGCGATGACGACGATCCAGGTGATGAAGGCGTAGAAGACGGCGATGAAGCCGACGGCGATGTAGGTCGCCCGCCGGACCGTCCTGATGCCGCCCCGCGCCTCCTCGCTGAAGATCGCGGTGGCCTCGAAGCCCATGAAGGCTCCGGCGACGAGGGCGAACATGGCGGCGTTGTCCGGGGCGAGCACGGTCGCCGGGGAGAAGGACGTGGCGGCCCAGTCGCCGCTGCCCCCCTTGATCAGGACGTACACCGCCAGCACCACCAGGACGGCGGTCTCCAGGACGAGCAGGACGCCGAGGATGCGGGCGCTGGTGTGGATGCCGCGGTAGCCGAGCCAGGCGACGAAGACCAGGCCGGCCAGGGCGAAGACGTACCAGGGCACGTCCAGCCCGAAGTAGTGCGCGAAGGTGGTGTTGGCGTAGACGCCGAGGGCGCCGTACGTGCTGATCTGCAGGGCGTTGTACGCGGCCACCGCCAGCATCGCCGCGCCCGAGCCCACCGGCTTGCCGAGCCCGCGCGAGATGGTCGCGTAGAACGCTCCAGCATTACGGACATATCGGCTCATGGTCATGAACCCGACGGCGAACAGCGCCATGACCACCCCGGCGACCAGGTATCCGCCGGGGACGGCCGCGCCGCCCTTGAGGAAGTGCAGCGGGGCGACGGCGACGATGAGCGTCAGGGGCGCGAGCGCCGCCAGGACGGTGAACACCAGGTCCTTGGTCCCCATGGCGTTGCCCGCGAGGGCGTGCGCGCGTTGACCGGTGGCCTGAGCTGGCATGATGGCGCTCCTTACGTCGGGGCGGCTGCGGGGGGTCGGCCGATTAAGGGGGGAGCCTACGGTCGGCCCCGGCGGCTGGACGAGGGACGATCCGTCCAGGCGGGCGCGAGGCCGCTGTGCGTTCCGTACAACCTGGTCAGAGCTCCTCGATGGCCCGCAGCGCGAGATAGAGCTCCATGCGCGTGTCCGCGTCGGCCAGCCGGCAGCCGAGAGCGGCCTCGATCTGGCCGACGCGGTGGCGCACGGTGTTGCGGTGCACGCCGAGTTCCTCGGCGGCCCGGTCCCAGTGACCGTTGTGCCGCAGCCAGACCCGCAACGTCGCGAGCAGGTCGCCGGCGTCCTGCTGACGGCGTTCGCGCAGGGGGCGGAAGCGGCGGTCGGCGTAGTCGCGCAGGCGGCTCATGTCCAGCGCGGCGGCGAGCCCGTCGACCTCGGCGCCGCTCACCACGGACGAGCCCTGGAACAGGGCGGTGCGCAGGAGCCGCGCGGCCTCGTCGTGGGCCTCGCCCAGCCGCCCGGCCGGGTAGGCGGAGCTGATCCCGGCCGTCCAGCCCGCCCGCGAGAGATCATCAGTGAGCTTGGCCAGCGGCTCGGACTCCGGCACCAGGGCCACGTACACCTCGCCGTCCCGGTCCACGAACGGGGAGCCCAGCAGCGACGCCAGCTCGCCGAGCCCGGCCCGGCCGCCGCCGGTGGCGCGGGCGCGGACGATCCGCCAGCGGGTGTCCTCGACCCCGAAGACCTCGGCCGCGTGCCGGTCCCAGCGGGAGGAGCCGGGGGCGAGCGCCTGGGCCAGCGCCACCCGGCCGATCCGATGGGCGGGCCAGCGGTCCACCGGATCGGGCAGCAGCAGGCCCAGCAGGGACGCCGCCGTGGTGATGACGGCGTGGTCGGTGATCCCGGCCATGACCGGAGCGCCGACCGCCAGCGCGTAGCCGGTCGGCAGCGGGCCCGCCACCGACTGGATCATGACCCGCTGGTCGGCCGAGCTCATGGTGGCGCTCGCGGGGCTCGTGCTGGCGCAGACGCGGCCCAGGGCGGCCCGCACGTCGTCGCCGAACCGGGGCCGGCCCCCGGTCCACTCCCTGCCCCTGACCTGATCGGCGAGCAGCGCCCATCCCCCGACGTGCGCGGCCAGCAGCTCCAGCGTCCTGACGAGCGGCGACGGGCCCGCGGCGGTCCTGATCAGGGCGCGCTGCGCCTCGGTGAGCCGCCTGATCTCCGACAGCTCGGCGGACAGCAGCTCGCCGTAGAGCACCTCGGCGCAGGACTCGAACGTCACCGCGGGCGCGACCTCCAGCAGGGGGAGGTCGTTCGCCCGGCAGGCCGCCACGAGTTCGGGCGGCACCTGGTCGAAGACCGGCGTCACGCCGAAGCCCAGGGCTGCGACGCCGGCCGCCTTGACCCGCGCCACGTAGCCGGCGCAGGCGTCGGGCCGCAGGCTGGTGCCCGCCAGCAGCAGCAGCTCGCCGCCCTGGAGGAACCGGGACGGGTCGGGCAGCTCGCTCACGTGAACCCAGCGGATGGGGACGTCGAGACGGTCCGCGCCCGCGAGCACCCGCAGCCCCAGCCGGGCGACGAACATGTTCAGCGGCACCATGGCGCCACGCTAGCCGTCCGCCCGAGCTGCTCCGACCAGGGCGGACTCACCTGGTGACGGCGAGGAAGACCTTCTCGCTGGGCTCCAGGGTGATCCAGTCACCCTGGAAACCCTGCGGGACGTAGAACGCCTCGCCCGCGCCGAACTCCCTGCTGCGCCCCTCCGCGTCCCGCACCGCGACCCGGCCCTTGAGGATCACGCAGATCTCGTCGTAGGGCCAGGAGTCGAAGCGCACCGCGCCCGGCTCGCCCGTCCAGTAGCCGCCGGTGTAGGAGGTCGCCTCCCCGCCGAAGACCCGGAACTCCTCCTCGGTCCACGCCTCCGACAGCAGGTGGTAGTCGGCGAGCGGGGGCACGAACCGGGTGCCGGCTCCGGCGTGGATCGCGCGTACCTGGTCGATGCTCATTTCGCGGCTCCAAAACGGCGTAGCACGTTGTGCGTGATGCGTTCCACGAACGGGTCGCCCAGGCTGAGCACGTGCGCCCACTCGGTGCTGCCCCCGTTGAACACCTCTCCGTCGCCGCGGGTGAAGGCCGCGATCATGCCGGCGCCGCGCATCTCGCCTTCGTGCACGTACGCGGGCAGGTCGTCGCCCAGGTCGGCGTTGTAGGCGTAGACCTCCTCCTCGGGGCCGCCGATCGGCACGCGCCCGCCGAAGCGGTCCTCCTCGCCCCGCACCGCCGGCGCGAGCGCGAGGATCTCCAGCGTCTCGGGCGCGCCGTCCTCGAACGTCGGGTACGGCAGCCCGCGCCGGAAGGTGTACTCCACCGAGTCGAGCTCGAAGGCGGCCAGGAACGACGGCGGGCCGCCGAGCAGGTCGCCGTAGTAGAGGTCGGTGCCCTCCATGGCCCAGTGGTGCGGCCGGTAGACGGTGAAACCGCCCGACGAACGGGGGGCGGCCACGCCGTAGCGGTTGTAGATGCCGCCCAGGCCGTTGAGCCCCATGGTGGTCGCGCCCGGCCGGCCGACCGACTTGGCCTCCCACACGGTCGTGGCCAGGTGGGGCGTCCGCGCGGCCTCCGGGTCGGCGGAGGGCAGCCGGTAACAGTACTGCGTGGCGCCGTCGTCGCTGAGCCGGACCTGCCACTGGTAGTTGCCGCCGAACCTGGCCAGCCTGCCGCCCGCGTCCACGAAGGCGTCCACGGTGTCGCGCATCCGCCACGACCAGTACTCGTCGTGGCCGACCACGATCGCGCAGGCGTACCCGTCCAGCGCCTGCGGGTCGAAGTGCAGGTCGTGCTGGGTCAGGTAGTCCAGCTCGTAGCCGTTGCGCTCGGCCCACACCACGAAGTGCCGCTCGTAGGTGGCCCAGAACGCGTCGGCGTGGTGGCGGCTGTAGCCGAACAGCCGCGCCCACTCGTAGGAGGGGTAGCGCGGCGCGCCGTACATCGGCAGCGTGCCCGTGTTGGCCTCCCTCGGCGCGCCGGCCGGCTTGCGGATCATGCCGCGGGCGACGGGACGCTGCGTCGAGGCCAGCGGCGAGCCGGCGTCGGCGCGGGGGTCGTCGCCGAGCCCCCGGTAGTGGTTGGCGCCGCCCCAGTCGTTGTAGGCCAGCATCGTGCTGGTGGTCAGCACCAGCGCGGCGCGTGCCCGCCGCTCGGCGGGCGCCTTGACCACGAAGAAATGCTCGCGTTCCCACAGCTCGCCACCGGGGGTGGTCGCGCGTACGGTCACGATGTAGAAGCCGCTGCGCCAGTCGGCCGGGATCTCCAGCTCCAGCCCCGCGGGCCAGCCGCAGCCGGTGGCGTGCGCGTCGGACGGCGCCTCGAAACGCCCGGCGGACAGGCCCTCGCGCGCCCACACGACCTGCGGCTCCAGCCCGTCGCGCAGCACCTCCAGGTCGAAGGACGGGACGCTCGCGCTGAGGTGGAACCGTACGGTCTCTCCAGGGAAATAGGAGAACTTGTCGGTGTAGCACCAGACCTCGGCGGCATCCGGCGCCGCGAACGCGCGTTCGGACGGCCACCCCTTCGGGGACCATGCGAAAGCGGCCGGCAGCCCGGCCTGCTCGATCGTGTCGTCCACGACCCTCCTTCATTCGTACGGGTCTCCGAGCTTATGAACCAGGGTTTCTGCCGAAATGAACGACTCGCACAACCCCGGTGGACACTTCGGCCAAAGAGAGGCCGGATCGGCCGCCCGTAGTGTTCGGCGTGCCTACGGAAGGACTGATCGAAGATGACCGAGCCTCGGGGGCCCGTCGACTCCTCCCGCGTCCCGCGCTTCGCCGGACCGGCGACCTTCGCCAGGCTGCCCCGCCTGGACGAGGTCGGGCACGCCGACGTCGCGGTCGTGGGCGTGCCGTTCGACAGCGGCGTCTCCTACCGGCCCGGGGCGCGCTTCGGCCCCTCGGCCGTGCGTGAGGCCAGCCGGCTGCTCCGGCCGTACCATCCTGGCCTGGACATCTCGCCGTTCGCGACCCAGCAGGTCGCCGACGGCGGCGACGTGGCGTGCAACCCGTTCGCCATCGACGAGGCCGTGACCACCATCGAGGAGGCCGCCTCCCGCCTGGGCGCGGACGGGACCCGGCTGGTCACGATCGGCGGCGACCACACGATCGCGCTGCCGCTGCTGCGCGCCGCCGCCCGCCGGCACGGGCCGGTCGCGCTGCTGCACTTCGACGCGCACCTCGACACGTGGGACACCTACTTCGGCGCCGAGTACACCCACGGGACGCCCTTCAGGCGGGCCGTCGAGGAGGGCCTGCTCGACACCCAGGCGGTCAGCCACGTGGGCACGCGCGGCCCGCTGTACGGCAAGAGCGACCTCGACGAGGACAAGCGCCTCGGCTTCGGCATCGTCACCAGCGCGGACGTCATGCGCCGGGGCGTGGACGAAATCGTGGACGCCCTGCGGCAGCGCATCGGCGACCGGCCGCTGTACGTCTCCATCGACATCGACGTGCTCGACCCGGCGCACGCGCCCGGCACCGGCACCCCCGAGGCCGGCGGCCTGACCAGCCGCGAGCTGCTGGAGATCCTGCGCGGCCTGGCCGGCGCGAACCTGATCGGCGCGGACGTCGTCGAGGTGGCGCCGGCCTACGACCACGCCGAGATCACCGCGGTCGCCGCCTCCCACGTCGCCTACGACCTGGTCACCCTCATGGCGGCCCGCCCCTGCGAAGGAGCCTGACATGCCGGACATCACCTACGCCGTGGTCGACCCGGCCACCGGCGAGACGGTCGCCAGCTACCCGACCGCCACCGACGCCGTCATCGACGACGCGCTCACCGCCGCCCACCGGGCGGGAGCTCGCACCGGCACCGTCGCCGACCGCGCCGCCCTGCTGCGCAAGGTCGCGGACCTGCACCGCGAGCGCCGCGCCGACCTCGCCGCGACCATCGTGCGGGAGATGGGCAAGCCCCTGGAGGAAGCCGAAGGCGAGATCGACTTCTGCGTCGACATCTACACCTACTACGCCGACCACGCCGCCGCCTTCCTCGCCGACGAGCCGATCGACATCGGCGCCGGGCAGGGCGGCGCGGTCGTGCGGCGCAGCCCGTTCGGCGTGCTGCTGGGGATCATGCCGTGGAACTTCCCCGCCTACCAGGTGGCCCGCTTCGCCGCCCCCAACCTCGCCGCAGGCAACACCATCCTGCTCAAGCACGCGCCGCAGTGCCCCGCCTCCGCCGCCGCGCTGGAGCAGATCTTCCTGGACGCGGGCTTCCCCGAAGGCGCCTACGTCAACATCTACGCCACCCACGAGCAGATCGCCCGCCTCATCGCCGACCCGCGGGTGCGCGGCGTCTCCCTCACCGGCTCGGAACGGGCCGGCGCCGCCGTGGCCGAGATCGCCGGACGCCACCTCAAGAAGGTCGTCCTCGAACTCGGGGGCTCCGACCCCTTCATCGTCCTGTCCACCGACGACCTCGACGCCACCGTGGACCAGGCCGTCGCCGCCCGCCTGGACAACACCGGCCAGGCGTGCAACGCCGCCAAGCGGTTCATCGTCGCCGAACCCCTCCACGCGGACTTCGTCGCGAAGTTCACCGACCGGCTGCTCGCCCGCTCGCCCGCCGCCCCGCTGTCCTCCCAGGCCGCCGCCGACCACCTCGCCCGCCAGGTCGACGCCGCGGTGGCCCAGGGCGCCACCCTGGCAAGTGCGGGCCAGCGGCAGGGGGCGTACTTCCCAGCCGGCGTCCTGACCGGCGTCACCGCCGAGCACGACGTCGCCCACCAGGAGCTCTTCGGCCCGGTCGCCATGATCTTCGCGGCCACGGACGAGGAGGACGCCGTCCGGATCGCCAACGACACCCCGTACGGCCTCGGCTCCTATGTCTTCACCACCGACCCCGAGCAGGCCGAACGCGTCGCCGACCGCATCGAGGCGGGCATGGTCTTCGTCAACGGCGTCCTGGCCGAGAGCGCGGAGCTGCCGTTCGGCGGGGTGAAGCGCTCCGGCTTCGGCCGCGAGCTCGGCCGCCCCGGCATCGAGGAGTTCGTCAACAAGAAGCTGATCCGCACCCTCGTACGAGGGTGAGCTGCCGCAGGCACCGGAGCAGGACGGCGGCCCGGTCAAGAGGCGGCTTCGAGCAGCTTCTTGACCGTCGCCACCCGGTCCGGCAGCCCGCCTGGAGCGATCGGCACGCACTCGTAGCCGAGTGAGCTGTAGGTGTCCTGGTGGATCTGCTCGAACCGCAGCGACTCCTCGAAGGTGATCAGACGCGCGTCGGTCGGTGTGACGAACCCGAGGCTCTGCACGAAGAACACCTTCTTGGCGTAAATCCGCTGTGCCTGGATGCGTTCCAATTCGCGGGACAGAGCCGGCGAGACGGGATGGCCGAGATAAGTGGCCAGGGCATACGTGCAGACGGGCGACCGGTCGTAGACCTGCACATCACCGGGAAGGGCCGCGGCCTGTTCCTGCCGTCGGCGCTGCAAGGCGGCGACCGCCCCCACGAAGGACGGCTTCGTCCACGGCTCGGGTTCACCCCGAGCCTGCTCCAGGGCGATGACGTCTGTCGCCGCCTCTTCGACGACGGTGTAGCCGTCACACTCCAGCCACCGCAGGATCGCCGTCTTCCCGGCTCCAGGGGTGCCGGTCAAGATGTAGCGCTTCATCAATCGCCTCCATACGTCTTGGGTCGTCAGATGGTGTGATCGGCGGTCATCTGGAGGAACAGATCCCGAGCTCCGGCCCGCGACAGGAGAGCCGCGGCCGTCCTTGAGACCCGAACCTCGTCGCGCCCATGCCGGAACAGCTGACTCTGCGGCCCGGCCATCAAACCATGAAGCTTCTGGCACCCGACCACAGGAGTACAGCCGCGACTACCCCTGCAGCACCAGCGGCTACCCGGAGCTCCCGCCGGGAAGGGCCCACGCCCCGGGGGTCGAAGCCGATGAGGTCGTAGCGCTCGTTGAGCTTGGCGATCTCCTCGTTCCTGAGCCTGATCCGCAGGACGGGATCGAGGTACCCGCTGTTACCGGGCCCGCCAGTCCGACGTACGGGTGCCGCGAGAAAGGTCATGGCAGTCATCACTACAGCAGCGCTTGTTTCCTCACGGTTTGCGGCGCCAAGCCGATCGGGGGTGGAAACAGGGAGGAAACCCCGCCTGGTCTAGGCATGAGCCCGAACGCCGCGGCCGGCGCCACCGCTGGACCGCGAGACTCCGACGGAAGGAACTTCTCGTGAATCGTGCGACAGCGGCCGGCCTCGCCGGGCTGGCCTGCGCCATGCTGACGCTGAGCACCCTGCCCGCCGCGGCGGACCCCGCCGCGAACCGGGGTCGACTCGGCGACGTGCAGCGGGCGCTGGCGGCCCTGGCCAAGTCTCCGCAGGTGGTGGGCGCCATCGGCGAGGTCTACGTCGACGGCAGGCGCGTCGGCAAGGGCTCGGCCGGCACCCGCCTGCTGAACGGCAAGGGCGGCAGGATCCCGGCCGGGTCACGCTTCCGGGTCGGCTCCCAGACCAAGCAGATGACCGGCGTCGTGGTGCTGCAACTGGTCGAAGAGGGCAAGCTCAAGCTCGACGACAAGCTCAGCGACCTGCTCCCGGAGGTCGCCGGGAAGGACCTGGTGGAACGGGCCGGCGAGATCACCCTGCAGCAGCTCATCCAGCACACCTCCGGCATCCCCAACTTCTTCGACGACAAGCTGGTCGACACCTTCGACTTCACCACCCACTACCCGCCCATGGAGCTGGTGAAGAAGTCGCGCACCCTGCCCCGGACCCAGGAACCGGGAGAGAAGTTCTCCTACTCCAACACCAACTACATGCTGCTCGGCCTGATCATCGAGAAGTACACCGGGCACACCCTGGCGGCCGAGTTCGAGCGGCGCGTCTTCGACCCCGTCGGCATGGACGACTCCTACCTGCCCACCAGGTTCCCCGGCGGCATCAAGGGCCCGCACGGCCACGGCTACTTCCCCGACAGCACGGGCGAGCCGCGCGATGTGGACCGGCTCAACATGAGCTACGGCTACGCGGCCGGCGGCGTCATCTCGACCGCGCACGACATCAGCGCCTTCCAGCGGGCCTTCGCCCAGAACCGGCTGCTGCCCGAAGAGCTGAAGAAGGTGCTCATGGGACCGCGCAGAAGCGCGCCACAGCCGTCGGGGCAACCGTCCGAGGGTGGGGGCGGCCAGCAGCAGCCCACGGTGCCGTGCGGGGGCGAGCCGGTGATCATGTCGCTCAAGGGCAGCGCCCCCGGCTTCAACGCGGTCACCTTCACCTCGCCCGACGGCCGGATGCAGTTCGCCCTGTCGGCCACCCTGGCCGTCTCCAACATCGACGAATCGGTGGATCCGCTCCTGGTCAAGGCCGCCGAAGCGGTCTTCTGCCCACAGAAGTGACGACAGGCCTGGCCGGAGGTGAGCGTCGGCGTGCCGCAGGCCGTCCTCATGACGCCGCTGCACCGCGACCGGCTGGCCCGTCCGGACCCTCGACCGGCTCATCGACGTCGTCGCCACCGGCCTCACCCGTCCTGAGCAGTAACGAGGTGGCCAGAGGAGGCGCGCCGGCGGCGGCAGCCGGTGGTGCGACAGGATGTGCCTTTCCTGGTGCGCTTGAACCCGTGTGACTTCCGTTTCACCAGGCAACCTGGACAGCGAGTACGCATGGAAGAGATATGCGATTCGCGAGTCAACGAGCGGTGGAGGAACCGGCGCCACCGCCGCAAGGAGTGCCGCCTTCTGAGGCTGTGCTGGCCGAACTGTTCCTGACCCAGCGGCTGGGCCTGGTCCGGTTGGCGTACCTCCTGACGGGAGACCAGGAAACGGCCGAGGACGTCGTCCAGGACGCCTTCACCGCACTGCACCGCCGGTGGGACCGGCTGTCCGACCACGATCGAGTCCTGCCCTACCTGCGGACGAGCGTGGTGAACGGATGCCGCATGATCCACCGCCGCCGCTCCATCATGAGCCGGTTCACCGGCGACCGGCAGACGCCGTCCCGGTCAGTCTCCGCGGAAGCGGCCACGCTGCTCGGGGAGACGCGCCGGGAGGTGTCGGCGGCCGTACGCGCCTTGCCCCGCCGCCAGCGAGAGGCCGTGGTGCTGCGCTACTACCTCGGCCTGTCGGAGGCGGAGATCGCCGAGACGATGGGAGTCAGCCGCGGCACCGTGAAATCGACCGTCTTTCGAGCCCTGAAGGCACTCACCGTCAAACTGGAGGGAAAGCGATGACGTCATGGCTCGAAGACCAGCTCCGCGAGGCCCTGACGGCCGACGCCGAGCAGATCCGCCAGGAAACCCTGCGTCCCGCCGAGCAGGCGGCGCCGCGAACCAGGACCGTCGTTCCCCGACGCCGATTCGCCCTGGCGGTCCCGTTCGCGGCCGCGCTCGTCGTCGCGGTCATCGGCACGGTCGCCGCCATCGTGGCCGCGACAGCAGGCACAACTCCGACCGTGCCCGCGACGAGCCCTCTCGCCGGTCCCCGCTTCCTGCTGACCGCCGCCAACGACGGCGTGACGGTCCACGACGCCCGCACCGGAAAGATCACCAGCCGGCTCGCCCTGCCCCCGACCCCGCAGGGCAGCTTCCGCGAGCCCGGCGGCTATCTGCTCGCCGGCGCCGGCGACGGCGCGACCTTCTACGTCGCCCAGAGCGTGCAGTCCCGCGAGACGCAGGTGAGCAGCACGAAGTTCTACCGAGCCCGGGTCGATGACCAAGGGAGGGTGGCCGAGCTGGTCCGCGACGTGATCCCCGAAGCGACCGGTACGACGGCGAGCTCCCTCGCCGTCACCCATGACGGCACTCGCCTCGCCTACAGCCTCGACGGCAGGGTGTGCGGCCAAGGGAAAACACTGCGCTTCTGCCCCGGAGCCCAGCTCACCGTCGTAGACCTGCCCACGGGAACGACCCGGACCTGGACGACGAACGCCGCAGAACAGATCGAAAGCCTCTCCTGGACCGCCGACCGCCGCACACTCGGTCTCGTGGTCAAAACCGAGTCCCGGATTCTGGACACCACCGCCCCCGGCACCACACTCGCGTCCAGCCAGGTCATAGCTCCAGGCACGCAGGCCACCACGGCGACGATCAGCCCGGACGGCCGCAGCATGCTGATCGGCCACAGCCGACCGCCCCGCTACACCGTGGACGAGTACTCCGTCCCGGACGGCCGCAAGATCCGCACTCTGGTGAGCAGGAGCCACGACGGCGACAACATGGCGCGCTGGAACCTGATCCGCTACGACGCCACCGGGCACCATCTGCTGCTCGCGGGGAACTTCGAACCCCTGAGCAGAGTCGACGACGGCTGGATCACACCCCTGCTCCGCCCCGGAACTCCCCAGCCCCTGGGATCCCGACCAGAGATCGCGGCGGCCTGGTAACCGGCGGCAGCCTTCACCTCGGCGCACCGAGTGCGCGCGTCCACCTCGGCCTGGTTGCGTTCGGCCCGCGCCAGGTCGCGGTGGCCGGATGTTCGCCTCCGCCGTCTCCCCCTCGAAGCCCGGAGTCGGCATACTCATCTCACGCGCGTGGACGGGGCTGGGGGCAGGCATCAGGGTCAACCGTGACTACGTGAGGGAGCTTCGATGACGGCGTTCATCGGATTCTTCGGGGCGATCCTCGGCGCTCTTGTCGGAGCGATCGCCACTTACCTTACGGCGCGCTCCAACATGAGGCTCACACTTGAACACTCGTACGATCAAACACTTCAAGGGAAAAGGCTGGAACGCTATCAAGCATTGTTCCATGCTTCCAAGTGCCTGCCTCGGTATTGGCGTCCGATGGAAGAAGAGCCGAAACGAGAAGATTTACAGCAGTACATGCGGAACTTCCATGATTGGTACTTCGGCGAGGACGCCGGAGGAATGTTCCTCACCGCGGCCGCGAAAGACGTCTACACTCGCCTGCTCAACCTGCTCGCGGAAGCGGCGTTCAAGGGCGGAGACGGGCCCGACGGCGACTCTCGTCTCACCGAGACGGAATCAGAGGCGCTACGCCAACTGGCCGGCGAACTTCGACGTCAACTTGCTGTGGATGTCGGAGCCGCGCACCCACCACGCCTGCACTGGACCCGGCCAGGCCCGCAGGCGCCACCACCGAGTTTCGACTCCTGACAGCCGCCAGGCCACGTGCACTGCCAGGAGCGTCCGTCGTATTCGACGGCGAACGGGACCGCGTGCGGAAGCGGTACGCCCCACACCTGCTGACCCAATCCACCGCTTCTTCAAGGTTCCCGTCCACGATCCACGAGCGGAGAACGGCCGCCGTGCGTGCGCGGATCGCAGGATCAATGACGCCTTCCGAACGGCCGACGCCGACCTCGACAAGATCTGGAAGAGGTACGACATCGGCCTTGAGCGTTCGTGTCATGATCTCAGCGGTTTGGCGCGCCCGAACCGCAGTGCTGGTGTATATCCGCGATATTCCCTCCTTCATCAAACGTGCCGCTGCCTCACCAGCTTGCAGACGTCCTTTTGCGGTGAGGCTCGCGAGGGGAAGCGCGCCGGCGGCGCCGGCTATGACGCTCTCGGATTCCGCGTGGCGCAGGCACAGCAGCCGGACATGATCACTCATGGCTCGACCCTATGACCGAGCCTCCGTCATGTCTTCTACGTGATCGCCGCGCAGAACTCCCGCAGGGCGGCCGGTTGTCCTCGAGGACCACGAGGTCGGTGAACTTCCACCGACCTCCGTGCCGACGAAGAACCGCACGGCGGTGTCCGTCGTTGTTCCCACACTGGGCTCCCTACAGATTCGGCGCAGCGACAGCGAAGATGTGTCGTGCATGGAGCCGCTGAGTGACGGCTGTTTTGCGTTGCGCCCACTCTGTAGTGACTGGAACGTCCCGACAATGGAGCAATCCGCACAGCGGACCGGGGCCGAAGAGGTCCGGCGTCACCGCACGCTGGGACCCTGACCGCCCTCCCTCTCCCGATCGCCCATCGCCTGCCGAGCCGATCAAAAGGTGGACAAGGTACCAACCGGTCGGTATTTTCGCCGGCATGAGGCTGGAACGCCGCACTTGGCGGACGCTGGAGCCGTTGCACGGCATGATCTACTTCTCCCCGGAGGCGGATGCCGCCTACAAGCGGCTCGGACTGACCGGCCGGATGGGGTACTTCGCATCCAGGGCGGCCGCATTCGGCCCGGTTCCCGCGGAGGCGGTCGTAGCCACTTTCTACAACTTCAATCCGCAGGTGGTCCATCAGGCGATACCGGCCGCCTGGCACCTCGCTTCCCCGGCCGACATCCTGGACGCCCGGCTGAACGCAGTCGACACGACCTTGCGCCAGGTGCTCGGCGACGTGGTCGATTCGCCGGAGATGTCTCATGCCGCCGCGCTGGCCCGGGAGGCGGCCCAAGCCATCTCGGGCGAGCTGAGCGGGCGGCCTCTGTACGCCGCGCACGCCGCACTGCCCTGGCCCACCGCCCCGCACCTGGTTCTCTGGCACGCCGCGACCTTGCTGCGCGAGTTCCGCGGTGACGGCCATCTGGCCGCCCTGCTGGCCGCCGGGCTCAGCGGGATCGAAGCCCTCGTCACCCACGCCGCCACCGGCGCCGTCCCGGCCGAGACGCTCCGGGTCACCCGCGGCTGGACCGAGACCGACTGGGCGGCCGCTGAGCGCAGGCTGGAGGATCGTGGCTGGCTCCGCGACGGCTCCCTGACCGAGCGGGGCCGCAGGGAACGTGAGGGGATCGAAGAGGCGACCGACCGTATGAGCACGGCCCCCTACGCCGCGCTCGGCGACGATCGCTGTCAAGAACTGTGCGTCCTGGCGCGCCCCTGGAGCAAACAACTGGCGGCCGAGCTGATGTCCTGGGCCGCGGCCCGCAACTCCCGGGATCTCTGAACGCCGCAAACGGACTGATCATCGTCCCACCGAACCGGGGGACGTCACTCCCGCGAGGCCGCCGTGACGCTCTCCGCCTGGCTGTCCGTGAAGCGCCCTTGATCCAGACCTAGCACACCAGCCCAGCAGCGTTACTGAAAGCGTCAGGCCATAGCGCTCAGCAACCGACCCACGTTCGAGCTCGCACCGCCTGCGGTACTGCTGCGGCCCTCACCGTCCATGAACAGGGCACCGGAACTGTGCCGACAGATGCCGGCGCGCTCGCCGAGAGGGAGGATTTGGCTCTTCAGCGTCGCGAGCCTGGACGCGGCAGGGTGTCGACGGCCTCGGCGAGGGCATGGATGAGCGGGTTGGTGTCAGTGCCGCGCCAGGCGAAAGCCCATCGAACGGGCGGGGACTCGCCTTTACATTGTAGATTCGTTTTGCCCCGGGGACACATGCAGTGGCGGGGCTGACTCAGCGGTAACACCCCCAGCGCGATGTCGGGAGGCCTGAAGAGACTCCCTCGAAACCGTCGGTGTAACCGCATACGCTGCCGGCAGTGGCCGACGCGCTGGCCCGCTTCCGAGCTTCCCGCCCCCACGCGGCGGACGGCGACGAGGACAAGGTCTCTCGGATCGCGCTGGATGAGACTCCCGCTCCGCTGCTGGTCGTGACGACTCTGGCGGGGTGGCGTGGGCACCCTCGCCGAGAGGAACCAGGCCACGACCAAGAACAGCGCCCGCAAGGAGATCCGCGCCCGCCAGGCCGCGACCGGCGAGGCAAGGCCTGGCAGTACGCCAAGGTCCCGTGCCCGCAGGTGTCCGGGCCGCACCTGAGGACGCGCCTATGGGCTGCGGAGAAGGCCCTCAGCACGGCGTTGCAGGTGGACGGCGCGGTCGGGGTGGACGCCCGGTTGGCCCCGCGCGAGCGGAAGGAGGCGGAGGTGCGGTTCGGCGAGCGGCTGGCCGCCGTGCTCGGCGCTCCCGTCTGATCGGCGTCCTCATCCCCCACCAACGGGCCTCCTGCACCGCCCACCCGGGCGCGGAGGCCCTTCGCATGTGACTCGGGCGGGGTCGCATTCCTGTGGGCGTCCTTCTCCCGAAGCTGTCCCCAGCCGTCAGGTAGCGCTGATTGGAGAGACGCCTATTCTGTCCGGTTCCGGAATGGCTGAGTCGCAGGTCAGCGCATCCGAGACGCTCTCCATGCGGATTTCGGGCGCATCCCAGCGCTAACGTCCGGTGCCGAAAACTCGGTCTCGGCTGTCCGGCGCGGACCCCGCGCGACCTGTAACGATCGGTCTACTTGACGGGTGGGGCCACGCTCGGGAGGAGGACGCCTTCCTCTAGTGGACAACGCGCACTGTAGGCGCTTCACACGGGCGGGCCTGCCTTGACGCGCCGCACCAGTCGTTCCATCGACCCCCGGTAGCTGTGGAGGTGTTCGAGCCACCACGTGGCGCCCGCATCGGCGTAGGCCCGGACCGACGAGCCTGGCTCGCTCACCCCGATGACCGCCACGTCGAGGTCGCCCGCGTTTGCCCGGTGCCGGCGCAGCTCGCTGACCTGGGCAGCCAGGGAGTCGGGTGAAAGCGTCATGCGGCCCTCGCGGTCGTCGCCGGCGACGATCCAGCCGTCCCATCGGACGGCCCGCTTAAGGGCACCCGGAGCCGAGCCGCCGACCCACACCGGCACCCGGGGCCGCTGGAGGGGCAGCGGCGCGAGCCGCACCCCGTCGACGGCGTAATGAGCGCCCCGGTGGTGCACCTCCTCGCCGGACCAGAGCGAGGCCATCACGTCGAGTGCCTCGTCGAGCACGACCCCGCCGGGCCGCGTTGAGCCGAAGGCGGTGAACTCCTGCCTCACGCCGCCCAGCCCGGCGCCCAGGATCGCGCGGCCGCCGCTCAGCCTGTCAAGCGTCGCCACCGTCTGGGCCAGCCTTTCCGGGCGGTGCCGGGCCACGGCCGTCACGGCCGTGCCCAGCCTGAGGTGCGAGGTCGCCTGCGCCGCCGCGGCCAGCGTCACCCACGGGTCGGCCGATGGCATGCCCCAGGCGAAGGCCAAGTGGTCCCACACCAGCACGGCGTCCCACCCGGCGGCCTCGGCCTCCCGGGCGAGGGTGACCAGGTGTGCCGGTTCCCCGAGGTCACCGAGGATCGCGACGTCGATGCCGTAACGCATGCCCCCCACTCAAGCATTCGGCACCGACAGTTCTGGGGGTGCCGCGATCACGCAGCGCGGCGCCGACGAGTGGGGTGAGCGCAGCACAGAGCCGATGGAACAGTGAACCTCAGTGTCGTCAACCTGTCCGGCGGACAAATGCCTCTGTGCCACAAGCCCTCACACTGAGCGCATCATAGATCACTAACAGTCAGTACATCCGAATTCGAGCCGGGCTCGCTCGACGCCCTCCCGCCATGATCCCGACGCCCTCCATGGCTCGCATGCCAGGCGCTCAGAGGCTAAGCGGGAATTCCCGGCGAATATGTCCAGGGCCTCCAAGGGCGCCCTGTCGAGCCCTCTCGCGCCACCCTGAATGGTTCAGCTTTATGCCGTGCTCGTTGCAATGGTGTGTGCCGCACAGTATCGTGTGGCATGTGCACGATGACGATGAGCTGCTTGCCACCCATCTCCAGGAGCTGCGGCGGGGCACCGTCGTCCTGGCCTGCCTGCTCATGCTCGACCGCCCCGACTACGGCTACGCCCTGCTCGACCGCCTCACCCGGGCGGGCCTCGCCGTCGACGCCAACACCCTCTACCCCCTCCTGCGCCGCCTGGAGAAACAGGGTCTGGTGACCAGCGACTGGAACACCGAGGAATCCCGGCCGCGCAAGTTCTACCGCACCAGCGACAGGGGTGCCGCGCTCGCCGCCGCGCTCAGTCGCGACTGGGACGAGCTCGACACCGTACTCCGCTCCCTGAAAGGCGCGTCATGACCACTACTGCCACCACCAACACGCTCACCGACCGCTATGTCGCGGCGGTCCTGCGCCACCTGCCCGGAAGCCGGCGAAGCAGGAGCCGGCGATCCGAGGACCAGCGGTCCGACATCGACATCGAACGCGAGCTGCGGGCCTCCATCGCCGACGCCGTCGACGATCGGGTGGAGGCCGGCGCCGACCGGGCCGAGGCCGAGTTCGCGGTGCTCACCGAGCTCGGCGACCCGGCGCGGCTGGCGGCCGGTTACGCGGACCGTCCGCTCCAGCTCATCGGCCCCGCGCTCTACCTCGACTACACGCGGTTACTGACCGCCCTGCTCGTGACCATCGTGCCCGCCGTGGCCGTGGCGGTGGGGCTCGTGCAGGGACTGCACGGGGCGGGCGCGCTCGACCTGATCGGCGACACCCTCGGTGCGACGCTCACCACCGCCGCGCACCTGGTCTGCTGGACCACGCTGCTGTTCGCGGCCATCGAACGCGCCGCGGGACGCCGCACGCCCGCCAGGCGCTGGACGCCCGACGCGCTCCCCGAGCCGCCCACCCGCCGCGCCCGCTACGGCGAGCTGATCACCTACACCGTGGCGATGGTGCTGTTCACCACCCTCATCCTGCTCTCCCCGATGATCAGCACCGAGACCGACGCGCACGGCGCCCCCATCGGCGTGTTCGCGCCGTGGCTGTGGCAGACCGGCTTCGTGTACGCGTTCATCGCCCTGGTGACCCTGAACCTCGCCGTCGCCTACGCCAAGCACTACGCCCGGTGGAGCGTTCCGCTCGCCGTGGCCGGGACACTGGTCGAGATCGCCTGCCCGATCGCGCTGCTCTGGCTCGCCGCCAGTGACCGGGTGCTCAACCCCGGCTTCACCCAGGCCGCCGCCTGGCCGCAGAGCGCGACCACCTGGGTCAACACCGCGCTCATCGTCGTGTCCGCCCTCACGATCGTCTTCGCCGTCATCGACGGCATCGCCCGAGCCACACGTCGCTGAACCCACACGAATCAGGAGACCGGCATGAAAGCAATCGTCTATCAGGAGTACGGCTCGCCCGACGTCGTGCGTCACGCCGACGTCGACCGTCCCGCCCCGGCCGCGGGTGAGGTGCTGGTCCGGGTGCGCGCCGCGGCGCTCAACCACGCCGACCTGCTCACCCTGCGCGGCACGCCGCTCCTGCTGCGCCTGGTGTTCGGGGTGCGGCGGCCGAAGGCCACCGTCCTGGGACGCGCTGTCGCGGGCACGGTGGCGGAGATCGGCCCGGACGTCAAGGACCTCCAGGTCGGCGACGAGGTCTTCGGCGAGACGGACCAGCGCGGCTTCGCCGAATACGTCGCGATCCCGGCGGAACGCCTGGCCAGGAAGCCGGAGCAGGTGACGTTCGAGCAGGCGGCCACCTTACCCGTGGCCGGGATCACAGCCTTGCAGGCGCTGCGGCTCGGCGCCGCGCGCCCCGGCACGACGGTGCTGGTCAACGGCGCCTCCGGCGGCGTCGGCACATTCACCGTGCAGCTCGCCAAGGCGCTCGGCGCCGAGGTCACCGGCGTGTGCAGCACCCGCAACGCCGAGATGGTGCGCTCGCTCGGCGCCGACCACGTGATCGACTACACCCGCGAGGATTTCACCCGGGATACACGCCGCTTCGACGTCCTGATCGACATGGTCGGCAACCACCCGATCTCGGCGCTGCGCCGGATCCTCGCCCCCGGCGGCATCTACATCGCCTCCAACAGCGCGGGTGGGCCGGTGCTCGGGCCCATTCCCCGGCTGCTGGCCACGGTCGCGCAGACGCCGTTCGTCCGGCAGCGGCTCCGCGTCCTGACCTCCCGGAGCAACGCCGAGGACCTGCGGACGCTCGCCGGCTTCGTCGCCGACGGCAAGGTGACACCGGTGATCGAACGTACGTATCCGCTCAGCGAGACCGCCGACGCCCTCCGGTTCCTGGAGCGGGAGCACGCCCGCGGCAAGATCGTCCTTCTGGCGTAGGACGAGGAGGCCGGGCGCCCAGGGCCCGGGGCCTGGACGAAAGTACGAGATCGCGGTCGGCCGAGGGGCGGGCGCAGGCCGGGCCGGGTCCGGTGACCGCGGCCAGGCGGGTCAGAGTGCATGCATAGCGCCGGCGGGTGGTGGCCACGGCGAGGGAGTCGAGGAAGCGGGCGAGGGCGCCGGCGACGGTGATCCGCTCGCCGGCAGGGCCACCGTGAGGAGAGGCGGGTCCGTGTGGGCCGGGGAAGGCGACGACCGGCATGACCACCTCCACAGGGCCGATGTGACATGGGCCTGAGACCGGCGGACGCTCAAGGTGCATCGCGGGTGACGATCCCGTGTTCGTACGCGTAGATCGCTGCGTGCACGCGGGTCCGGAGGCCGAGTTTGGTGAGAATCCGGTTGACGTGGGTTTTGACCGTACCCTCCTCGATGGTGCACGCGGCGGCGATCTCGCCGTTGCTCAGCCCTCGGGCCAGGAGGCGTAGCACGTGGTGTTCGCGCGGGGTCAGCAGGTCGAGTTCGGGGGTGGCGGGGCTCGGGGACAGCGCGGCGAAGCGGCTGATCAGGCGGCCGGTGACCTGCGGGTCGATCAATCCCCTGCCCTGGTGCAGCTCGCGGACCGCCGCGACGAGCACGTCGGGTTCACTGTCCTTCAGCAGGAAACCGGCGGCTCCTGCACGCAGCGCGCCGAACAAGTACTCGTCGAGGTCGAACGTGGTCAGGGCAAGCATGCGGGGGGCGGATTCCGCGGCGGCGAGGCGGCCGATGGCGGCGATGCCGTCCATGCCCGGCATCCGCAGATCCATCACCACCACGTCCGGCCGGCGCAACAGCGCCTGGCGCACCGCCTCGGCGCCGTCGGCGGCCGTCGCGATCACGTCGATGTCGGGTTCGCCGTCGAGGATGAGCCGCAGCGCCTCCCGCGCCGCCTCCTGATCGTCGGCGACCAGCACCCGGATCGTCACCACACGTTTCCTTCCCTGGGCAGGTCGGCGCGGACCCGCCAGCCGCCCGTCTCGACCGGCCCCACCGACAGGGTGCCGTCGAGCAGGCGCACCCGTTCGCGCATGCCGCGGATGCCCCGCCCCTCGGCCTGGGGCGCAGGGGCCGGGGCGCCGTTGTCGAGGACCTCGAGGCGCAGACCGCGGTCGTCCTGCCGCAGGTGGACGGTGACCTCGGTCGCGTCCGCATGCCGTACGGCGTTCGTCAGCGCCTCCTGGACCACCCGGTAGGCAGTGTGATCGACGGCCGGCGGCAGCGCGTCCCTCCTCCCGGAGCGGCATATGGTGATCGTCCGATCCGCGCAGGTGAGCCGTCCGGCCAGCCGCTCCAGGTCGGCGGTGCCGGGCTGGATGGCGGCCGGGTGCTCGTCGAGCCTCCGCAGCAGGCCACGTACCTCGGTGAGCGCCGACTGCGACAGGTCCGAGATCGTCTGCAAGTGCTGCTTCGCGGGCGCGTCGCCAGGCGCCCGCCGACCCGCCGCGGCCTGCAGCCGGATCGCGGTCAGGTGGTGGCCGACGCTGTCGTGCACGTTCCTGGCCAGCCAGGTACGCTCCTCGGCCAGCACGCGCTCCGCCTCGGCCCGCTGCAGTCGCAGCGACTGGTCGGTCCGATCCCGGTGCAGCCGCAGCGCGTAGCCGGTGGCCACGGGCGCGACGCTCATGATCACTATGCTGGTCGGCTCCGGGACGCCCTCGCCCCCCAGCACCGCGAAGGTGCCGAGAACCCAGCACGAGGAGACCGCCAGCACCAGGCCCGGACGCCGCGGCCGGTGGTAGACGGCCGCGCAGAACACAGCCATCGTGACCAGCATCCCCTCCCACCGGTGCAGCTGCGCCATCCCGACCAGCGCGATCATCGCGGACGTCACCGCGGCAGCCAACGGCAGCACCCGCCGGACGAGCAGAGGGAGGCTGACGCCGACGCTGAAGACGATCAGAAGCAGGACGTCGGCCCGGACCGGCCCTTCCAGTGCCGTCAGCAGCGCCGCGGCGGTCGCGGCGCCGGCGACGAGCAGAACCTCCCTCAACCAGGGCATGTCACGATGATGCCGGATCACAGGTCGTGCCCGCGGGCGGGAGTTGCCCGGTGGTCAGGTAGCGGTGAACGTGATCGCGGACGCAGGGATTGCCTGCCAGGTAGAGCGCATGCCCCCCTTTGGCCCCCAGATAGCGGGCGCCGTCAAGTTGTGCGGTGATCCGGCGGGCGGACGCGGGCGGCGCCACGTCGTCGTACAGGCCGGCGGCGACCAGGATCGGAGGCAGGCCGCGGGGGTGAACCGGATGGGGCGGGAAGGACGCCTTCTGCGGGAGTCCGGTACAGAGGTTGGCCGGCGGCCACGCCACGGTCCAGCCGATGCGCGGCGCGGCGTGCCTCAGCCGCTTTTCCAGAGCCTTGACCTCGCCGTATGCGGTCGGGTACGGGAAATCGGCGCAGTTCGCGATCCTGCTGAAACCTGGATCGGCCGCTCCGGTGAACGGCTTGGCGAACCGGGTGGCGTCGCCCGCGTACGCTTCGGCCAGGGACTTGGCCAGTTCGGGCCAGGTCGCGTCGAACGTGACAGTCGCGCGGGAGGCGATCAGGGTCGCGCTGGCCGCTGCCCCGGCTCCGGCACCGGGTGCGGGGATCGGCTGCTTGGCGGCGCGGTCCATGACCTCGTCCCACACCTTGAGCACGTCGCGGCCGTGGAGCGCGCAGCTCTGATCGGTGGCGCACCACTCGGCGAAGCGGTGCAGGTTGTCTTCCTTGACCTTCGCTCTGGGCAGAAGCCATGCGGTCCACGATCGGTTGGTGTGGTCGATCGGGCTGTCCAGGTACATGCGTCCGACGTGGGAGGGGAACTTCTCAGCGTAGGCCACGCCGAGGACGGTGCCGTAGGAGTTGCCGTAATAGTTGAGCTCTTGTTCGCCCAGCGCCACCCGGACGGCCTCCAGGTCGTGGGCCCCTTGACCGGAATCCAGGTTGCCCGCGAGCGGGCCGGCGGCCGCGGCGCAGCCGAGGCCGAAGCGACGGTTCTGCTCGGTGTACCGGGCATAGGTGGCGCGGTCGGGGAACACCCACTCCGCGTTCATGGCCCACGGCGCCGGGTCCGGACAGCGCACCCCGGTGCTCGCCTCGAATCCGCGCGGATCGAAGACCACCACGTCGAACCATCGAGTCAGGTCGGCGAAGGCCGTCTTCGCCACGCGCAGGACCGAAATCTGCTGCGCGGGGCCACCCATGTTGAGGACAAGCGTCCCCTTCCTGGCGGCCGGGTCCCTGGCGGGCAGCTTGGCGAGCCCCAGCGTGATCTGCTCGCCCTTGGGGGCGGCCCAGTCGGCGGGCACAGTGATCCGGCTACATTGCAGGCCGTCGCCGCAGTCCTGCCAGGACAGCCCGGTATCCGCCACTGCGGGCGTCGCCGATGCTACGGGGAGCAGCATTGCGCCGAGCACGGCAATGATCGTCTTCTTCATGGCCCTCAGCTTTGCCGAGAGGACTGCCGCCGGTCGTCCACCTTTCGATAGATCCTTACGCGTGCGCACCTGCGATCCACCTTGCGAAGGAGAGCTGGGGTGCGGTCCCGGACCCTCTTAGCTTGTCGTGCGGACTCTGAGCTGGACATTTGTGGCGATCGGGTCTGAGATTCGCCTATCCGGCATAGGGGATTGTCACCACTCAGGGATGGCGTGTCGCCGCCGTGCACAAGCTCCCTGCGAGTGGTGAGCCGTCCGGCGTTGAGCGCCAGGACTCCGCCGAGCACTTGGACGACCAGCATCGCCACGGTGTTCAGCGAACGTCCAGAGCCTGTCCAGAGGCCGGAGTTCTCCTTCGCCCAACAGATCCTTTTTACGCAGGGAGAATCCCGTGGTCAGATGGAAAGCGGGGATCGCAAGTGGCGCGCTGATCCTGTTATCCGTGTTCGTCCCCACCTCGTTCGCCCCCACCGCCTCGGCGACGGCGACGGCGGCGGCGGAGCCGGACCAGCCGCCCACCCCGAAGCCCACCCTCACGAAGGAGTGCGGCACCGACCTCACGCAGGAGGCGGCGGCGCTCGCCGGGGACGGCAAGACCGGCAACGCCACCTGCATCCGCAAGCAGACGAGAAAGCCCGGCGACGCCAAGATCTCGAAGTCCTCCAAGGGGGCCGATGCCCAGCTCGCCGCCGACATCTGCGGCGGCCAGGCCACCATCAGCCGGTCGGCCAACTGCGTCATCGAGGACGGCATCCTGCTCATCTTCACGGTGCCCAACGGGGTCGTCATCGGCTCGATCCAGTACACCGTCTCCAGCCTGACGACCCTCGACTACGCCTCGCTGAGGTGGACCCAGTCGTGGCACTACCAGGCCAACACCGTCGCAGGACCGGCGATCCCGCCGGTGCTCGACACGTTGGTCTACGCCGAGCCGCAGTGCCTGGCCAACTGCACCGTGTCCAGCAGCGGACTCGTCGGCGGATCGGCGCTGCCCGGCCGCACCCACTCGGCCACCACGTACTTCCAGACCCCGCTGAGCGGCTCCTCGTGGCAGGCGCACGGCGGCATCAGGTACTGGTTCTACAACGCGGCCTGGGTGAACACGTCGTCGAACGCCTCGATCACCACGCCGGCCGTGCACCGCTGCGACAACGTGCTGACCGGTTACCCCGCGGGCTGCGTCTACAACTCGGTCCTCCCGGTGCACGATGTGCTGAGCTACCGCTATCCGATGTACGCACGCCACCTGAGCCTCGCCATCAACCACTACAAGATGAAGAGCATCCTGACGAGGACCCAGGACGAGAACCTCATGAGCAGGAACTACGAACGATCCTGCCGGGAGAACGTTCCCAACCCCATGCCTGCGGGCTCGTGTGACGAGTATCCGTTCAAGTCCACCCGCGAGGGCGCCTACTCCCAGCCCTACGGCCGCACCATCTTCATACTCAACATCAACGGGAACTCGTTCTCCTGCGGTGCCACCTGGCTGCCCGTCCGCGCTCCCAACGACTCCGGCGGTTACAGCATCTGCATGATCCCCCTGTCGGAGAACCTCCTCGGCGGATCCGACCTGGGCGCCTTCTACTACAAGTCCCGCGTCATCGACGGGGACCAGTTCCAGGTCCGCGTCATCTGATACTCCAGGGACGCTTGGCGATCTTGCAGCGTTCGGGTCACATGGCGACGGCCACCGCGTGATCATTCGGAGTTTGTGAAGACAACCGAAGATCGTGCGGTGGCCGTGAGCCACAGCGTAGAACCTGACGGCTGCGCGATCTGCATCGGTCGGTGGGAATGCGCGGAAAATACCCCGATGGTTCTCGGGGCGGTTATGGGCGGCACTTATAGCCCGCCGTTGATCGAGAAATAGCGAAATAATGTCATTAATCTTGTCAAGGTCCCGTCGTGCGCAGAAAGTGAGGGGTGACCAGGAGGAACCACGACCGATGGAGGAACGGTGGACCGACCCGTGAACGGGCTCCGGCGCGTCCGGCCGACGATCCGGCGCGCGTTATCCGTGGCTCTGGGAATTCTCACCGTGGCATTTGTCGCCGCGCCGCCTGCCGCTGCGCTGACGCTGCCCACGCCGAAGGATTTCGTGTCGTACCTCGACCTCGAATGCTTCAAGACCGACCCGTACCAGCCGCCGGCCGTCGGGCTGGCGCTGCGGCACCTCAACCCGGTGCTCGAGGGCCTGCCGGTCGAGCAGGTCAGCCTCGGCGCGCGTGAGCAGTTGTGCGTGCCGGTCGCCAAGAACAACGTGATCCCGCCGCCCGGGGTGCTGGACTTCGTCAGGTTCGTCGACCTGGCCTGCTACCGGGTCGTCACCCCGGCGCCCGGCAAGGGGCTGGTGCTCAGCCACCTCAACCCCGTGCTGCAGGACCTGCCTCGTACGGAGGTCGTGCTGGGCAGGGCGGAGCAGCTGTGCGTGCCGGTGGCGAAGAACGGCGTCGTGCCGCCCGCGGAGGTGCTGCGGCTGGTGCAGCACATCGACCTGCTGTGCTACGGAATCACCCCGAACCAGCCGATGAACCGGGCTCTCAACCTCACCCAGCTGAACCCGGTGCTGACCGGCCAGATTCCCCCGGCGACGGCGCGGGTGACCTACGCCCGTCAGCTGTGCGTGCCGATGCAGAAGGGCGGAGACGTCATTCCGCCGGAGGTGCTGCAGGTGGTGCGCTGGGTGGATCTGGAGAAGTTCGACATCGCCGCTCCGGCGATCGCGCCGGTGACGCTGAGCCTGCGGCATCTGAACCCGGTGCTGGGGTCGTTGCCGCCGGAGCGGGCGACGCTCGCCGGCGCCGCCCAGCTGGGTGTGCCGGTGGCGAAGAACGGCCAGTTCCCGCCGGGGTGAGCGCGCCGCCGGTGGCGTAGGTCCCAGCCGGGCCTCCAGGCGGGGTCCGGCCGGGCATGCGGGGCCGGTCAGCCGACGATCGGAGTCCTCGGATCGGACTGCGAAGATCAGCCGAGCGTGAACGTCCTGGCGCGGGTACGGCGCCGGCTGGGAGGGTGGACCTCATGATGGAGGACTTGCGGGACGCCGAGCGCCGGCTCCAGGCCGCGCAGCTCGCTGGAGATGTCGAGGCACTGGATCGGCTGCTGGATGATCGGCTGATCTTCACCTTCGGTGCGAACGTTGCGACCAAGGCGGACGACCTGGAACTGCACCGCACTCGGACGCAGGTGATGACGAAGGTCGCCGAGGAGGAGTTGACCGTGCTCACCGATGGGCGCACCGGGGTGACGTGGTTTCTCGGCACCGTCGAGGGGACCGTCTCCGGTGCGCCGTTCGCGGCCAGGATGCGCTACACCCGTACTTGGCTGTACGACGAGACGCACGGCTGGCGAATCATCGCCGTGCACGCCGGCACGGCCGATTGACCTAGCCGACACGTTGTCCGACGACCGGACGGCCGGATGGTCGCCGGCGAGGTTCGACCGCCCCCGAAGGGCGGGCCGACGCTGGACGCCAGGCTGTCCCGGCAAGATCAAGGACTGAATCCTGGTATCCAGCTCCAGCCCATGCACGAAAGGATCAAAGCCAGAGGGCTCAGAGACACCCTCTCAGCGACGTTCAATGCACTGAACCCACGAGGTGAACAGGCCTTGAAATGCCGAACCCACGTGAGTTCCCGCTGAAGAACCTTCAGTTCGCTGGAACTCTGAGCCTTCTGGGCCCTCCACCCGGGTCAGCACGAGGAGCCCCGCAGTAGCGCTGGGTGAGGTTTCAGATCCCGCGCCGCACCGCGGTCATGGTGGTCTCCGGTACGGGGCCCGAGATGATCCCCTGCGTTTCAGCGGCTGAAAGCGGGACGCCGCTCCCGCCAGGACGCGAACCTATCGCCTCGACGGATCACTCGGCATCTGCCCACGGTCGGACATACGCATCTGTCCGGGGTCGTACCACCTGCTCGTGCCCGCCCACCAAGATGCGACCCGAGCCAGACGCGCGCCCACCGCACCGCCCCTCACCATTGCGGTGTGCCCCGACATACCGGTCCGGGCGCACCGACACGGACAGGACGGGCGGCAATCCATGAAGCTTGAGCTGGGCGGGCGCATCACACGATGGCGACAGGCCGGCGCGGACCGACGGGCCGCCAACGCCGCCGCCAACCTGGACCGCCAGCCCCCGTTTCCCGGCCGATGGGTGAGCGCCATCTCGCTGATCGGCGGCCCCAGCCTGATCATGGCCGGGACCCTCCTGCGCTCCCCGTTCTACTACTTCGTCCCTTACCAGCTCACCGCCTACACCCAGCACCCCGCCCTCATCACCGCCGCCTACGCCTGCTTCGCCAGCGGGTTCGTGCTGCTGTGGCCGGCGGTCATGACGCTGGCGCAGCGGATCGCCGCCACCAGCCCGCTGTGGGGAATCTGGGGCGGCTGCCTGGTGATCGTCGGCCTGTTCACCCGTACCTTCCAGTTCGGCACCGATCACCTGGCCTTCCACCTGACCGACGCGCTCGGCCTGCAGACCATGCTCACCGGCATCGACGGCTACTACGTGGCATGGCGGGGCACGGTCTGGCACCCGTTCAGGTCCATGTCCGGGCCGGCCTTCTTCGGCTGGGTCGTGCTGGCCGTCGGCGCCTACCGCTCCGGCGCCCTGGGGCTGGGCCGCTCGATCGCACTCGGCCTGATGTCGGCGCTCGCGCTCGGGACGCTCAAGGGCACCGAACCGCAGTCGTTCATCGCCGTGGGCGGCCTTTGCCTCGCCTTCATCCCCCTGGGCATCTCGCTGCTGCGCGGCGGCCCCGCGCCGACCAGGCGCGCCTGGATCTGGGGCGCCGTCCTCATCGGCGTGCACGTCCTCATGACGGGCTTCGGCCCGAGAGGATGACGACCCGGACCGGTCACCGGTGGCCGGCCGGGTTGACGATGAGCCCGCCCTCGTAGGCGGCGATGACGAGCTGAGCCCGGTCCCGGGCCTGCAGTTTGGCCAGGAGGCGGCCGATGTGGGTCTTGACCGTGCCGACGGTGAGGTGCAGGTGCTCGGCGATCTCGGCGTTGGACATCCCCTTGCCGATGAGGGTGAGCACCTCGCGTTCACGGGGAGTGACCTCCTCGAGGCCCCGTACGCCCTGGGTGGGTTGAGGGCCGCGCAGGAACTCGGTGATGAGCCGGCGGGTGACGGTGGGCGCGAGGAGCGCCTCGCCGGAGGCGACGACCCGGATGGCGGCCAGCAGCTCGGTCGCCGTGGCACTCTTGAGCAGGAAGCCGCTCGCGCCCGCCCGCAGCGACGCGTACACGTATTCGTCCAGGTCGAACGTGGTGAGGATCAGTACGCGCACCCCGGCGCAGGCGGGGTCGGCGTGGATGCGCCGGGTCGCTTCGATGCCGTCCATGTCCGGCATCCGCACATCCATCAGGACGACGTCGGGCCGGTGCCGGCGGGCCAGGAGCACGGCCTCGGCGCCGGTGCCCGCCTCGCCCACGGCGGCCAGCCCCGGTGTGGCGTCGATGAGGACCTTGAGGCTGTCGCGGATCAGGACCTGGTCCTCGACGAGCAGGACCCGGACGGGTGGGGACGAGTCGCGCGGTGCGGCGCCGATGCTCGTGTCGTCGGTGCTCATGCCGCGGCGCCGTCCTGATCGTAGGGCAGTCGAGCCGACACGTGGAAACCTCCTGCCGGACGGGGCCCCGCCTTGAACGTGCCTCCGTACATCTTTGTCCGTTCGCGCATGCCGACCAGGCCGTGTCCGCCGTGGCCCGCGCGCGGCGGCCGGCCGTGGCGGGGGCCGTCGTCGACGACCTCGATCACCGCCTCCCGCCTGTCGACGTCCACCGTGACCGCGCAGCGAGTCGGCCCCGCGTGGGTGACGACATTGGTCAGGGCCTGCTGCACGATCCGGTAGACCGACATCGCGACCGCGGCAGGCAAGGCGGCCTCCTCACGGACGGTCAGCTCCACCTCGACCCCGGCCGCGCGGGCGTGGGCGGCCAGCTCGGGCAGGTCGGCCATGCCGGGCGCGGGCACAGGGTCCTGCCGGGGATCGCCGTCGGAGCGCAGCAGGTCGAGCACCCGGTGGATCTCGGCGAGCGTGCTGCGGCTGGTCTGCTCGATGACGGCCAGCGCGGCGCGCACCTCCTGCGGGCGGGCGTCGGCGACGTGGTTGGCGACGGTGGCCTTGACGGCGATCAGGCTCATGCTGTGGCCGATGACGTCGTGCAGTTCCCGGGCGATGCGCCTGCGCTCGTCGGTCACCGCGGCGTCGGCGAGGTGGCGGACGAGCCGGGCGGTCGTGTCCCGCTTCCAGCGCACGGCCGTTCCGAGGGCCCACGCGACGGTCAGGAGCACACCGGTCGTACCGATCTCGATCGGCCAGGCCATCGGCAGCTCACTGGGCGCCGCCGCGAGCGCGAGACCGGGAAACACCTGGGCGTAGAAGATCAGGATCGCGGTCACCGCGGCGGCCAGGCAGACCGCCAGGCCCGCCACCGACCAGGCGATCGAGGCGTTGGTGGCCACCAGGTACAGCACGAGCACGGTCGGCACGAAGGTCAGCCAGATCGCGCCCGCCGCGCCGGCGCCGGCCACCGTCACCGCCGCGCCCGCGGCGCACGCGACGGCGAGCACGACCCGCGGCCGGCGCCGCCGGACGGCGATGGGAAAGCTCAGGACCGCCGCCACCAGCCAGGCCGACCACGCGGGCCAGGGTGACGACGGCCCCGGCGGATCGACGATGGCGTATCTGATGAGCAGCGCCACGGCGACCGCCACCGCCGCGTCGGTGACGCCCCTTCGACCGCGCCGCCATCCAGCCCATTTCATGAGGGGAAGGTATCGCCTCACCGGATCACGCGGCATCCGCCCACGGTCGGACATCCGCGTCCGCCCGCGCATCCGTCCCAGGTCGTACCACCGGCTCGCACGAGATGCCCGGCAGCGGGCGACCTCTGTGTCGCTCACCCGCCCTCGCTTCGACGGGCGTCCGCGCTCGGCCGGTACGGCAAGCAGGGCTACATCAAGGACACCGGCCCCCGCGCGGCCCGCCTCATCCAGCGCATCCGCGTGGGTATCTGCCGGTCACCCCCGACAACCTGCGACACAAAGCCGAACGGATTTTTGCGACTGCACCGCTGAGGCTCACCGCCGCCCTGCGCGCACAGCGCCCTTGAATGGTCCTGCGCATGCGTATACGCCGTCGGCGCGGCTCACTAACATTTGGCCATGTCTGTCGATCTTGGTATCTGCATTGCCGTGTTCGCGGGCCTTTTCTTCATGGCCGTGGCGGCGGGCATTTCTGGCACATCAATCTCCGCCTCGCACGGTCGCCGCGAGCTCACGAACCGAAGAATTGTCGTCCTGGGACTGTTCACCTCGTTCTCCGGAATCTGCTTGATGGCGCTCGGCGCGTGGCTGGCGCAGAAGGATTCACGGTACGACGTCTGGGAGATCCTCGGCATTCTGCTGCTCACCCTCGCCGGCGCGGGTCTGCTCGCCGCCGGTCTCGCACCGCTGCCTCCGTGGCTGGTGGAGATCATCGGCCCGTACGCGGAACGGCTGCCGCCGCCCGTTCGCCTGGCGGTCCGCGATCTGGGCCGTCGCCGGGCCGGCGCGGCGCTCGCGGTCCCGACGGCGATGACGGCGACGGCCTTCGGCCTCGCGCTGACGGTCGTCGCCGTCGGGCTGGCGGCGCAGAGCAAGGCCGAATACCATCCCTCGGCACGACCGGGCACTTTATTGGTCCGGGCAGGTTCGGCCGCGGAAGCGGCCACCGTGCGAGCGACGATCGCGCGGGAACTGCCCGGCGTGCCGATCGCCCAGCGGGAGACCGTCGCGGACTCATCCCGGCTTTTCGGTGTCGAGGCGGCCGATGTCGAGGCATCGGAAAATGCATTCTACGGCGAGGCCATCGGTGACGAGAATCTGCTGCGCTACCTCACGGGCGACCGGTCGACGCCGTACGACGAGGGCACCGCCGTCGTCGTCACATCGGCCGACGTGAAAGTCGACTCGGTGACCCTCACCTACGAAATCGACAAGGACGACGAGAACACCAAGACCATCCCAGCAATCGTCGCCAAACCCTCCGACCCTCACATGGAGACGATTTTCCTCCCCTCGACAATCGTCCGGGAGCTCGGCTATCAGCTCCAGCCGAGCGAGCTGATCGTCGACCCCACCCTCTACCGGGTCACGGCCGAGGATCAGCGGCGCCTCGACGACCGGCTGGACGACGCGGTCGCGGAGATCTACGTGGAACGGGGCTTCGAGGCTCCCCTCGGGTGGCTGCCCGTCGCCGCGGCGGCATTCCTCATCGCCGTCTTCTGCGCGTTGACGTCCGGCTTCGGCCCGGACGCGAACACGCGCCAGGCCCGCGTCATGAGACGGGCCGGCGACAACTTCCGGTGGTTCTGCGCCTCCCGCGCCAGCCTGAGCGCCCTGTGCGCGACAGTCCTCGGCGCGGTCGTCGGATGTCCCGCCGGGATGTTCCTGCTGTGGCCTCTGACGATCAGTGGCTCGTGGGAAGAGCCGGTACGGCCGCCGTTCGAGACCCCCTGGCCGGCGATCACGGCGGTCGTGGTCGGTCTGCCTCTGCTCGCTGCGGCTGTCGCCGCGATCTTCGCCCGCGAGCATCCGCACGTACTCGGGCCCCGGCCCCTCACGACGGCCGGGCGGTGATCGCGCCGCCCAGGTCCGCCGCCTGGAGGGTCCGGGCGAGCAGGACGGTCAAGGTGTCGGTGACCCGCTGCCTGTCGGTCGTCCGGCAGGTCCGCGGCCCGGCACGCGCGCCGGTCGGCGGCGTCGCGCACGCGGCGCTCCGCCCGGTGGCCTTTTCTTTCGCCTTTCGACGATTTCACGGTGGAGCACCCTGGGCTGATGGTGAAAAGGCCTGGGCAGCGTCAGATCGGCGCGGCGAGGGCGCCGTGCGTGCGGCCGAGCACGCCGGGCACCTCCGTCTGCCGGCCGGCCTGCTCAAGCCGGGCGATCTTCCGCGACGCCTCGACCATCAGCCCGGCGCGGTTGTACCTCCGTTTGCCGAAGGACTGCAGGGCCTCCAGGGTGTCCGGGGCCCGGGCGAGTTCCTCGGCGAGCACCACGGCGTCCTCGATGGTGAGCGCCGCGCCGCTGACGAGCTGCGGTGACGGGGTGTGGGCGGCATCCCCGCCACCCTGCACCCGGACCTCACCGTGACGGGCTGGGCGGCGACAACGTGGCCTACGCCCACCTGTACAACAACTACCTGCAGAACATCGCCGGCTACGGCAACTACGCGCGCGGCGTCACCAAGATGGTCCTGGAGAACAGCTACTTCCAGAACGTGAAGGACCCCTACTACCGCGACGACGCCGCCCAGCTGCGGCAGTCGGGCAGCATCTGCTCCGGCTGCACCGGCCAGCAGGAGACGGGCGGTTCGGCGTTCACGCCGAGCTCGTTCTACTCCTACAGCCTGGACGCGGCCTCGCAGGTGCCGGCCCTGGTCCAGGCGGGCGCGGGCCCGCAGTCGAACATCGGCACCTGACCGGCCCGGCGGCCGGGTGGTGGCGGGATCGGTCGCCACCACCCGGCCTGCTTGCCTGCACCGGCAGGTCAGACAGCGGTGCCGAGGTCGAGGTAGTCGAGGTTGGGCAGTCCGGCGGTCGTGGTCGGGTCCAGCCGGATCGTGTTGGTGCCGGCGTTCAGGGAGACGTTCGCGGGCTTGGTGACCCACGTCGACCAGGCGCCGGTGGACTCGAACGACAACGTGGCCACCGTGGAACCGTTGACCACCAGGTTGGCGGTCCTGGCGGCGCTGCCGCCGTTGGCGAACCGGATGCCGAGCGCGGTCGTGCCCGCTGCCGAGGCGTTCACCGTGAACTGGGCGTAGGCGCCGGTCGCGTTGTCGGCGTTGCAGAAGCCGCTCCCGAAGAAGCCGGCCCAGTTCGCGTCGATCGTGCCCTGGCACACCGCCGGCGCGGTCTCCGCCTCGTGACGCCGGCCCGTCGGCGGCGTGCCCCCGGACGTCCTGACGAGTCCGAGGCCGTCGACAGTAAGGGTTCCGCCGCTGGTCCGGACGGTGACGGTGGCGGGGCCGGAGGCCAGCGGGATACCGGCGAGTTCGCGGCGGGTCCAGCCACTTGACGATGGGATGTCGAGAGTGCGCGTGGCGCCACCGGCGTCGGTGACCGACACTTGGGCGCCGCTGACCGAGCCGGCGGTCTTGGCGTACGCGGACAGCGTGTAGGTGCCGGCCGGCACGGTGATCTGTTGCCGCACGCCAGCCGATCCAGAGCCAAGCTGCAGCGCGAAGCGGCTGCCGTTCGCGCCGGGGCTGATGTTGGTGACGCTCCCGCCGGTGTTGGTCCACCCGGTCAGGGTCGAGACGGTGACGCGGTCCGCCTGAAAATCGGGGTTGAGGATGTAGTTGTTGTTCTGTCCGACCCGCCACTCGCCGGTCGTGGCGTTGAACTGCCACTGGCTGACCGAGTGGAACTGGGGCCGGGCACCGGTCCTGGTCACCGGCATCCACTGGTTGTAGCCGATGCCGTTCCAGGCGAAGTCCGCCCAGCGGTCGCCGGCGAAGATGACCGTGTTCTGCTTGGTTCCCTTGACGGTCACGAAGAAGCCCGTCTGGGTCACGTGGCTGTAGTCCATCTCGGTGCCGGCGAGGGTGTACTCACCGGTGTAGGCGCCCTGGATGTTGCCGGAGGTCGACTCGATGACATGGGTGACCGAGGTGTTCCAGCCGTGCAGGTCCGAAGCGGCGTGGTAGTACTTGCCGTCGAGCTTGAACATGGCGTTGCCTTCACGCCCGGAGGAGTTGGAGCCGATCTGCACCGCGGGCTCGATCCGCAGCGAGTCGGACTCGCGCAGTTTCGCGACGAAGGCACGGGAACGCCCTGACCGGTTCGAGAAGATCAGGTAGTCCTTGCCGTCGTCGTCGGTGAAGACGGTCTGGTCTCCGGTGCCGGTCGTGGGCGAGTTGACGACCTGGTTCTGGTAGTAGGCGTAGTCGAAGGTGTCGGTCGGGGAGTCGCCCTGCAGGAACAGCACCCCGTTGCCGTCCCCGCCGAGCGACGGCAGATACACCTGGGTGACGAGCACGTACTTGCCGGTGTTCTCGTTGTACGACACGCCGAGCCGGCCCACCCAGCCCGCCTGGCCGAGGGTGGCTCCGCCGGCCAGGCTGGTGGCGCGCGTGGCGACGCGGTTCTCGAACTTCCAGTTCACCAGGTCCTTCGAGGAGTACACGGGGATCGAGACGAACGAGACGTCACCGTCGTACTTCCTGGTCGGGTTGGCCCGGTAGAGCTCCGCACCCGAGTAGTGCACGCCGTACCAGTAGTAGGTGTCGCCGAACTTGAAGACGCCTCCGCCCTGCGAATAGATGGGGTTGCCGCTCGTGTCGTTCCAGAAGACATCGTTGGTGATGGTCTGGAACGTCCCCTCCTCGGCGGCGACCAGGTTCCCTGCGGCGGTCACCAGCGCCGTCTTCGCGGCGGCCACCTCCGGCGCGGTCGCCGCCGCGTCGGCGGCGACGCCGTCCGCCTTGGCCAGCGCCTCGGCGAAGGGCGCCCAGGAGGCGCCCGTGTACTTGTCGGCGGCGCGGGTCTTGTAGTCGGCGACCAGCTTCTTCAGTCCACGGACCATGACCAGGCCGTCGGCCTTGCCCGCGGCGTGAGCCGCCCAGGAGCCGGCGGTGTAGTCAGCGGCGGAGTAGTGAGCGTCGGGAGCGGGTTCGGCCGCCGCCGGGGTCACACCGGCGGCCGCCGCCGACATGACCAGCCATGCCGCGGCGACGAGCCCGGTTCTGCGTAAGGTACCGATCATGGTGCTGCCTTTCACGCGTTGACGTCGAGGTGGTCGAGGTTGGGCAGTCCGGCCGCCGTGGTCGGCTCCAGCCGGATCGTGTTGGTGCCGGCGTTCAGGGAGACGTTCGCGGGCTTGGTGACCCACGTCGACCAGGCGCCGGTGGACTCGAACGACAACGTGGCCACCGTGGAACCGTTGACCACCAGGTTGGCGGTCCTGGCGGCGCTGCCGCCGTTGGCGAACCGGATGCCGAGCGCGGTCGTGCCCGCTGCCGGCGCGTTGACCGTGAACTGGGCGTAGGCGCCGGTCGCGTTGTCGGCGTTGCAGAAGCCGCTCCCGAAGAAGCCGGCCCAGTTCGCGTCGATCGTGCCCTGGCACACCGCCGGCGCGGTCTCCGCCTCGTAACGCCGGCCCGTCGGCGGCGTGTCCCCGGGCCGCTCGAAAGCGCCGAGGTCAGGAGCCCGCCCGGCGTACGGCAGGCCGACGTCGACGCCCTTGTCGATCAGGGTGCTGTTCGCGGCGAGCCGGAGGTGCGGCAGCGCGGGCAGGCTGCCGTCGGCCTGGCGGGGCGCGTCCCATCCGGCGGTCGACACGCTCTGGAACTGGGCGTCCGACAGGGTGAGGCCGAGATCCCAGGAGTTGTACGCGGAGCTGGTGCCGGCCATGTTCGACGTCAGCGTCCCGGTGTAGGCGAGGTTGTTGCGCAGGTTGCCCCGGCCGACCGCGGCGCCGCTCGCGTCGATGCCCAGCATGTTGAAGTCGGGGCGATTGCCGTAACCGGTGTTGTTGAAGTAGTCGTTGGCCACCGGATGGTGGTTGGAATAGAAGCCGGCCGCCTTGTTGAGGAAGGCCACCGAGAAGCGGACGGTGTGCTTCACCGCGCCGGCGTCGTATTCGCCGCCGAACCCGCCCATCTTGAAGCCGACGCCGTTTCCGGAAGGCGTCGTGGTCCCCGACAGGTAGCCGTTGCGCCAGGACCACGAGTTCTCGATGGTCACGGGCGAGTAGGTGGAGATGAGGTCGTAGCCGTCATCGGCGTTCCACCACGAACGGCAGCCGCGGAACACGTTCGCGGGGCGGCCGGCCGGCGTGTAGTGGGCGCCGAAACCGTCGGCGTTCTCGCCGGGCCCGTCCGAGCTGTTCGGGTCGTAGTTGTCGTGCGCGTCGGAGTTGAGGACCAGGTTGCCGCCCCCGCCGCTGATGAACAGGCCGGTCCCCATGTGATGATGCGTGTCGATCTGCTCGAAGACGTTGTCGCTGCCGGAGACCCAGATGCCCCAGGACTCGGCGTTCAGGTTGTTGTTCTGCGGCACGCCTCTGGCTTCCAGCCCTTTCAGGTGGATGTGGTTGCCGGTGACGCTGAGTCCCTTGATCCGGCAGTCGTCCGTCATGCGGGAGAAGTCGAAGACCGGTTTCTCCCCCCGGGTAGGCCCAGTAGCGGATCGGGTTGCCTGGGCTGCCGCTCTTGTTGAGAGTGATCGCGTCGACTCTGGCGGTCCGGCTTGAGCAGGTGCTGTTCGCCCTGGTGTAGGTGTAGGTGCCGCCTCGGAGGTAGACGGTGTCTCCGGGCTGGGCGGCGGCCTGCGCGCGAGCGATCGAGGCGAACGGCGCGGCCTGGGTGCCCGCGGCGCCGTCGTTGCCGTTGGGGGCGACGTAGTAGACGGCGCCGGCGGCCGCGTGGGCGGTCGTCGCGACGAGCGCGGTGGGGCACACCACGACGGCCGCGACCAGGGCGGCGTGTGCCGCCGTCCTCCAGGGTTTCATCATGGGACTCCCGCTACGTACTGAGTGATGGCGTCGATGGCGCGCCTGACGACGAATGAATCGATTCACTGGGAGCGCGCGCGAAAGCACTAAGACAGGCGGCAGGGAGGGGGTCGCGCTGTGCGTAAGCGTGACGATCGGGCGGGCTTCGCGAAGGATGCGGAAGCCGGCTTTCGGATCTAGCGAAATCCCAGTTCAGGGAGGGTTCCAGCGTCTTCGGCCGAGCAGGGGCGGCCGACAAGGCGAACGCTGGGCGCCGCGATCGTGAAGGGTAATCGGGCGGCATTCATCGAGGAGCTCCTGGGGGGTCGGGAGGTTAAATCGATATAACGACTGCGAGAGTAAGAGTGTGAACATCGGGCCGTCAAGGCCCGAGTTTCCGTCCGCCGGCCCGACCTCGGAACATCGAGGAACCTTCAGGGCGACGAGCCGGTCACGCCTGAAACTTTCACGCCGACCTGCGCGCGGCGCTGTTCGTGGCACGCAGATAGTAGTACTTTTCTCCTGAGTCGTAGTACTGATCTTGTTGACATCAGTCATGCCTGGCGGCATTCTGCTCGTCAGGTCCCGCATCACTCAGCGGAGCCTGCACCGCGAGCTCGGGCAGCCCATCCAGCGGCGGCAAGGCCCGTCACCCTGACCGTCATGTTCACGAGCGACGAGCTGACGAAGGAGCACATCGCCGACTTCGAGTCCAACAACCCCGGAATCGCCATCAACTTCCCCGAGTACGACGGCACGCGGCTCAACGCGATGCTCACCTCGAATGAGCCACCGGACTTCGTGCGCGGCGCGGCGGCCGGCAGCGCGAGCGGCAACGCGCAGGAGCCGGCCACCGCGCTGGACCCGTACCTGGACAGGCCCAGCGGTACTTCAATCCGCGGCGTGGTCGGCTCGGGCCTGAAGGGCTAGGTCCCAGGTGTCACCTCGATGGTGACGGTGGCCGGCGGCAGCCCGTCGGCCCGTACGGTGACCGTGACCCGCCCGTCCACCCCCGTGGGCCGCAGCACCGCCAGCGCGTGGCCCTCGTACGTCGTGCAGGAGTTCGCCTGGAACGGCTCCTCCGTGGACGGCCGCGCCGTGCCCAGCGCCTGGAGGGTCGCCGGGCCGTCGAGGGTGACGGTCACCGTGCGGTCGCTGACGGGGTTGACCGTGCCGTGCTCGTCGACGAGCCGGATGTCGAGGTGGGCCAGGTCCTGCGCGTCCGTGCTGAGGCCCGGCCGGTCGGGGGTGACGAGCAGCCGCGCGGGCGCGCCCGCGGTGACCAGGCGGCAGCGGCCGGTCTCGGTCTCGTCCTGGTAGGCGACGGCCTCCAGCGTGCCCGGCTCGTACGGCACCTCGGCCGCCGCCAGGAACGCCTTGTCCACACCGACCGGCGCCTTCGCCACCGTGACGCCGTCGAGCAGCAGCTCGATCTCGTCGGCGTCCGCGTACACCTCGACGGTGACGGGCGTGCCGGCCGGGACGTCCCAGGTCCAGCTCGCGACGGAGTCGCTCCAGGCCCAGCCCTTGGGCCGGAAGGGGTGCTCGCGGTGCTCGGGGCGCTGCACGGCCAGGTAGGGGTCGCGGCGCAGACCGTAGACCGTCTCGCGGTAGTAGGAGACCGGGCGGCGGCGGCCGGTGATGTCCAGGTCGCCGGTGGAGGCGGTGAGCCACGGGTACGGAGCGCCGAAAGCGACCGGATCGTCCGGGTACGTCGGCCGGCCGATCCCGCTCTCGCCCAGATAGTCCCAGCCCGTCCAGGTGAAGTCGCCGATGACGTGGCCGTGCTCGGTGACGAGCTTCCAGTACTGGTCGATCTGCGTGGGGAAGGTCTCCGTGCCGACCATGACCCGGTTGGGGTGGGTCTCGTGGTCGGCGAGATAGCGGGAGTCGCCGTAGTTGAGCCCGACGACATCCAGTACGGCGGCCGATTCGGCGATGCGCTCGCCGACCTCCGGCAGCGCCGCGAGCGCGCCCATGCCGTCCAGCAGATCGTTGAACCCACCGTTTTCGGCGGGCGCCGCCTGGGCCATGAGCGCCGGGATCAGGTCCATGATCGCGAGCATGCCGTTGAGCGCGTTGGTGACCAGGCGGGTCGGGTCCTGGGCGCGGATGCGCTCGGCGAGCAGGCGTCCCCAGCGGGCGCCGTGCGGGGTGCCGATCTCCAGGATCTCGTTGCCGATGGAGTAGAAGATCACGCTCGGGTGGTTGAAGTCCTTGGCGACCAGGGCGTCCACGTCCCGCTCCCACCACTGCGGGAAGCGGCGCGCGTAGTCGTCGTCGGTCTTCGACACCGTCCACATGTCGAACGTCTCGTCCATGACCAGCATGCCGAGCCGGTCGCAGGCCGCCAGCATGGCCGTGCTGAGCGGGTTGTGCGCGGAGCGGATGGCGTTGAACCCGGCGTCCTTGAGCAGCTGGACGCGCCGCTCCTCGGCGCGGGCGATGGCGGCCGCGCCGAGCGGGCCGTTGTCGTGGTGCACGCACGCACCGCGCAGCTTGACGGTCTCGCCGTTGATCCGCAGGCCGTGAACCGGGTCCACCGTCACGCTGCGGACGCCGAACGTCGTGCTCGCCTCGTCCACCTGCCCGCCCGCGTCCGTCAGCCGGACGGTCGCCGTGTACAGGTTGGGCGCGTCCACGCTCCACAGCGCGGGCCGGTGAAGGTAGGCACGCTGCCGCACCGTCGCCCGCTCCCCGGCCAGCACGGTCAGCGGGACGCGGTCTTCGGCCACGACCGCGCCGCCGCCGTCGCGCACCTGCAGCAGGACGTCGACGGTACGGGTGCCGGTGCCCTCGTTGATCACCTCGGTGGCGACCGCGGCGACGGCCAGGTCGTCGTCGATCTGCGGGGTGGTCACACGCAGCCCGGCCGGGGTGACGTGCAGCAGGTCACCGATCAGCAGGTGCACCGGGCGGTGGATGCCGCCGCCGCTGTACCAGCGCGAGTCCTTGTGCGCCTGCGCCTCGACGCGGACGGTGTTGGTCGCGCCGTAGCGCAGGTACGGGTCGGCCGCGACGTGGAACGTGGCATAGCCGTTGGCCCACTGACCCGCGAAGACGTCGTTGACGTAGACCATCGCGTCCCGGTACACGCCTTCGAACTCGAACGTCACCCGCTTGCCCGCCCACTCGGCCGGCACCTCGAAGTCCTTGTCGTAGCGCCAGGCTCCGGGCCGGTGGTAGCCGGTGTGCGAGCCGTCCGAGCCCTCGGCGGAGCGGCCAGCGGCGAGCATGGCGTCGTGCGGCAGCGTGACCTCTGTCGTCGCGGCGGCCGGCATGAACTGCTCGAAAAGGGACGTCCGGCCGCTGACGCGCCAGCCGTCGTTGAAGGGTTCGCGGATCACAGGCTTGCTCCTTCGGCAAATTCACGCGTGTGAATCACGCGCGTGAACGCGAGCGTAGGGTGTGGCCCGCCGCTCCGTCTACCATCGGATCCGAGCACGCCCCGCAGACCGACCACCCCGGAAGAGACGACAGGAGTGCCCGTGCCGATGAGGGTCAGCAGCGAGGACGTCGCGCAGCGGGCGGGAGTGTCCCGCTCGACGGTCAGCTACATCCTCAACGGACACGGCGACCGGTTCAGCGAGGCCACCCGCGACGCCGTCGAACGCGCCGTCGCCGAGCTCGGCTACCGCCCCCACTCGGCGGGCCGCGCGCTCGCCCGCGGACAGAGCGACCTCGTGCTCCTCGTGCTCCCCATCGCCCCGAACAGCCAGTTCAGCCAGGTCGCCGACCAGCTCACCGAGGCGCTGGCCGAGCACGGCCTGTCGCTGCTCATGTGCTCGTCCACCGCTTCTCCGCGCTCCTTCGCCGCGATGATCGACGCCGCCCGCCCCCGGGTGGTCATCGCGCTGTCCGAGCTGCCCGAGGCCAAGCGCACCGTCCTGCGCGCGGCCGGCGTCCGCACCCTCGACATCGCCCACGCGATCTCCCAGCGCGGCGGGCTGAGCTGGCGAGCCGGACGACTCCAGGCCGACCATCTCATGCAGCGCGGCTACCGGCGCCTCGCCTACGCCCGCCTCGCGGAGGCCCGCGACGACGTGCTGCTACGCGCCCGCGAACAGGGCGTACGCGAGGCATGCGAAGCCGCCGGCCTGGACGAGCCCCAGGTCATCACCGTGGCTCTCCGCGCCGACGCCGACCTGGACGCCATCGCAGCCCTCCCCAACGGCACCGGCCTGGCCTGCTACAACGACGACACCGCCGCGGCGGCGCTGGCCGCCGCCCGCGTCATCGGCCGGGCCGTGCCGCGGGAGCTGGGCGTGGTCGGCGTGGACGACACCCCGGTGGCCACGCAGACCAGCCCCCGCCTGACCACCATCAGCTTCGGCCCGCCCACCTCCTGGGACCACCTGACCCAGCTCCTCCTCGACCCGTCCCCGCCCGCGGACACCAGCCTCGGCGACCTCGGCGAATGCCACCTCGTCCAGGGCGACTCGACCTGAAGATCCGCCTGCCCGGTCGAGCATGGGGGAAGGGCAGTACGCTTCATTACCGGTCACCGTCGGAAAGGACAAAAGGGATGCCGCATGCGGCGAGGCCCACGGTCACGCTGCACGACGTGGCCGCGGCCGCCGGAGTGTCGATCTCCACGGCGTCGCGGGTCCTGAGCGGCAGTGCGCGGAAGGTCGCCCCCGACTACGAGGCCCGCGTCCTGGCCGCCGCGGCGGCCCTGCGCTACACGGTGGACGCCTCCGCCCGGGCGATGCGCCGGGCCAGCGACTCGATCGCGCTCGTGGCCGACGACCTCACGACGCCGTCCATGGGCATGGTGGTCTCCGCCATGGAGCGTGAGGCGCGCTCGGCCGGGGCGTTCGTCACCGTGTCGGCCACGATGGGCGTCGCGGAGCGGCAGGCCGAGACGGTCCGCGTGCTGCGCTCGTTGCGCCCGCGCGCGCTCGTGGTCACCTCCAACCGCTTCCTGGCGGCCGAGGCCGAGGTCCGGCTGTCGAGGGAGCTGCGGGCGTACGAGCGGGAGGGCGGGCGCGTCGTCATCGTCGGCGAGACGGACATGGAATTCGACTCGATCGGCTTCGACAATTTCCGGGTCGGGCAGATCATGGGCGCCTTTGTCGCGGAAATCGGGCACCGCCGGGTGGCGATTTTCGCCGGTGTCAGGAATCTGCGCAACCTGGCCGACCGCACCGCCGGATTCGTGGCGGGACTGCGCGCCGGAGGCGTCGAAGAACGCGATATCCGGCTCGTTCCGTGCGAGGTCAGCCGCCGTGGCGGCGTCGATGCCGCGCGCCGGCTGGCCGATTCGGGAATGGCCGGCGTGGGGGCGGTTCTCGCCGTCAACGACATCGTCGCCATCGGCGCGCTCAGGGCATTTCACGCCGCCGGTGTGGGGGTGCCGGGCGACGTTTCCGTGACGGGGGTCGACGACATACCGCTCGCCTATGACGTGACACCGCGGCTGACGACGGTGGCGCTGCCGCTGGCGGAGGTCGGGGCGGAGGCGATCCGCGTCGTGCTGGGCGAGGGCGGCACGGGCCGCCGGATGAGCGTCGAAGGCCGCCTGATCGTCCGCGACAGCACCCGCCCCGCCACGGCACCGACGACCCCCGCCTGATCGCGCCGCGCCACCAGCCATCCCCGCCGCAGCGCCGCGCCACCAGCCACCCCCGCCTCCACCCGCCGCGGACCTCCGCCACTCCCCCGCGACCCCGCGTCCGCGCGTCGCCTCTCGCGCCCTTGACTCTCGGTAACCGCCACCGAAAAGCGTCCCGCAGCCCTGGAAACGCGCCCCGGCCAGGCCCGCGAGCCCCCGTCCCCCGTCTCGGCCGCGTCCGTGCTGGTCAGATCCCCGCCGCCCGGACCACACAGTTCGCCGGTTGCTCAAGCAACACTCTTGACGCTCACGTTACGTCCGTGCAAACTGCGGAATACGTTTTCCCAAGGCGGTCCCGATCCCGTCCTTGGTGACAGGAGGTCACGGATGATCGCGTCGAGGAGGCCCGCTTGAGCGCTCTCGGCGAGTTGCGGCGGATGCGCAAGGGCAGCGGCGGAACTCTCGGCGGCAAGAAGGAGAACAAGGCCGCCTTCGTGTTCCTGGCCCCCTGGTTCGCCGGTCTGCTGCTCATCACGGCGGGCCCGATCGCGGCCTCGTTCGCGCTCGGCTTCACCGACTACAACCTGATCCAGCCGCCGGAGTTCACCGGCCTGGACAACTTCACCCGCATGCTGAGCGACACCCGGCTGCACCACGCGCTCGGTGTGACACTGGTCTACGTCATCGTCTCCGTCCCGCTCCAGCTCGCCTGCGCCCTCGGCCTGGCGCTGCTGCTCGACCGGGGGCTGCGCGGCCTGGCCTTCTACCGCTCGGCGTTCTACCTGCCGTCCCTGCTCGGCTCCAGCGTGGCCATCGCGGTGCTGTGGAAGCAGATCTTCGGCGCCGAGGGCCTGGTCAACCAGGTGCTCGCGGTGGTCGGCATCGAGGGGCGGGGCTGGATCTCCGACCCCGACACGGCCCTGTCGACGCTGATCGTCCTGAACGTGTGGACGTTCGGCGCCCCGATGGTGATCTTCCTGGCCGGTCTGCGGCAGATCCCGGCCATGTACTACGAGGCCGCCGCCACCGACGGCGCCGGCAGGTGGACGCAGTTCAGGAGGATCACGATCCCGCTGCTGTCACCGATCGTCTTCTTCAACCTGGTGCTGCAGATCATCCACGCCTTCCAGTCGTTCACCCAGGCGTTCGTGGTCTCGGGCGGCAGCGGCGGGCCGTCGGACTCGACCTTGTTCTACACGCTCTACCTGTACCAGCGCGGGTTCGGCAACTTCGACATGGGCTACGCCTCGGCGCTCGCCTGGCTGCTCCTGCTGATCATCGCCGGGTTCACCGCGGTCAACTTCTGGGCCGCCCGATTCTGGGTCGTTTACGATGACTAACCTTCGCAAGGCGGCCAAGCACGCCGCCCTCATCCTCCTGGCCCTGGTCATGCTCTACCCGGTGCTGTGGATGGTGGTCAGCTCCCTGCGGCCCAACAGCGAGATCTTCCGCCGCCCCGGCCTGATCCTCGACAGCCTGCAGGTCCAGAACTACGGCGAGGGCTGGAACGCCCTGGCCTCCCCCTTCGGCCACTACCTGCTCAACTCGGCCATCCTCGTGCTGGCCTGCATCGTCGGCAACCTGGTGTCCTGCTCGATGGCCGCGTACGCGTTCGCCCGGCTGGACTTCACCGGCAAGCGCCTGTGGTTCGCCGTCATGCTCGGCACGATCATGCTGCCGATCCACGTGATCATCGTGCCGCAGTACATCCTGTTCTCCCAGCTCGACTGGGTGAACACGTTCCTGCCCCTGGTGGTCCCGAAGTTCCTGGCCACGGACGCGTTCTTCGTCTTCCTCATGGTGCAGTTCATCCGCGGCCTGCCGCGCGAGCTGGACGAGGCGGCCAGGATCGACGGCTGCGGCCACGCCCGGATCTTCGTCCGCATCATCCTGCCCCTGATGCTGCCGGCGCTGGCCACCACGGTGATCTTCACCTTCATCTGGACCTGGAACGACTTCTTCAGCCAGCTCATCTACCTGACCGACCCGGAGATGTACACGGTCCCGGTCGCGCTGCGCTCGTTCGTGGACGCCACCGTGTCCACCTCGTGGGGATCCATGTTCGCCATGAGCGTGGTGTCCCTGGCCCCGGTCTTCCTCGCCTTCCTCGTCGGCCAGCGGTACCTCATCCGGGGCATCGCCACCACCGGCGGCAAGTGACCCCCCACCGAACAGGAACCACCATGAAGAGAATCGCCCTTGCCGCCGCGGCGGCACTCCTGCTCAGCGCCTGCGGCAGCGGCGGCGGCGGCAACGCGAGCCAGGAGCTGTCCAAGGACCCGGTGACCCTCCGCTTCACCTGGTGGGGCGCCGACGAACGGCACAAGCGCACCCAGCAGGTCATCGACGCCTTCCAGAAGAAGCACCCGAACATCACGGTCAAGGGCGAGTTCAAGGACTGGAACGGCTACTGGGAGAGCCTCGCGACGACCGTCGCCGCGAACGACGCCCCTGACGTCATCCAGATGGACGAGCTCTACCTCGCCTCGTACGCCGAGCGCGGCGCGCTGCTCGACCTCGGCACCGCCTCCCAGCACCTCAAGACCGCCGACTTCGACAAGAGCGCCCTGGACACGGGCGTGGTGGAGGGCAAGCAGTACGGGCTGCCCGTCGGCCTGAGCACGTACGCGATCGTCGCCAACACCACCCTGCTCGACCAGCTCAAGGTGAAGCTGCCCGACGACACCACCTGGACCTGGGACGACCTGAAGAAGACCGCCGAAGAGCTGTCCAAGGCCGGTGGCGGCAAGGTCACCGGCATGCAGTCCTTCGGCTTCGACGCGGGCAGCATGAACATCTGGGTCCGCCAGCAGGGGGCGGCGCTGTTCGACCAGGCGGGCAAGGTCGCCGTGCCGGAGAACGTGCTGGCCGGCTACTGGAGCTTCATCAAGGACCTGAGCAAGGGCGGCGCGGCCCCGTCGCCGTCGGTGACGATCGAGCGGGCCGGCGGCTCGCTCGACCAGTCGGGCACCGCCACCAACGCCTCGGCCTTCGCCACCTGGTGGAACACCCAGCTCACCTCGCTCACGGCGGCCAGCGGCCAGCAGTTGAAGCTGCTCAGGCTGCCCGGCGAGTCGCAGGCGTCCGCCCCGGGCGCGTACTTCAAGCCGTCGATGTTCTGGTCGGTCTCCTCACGCAGCAAGCATCCGGCGGAGGCGGCGCTGTTCGTGGACTTCCTGGCCAACAGCCAGGAGGCGGCCGACATCCTGCTGACCGACCGGGGCGTCCCGGCCAACACGAAGATCCGCGCCGCCATCGCCCCGAAGCTCAACGAGACGGACAAGGCGGCGGCCGAGTACCTCGACACCGTCAAGGTCGGCACGGCCCCCCGCGTGACCCCGAACGGCGCCAGCTCCATCGAGGCGATCATCAAGCGGCACACCGAGGAGGTCCTGTTCGACCGGGAGACGCCGGAACAGGCGGCCAAGGCGTTCATCGCCGAGCTCCAGGCCGAGATCGACGGCGCCTGACCTCCTCCACCAGCGAAGGAACACATGTCTGAACGCAACTACCGGGCCGCGATCATCGGCACCGGAGCGATCGCCCACGCCCACGCCCAGGCGATCCAGGAGACGAAGGGCCGCGTCAGCCTCGTGGCCGTGGCCGACGTGGACGCCGGGCGGGCGGCCGAGTTCGCCGCCACGTACGGCGGAGCCGCCCGCGCCTACGGAAGCGCGGAGGAGCTGCTGCGCGCGGAGGAGCTCGACCTCGCGCACCTGTGCACGCCGCCGCAGACGCACGCGCCGCTGGCCCACGCGTGCCTGGAGGCCGGGGTGACGGCGCTGATCGAGAAGCCGCCGACGCTGTCGCTGGCCGAGTTCGACGCGCTCGCCGAGGCCGAGCGGCGGACCGGGGCGCGCGTCGCGACCGTGCTGCAGCACCGCTTCGGCCCCGGAGCCGTACGGCTGCGCCGCCTGGCGGACGCGGGCGACCTCGGCCGCCCGTTGCTGGCCACCTGCGTCACGCAGTGGTACCGCGACGAGGCCTACTACGCGGTGCCGTGGCGCGGCACGTGGGAGTCCGAGGGCGGCGGCCCGACGATGGGCCACGGCATCCACCAGTTCGACCTGCTGCTGTCGGTGCTCGGCCCGTGGCGCGAGATCACGGCGATGGCCGCCCGGCAGGCCCGCGCGGTGGACACCGAGGACGTGTCGATGGCGCTGGTGACGTTCGAGAACGGCGCGCTCGCCACGGTCGTGAACTCGGTCGTCTCCCCCCGGCAGACCTCCGGGCTGCGCTTCGACTACGAGCACGCCACGGTCGAGGTCGAGCACCTGTACGGCTACACCGACGACGACTGGACCGTCACCCCCGCGCCGGGCCACGAGGACGTCCAGGCCCTGTGGGACAAGGACCGCTCGGAGGAGGCCAGCGGGCACGCGGGCTGGCTGGCCGCCGTCCTCGACGCGCTCGACCAGGACCGGCCGCCGCCCGTCGGCACCGCCGACACCCGCCGGACGATGGAGTTCATCGCCGCCCTGTACGCCTCCGCCTTCACCGGCGAGCGCGTCCGCAGCGGCCAGATCACCGCCGACAGCCCGTTCGCCCGGCGCATGGACGGCACGGGCGCCCCCTGGAGGAACGCATGACCCTGCACGCCGTCCACACGATCGGGCGGTCCGTCGCCGTCAGCGCGGGAGACGTGGAGCTGTTCACCTACGTCTACCGCCCGGACACGCCGGTGCTGGAGTCGCCCAAGCCGTACGTGCACCCGATCCGCACCCTCGGCGGCGCGCTCGTGTCGCTGTTCCGGCCGCACGACCACGTCTGGCACAAGGGCATCGCCTGGTCGCTGCCGCACGTGGGCGAGCACAACTTCTGGGGCGGGCCGACGTACGTCGAGGGCGAGTACGTCCAGCTCGCCAACAACGGCAGCGCCACCCACCGCGAGATGACCACGCTGGAGGCCGACGGCGACCGGTTCGTCATCGGGCACACCCTCGGCTGGACCTCCCAGGAGGGCGCGCCCGTCATCGAGGAGCGGCGCGCGCTGAGCGCCACGGTCGTGGACGCGTTCACCTGGGCGCTGGTCCTCGAGACGACGATGACCAACGTGTCGGGCGCCACGCTCGACTTCGGCTCGCCGACCACCAAGGGCCGCGAGAACGCCGGCTACGGCGGCCTGTTCTGGCGCGGCCCCCGCTCGTTCACCGACGGCGTCGTCCAGTCGCCGGACGGGGCGGGTGGCGACGAGCTGCGGGGCACACGAGCCGAGTGGTTCGGCTTCCGCGGCCGGCACGACGAGAGCGGCGACCACTCGACGATCGTCATCGTGGACGACCAGGCCAACCCGCGTCATCCGCCGCAGTGGTTCGCCCGCACCGAGGACTTCGCCTGCCTCAATCCGGCCCCGTTCTTCAGCGAGGAGCTGGCGCTGCCGGACGGCGAGAGCGTCTCCTTCCGGTACGCGGTCGTGATCGCCGACGGCGACCGGGGCGAGGAGGGCAGCGCGCTGCTGGCCGAGCAGGGCCGCAAGGCGCTGCGCTGACCCCGCCGGAAGGCGCCCCCGAACCGAGCTGACCTCCCGCCGGCGCGCCCGCGCCCACCCCCTGATGAGGAGCACGGCCATGCCCCCTGCCCGATCGATCCTGCTGCGCCTGCTGACGGCGGCCCTGACGGCCACCGCCCTGGCGCCCCCGGCCGCGGCGGCGGCCACGACCCACGCCGCCGCGGCCGGCACCACCTACTACGTCGACGCGACCGGCGGCGACGACACCGCCTCCGGGCTCGACGAGACGCACGCCTGGAAGTCGCTCGCCAAGGTCAACGCCACCACCTTCCAGCCCGGCGACCGCATCCTGCTGCGCGCCGGGCAGCGGTGGACCGGCCAGCAGCTCTGGCCCAAGGGCTCCGGCGCGAGCGGCGCCCCGATCACCGTCGACCGCTACGGCGAGGGCGCCAAGCCGCGCATCGACGCCGCGGGCCAGGTCGGCGACGCCGTACGGCTGTTCAACCAGGAGTTCTGGACCATCCGCAACCTGGAGGTCAGCAACGAGGTTCCGGCCACCGGCACGCCCGGCGAAAACCTGCGTGACCTGCGCGGCATCCACGTCTCCGGCGACAACGGCCAGACCCTCGACGGCTTCGTCATCGACGGCGTGGCCGTGCACGACGTCACCGGCCAGGTCAACTGGATCGGCGGCAGCGTGGCGAACAACGCGCCCGGCATCCGCTTCCAGACCGGCTGGGACGGCTCGAAGAAGACCGGCGGCATCGTCTTCGACACGACGGTGCCCGACATCGGCGCACCGCCGGACCGCGCGACCGTGCTCAACGACGTGCTGATCCAGAACTCCACGATCGCCGACACATCGTTCGCCGGCATCGTCTTCAAGCAGTACACCGGCGACGGCCGCAACGACGCCGGCGAGATCGTCGCCGAGCCCACCGGCTGGGGCACCCGGGAGAACCGGGACGACCCGAAGTTCACCCCGCACACGAACATCGTCATCAGGAACAACCACATCACCCAGGCCGGCACCGCGTACGGGTGCAACGGCATGTACCTGACCAACATCCGCGGCGCCCTCGTCGAGAGCAACGTCGTCTACCGCACCGGCACCTCCGGCATGGAGACGTACTACGCCGACGACGTGACGTTCCAGTTCAACGAGGTGTACGAGACCCAGCAGAAGGCCGGCGGCGCCGACTCCAACGGCATCGACCCGGACAAGGGCACCACCCGGCAGGTCGTCCAGTACAACTACCTGCACGGCAACGGCGACGGCGTGCTGCTGTGCCAGTTCGGCTTCGGCGACGCCGTGGTCAGGAACAACGTCATCGCGGGCAACACCCGCTACCAGATCTACCTGCACTCCGACCGGGCCGCCACCGCGAAGATCTACAACAACACCATCTACAACGACCGGTCGGGCTACCTCATCTACGGGTACGGCAGCTACCTGGAGGCCCGCTACGACATCACCGGCAACCTGCTCCACTCGACCAGGGCGGGCGCGGTGCTGACGACCAGCCCGACCATCTCCTACAGCCACAACCTCTACGGCGGCGCGGCGCTCACGGTGCCGCCCGGCGACCGGAACGCCGTGGTCACGGCCGACCCGCGCTTCGTCAAGGCCCCGCTCGACGGCCCCTACGGCACCCCGGAGACCGGTCCCGCCCTGGAGACCGCGTACGGCCTGCGCGTCGCCTCCGGCTCGTACGCGATCGACGCGAGCACGGAGATCGCCGGGAACGGCGGCCGTGACTACGCCGGGGCGACCCTCTACAACGGCGCCCCCGACATCGGCGCCTTCGAGTACACCACCCCCGACGGCGCCGCCGGCGAGGCCGTCACCGGCACCGTCCGCACCCCGGCGGGAGCCCCCGTCACGGGCGCGACCGTGACCGCCGCCGGGGCCACGTCCGTCACCGGCGCCGACGGCCGGTTCGCGATCGGGAACGTGCCCTTCGCCGACGGCGTCGAGGTCACCGCGACCAGGAACGGCTACGCCACCGCCACGGCCACGGTGAACGTCCGGCGGGGCAACGTGACCGTCGTCACCCTCACCATGGCCTCGACCAGCACGGTCGGCACGATCACCGGCCGCGTGCTGGACCAGGCCGCCGAGCCGCTGCCCGGCGCCGCCGTCACCGTACGCGACGGCGACCAGACGCTCGCCACCGCCACCAGCGGCCCCGACGGCGCCTTCACCGCTGCGAACGTGCCGATCGGCGAGGGCTACACGCTGCGCGCCACCGCCGACGGCTTCGTGACGAGGACCACGCCGGCCCCGAAGGTCGAGGCGGCCGCCACGGCCGCCGCCGGCTCGCTGCTCCTCGTCCGCCCCGCACCCACCTACGTGGCCGTCCATGACTTCGACCGGCTCCCCACCGGCCCGCTCACCAGCGGCGACGGCCTGACGGTCAGCGCCGCGGGGGGCAGCGCCGAGATCGTCGAGGTGGCGGGCGACCGGAGCGTCCGGCTCACCCGCACGACCAACAGCGGCGTCACCAGCCTCACCCGCGACGTCGCGCTCAAGGGCATCGTGACCGTCGAGACGAACGTCAGGAGCGAGCGTCCCTACTCCTCCGGCAACCACTGGTGGTCGGTCCCCTACATCAAGGACGCGCGCGGCCAGAACGCGGTCAGCCTCGCCTTCACCAAGGACACGATCGTCGCCTACGCCGGCGCGACCACGAAGACCGTGGGCGCGTACGAGCCGGGCCGCTGGTATCACGTCGCCGCCGTCATGGACACCGTCAACCAGCGCTTCGACCTGCTGATCGACGGCCGCAAGGTGCTCGAAGGGGCCGCCTTCAGAAACGCCGCGGACGCCGTCGCGAAGCTCGAGTACAGCGCCACCAGCACCAACTACGGCAGCATCGACCTCGACGACATCCGCGTCGCGCAGGGCGTCGGGCTGGCCCGCGACGACGCCGGCCTGCTCAGCTTGAGCACCGACCAGGGCACGCCCGCCGACGGGGTGCTGGAGGTGCCGGCCCGCGTGTCGAAGGTGACGGTGACCGCCGTGGCGCGCAGCCCGTTCGCCAGGTCGGTGGCCATCGACGGCGAGCGCGCGGACGGGGCCCGGGCCATCCGCGAGATCACGCTCGGCGACACGGGCGCCGAGGTCGCCGTCGTGGTCACCGCCGAGGACGGCACCGAGGGCTCCCACACCCTGCGGATCAGGCGCGGCCCGCTCGCCCAGGACACCACCCTGTCCGCCCTCGTCCCCGGCGCGGGCACGCTCGACCCCGCCTTCGATCCCGACGTCCGCGCGTACACGCTGACCGTCCCGCACGACCGGATCACGTTCACGCCCACCGCGCTCAACCCGAAGGCGGCCGTCACCGTCCAGGGCGGGCCCGTCGCGAGCGGCACCGCCTCACCGGCGATCCCGCTCCCGGTCGGCGACACCGAGGTCACCGTCAAGGTGGTCTCCGAGGACGGCACCGCGGACGCCACCTACCTCGTCAAGGTCACCCGCCCGGAGCCCGAGCCGCCCCAGGACGGCGCCGTCAAGCCCCCGGCCCGCGGCACGCTCTCGGCCACCGGCGCCGACCTGCGGCGCGGCGCCTACGACGTGACCATGAACCTCTGGTACGGCGTCAACGCCAGCGTCCTCGTCCTGTACGAGAACGGCAAGGAGATCGCCAGGCGTGACCTGACCCCGCGCACCCCCGCCGCCCAGCAGGCCACGGTCCCCGTCGGCGGCCGGGTGAACGGCACCTACGTCTACACCGGCGAGCTGATCAACCAGGCCGGCCGCACCGCCACCACCTCCGTCACGGTGAAGGTGACCGAGGCGAACCCGGGCACGCCGGTGCTCAGCAGCGACAACTGGGACCGCGACGGCGACTACACGATCCGGATGAACATGTGGTGGGGCACCAACGCCACCACGTACCGGCTCTACGAGGACGGCGTCCTGGTCGACACCCAGCGGCTCACCGCCGCGACCCCGGCCGCCCAGACCGCCGCGACCGTGCTCGAAGGCCGCCCGGCGGGCGAGCACACCTACGTCGCCGAGCTGGCGAACGCGGCCGGCGTGACCAGGAGCCGGCCGTTGACGGTGATGACAAAATGACCGCCATGACTGACGGGTCCGCAGCCCCCTTCTCCCCCCCGACTCTGCACGACGTCGCCAGAGAGGCGGGAGTGTCGGTCGCCACCGCCTCGCGCGCGCTCAACGGCAGCTCGCGCAACGTCAGGTCGGAGAACGTCTCCCGCGTCCGGGCGGCGGCGGCCAAGCTCAACTACGAGCCGCACCTGTCGGCGCAGGCCATCGCCAAGGGCTCGACCAGGACCGTCGCGCTGGTGGTGCGCGACGTGGCCGACCCCTACTTCTCCGCCATCGCCGCCGGGGTCGTCCAGGCGGCGGAGGCGGCCGGGCTGATCGTCACCATGGCGGTGGCCGACGGCTCGCCGGAGCGGGAGCTGGAGATTGTCAGGACGCTCCGGGGGCAGCGGCCCAGGGTGATCATCGTGACCGGCAGCCGCATCGAGGGCACCGGGCTGCGGGAGACGCTCGTCGAGGAACTGGCCGAATACCGCACGGCCGGCGGCCGGGTGGTGCTGATCAGCCAGCGGGACCTGCCGTTCGCCACGGTGACCGTGGACAACAGGGGCGGGGCCGCCGCGCTGGCCCGCGCGCTGCTCGGCGTGGGATACCGGCGGTTCGCGGTGTTCCACGCGGCGCCGGAGATCCGCACCTCGCGGGAGCGGCACGAGGGCTTCCTGGCGGAGCTGGCCGCGGCGGGGGCGCCGGAGCCGCTCGCCGTCGAGACCGGCTTCACCCGCACGGGCGGCTACGAAGCGGCCCGGCGGCTGGTGGAGCGGGGGTTCGAGGACGTCGAGGCGGTGTTCGCGGTCAACGACGTGATGGCGATCGGCGCGATGACGGCCCTCCGCGACGCCGGGGTGCTGCCCGGGAGGGACCTCGGGGTGGCGGGCTTCGACGACATCGACTCGGCCAGCGACGTCCGGCCGGCGCTCACCTCGGTGACGGTCCCGTTACGGGAGGCGGGGCTGAGCGCGATGCGCCTGGCCCTGTCCGACAACGGGTCCGGCGACGGGTCCGGGGAAGCTGACGTGCGGCTGCCCGCCGAGGTCGTCCTCCGGGAGAGCACACCTCCTCGCCGCCCCGGCTAGCGGCCGGACTGCTCGCCGTGCACCTGCCTGGCCAGCTCGACGTCCGCGATCGAGCGTTCGACGAGCGCTCGCATCGCGGTCTCGGCCGCCTTGGGCCGCTGCCTGCGTACGGCGAGCAGCACCTCGGCGTGCTTGTCGGCGGACTCGCCGGTGAGCGCCGTGTGCACGAACTGGTCGCGCAGCCGCAGCCCGGCCTCGATGGCGGTGGTCATCTGCGCCATCAGCTCGTTGTGCGCCGCCCGGAGCAGCGCGTGATGGAAGGCCAGGTCGGCCTCCACGTGCTCGCCGACCGGCCGGCCCACGGCCGCCCGCATCCCGGCCAGCGCGTCCTCCAGATCGGCCAGGTCGCGATCGGTGCGGCGCTGCGCCGCCATGCGCGCCACGGCCGGCTCGACGGTCAGCCGCACCTCGCCCAGCTCGTCGAGAAAGCGTTCGTCCACGCGGTCCGCGAAACGCCAGCGCAGCACGTCGGCGTCGAGCAGCGCCCACTGCTGCCGCGGCGCGACGAAGGTGCCCCGCCGGGGCCTGGCCCCCACCAGGCCCTTGGCGGCCAGCACCCGCAGCGCCTCGCGCACGGCGGTCCTGCTCACCGCGAAGCGGTCCTGCAGCGCCGGCACGTCGAGGTCGGCGTCAGGGCCGATGTCGCCGTTGACGATGGCCGCGCCCAGACTGCTGACCACCCGGTCGTGCGCGCCGGCTCTCCCGATCTCCGTCATGGCGGAATCATGCCATCTGCCCCTGGCGTGGTCGTCGCCCCGCTCTACCTCCTCGCCGGCATCGGCTGGTTCAGGTCCTCCACCGGCGTGTAGGGCTCGTGCAGCCCGAAGGCGGCCGGCCCGAAGACCTCCAGCGCCTCCGGGGTACGCATGATCGGCGGGGTCGAGATGGCGAAGACGGTCAGCCGCTGGCCGTAGCTGAGCGCCTCGGTGGTGACGGGCGTTCCGGTCTCGCTGTTCAGCGTGCAGATGAGGTCGGGCACGATGGCCAGGACGCGCCCGCCGCGGCGGGCCACGAGGTGCTCGTTCTGGAAGACGATCTCCAGGGTGTCCCCGTCGTCGGCCGCGTCGGCCAGCGTGACGCGGCCGCGGGCGAACCCGTCGACGGTTCTGCGGTCGACGTCGACCACCTTGCCGGCGAACAGCACCCGGCTGTGGGTGTAGATGGTGTCGGCGAGGGTGGCGCTGAGTGCGGCGAACGGGTCGGCGTGCTCCTGGCGGGCGCGCCGGAGCGTGGCCCCCAGGCGCCGGGCGAGGGTGAGGGTGCCGGGGATGGCGGTGCGCCGTACGGTCGCCGCGTCCATCGGATAGTCGCAGATGTAGGCGGCGCCGCCCATCTGGATGGTCAGCGCACGGGCCAGGTGCTCCATCCGCCGGTTGTCGACCGCCTCGACGATGCCGACGTCGCCGTGATCGGAGGCGATCGACATCGGGCTGCCCGGCACACCGTAGACGGCGAACGTCTCCATCTGCAGCTCAGGGAAGGCGCGGCCCATGCCGTCGGCATCGACGACGGGCAGATCGGCCTGGGCGGCCAGCAGCAACGGCATCATGCTGTTGAGCCCGCCGCACTCGATCGGCATGGTGGCGGCGGCGGAGCGGCCGAGATGTCGTTCGAGGGCACGCAGGGCGGCGAGGTTGCCGTCGCCGGACGGCAGCTTCTCCACGAAGACCGTGGGCGCCCCCATCATCGCCGACGGCAGCACCAGGGCGTCGTCAGGCAGCTCGTCGACGCCGATGACGTGGATGCGCCGGCCGGCGCGAAGCTGCCGTTCCACCAGCATGCGCCCGATGTAGGGGTCCCCGCCGCCTCCGGTGCCCAGCAGGGCCGCGCCTTCGGCCAGGTCACGTACGTCTTCGAGCGTCAGGTCGTCACCCATGGCCGGTCCTCCTCAGGGGTACGTGAGCGGCTGAGGTCGAGATCACCGATGGCCTTGACCCGGACGCGGACCGCGTTGCCCGGCAGGTACGCCACGTGCACCTCGTCGATGTCCACGACCTGGACGCTGCCGGGGGCGGCGCCCGCGGCGACGGCCCGGTCGATCGCCTCGGCGCGAGCCTGGTCGAGCACGTCCTCCCGGCTGAGCGCGGCGGTGATCGCGAACAGCCGGTCCACCTCGCCGCCGATCTGCCCGATGGCGGCGCCGATGGCGTTGGCCACGGCGTGATGCTCGGGCCGGTGCACCGAGGGGATGCCCGGCAGGTCCGGCGGCATGAGGACGCTGCCGCCGCCGACGACCACGACCGGCAGCGGAGCGGACGACACGCGCATGCGTTCGACCAGGTCGGCCACGCGGGTGGCCATCCAGTCGATGCCCTGCCGGACCAGGTCGCGGTCCAGGTGGTCCACCAGCGCGCGATCGCCGATGTCGGCCAGGCCGGCCGCGACCGCCAGGTCCGTCGCGGTCAGGACGCCTCCCCCGAAGACCTTCGCCTGCTCGGTCAGCCGGTAACCGACCGAGTCCGGGCCGACCTCCAGCGCGGGGCCGGTGACGACCCGGCTCCCGCCGCCGAGGCCGATGGACAGCACGTCCGGCATGCGGAAGTTCGTCCGCACCCCGCCGATGTCGACCTCGCCGGTGGCCGCCCGCGGATAGCCGTTGGTCAGCACTCCCACGTCGGTGGTGGTGCCGCCGATGTCCACGACCGCGCAGTCGCTCAGCCCGGACAGATAGGCCGCGCCGCGCATGCTGTTGGTGGGGCCGGAGGCGAACGTGCGCACCGGATAGCGGCGCGTGTACTCGGCGTCCATGAGCGTGCCGTCGTTCTGCGACAGGAACAGCGGCGCCGTCACCCCGACGGCCTCGAGCGCGCCGGCGAACGCGTCCACGATCTGGTCGGCCAGCCGGCGGAGGCAGGCGTTGACGATGGTGGCGTTCTCCCGCTCCAGGAGACCGACCCGGCCGATCTGGTGCGACAGGCTGATGTGCAGGTGCGGCAGCTCGGCCAGCAGGATGGCGGCGGCCTGTTCCTCCAGGTCGGTGGCCACCGGTGAGAACACCGAGGAGACGGCCACCGTGTCGATGCCGCGCGCGTGCAGCTCGGCGGCGGCGCGTTTGAGTTCGTCGGGTCTGAGCGGGGAGATGAGCCTGCCGTCGAACTCGTGGCCGCCGTGACACAGGTGCACGGACGGGCTGATCGCGGACAGCAGGCGGTGCGGCCAGTCCACCATGGGAGGCAGGGCCGCGGTGGCGGGCAGGGCGAGCCGGACGACGCCGGTCGGCGCGAGGTGCCGGCCCGTGACCAGGGCGTTGGTGAAATGCGTGGTGCCGATCATGACCGCGGAGACCTGGTCCCTGCCGATGCGGCCGGCGGCCAGCAACTCACGCAGAGCGGTGACGATCCCCGTGGTGACGTCCGGGGTCGTCACCGTCTTGATCTCGGCCCGGACGGTGGTCTGGTCCATGATGACGGCATCGGTGTGGGTGCCTCCCACGTCGATCCCTATGCGCACCCGTACTCCTTCGTTCAGGACTGCGTCCACAGGCGGGCCTTGCCCGCCGCCACGTACACGAGCGCGGCGATGACCAGCGCGTTGAGCGCGGGGATGCCCCACGCCAGGTAGTGCCCCGCGAAGGCGGCGATCACCCAGGCGACGAGTCCGGCGGGCACCCAGTTCGGCGCCTCGTCGGGCAGGCCGCCGCTGCGCCGCGACGACGTCAACTCCTCCCGCCACCGCCGCACCACGTAGTATTCGGCGATCATGATCCCGGCGATCGGCGGGACGGCGACACCGAGCAGCACCAGGAAGTCCACGAGGTGGTCGGCGATGCCGAGGGCGGCCAGCGCCGTGCCGATCACCCCGAGGCCGACGGTGACGGCCGCCCGCCCGAGCCGCACGCCGAAGATGCTGTGCAGGGCGTTGGTGACCCCCAAGGAAGCCGCGTACAGGTTCCAGTCGTTGGTCTTCAGGGTGGCGGTGAGCAGCACGACGGTGCCGACGACGCCGGAGGTGGTGGTGATGATCGCCACCACGTCACCGGTGCGCAGCGCGTGCGCGAGCAGGACGCCGATGAGGGCCAGCAGGTACTCGCCGAGCGTGATCCCGATGACGGTCTGCTTGACCACGTCGGCCGCGCTGCGGTTGAAGCGGCACATGTCCGGGCTGATGACCGCGCCCACGATGAAGCCACCCGCGACCAGCGTGGCGCCCTGCGCCAGGCTCAACGGCGTGCCGGGCGGCGCGGACGCCACCAGGTCGGCCACGTCGTGCTTGCCGAGCTCGACGACGACGGCCCAGCCGGCCAGCGCCAGGAAGGCCGGCACGGTGATCCAGGCCGTCCAGGCCATCCCGGCGAACCCGACCACCACGATCGCCGTGATCACCAGCCCTCCGACGATGGCCCACGCCCAGACGGGCGGCCCGCCGAGCAACGCGGCGAGCCCCTGAGCGAGGACCGCCGACTGCACGCCGAACCAGCCCAGCAGGCAGACCGCGACCACGATCCCGACCAGCCCCGACCCGTGCCGCCCGAACCCGGCCCACCGGGCCAGCACCGTGGTGGACATGCCTTCCCGCATGCCGGCGATGCCGACCGCGACGGCCACCAACTCCAGGATCACCGCGCCGAGGGTGATGGCCACGACGGCGTTCCAGAACGTCATGCCCATGCCCAGCGTGGCCCCGAGGAGGAACTGGCTCAGCGCCGACAGCAACCCGAAGCGCTGAATCGCGACCGTGGGCCATGCGTAGCGGGCGGAGGGCGGAACTCGTTCCAAGGCGTAGTCGTCGCGTGCGGGAGTGTCGCCGGGTAAGGCCGGCACCGAGGTGGAACGCATGAAGCCCCTTCTGGCCGAAGCGGTCTTTTCATGCGAACGCTACGTCGGCGTAAGTGATCACGGGAAGAGGCGGGACGCCCCTATTCCAGCGGTACGGCGCATCCCAGAGTGCGACCTGACTTTCGACGGGGACGACGGTTGACGATCGGCAGATGATCTCCCAGCTCGCTCTCGGCAGGCTCGCTCCCATGAACACGTTCTTCCCCGGACGGTGGATCAGCGGTGCGACGCTCGTGCTGGGGCCGTTGATCATGTGCGCCGGATACCTGCTGCGTCACCTGGGCACAATCACCGCCCTCACCCCTCAGCAGCACGCGTGGGCGGAGGCACAGCCCTTCGCCGCCTACGGCCAACTCCTCGCGTACACCTCAGCGCCCGCCCTGCTCACCCTCGCCTATGCGGTCTTCGCGCTGGGGGCGGTGCTGCTCTTCCCCGCTTTCGTCGCCCTGGCTCAGCGGATCGGCGGCGGCCTCGCCTGGTGGGGCGCCACGCTGCTGGCCGCCGGGCTCTTCTCCCGCCTGTACTTCGCCGGCGCCGACCAGACCGCCTTCCAGCTCACCGAGGTGATCGGGTTGGACCAGGCGACGAACGCGATCATGAAGGAGTACGTCGACATCTCCTACGGGCCGTGGCGGGTGCCGGTCTGGGCCTCGGTCGGCCAGTACGCGGGCTCGCTCCTCCTGGCCGTCGCCGCCTGGCGATCGGGCGTCTTCGGCACCGCCCGCGCCGCGATGCTGCTGCTGGCCGGGGGCACCTGGGTGGGCGTGCTGAAGGGCGCCTCCATCCCTGACGTCCTGGTCACCGGCCTGCTCTGCGTGGCCCTGGTCCCGCTGGGCGCGCAGGTGCTGCGTAACCGGCTGCCTGCCCCAGCCAGCCGTCCGAAGATGCTCAGCTGGTAACCGCTGCGCTGATCGTGATGGCTTCAGGATGCGCGGGCCGGCGCTACGCGCAGGTCTTCTTCTCCGGGGCGCAGAACTTGACCTCCGGGTAGCTCGCCGACGGCTGGTCGAGCAAGGGCTGCGGCTTCTTGCGCAGGTGCTGGTCGAAGAAGGCCGCGACGTACCTGCGGGTGATGGCCATGGCGCGGGCGCCGGGGATGTCGGCGCCGTCCTCGATGCCGAACTGGTCGACCAGCACACCGAGGTCGGTGAAGGACGTGTGCGCGGCCCCGTCCACCAGCAGCCAGCGCTTCCAGCCGTGCAGCCCCGCCCAGACGCTCTCCCAGTTGGCGGCGGTCCCGGGCTTCCCAGGCGTGTACGTGGCGGGCTTGCCCAGCAGAAGGAACGGCCGCGACAGCCCGCCCTCGGGAAGCGGGGCCTCGACCGTGCCGTCCACGTCGATGCCGGCACGCAACCGGCGGTCGGCGGCCATGGCCGACAGCGTGCTCGCGCCGCCGGCGGACTGACCGGACATGCCGATCCTGGAGGTGTCGATCAGCCGCGCGTACTTCCACTTCGGGCGCGTGCCGGTCAGCTCGTCCAGCACGAAGGAGACGTCAGCGGCCCGGCCCTTCTCCAGCTTCACCCATTCGGCCGGGCCCTTCTTCATCTCGCACGTGACGCAGGTCGTGACCCGCCCGTCGGGGAAGGTCTGGGCGACGTTCTCGTAGGTGTGGTCGATGGCGGCCACCACGTATCCCCGGCTTGCCAGGTCCTCGGCCAGGGCCGTGAGCTCGGACCTGGGCTTGCTGTGCCCGGGAGAGAGCACGACGAGGGGCAGGCTGTGCGGGCGTCCCGCGGGGCGGGCGTCGGTGAAGGCGTGGGTGCGCACCTTGCTCAGGATGTCGGCCGGGACGCTGGTGATGTCCCCGTCCTTGAGCAGCAGCTCGGACTCCTTGGGCGTCATGTACCGGGCGCGGTGGCGGCCCGGCGCCTCGGCCGGATACCACAGCGAGACCATGAGCTCGCGAGCCTTCACGCTGGGGACCCAGGGGTCGGGGCGCGAGGCGTCCTTGAGGTGCAGGGATGTGGTGCCGACCGGCCGCGCGCCGGTGGGCGCGGGCAGATACGGCTCAGCGGAGGCGGAGGCGGACGCGGAAGCGGCGGCGACGGGCGCGAGGCCGGACACGGCCATCACGGCGACGAGCCCGGCGACGGCGGCCCGCCGGCCTCGCCGCCAGGTTGTCAGCAGTGCAAAGGGCTTCGTCCGCGTTCGGTCGTCGATCATCTGACTCATGCCGAGCGACTATACCTTGAGAGTATACGCCCGGTGTATAAAGTCATGGCAGGAAGGAGACTCGCCCGGCAGCGGGTTCGGCGGCCGACGGCGGCAGGGGCGCGGAGCCGGTGGCCACCGGACCCGCGACCGGCCGCACGACGCGGCGGGCGCGTCGTCCGGTCCGCCGGCGTCGTTCGCCGCTCATCAGGGCAGGCGGGCGTGTTCGGCCCGGGCGGCGGCGATCCGCTCACGCGCGAGCGTACGGGCCCGCTCGGTGTCGTCGCCGGTGAGCCGGGCGAGGATCGTCGCGAGCGGCCTGATCTGGCCCCAGCCGCCCCAGTGACCCTCGGGGATCTCGGTGGGGAACACCCAGATCCGGCTGGCGTCACGCGGCCAGGCGCCGTTCTCCGCGTCGAGGATCGCCTCGGTGACCTCGGCGATGACGCTCGCACGCTTCTGCTCGTCGAGCTGGCCCTCGGGGACGGACGGGACGACCTTGTAGCGAGGTGCGTCCGCGGGTTCGCCGCCGACGTAGACGCCGGCCGGTCGGTGCAGCCAGAGCCAGGAGACGGAACGGCTCACCGGGTCGGCGGGGTCGAATCCCTCGTTGCGGACGAGGATCTCGGTGATGCGCTTCAGCAGGGCCGCCTCGGCGTCGGGCTGGAGCGCGCCGTCGGGAATGTACACGTCGAGCATGGGCATGGTCGATCTCCTCCATGAGTTTAATTCTTCAACTCAGGCCCCGGAGTCTAGGACGGCTAAGTACAACTTGTAAACCCAGGTGGGTACACTCATCCCATGGAGACGCGGCGAATCGACCCGGTGAACTGCTCGGTGGCGCGCGCCCTCTCGGTGGTGGGGGAGCGCTGGTCGCTGCTGATCGTCCGTGAAGCGCTGGACGGCGCGCGCCGGTTCGGAGAGTTCCACTCCCGCCTCGGGATCGCCAGAAATCTCCTGGCCACTCGGCTCGAGACCTTGGTGACCGCGGGAGTGATGCGCCGCGTGCCCTATCAGGAGCCCGGGGATCGGCAGCGCTTCGCCTACGAGCTCACCGAGCAGGGCCGGGCGTTGCGGCCCACGCTCGTGGCGCTCCTGGAATGGGGCGACACGTATCTCGCCGACCCGCAGGGCCCGTCGGTCATCGTCCGGCACCGGCCCGTCGACGATGCGAGCTCCTGCGACGAGCCGGTCAAGGTCGTCCTGGAGTGCGCTGCGGGGCACAGCCACCTCGCCCCGGACGACATCTGCCGCACACCCGGGCCGGGCGCGCGCTTCGTGGAAAGCTCCTGAGAAGCAGTGGGACCAGGTGACCGGAGTCGCTTCCGGACCGTACGCCTGCACAGACATCCGACGGACGGTTCGGCCGGCCCGGCGGCGGTGGTCAGACCGGCGTCTCGCGGAAGCGGAAACGCACGATGCGGGTGGAGCGCTTCATGCCCGGCAGCAGGTTCATGACCCGGTACAAGCGCCGGACACCGGCCGGGGCCTTGGCCATCAGGAGCGGCGCGTCGTTCATCGGCGCCTCGTTGACGTACTCCAGCCGCGGATGCCACGCGGCCAGCGCCGCCGGTACGTCGAAGCCGCAGTGGAACCGGGCGTCGTACATGCGCAGCGTGGGATCCCACCTCGAGGTGCGCCACGCCCAGACCGCCACCGTGTCGAACTGGATCTGACCCGAGGGAAAGGCATCGACGACGCTCGTCAGCAACCGCCGGACGTCCTCCTCGGTCAGGTACGGCACCAGCCCCTCGGCGATCATCAGCGCCGGCCGGCCGCGAGGGACGCGCTCCAGCCAGGTCAGGTCGGTGACGTCGGCCGCGATCAGCGTGTGGTGGTGGTCGCGCGGCGGAAGGAGCCGCCGGCGCAGGTCGATGACGGTGGGGTAGTCCAGGTCGTACCAGTCGACGGTGGGGGGCGGGTCGATGCGGTAGGGGCGGGCGTCAAGGCCGCAGCCCAGGTGCAGGACCACCGCGTCGGGGTGCTCGGCGAGGAAGCCGCGGGCCCAGTCGTCATGGGCCCGGGCGCGGACCACGGCGACCAGGCCCAGCTGGCTGGTGCCGAATCTGCGCTGGTCGTAGGCGGGGTCGAGGAGGCGCATCACCCGCTCGGCGTAGGTGTCGCCGAGGATCGGGTCCGGGAGCCGGTTGTCCAGCGCTTTGGCCTTGAGGACGGGAGTGAGGGTCTTCTGCACCCCGAGGAGTCCGGTGTCCGTCACGACAACGACGCTACTCCTATTTCACGAAATTCGTGAACTATCCGAAATGCTCTAGACTCTGGCGTCATGACGGCGGAGGACGGAACTGTGGTGACGCGAGCCGGCGAGGACGCCATCGCGGACTTCCGGGAACGGTTCGCGCAGATCCTGGTCGAGTCCGGCATGCCGCGGATGGCGGCACGCGTGTACGCCGCGCTGCTGGTCACCGACTCCGGCAAGCTGACCGCCGCCGAGCTGGCCGAGCGGCTGGGCGTCGGCGCGCCGGCCATCTCGGGGGCGGTCAAGTACCTGGTGCAGGTACGGCTGGTCGAACGCGGCCGCGCACCCGGCAGCCGGCACGACTTCTGCCGCATCCACGAGCACACCTGGAGCCACTACATCAGCCGATCCGTGCCGGTGCTGGTCCACGTACAGACCGGCGCGGAGGAAGGCGTCACGCTCCTGGGCCACGACTCCCCCGCCGGGCGGCGGCTTGAGGAGACTGGGCGGTTCTTCGCGTTCATGCGCGAGGAGATCGAGCGATCGATGGCCAAATGGCGTCGCCTCCAGGCGGCCGACCCCGAGGACGACTGAACCGCCGCGCCCAAGCCGCCGCCGGCAGTTGAGCGTTGACCTCTTTCGCTTGTAGCAGGCAGCGCCCCGACCCGGCGCTCGCATCGGCGCGGTGGACAGCCCGGACCTCTCAGCAGTAGCTCAGCGCGATCGAGCCTCGATCAGGTCATGGATCTGCTGGGTCACGGGATCGTGCGGGTGAGCCGCGTGGGACATGTGCAGCCAGCCGTCGGCGTCGATCCTGAAGACATCGTCGCGGATGGACGGATCGGCACCGCGCTCCAGAAGCAGGCGGATCACCTCGACATTCCCGGGCGGGGTCGCCCAGTGCAGGGCGGTCCGCCCGAGGTAGGGCGCGACGTCGGGATCGACGCCGCGGTCGAGGAACCAGCGCACGACCTCGATCCGGCCGTGCTGGCAGGCGTGCACGAACGCCTCCCCCACGATCTCGTCCGGATCGTCGGTCGGCGGCAACCGGGTGAGGAAACCGCCTCCGGCGGCGTCGGCGAGATCGGGGCGCGCCGATGCCGCGCCCGGCCGGAGCCCGCCGTCCGCGTCGAAACAGGACTGCACGAGATCCAGCCGCCCGCAGGCGGCGTACGTCCACAGCGCCCGCGGGACGATCCCATGCCCGGCGAGCAAGTCGACGAGCTCCGTGCCGCCAGAGAGAACGGCGTTCTCCAGCGGGGTGCTGCCCCAGATGCGGGCGCCGGGATCGGCTCCGGCTTCAAGCAGCAGGCGTACGTACTCGACCCGATCGGCGCGGACAGCCTGGATGAGCGGGGCGTCCAGGCCGGTGGCCTTGCCCAGCAGAACCTCCACGGCGGCACGCGGCACGCCGAGCTCCTTCTTGAGTCGGGCACCGGGGATCGTCTCGGGACCCGCCAGCATCTCCAGCAAGGTGTCGGCCTGCTCGGCGGTCAGACCGGCCAGCCGATCGGTGTCGCCGGCCAGCAGGGCTTCGGCCTCGCGGTGCAGCCGCCGCCGCTCCTCCTGGCGTTCGTCGAGGTCACGCCGGGATTTCTCGGTGAACGCCACAAGTTCCCGCCACGTCGGGAAGCCGGACTCCCGCGCGATGATCAGCCGCGCGTCCCGGAGCCCGACGGTGGCGGCGGAGGTCGCGATGGCGTGCCGGGGCACGTAGGCCCGCAACCGTCGCAGCGCGCCGGGATCGTCGCGGCGCAGCTCGGCGAGGAGACGGTCGGCCATCGAGACGTAGGCGCCCGGCCTGATCCCCATGAGGCGGGAGACCGGCCGCTCCTCGGTCGTGCTGCGTCCTTCGACGTGAGCGCGGAACTCGGCCCAGGCCCGGAATCCGTGTTCCTGGGCGAGCACGAACTGGGCGTCGCTGAGCAGGAACCGCTCGCCGGCCCGGCCACCCAGCACCTCGGCGACCCGGGCTGCGGCTGCCGCGTCGCCCGCCGCGTATGCGCGATGCAGGTGCTTGGCCTGCTTGCGGTAGTACTCCAGGTTCGGATGAGCCGGCAGTTCGAAATGGCGGGCGGACATCGCAACCTCCTTCGTCGCCGAGGTCCGCTCGCCCGGCCGGAAAGAGGCTGTTCTTGTCCGGTGCGTCGATGTGCTGCTCGAGGTGGGAAAATCCCTGCCCGCGGACCGGCAGCGCCCTCGCACGCTCCCTCCAGCCTAATGATCGGCGCTTTTCCTGGTCCAGGGAGTCGAGGCGGGCTGTACGCCCGCAACACGCGAACTCTCAGTCCGATGCGAGGGCGACGTCGAGAATGGACCGGCTGCAATTCGGGGTCGGAGCGTTGGAGCAGAAGGAGTTGACGGAGAAGTCGCTGAAGTTCGCGCTGGGCTCGATGGGAATGACGCGCCCCACGGGGTTGGGAGTCACGCTGACCTTGAGCTGGCTGCCCGGGGACATCCACCACAGGATCGAACTCCGCACCCAGACGTAGGCCGTTTGCGCTGCGGTGACGCCTACGCGGACCTCGAAATCACCCCGGTATCCGTTGCATGCGTCCGGCCGTGACCAGGATCCCAGATGGAAGTCCTGGACCTCGCCCGGCCGCAGCGAAGTCTGGACGGGAACCTCGGCGCATTGGCCCTGGACGGTCACCTGGGGCACTTCGTAGGTGCAGGCTTTCACGATCCGCGCCATCGCCTCTACCCGCGCTCGTCACGTCGGCCCTCGTCGAGCACCCCCACCCGTACCGGATCTTCGACATCGCGCTCGACGGCCAGCCCGGCGGCCGGGGAACGCGCGGTCTCCGAGCGGCACAACGTGGGCGACGCCCGCCGGTGTCCGGCCGATCCTGGTCCGCACCGGCGACGGGCGGGCCGACGCTCCCGCCTGCCCCGTCGTCGATGATCTGGTAGCCGCAGCGGTCGAGGTGGTCGGTGACTGCCGGCCAAGGAACCCGCCGCAGAGATCATGATCGAGCTCCTTGCCCACGTCCGGCGCCGAACCTCTGCGAGCACCCGGGCGCTGCCCGAAATGCGCCTCGACCTCCTTGTGCAGAGCCATTCGGCCGCCGTCCGTCCTACCAGCGGCCGGGGCAGGGCCCGCGGATGTCCGGGCCCTGCCCTGCCTCTCAGTCTTCGCCGTTGTAGGCGCGCAGCTCTCGGCGCGCCTGGTGACGGCTACGGCGACGTTCTTCGCGTCGGATGTGAAACCACTCCCGTCCGCCACTGAGGCTGCCGCAATCGAACAGGTAGTGGTCAGTGGCGCCCCAGTAGCAGCCGCTTCGTCCGTGGCGGTTCATGAACGCGCTGTCGACGGTGATCTCGTCCGGCAGCGTGCACGGCCCGAACCGGTGATCGTGCACGGGTCGGCAGTTCACCATCGGCGCTTCAGCCATTCCCACCCACCAGGGCCGGGTCTTGTCGGTCTTGCTCATACGGTCACCTTTCGGCTCCGTGACGCCCCGGGCTGGGGCTGTCACAAGACCGGATGCACCGTGATCACCTCCAACTTCGCGCACGATGAATCGTGACCAGAGCCTATCGCGCCGGACTTGTCCCACCCTGTTCGAGACGACCGGCGTCCGGGTCCCGTTCCGCGCGGTGGCGCGCTGGGAGCCGTTGATGTCAGGTGCCGCTGAAGTGCGTGTCAGCGAACCCTGGCCGGCTCGGCCGTGCGGCGGAGGGCCGTCGAACGGATCACGGTCACGGTCAGGGCCAGGGTGAGCGCGGCGAGATGGCCAGCAGGGCCAGGCCGAGGCTGTAGGAGCCGAGCCGGCCATAGAGGAAGCCCATCACCAAGGGCGGGAGGAAACCGCCGAGGCCGCCGGCCAGGACCGTGACGAGTCCATCGCCACCGCCGTCGGGATGAGCGGCGGTCAGATCGAGGGCATGCACCGGCTGCTCGCCCTCGCCCCCTACGACGAGCGCTACGCCATCCCCAAGGCGCACGCCGAGCAGGGGGCGCAGCTGGAGGAGCTGGCCACCGGGTGCAGCCTCGACTACGAAGGCGGCCCCGGCATGAACGGCCCGTTCGGCGAGGCTTCCGGTCGTCCGGCGCCGGTGGCCGTGGAGAGCTTTCACGCGCTCAAGGAACGGCAGGCGGGCGAGGACGTGAACAACGCCGATGAACTACGCGGCCGGGTCAATCTCCTCAACTGGGACGGCAGGGGCACACCTGACGGCCTGTTCCCCAGGAGGAAGAAATGAGCCACAGTGATCCGCGCACCGCCCACATGGTGGCCGCGGTGCTGCTCGGCTACCCCGACGAACGCCTCTACCAGGGGATGAGCGTGCTGGCCGAGGCGGTGGCCGAGCTGCCCGCGGGCCAGGTGCGCGAGCGTCTGTCAGCCTTCCTCCGGCACGTGGCGGACACCGACCCGGAAGAGCTGGCCGCCCACTACGTGGCCACCTTCGACCTGAAGCGGCGCTGCTGCCTCTACCTCACCTACTACGCCCACGGCGACACCCGCAAGCGGGGCGCGGCGCTGCTGCGCTTCAAGCACGCGCTGCACGCGGCCGGTCTCGAACTCGCCGACGGCGAGCTGCCCGACCATCTGGCCGTGGTGTGCGAGATGTCGGCGCGCGGCGCCGTGCGCGCGGCCGGCCGGCTGCTGACTGGGCACCGCGCCGGCATCGAGGTGCTGCGCGCGGCCCTGGAGGAGGAAGGCTCTCCGTACGCGGACGTGGTCGCGGCCGTACTGGTCACCCTGCCGCCGGCCGGTCCTCGCGAGCAGGAGGCCATGCTGCGGCTGGCGGCCCAGGGCCCGCCCGCCGAAGCCGTCGGTCTGGAACCGTACGCGATCATGGAGGCGGGCCGATGAGCACGCTGCTGTGGGTGGTGGCGCCGTACGTGGCGCTCACTTCGTTCGTGCTCGGGCACATCTGGCGCTACCGCTACGACAAGTTCGGCTGGACCACCCGCTCGTCCCAGATGTACGAGTCGCATCGGCGCCCGCAACAGCGTGATCGGCGACGTCGAGGGCAACCTCGTCCAGGCCCGATCGCTCCTTGGCAGTGTTCTGTCCAAAGGTCGCAAGCTATGGCCACTCGACTAGTAGGTGACCGGCGTTGAGCGGGGGCGCCTCGGCTGAAGATCTTCGGGTGAGCCGGCCGTGAGCGCCGCGCCCGCGTCCGCGGTGAGGTGGCCGGTGCGCGCATGCCGCGTGACGTGCTCCTCGACCTGAGTGCGCCTGCACAGCCCGTTGATGGTCTTAGCCCTGGTTCGTCGTCGGAGCTGGTGGCCGCGGCGACGTAGTCCCCGTTTCTGCGAGCTGATGAGGTGTTCTCGGCCGACCAGCGCCGCTGCCGATGGATCATCACATTCCCCGCCGAATTGTCGTAGAGATGATCAACAATGGCCTGCCATGGGATGGATCAAGATCGCGACGGGCCACGAGCTCACCGTCGAGGGGACGCGGCGGCCGGTGCTCGCCTGCCGGACGACCGCCGGCCGCGTGCTGGCCAAGGTGCCCGCCAACGTCAGGAAGGATCCGGCCGCGGTACGGCTCGCCGCCCTCCGCGACCGGCTCGGCGAGCACGCGCGGGCCGTGCACGACCGGGTCGAGTCCTGGATGGTGCGGTCGCTGCCCGTCCCGGCCGAGGTGTTCGCGGCCGTCTGGGACGACCCGGTGTGGCGCGAGACGCTCACCGACCTCGTCATCGCCCCGATCGTGGACGACGTGCCCGACCTCGGCCGCTGCGCGCTCCTGCGCGAGGGCGCCTGGACGGGCGCGGACACCTTCGCGATCCCGCACCCGCTGCTGCTCGGCGACGAGCTGCTCAGCTGGAAGGGACGGTACCTCACGCAGGTCGTCGAGCAGGTACGCCGCCAGGTGTGGACCCGTCCCGCGAGCATGGACCGCACGTTCGGCGTGGTCGAGATCCCCTGGGCCCACTACGACAGCGGCGCCGCCCTCGAGCGCCGCGTGCACGAGCTGGGCGGACGCGTCACGGGCGACAGGGCGCGCTTCACCGTGCACGCGCCCGAGCCGCTCGGCGTCGAGATCGACCTGTACTGGAGCGGGCCGATGAGTCCCGCCTCCGTGGAGGGGATGAGATTCACCGCGGGCGGCCGCGAGATCGGCGACATCGCCTGGTCCGAGGGCGTACGCATGCTCATGGCCCTGTACGCGGACCGCACCGTGGACGAGACGGAGCCGGAGACGGACGCGGCCGACGCCTACTCCCACTACTGCGACACCCACCAGGGCGAGCCCGGCACCGTGGCGCCCTCCGGCGTCACCCGCCCGGCACGCGCGGTGCTGCTGCGCGCCGGAGCGGTGCTGCCGGGCCCGCCCACCGGCCCCGACGAGGACACGTGCCTCGCCGTCCGCTACGAGCACCTCGTCCTGGACGAGCCGGTCGTCGAACTCGTCCAGCACGAGGCCGTCGACGGGGACAAGGCCGATAAGTCGCGGTATGACCTGGACCCGGTCGCGGAGACCGGCGTCGGGACCGTGCACGCGGGCCCGCTCGGCTTCCTCGCCTCCGCCCTGCACCGCCATCCGGCGCACCGCGCCCGCATCCTGGCCGCGCACACCGACCTGCGGGCCGCACGCGACCTGGCCGCCCGCAAGCCCGGCCTCGCGCGCACCGCGCTCACCCGTGCCGGCGACGACCTGGAGACGCACGCGCCCGCCCTGCTGCCGCCGTTCTACGAGGAGTGCGCGTCGATCCTGGCCGCCGTGGGCAGCGTCCGCCTCGCCGCCGCCTTCTTCGAGACGGCCCGCGCCGCCGAGGAGGCGCACGCGCTGCCGGTCGACGAGGCCGCGCTCGTCACGGCGTACCTGATGGCGGGGGCGGACGTCGCCGGATCGGCCACGCTCAAGAAGCACGGCAAGCGGCTCGCGGCCCGCCATTCCGCCCCCGCCGCCTACGACTGGCACCGCCGCCTGCTCACCGCGTGGTGCGAGGAGGTCCCGGACGGCGCGGACGGCGCGCTGGCCCTGGCCGAAGGCTGGGCGGCGCTGGCGAAGGCCGCCGGGCGCACGCTCGGCGGGCCGGGCGACGAACGCGCCGTCCGCGCCCTGCTGGGCAGCGGCTGCATGAAGTCGGCGCCGCGGTCCCTCTGGACGTTCGTCCTTCCACTGCTCGGCCCCATGGTGCGGGCGGACGCGGGCATCGCACGCGCGCTCCTCGGCACCCTGCCGCTGCCCGCCAAGGACACCCCCAAGGCGAAGGGCGCGGCGGTGTCGCTCCTCCTCGCCAACCTCGCCGGCGCGGGCCTGACCGCCCCGTTCACCACCTGCCCCGGCCTGACGGGGGCGGCGGTGAAGGACTGGGTGGGCCGCTTTCTGAAGCTGTACGCGGGGCTCGCGCTCCCCGTCGCCGGCCTCGGCGACCTCCTGCACGACGCCGGCAGGCGGCTGCGCGCGGAGGGCCTCACCTGCGACGACCACGAGGCAGTGCTGGGAGCGGACGAGGACGAGGTCAACCGCTGGGAGGAGACCGCCGCCGACCTCCCGCTCCTCGACCTGCTCCTGGACCGCGGCGTCCCGCTCGGGCGGCCCCGGCTGCTGCACACGTTCAAGCTGTACGACCGGCTCGCCTCCGGAACCGGCACCGACCTGGCCGCCGTCGCCGCCGACCCGGACTGGGCCCCGCTGCTGCGCGACGCGATCGTGGGCAACGTGACCAACCCGCTCAACGTCACCGAGCCCGCCGTCCCGAAGCAGACCGCCCTTGAGACCGTACGGGCCCTGACCACGACACCGGGAACGGCACGGATCGTCGCCGCCATCCTGGCCGAACATGCCGAACGGGTCCCCGGCCAAGCGCTGCCCGACGCGCACGCCGCCCTGTGCGACGCCGAACGGTTCACCCTCGCCGGCGTCCCCGGCCCCCTCCTGGACAGCGTCCGGACGATCGCGACCGGGACGGACCCGGCCCGCGCCCTCGCCGCCACGCTGAGCGGCGGCGTCCTCGACGAGCTGGAGCTGCCCGCCTTCGTCCCCGGCCACGCCAACACCATCACCGACTACCTGGAAGAGAGCGGCGCCGACCTGCTCCTCATCCAGTCGGGCCGGCTCTGGGAGCACCAGTTCCGCGCCTGCGTCGTCACACCGGACAGAGCCGGCCCGCCGCACGGCTTCGGCACCTACGAGCACGTCTCCAGCAGATCCCACGAACGGACCGAGGCACGCGACCTCTACGACCGCTGCCTGATCGCCGCGAACGGCCGGGTGACCGTGCTGGACCACGACGGCCCGCACTGCCCGCACGACAGCGCGCACCCCGCCGCGCGCCCCGTCGTGCCGGCCGACGGCGAACGGGTCGCCTTCCCCGGCGGCGCCGAGGCGACCGTGTGGCGCGGCCAGGGCCGGATCATCGAGCTGCGGGACCCGGCCGGGCGGACCATCGGCCGCTATGTCCGCGGCTGGGGCCGGGTGCCCGAGCACGACGGCGCCGCGAACATCGGCGTGGTCGCGCACCACCGCTACGCGGCCGGGACCCGCCTGGTCGCGCCGCCCGGCTGGTGGTCCGCGATGCGGCCACGCGACCCCGAAGGATCGAAAGCGCTGCGCGCGGTCGACGAGAAGAAGGCGCAGGCCCTGATCGACGTCGTGGACGCCCGGCTCGCCGCCGAGCTCATGCGGGTGCTGGACCCCGAGAGCACCTACCAGGAGAAGGACGCGGTCCGCGATGAACTGGCGGGACGGCTCCGCCCGCTCCTGCCGGAGATCACCGACGAGTCGCTCCTGAGGGGCGTCACGCTCCTGGTGTGGACGGCCGTCGAATGCCGCGAGCGCGCGTTCGCCCTGCTGGAACGCCTGGAGCTGGCCCCGCCGCCCCACCTGCGCCCCGCGCCCGCCGCCGCGGCGCCCGCCGTTCGCGCCGAGAAGGCGCCCGAGCCGGACGATCCGGGCCCCGAGTCCGCGTACGAGAGGATCGCCCACTTCGCCCGCTCCGCCGTCGACATCCCGTACGACAAGAAGGTCGCGATGTTCCACGCCCCCGCCGTCAACGGGATCGAGAACACGCTGGGCCGCCTCGGCGCCGCCGTCCTGGAGGCGGCCTGGGGCGACGGCGACGGGCGCGCGCGGCTTCAGGAACTGGCCGCCGTCCCCGAACTCCTCCGCACCGACGGCACCTGGCACGTCGCCCGGCTGCGCCCGGACTTCGCCCTCGGGGAGATCCGCTCGGGCTACGGCCCCATCGCGGCCGCCGCCGTCGCCGACCACGAGCTGGTGGATCACGTGTGCATCGTCACGGCGCTCCTCCACACCCCACAGGGCCCCGACCCGCTCCTGTTCACCCGCAACCGCGTCGTCGAGTTGCGGACCTGCCGTGGCTGGGGCGACCCGGACCGGCTCAGGCGGGCGCTGGGCCTGATCGCCGACAACGGCCCGCCGCCCGTGGACCGGGAGACGACCGTGCGGGCGTTCGGCGAGGCCGCCGGCCTGTCACCGGCCCAGTGCCTCATCCTGCTGTCCACCTCGGCCCGCACGCTCTCCTGGCCGGACGGCTGGGCGCGCGGCCGCGTCGCCGCCTTCCGCGCGGGCGATGCCGCCCGCGCCCGCGACCTCGGCCTCACCGAGACCGACCTGCGCATCGCCGCCCTCTCCCTGGAGGCGCTCACCACCGCCGACGAGGCCGTCGAACTCGTCGAGCTGCTCATGCCCGACGACCCCGCCGACCTCTGGCGTACGGGCCCCGACCTGGACCGGGCGGTCGCGTACTGGACGGAACGCCATCCGAGGCTCACCCCGCTCACCGCCAAGCAGTGGGTCACCCTCGCCTCCGGCGCCGAGGACGCCCTGCAGGCGCTGATCGCCCTGCTCGGCGACCGCCCGTCCGCACCGCCGCTCGGCCACCTCGCCCGCGCCGCGAAGCTCCTGGCCGACCGCCTGCCCACGGACCACCCCGCCCGTACGACCGCCGCCACCCGCCTGCGTGACCTGCACCACCACGTCAACGACCCGGACACCACCCTGCCCATCGTCACCGGGGTCACCTCGGTCACCGCCCTGGAACGAGCCGCCGGAGCGACCGCGGTGCACCTCCCGGAGAGCAGGCTCGCCATCGGCGACGCACTCACGCTGGAACCCGCCGGAGACGGCTACCGCGTCCACCTCCGTCCGGCCCGCTGGCCCGATCTGGACGCGCTGGCCCCGGCCCTCCGCCGTGGCGGCGCCACCGATGCCACCCTGGTCATGGAGGACCTACGTTTCCTCCGTTCTGTGGCCCGGAGGTAAGCACGTCCGGCTTTGGCAGTGTTCCGCGCCATCGGTCATGGACCGTCCCATGCTCGCCTGGCGATCGGGATGCCGTGTTCTCCGAGCCGAACAAGGCGGTGCAGGAGACGACGAGAAGAGCGCCCACCTCCCGGCTGAACGACCGGATGGTGAGTTGCCGGCGTTCGCCGACGTGGAAGGTGGCAGGAGAGGAGGTCAGGGTGTGGTGGAGGTGGCCGGAGTCGGTGACGGCGGAGAGGCCGTCCAGGGCGGTGACGGTGACGGTGTCCCGGCCACGGAGATCGACCGAGTGGCGGCCTACGCCAGACGCTGGGCAGGCTTGTGCTCAACCTGCTAACCGGCGTTCCCTTATGCTCGGGCAGTTGCTGATCGACCTGGCCGGCGATCGTCGGAGGTGACCGGGCACAGGATCGCGATCAAGCCGTCGGCGCGCAGCGACACCATGCGTCGCTGGTGTTCGAACTCGACGGCGTCCGCGCCGTCCATGGTCCGCTCCGGCCCCCACTGCAGGAGCGCCGGGCTGTAGGGCTTGGCGGTCGCGGCCAGAGCCCGGATCTGCTCGTCGGTCATGGTCGTGCTCATCGGTGTCTCCCTACTTCTCGATGCGCTCGGCCAGCGAGACGATGATGCCTTCGGGCCCGCGGACGTAGGCCATCCGCCACATGCCCTCGTATGCGCCGATGCCTCCCACCAGGCCGTAGCCGGCGGCTGCGGCGTGGTCGACCGCGGCCTGGAGGTCGTGCACCTCGAAGGCGACGTTGCGCAGGCCCAGCTCGTTGGCCGGCGCGGCGGGCGAACCCGGCAGGTGGTCCGGCCGCGTGAAACTGGAGAGCTCCAGCGTCGTCCCTCCGCCGGGCGGCCGCAGCATGACGATCTCGGTGCGGGCATCGGTCATGCCGATCACCGTGTCCAGGAACTCGCCTTCTACGGCCATCTTCTGATCGGCCTCCAGGCCGAGGCTGACGAAGAACGCCGTCGCGGCGTCGAGGTCGGCGACGGTGATGCCGACGTGGTCGAAACGCCTGATGAATGGCATCGGATTCCTTTCAGGTTCCTTTAGGAGACTCTGAGAAGGTAGCACCCCCAAGTTCCGTAAGGGAACCCCGCTTGCTAGATTGCTGCCATGCAGCGAACGCGGTTCGGGGAGATGGCGTGTTCCATCGCGCGTACCTTGGACGTGATCGGCGAGCCCTGGTCACCGCTGATCCTGCGCGACGTGTGGGCCGGGGTGCGCCGCTTCGACCACATCCAGGCTGACCTAGGGATCTCCCGCAAGGTGCTCACGGAGCGGCTCAACCACCTGGTCGAACAGGGTGTGCTCGAGCGGCTGCCCTACGACGCCCGCCCCCGCTACGAGTACCACCTCACCGCCAAGGGCACCGAGCTCGTCGAGATGCTCATGGTGATGGCGCGGTGGGGCGACCGCTGGCTCGCCGGCGAGGCCGGCCCTCCCGTGCTGTACCGCCACCATGCCTGCGGGCAGATCGGCCACGTCGACCCGCGCTGCAGTCACTGCGGAGAGCCGATGCACGCCGACGACGTCGACCTCCTCCCGGGCCCGGGCTCGGCCTGACGACCACAGGACCTGCGCGGTGTTACCAATAGTCCCAATCGCGCCAGCCGTACCAGCGGCCCGTGAGATGCCGGTAGGTGTCGTTCGCCGTCTCCTCGGGCTCGCCCTTGGAAAGCAGGACGAAGTTCGTGTTGCTGTAGACGGCCCATTCCTCGGCGATCAGGCAAGCGCTGCCAGGGACGTCCTCGGTGTTCTTCTCCAATCCCAAGCACGGAAAGGCATCACATATCCGGTACAACCCCACCCATTGGCAGGAAAAATCGCGATCCGTCTGCCTGGTCACGGTCTGAGCGTAGGCTTCCATGCTCGGTTTCGAGATCGTGAATCGCAGCCAGAAGGGCGCGTCCACGACGAGTGCCCCCACCACGCCTCCGGCGATGATCCAGGGCAGGACCCAACGTACGATCCGGCCGTCGATCGCGCCTCGACTCGCCGCCAAACCGAAGCGGAACAACCAGATCACATACAGAGGAACCCCGAAGAAGAAGGCAACCAGCATCATCTCGATGACGTACCAATGGGGGACGCTGGCCCAGTACAGAATGACGCAGGCCGAGGCGGAGAGCACGGTGAGGTACAGCCATCCGGGAGGCTTGGTGATCACGCGCCACCTTAGCGCTCGTCATAACCATGCGACCAGGCCGCGTTAGGCCGACTTTCAAGGGCTGGAGGGACGCGAACCGGGCTTCGCGAGGCCGGCGTTCAAGGGACTCGTCGCAGAAGAGGGTGCAGTCGGGGTCCGTCGGTTTTCGAGGTCGCCCGCACGGATTCTCACGCTCGGCTGCACTCACTCCTTTCCGAGCGCGACGGGACGTGCGCCGGGGAACGAGCTATGCATCGTCGTTGCCGTCGCGCAGGGAATGGATCATGCTCCGCAGGATCCGGAACGCCTCTGACTGCTCGGCCTCGGACATGCCTGCCAGCATTCTGACCTCGACGGACCGAACTGCTACGGTCGCCTTCTCGAGGCTCCGTCGGCCGCGAGGCGTGAGCCGCGCGGGAAGAGCCTTCCCGACGGGCGCCTCCGCGGGCCTGGTCACGTAGCCGTCTCGTTCCAGGGCCTGGAGCAGCACGTTCATCGTCTGCCGGGTCACGAACGCGCCCCGCGCGAGCTCGGAGTTCGACAAGCCCGGTCGTTGAGCCAGCAGTTCGAGGCAGGAGTAGTGCGTCACGCTCATCCCGAGCGGCCGCAGCACCTCCTCCATGGCTGCACGGAGGGCGCTCGACGCCTCTTTCAGCAGGTAGCCCAGTGACGTCTCCAGATCGACGCCGACACCCTTTTGACTCATGTCAGTATTCTGACATAGATTCATCTGTGTCAGAAAACTGACACGAAGAGAAGGAGCATCATCATGCCCGTCACCGGCCCCGACTTCATCTCGCTCCAAGCGCGCGACCTCCACGCTTCGCAGGCGTTCTACGAGCAGTACCTCGGCCTCGTCCGCTCGCAGGCCGGACCTCCGCACGCCGTCGTCTTCGAGACGAAGCCGATCGCGTTCGCACTCCGCGACATCGTTCCCGGCACCGATCTCGCATCCGCCGCTCAGCCCGGCATCGGTGCCGCGATCTGGCTCCACGCCACAGATGTCCAAGCCATCCACGATGCTCTGGTCGCCGACGGCCACACCATCGTCTCCGCACCGACCGACGGCCCCTTCGGCCGGACATTCACCTTCGCCGACCCCGACGGCTACCAGATCACTCTCCACGATCGCGCCTGACAGGCCGAACGCCACCGGACGATCACCGGCCCCCGAAGACCGAGCTTGTGCCCGAGACCCGAGAACCGGGCGACGTTTGTTCACCCAGGGTGATCACTTTCGGGCTCTGCACGCGTGGGGTTGACTGAGTGTGATGTCGAGGCCGGGCGGTCATGATTCGGCACGCCGAGGGGGTCCAATCCGCCGTTACCGGTGCGGCGGCCGCGGCCCCGTGCTCTCGCGCCGCGGGCTGCGGTGGCCACTGGAGGCGATCGTGGTCCAGCACCTGACCGTGACCCGAATCGCCGAAGGCTTCGCGGTTTCGTGGAACACCGCCGACGACGCGGTCCTGGCCGAGGGCAAGCAGGTCCTGATCAACGACGAGCATCGCTCGACGGCGTCCATGTGATCGGGGTCGACGAGCCGATCCGGGCGAACCGTCTCGTACGAAGCGTGCGATAGATACACCGTGAGACCGTTCCCCTTCCGGCGGCGCGCGGCCCCGGACGTCACCGCCGCAAGCGGCGACGCCGACCTCGTCACCGCCGTCGCCGCCCGCAGCACCACCGCCCTGCGCATCCTCCACCAGCGCCATGCCCCCTGGCTGCGTGCCCGGCTGGCCCGGCGCTGCGCCGACGCGGACGTGGTCGACGACGCGCTGCAGGAGACGTTCCTGGCCGTGTGGCGTTCGGCGGGCCGCTTCCGGGGCGACAACGTGGCCGGTTGGTTGTGGACGATCGCCGTCCGGCGGCTGATCTCCGCCCTTCGGGGGCGCGGTTCGCGCTGGGTCGGCTCCGGCATCGCACCGGACGACAGCTCCCCCGTCGCCTCCGCCGAGGACGTCGTCCTGCTGGGCGTGGAGCACGGCGATCTCGGGGCCGCACTGAACAGGCTCGCCCCCGAGCTGCGCGCCGTCATCGAGGCGACCGTCCTCGACGGCCTCACCACCAAGGAGGCCGCCGGTCTCCTGGGCATTCCGGAAGGAACGGTCAAGACCCGCGCGATGCGGGCCAGGGCCCGGCTGCGCGAGGAACTTTCATGAGCAACTGGCACATCCCCGACGATCTGCGTGAACGCTACCTCGAAGGCAGGCTCGAACCGGCGCCGGCCATGTCCGTGGACGCGCATCTCGCCCGCTGCGCCGCCTGCCGCGCGGCGATCCCGTACGACGAGGACTGGCTCGAAGCGTCCTGGGCGAGGCTGGAGACCGAGCTGATCGCGCCGCGCCTCGGCCTGGCCGAACGCTTCCTGCGGCACCGGGGGATGCCCGACCACCTGGCCAGGCTGCTGACGGCGACGCCGACGCTGAGCCGGGCCTGGCTGGCCGCGGTGGTGGCGGTGCTGGCGTTCGCGGTGCTGGCGGCGCGCGCGCAGGCCGACCTGCTGCCCGCCTTCCTCGTCGTCGCGCCGATGCTGCCGCTGGCGGGCATCGCGCTCGCCTACGGTCCGCGCGTCGATCCCGCCCACGAGCTGGTGGCCGCCACCCCGATGTCCGGGCCGCGGCTGCTGATGACCCGGGCCACGGCGGTGCTGGCGGTGGCGGTCGTGCTGGCCGGGCTCGCCTCGCCGCTGCTGCCCGCGCCGCCCGGGCTGAGCGCCGCCTGGCTGCTGCCCGCGCTGGCCGCCGCCTCGGGTTGCCTGGCCCTGTCGAACCGGCTGCCGGTGCCGATCGCCGCGCTCGCCGTGGGCGGGGTGTGGCTGGCCATCGTCGGCGCGGGCGGCCTCGCCGTCGGCTGGCCCGCCGTCTTCGGCCCCGCCCCGCAGATCGGGTACGGCGCCGCCGCCCTCCTGCTGACGTACCGCTTCCGCAAAGTGAGCACGAGATGATCCAGACCAAGCACCTGACCAAGACCTACGGCGCCAAAAGGGCGCTCGACGGCCTCGACCTGACGCTCGGCCCCGGCGTGACCGGGCTGCTCGGCCCGAACGGCGCCGGCAAGACCACCCTGCTGCGCTGCCTGGCGACCACCCTCGCCCCCGACAGCGGCACCGTACGCGCCTTCGGCCTGGACCCGGCCGACCGCGTCCAGCGGACCGCGCTGCGGCGCAGGCTCGGCTACCTGCCGCAGAACCCCGGCGCCTACCCGCACTTCACCGCCTTCGACCTGGTGGACTACGTGGCGATACTCAAGGAGCTGACCGACCGCGAGCACCGGCACGCCGAGGTGCGCCGGGTGCTGGCCGAGGTGCACCTCACCGACCAGGCCCGGACGAAAGTACGCAAACTGTCGGGCGGCATGCGTCAGCGGCTCGCGCTCGCCCAGGCGCTCCTGGGCGAGCCGGACCTGCTCATCCTCGACGAGCCAACCGTGGGCCTGGACCCGGAGCAGCGGATGGCGTTCCGCGCGCTGGTCTCGCGGCTCGGCGAGAGCCGCGTCGTCGTGCTGTCCACGCACCAGACCGAGGACGTCGCCGCGCTGTGCGAACGGGTGGTCGTCATGCGGGACGGCCGGGCGGTCTTCGACGGCACCCCCGGCGAGCTCGCGGCCGTGGCCGACGGCCGGGTGTGGCTGTCGGACGCGCCGCCCGCCACGTCGGAGCTGTTCTGGCGGACGGCCGACGGCCGCTACCGTACGCTCGGCGAACCCCCACCGGCGGCGGACGCGGTGGCGCCCGGCGTCGAGGACGGCTACCTCATGCTGCTCGGGGAGGCGGCGTGACGCGGCGGCTGTTCCTGTTCGAGACGCGCAGGCTGGTGCGGCACCCGCTCCTGTGGGGCGCGACCGTCCTCGTGCTGGCGCTGCAGACCTTCCTCAGCAGGGACCAGCAGCCCGACCTGACGATGGACCCGGTCAACGCCACCGGGCTGGCCACCTGCCTGGCCGCGGCGGTCCTGATCGTGGCGAGCCTGGCCACCTCCCGCGACGGGCGGCACGGCATGCCGGAAAGCCTCGCCGGGCTGCCCGGCCGGGCCGAGCACCGTACGCGGGCCCTGCTGCTGGCCACCCCGCTGGTCGCGGGGCTCGCGGCGGCGGTGGCCGTGGGCGGCTACCTGGGCATCCGGCTGCTGAGCGGCCCCGCCGGAGGGCGGCTGGACGTGTGGGAGCCGTTGACGGCGGTGGCCGCCGCGGTGCTCGCCGCGACGCTGGGCGTGGCCGTCGGCCGCTGGGCGCGGTGGCTGATCGCGGGGCCGCTGGTGGTGGCCGTGCTCGGCTTCCTCATCTACACGAACCCGCTGAATGGGCAGGCCCGCTGGCTGCTGCCGGTGATGCAGGACCACCGTCCGGACTGGCCCGACCGCCCGTCGGCGGTCCACCTGGCGTACGTGCTCGCCGCCGCCGTTCTCTTCGGCGGGGTCGCGCTGCTCAGGCATCGGCCACGGCCGGCGCCCGCCGTGGCCGTCGTGGTGGGGCTTGCGGTCGCGGTGCCTGCGGGGGCCGTCGCGGCGTCCACCCGGCCACCGGCGCGCTTCCCCACGAGCGTGACGCTGACCGCCGCCCACGTGGACTCCCGCGTACGTGAGCGCTACTTCGGTCCCGACGCCTATCGATGCACGCGGCGCCAAGGGCTCACCTACTGCGCCTTCGCCGGTTACGAGCCGTGGATCCCGCTGTGGGAACAGGCCGTCCAGCCGGTCGTGGCGGCGCTGCCCGCCGGGCTGCGGAACCGGGCGCCCCAGGTGCGGCAGGCGAGCACGACCTGGGACTTCACCGGCGATGCCGGCATGATCCGGCCGCCGATGAGCTGGGGACATCCCGACCAGCGCCGGATGCTGGCCGAGGACGTGGCCTTCCGGGCGACCGGCCTGTACGACTCGGCCACCGAGCACTTCACCTCCTCCCGCCGCGCCGCGCCGTGTGACGTACGCGGCCAGGCCCGCACGGTGGTGGCGCTCTGGCTCATCGGCCAGGTCTCCCCTCCCGAGGCCCGGCGGCAGCTCTACGTCGACCACAACCTGGGACGCCTGTCCGGCCTGGACTGGGGCCCGGCCGAGATCGGTTACGCCAGACGGCTGCTGGCCTCCCCCGGCGCCCGCGCGAAGGTCCAGGCCGGCTGGGACACGCTCGTCGAGCCCACCACCACGATCGACCAGGCCCTGCCGCTGCTCGGGCTGGAACGCGAGTTCAACGCGCCGATGGGAGCCACGCCGTGCCTGTGACACTGCCCGCCCGGCCGCGGATGGCGCTCCTGCTGGTGCGCCCCCTCGCCCGGGCCATCGACTGGGGGCCGCTGGCCGTGGTGTCCGGCTTCACCGCCGGGCTGGTGAGCCTGGTGCAGTACGGGGAGACGCTGCCCGGGGGCGACGCGCTCGTGCTCATGCGCATCTGCGGCACCCTGCTCGGCGCGGCGGCGGCGTTCGGGCTGGTCGACGCGATGTCCGCCGACCTCGGCGCCGCCGCGGTCCCCCGATGGGTACGGCAGGCGCTGCGCTGCCTGCTGCCCGGCGGCGCCGCGGTCGCGATCTGGCTGGCGGCCTTCGCCTACGTCCTCACCCGCCTGCCGGAAGGCGCCCTGTTCCCGGTCGGTGACCTGCTCATCGAGATGGGCGTCTGCCTCGGCATCGCGCTGGCCGCCGCGGCGACCGCCGTACGGCTCGCGCCGGGACGGCAGGCCGCCATGGCGGCGGTCGTGGTCCAGCTGGCGATGGTGCTGGGGACCATCCTGCTGCCGCAGCAGGTCCGGCTCTGGCCGCCGACCTGCGGGTTCGGGTACTGGGACCAGGCGCATCTGTTCTGGCTGGCGATGCTGCCCCTGCCGTACCTCTGGCTGGTCCTCGCGGGGCGCGACCTGCGGCGCTGACACCTCGCGCCACAGCATCGGCCTCGCCGGCCCGCGGTGAGGGCGCCGCACCTTCTGTCGCGGCGCCCTACCCACTCATACGAGGTATTTCCGGCGGTCAGCCGTTCGGGCATCCGGCCATCTTCTTCTTCACGTGCATGGTCATCTCGGGAGTCAGCTTCACCGGGCCCGGCTGCGCCCAGACGAGCACCTGTCCAGGGGCCGACGGCACCGCGTCGGTGACGAACCAGTTGCCCGGCACCTGCCGGGCGCGGTCCGACTGCTTGCCGACCCTGAACTCCTCGATCGAGCCGTCCCGCTCGGCCAGCACCGCCCGTACCTCGTCCACGGTCATGCCGCGGAACGGTACGCAGTGCAGCAGCTCCCCGGTGGCCTCGGCGTCGCCTGCCGATACGTACCGCTCCCCGGGCCGGGCCGGGCGGGCGAACGAGATCTGCGCGCTGCCCTTGAAATCCCCGGGAATGCGGAACGAGGCCGTGCATCGGCCGGACTCGCACTCCACCGACTCCTCTTCGATGCCGGCTCCCTCCGAATTATCCGTGGCCGTGACATGACCGACGATGCTCGGTGAGCCCGGGGCGATCATCAGGCGGATGTCGAGCCCACGGGCCTTGAACTCGGACGCGAAGCGCTCGGGGTCGGCGTAGAGGTCCTTGACGGTGACGATCCAGTCGTCGCCCGAACGCTCAAACGCCAGCGCGGCGGCCGGTGCGACGCCGCCTGGCGCGCCGGTGGGAATGAACGCCACCCCCATGACGGCCACGGCCGCCAGCATCGCGGCGACGGGGATCACCACCGGCCAGCGCACCCTGCGACGTGCCTTGACCGGCGTCGCGACGATCCTGCGGAACAACTCCTGCGCATCCTGCCCGTGTTCCGGCGCGTGGGGCGCCGGGTCAATCGCGGTCACAAGCCGGTCGATCTTGCTCACAGGCTCTCTCCTCTCAGTTCCGCGATCGCCTGGTCTTCTTCGGTCAGCCCCAGCGCCTTGGCCAGCCGCTTGCGTGCGCGGTGCAGCCTGATGCGGGCCGCCGTCGCCGTACAGCCGAGCACTTTGCCGATCTCCGGGCCGGTCAGGCCCTCCCAGCAGGCCAGCGCGAGCACCTCGCGGTCACGGGCGGGAAGGTCGTCGAACGCCTCCCGCACGTGGTCAAGCCCGTCCGGCCCGGACGGCCGCGCGGCGGACGACGCGTCCTTCAGCCGTTCTGCCAGCCCGGCCCTGCGGGACTGGCCGCGCCGCTGGTTGGCCAGGACGCGACGGGCGACGCCGTACAGCCACAGGCGGGCGGCCTCGCCCTCGGGCACGTCGGCGATGCGCCGCCACGCGGTGAGGAACGTCTCGGACATCACGTCCGCCGTGTCCTCGGGCGAGTCCGTACGGCGGGCGGCGTACTGGTGGATGGCCGGGTAGTGCGCGTTGTAGATCGCTTCGAAGCGGTCCCGCGCTCCCGGGGGATGGGTCACAGACGACTCTCCTCGTACCAAAGGTGTCGGACATTGCGATACATGTCCGGCACCTTTTCCGAGTGTTTCACCCGCCGTTCCGAGGGCACCGCTCAAGATCTCACCCGGCACGACGCCGGCAGGATCGCGGCCGAGCCGACCTGGGTCACGGCGAGCGCACTCTGCGGGCGTCAGATCTGGTTCAGGCCGTCGACGTACAGGCTCGAACCGGTGATGAAGCTGCTCTGCGCGGAGGCCAGGAAGACCACGGCGGCGGCGATCTCCTCCGGGCGCCCGAGCCGGCCCAGCGGGACGTGCGCGGCCAGTCGCCGCCGGAAACCGTCGGCCTGCTCCGGGTCGCCGACGAGGCCCGACAGTCCGGGGGTGTCGGTCGGGCCGGGGGTGATGGTGTTGACCCGGATGCCGCGTCCCTTGAGCTCGTTGGCCCAGGTGCGGGCGAACGACCGGGTGGCGGCCTTGGTGGCCGCGTACACGCCGAACGCCTCGTCGCCGGCGTCCACGTTGGTGGAGCCGTTCAGGATCATCGAGGCGCCGTCGTTGAGCAGCGGCAGCGCCTTCTGGACGGTGAACAGCGTGCCGCAGACGTTACGTCACCACCTTGGCGTTCGGCATCGCCGTGCAGGCCGCGAGCGGTGTCGGCCGCGAGGAACTCCAGGAGATGGCCGACGCCGCCCTGCGCAACTGGCCGCTCGTCTGAGATCAAGGCTGCGCGTGCCGGTCCAGGCCGAGCGTGGCGATGAGGTCTTCGTGGAGCTGGAACCAGACGCGATGGCAGGAGTCGACGTCGGTGCGGTCCACCCAGGCGTTGTCCCCGGCCCGGGCGCGCGCCAACGCCGCGGCGAACCGGGCGTCGTAGCCGCGGAACCGGGTCAGCACGCTCCCGAGCCGGTCCGCCAGCGGCGTGAGCGCGCGGGAGACGCAGGCGAGCTCGTGCAGGACCCCCGCGTCCCAGTCGGCGTCGCGATGATCGTTGACGGCGAGCCGGTCACCGGCGGTCGGCCGGAGCTGCCAGTCGGTGCAGGCCTGGAGCAGGAGGGCGTTCAGCGGGAGGAACGCGCGGTAGACGTCCCTGACCTCGTCGGCGCCGCCGACGTCGGCGAGCTCGGCGGCGAGCCTGCGCTCGTTCTCGGCCCGGCCCGGCTCGGTCAGCGACCAGCCGCCGGTGCCGGCGAAGGCGGAGTGCCCGGCCCAGCCGCGCGCCTCGAAGTCGCGCAGCAGCTCCTCGGCCTGGGCCGCGTCGAGCCCGTACCGCTGCGCGACCTCCGGGGTGTCGGCGAAGCCGAGGACGCGTACGGCGTGCAGGACCAGCAGGTCGGGCGCGGAGTCGCGGGTCATGCGCCGGCCTCGCGCGCGGTCAGGCGGGTGTAGTGCTGCTGGCACGCCTGCGGCGAGTTGAACCCCATCGCGTCCGCCATCTGCGCCCACGTCAGCCCACTGCTGCGGGCGATGAACAGCAGGGCGGATTCGAGCCCGTCGACCTCGGCTCGGGCGGCCGGCAGGAGGGCCAGCGCGCTCAGGACGTCCTCCGGGGCCAGGTCGGCGTTGCGCCAGACGGCGAACTGGACGAGGTCGACCGCCGACAGCGGGGCCGGCGCGGGGCGCCACGGACGGGCGTCGAGCGCGTCCGCGCCCAGGCGCAGCAGGCGTCGCCGCGCGTCGTGCTCGCGGCCGGCCTGGGCATGGTCCGCGCGGTCCGCGCGGCCGGCCTGACTGAGGTCCTGCTTGCGTGACATGCCGTTCATGATCCAGAATCAACGGAATGTTGTCAACGTTTCGTTGAAAGGTGGGCGGATGATCGTACCCCTCAGGTCGGCAGCCGCCGGCACGTGCGGGGGCAAGGCCGGGGCGCTCGGGGCGCTGCTCCGCGCGGGACTGCCGGTCCCCGACGGGTTCGTGGTGCCGTTCGCCGCCTACCGGGCCGCCGTGCGCGACCTGGGCCTCGGGCCGGACGGGCGGCGGGCGATCGAGGCCCTTCCCGTCCCGGCCGCCCTGATCGACGCGCTCGGACAGGCGCTCGGCGAGCTCGGCGATCCGCCCGTCGCGGTGCGATCGTCCGCCGCGCACGAGGACACCGGCCGGACGTCGGCGGCCGGTCAGCACGACAGCTTTCTCGCCGTACGCGGAGCCGGTGCGGTCGCGGACGCCGTACGCGCCTGCTGGGCCTCGCTGTTCACCCCGCGCGCCGTCGACTACCACCAGGGGGCCGGCGACCTCGCCATGGCCGTCCTCGTGCAGCGCCACCTGGACGCGGAGGCGTCCGGCGTCATGTTCACCCCCGCCGGCCCGAACGACCCGGTCCGCATCGAGGCGTCCTGGGGGCTCGGCCCCACCGTCGTCGGCGGCACCGTCACCCCTGACGCCTACCGCGTCGCCGGGGACGGGACGGTCACCCGCGCGCTCGCGCACAAACACACCCGCCTCGACCGGCGGGGCGACCGGCTCGTCACGTCCGACGTGCCCGCCGACGCCCGTGACGAGCCGTCGATCGACGACGCGACCGCCGCGCTGCTCGCCGAGCTGGGCAAGCAGATCGCCGCCCTACGCGGCGGGCCGCAGGACGTCGAATGGGCGATCGCCGACGGACGCCCCTGGATCCTGCAGGCACGGCCGGTCACCGCCGCACCTCCCGCGTGGCCCACCCACCACCCCCCGGCCACCTTGACCGGAACACCCGGCAGCCACGGGATCGCCACCGGCACCGCGCGGATCATCCGCGGCCCCCGCGACTTCGCCCGCGCGCGGCCCGGCGACATCATCGTCTGCCCTTTCACCGACCCCGCCTGGACGCCGCTGCTGCGCATCGCGGCCGGCGTCGTCACCGAGACCGGAGGCGTACTCTCCCACGCCGCTATCGTGGCCCGCGAGCACGGCATCCCCGCCGTCCTCGGCATCCCCCAAGCGACGAGCAGACTGCACGACGACAGCACCATCACCATCGACGGCACCACCGGCACCGTCACGGACCGGAAGGAGACGGGAAGCGGGCCCACCTGGGCGCCGCGCCCCACCCGCCCATGACCACGCGACACCTCTACCTGGCCCGCCATGGCGCGGCCGACACCTTCGGCAACCTCACCGACCTCGGCCGCCGGCAGGCGGGACTGCTGGGCGAACGGCTCGCCGGCCTGCCGATCGACGCCGTGTGGCACTCCCCGCTGCCGCGCGCCGCCGCCAGCGCGCACGAACTCGCCCGCCACCTGCCGGACGCGCCCGTCGCCGAGGCCGCCGAACTCATCGACCACGTGCCCTACGTCCCCCCGGCGGCCGAGATGCCCCCGGCACGGGCCGGCTTCTTCGACGGCTACGACGAGGCCGAGGCGGCCACGGGCCACAAGCTCGCCGAGGCCCTGCTGGCCCGCTTCGCCAAGGCCCCCGACATGACCGACACCCACGAGGTCCTGGTGACGCACGCCTTCCAGATCGCGTGGCTGGTGCGGCACGCCCTGGACGCGCCGCCGTCACGCTGGCTCGGCCTGAACAGTGCGAACGCCGCGCTGACGGTCATCCACTACCGCCCCGGCCTGCCGCCGACGCTGGTGGTGTTCAACGACATGGGCCACCTGCCCGCCGAGCTGCGCTGGACCGGGTTCCCCGACGGCATCCGGCCATGAGGTGACGGTCTCCAGCAGCTCCCGCACCCGGCCGAGGCAGGCGGCGGCGTACGCGCCGTCAACCTCTCCGCAGTCCGGCACGGTCCCCTTGTAGGCTGCGCACCTCTGCCGCCAAGGGCGGCGCCCTCGTGACCGCCCACCGACGACCGGAGTGACCGCTTTGTATGAGATCCCGCAACTGCTGGCCGAGTACGACCGCGCCCGCGCCTACACCGACGAGCTCTGGCGCGACCTGACCGCCGAGGAGCTGCACTGGCGACCCGAGCAGAACTTCAGCCCCATCGGCTGGCACCTCGGCCACCAGGCCCACGTCGCCCACTTCATGGTCCGCAACCTCACCGCGGCCGAACCGAGCCCCGCCCCCGACCTGGACGGCCTCATGGACTCCGCCAACCCGGAAGCGGACCGGCTGCCCCTGCCCGACCCCCGGCGGCTGGCCGATTTCCGCGCCACCGTCGGCGAACGGGTCCACGCCCGCATGAACGCCATCGGCGCCGGCGACGTCGGCGCCCCCGCCCAGCTCAAGATCGTCGCACAGACGCTGCTCATGGCCATCATCAACCACGAGTACCAGCACGACCGCTGGATCGGCGAGGTACGCAACCGCGACCTCGGCCACACCCTGCCCGACGACCCCACCTCCGATCTCATCACCACCGTCGACGGCTACCTCGTCGTGTGCGGATGGAGCATCTGAGGGGGTTGCCTGCCTTCGTCATCCTGCCCGTTGCGGGCAGAACGCCACGCGCAATTGAGTGATGCCCCAGGACGAACTTGTCCGCCTCCTTCGGGTCGTCAGGAACGATGGAGTCAGCATCGAGGTCAGGGAGGTCTCGCTCCGGCACACTGGCGGTGCGCAGCTCGCGGGGGCCAGCACGAGGTCCAGCGGCAGCTCGCCTTCCCCGCCGACATCGGGCACGGCCGGAGCGGTACGCATCGGCACATGGACCAACGACCGCGGCGCGAAACGACCTCCGTATCGAAGGTCGTAGCCGCCGATCCGGGCGACGAAATCCGCTCGCTCGCCCCGCCCGGAGCCCACTACTGTCACGCGGATGAGCAACCCTCACCTGCCTGTGCTGTGGCTGTCGGGCCCCACGGGTGTCGGGAAGTCCTCGGTCGGCTGGGAGGTGTTCACGCAGCTGAGCCGTGGCGGTGTCAAAGCGGCGTTCGTCGACGCCGACCAGATCGGCCTGTGCCACCCCTTGCCGGAGGGCGTGACGCATCGCCTCCGAGCGCGGAACCTGGCCGCGATGTGGCCGCACTTCCAACAGGAAGGCATGCGGTGTCTCGTCCTCGCGGGCTTTGTTCACGCCCCTGAGGAGGTTCGTGAGTACACGGCCCTTCTGCCCGAGGCCGCGTTCACGTTGTGCCGGCTGCGCGTCGACAGCGCCGAACTCAAGGAACGCTTTCTGGGGCGAGGCTGGCGTCCCGAACTGGTGGAGGCGGCGGTCGCCGAGGCAGACGCCCTGGACCGGAGCGACTATGCCGACGTGTGCGTGGACACCGGCGGCCTCGGGGTGTCCGAGGCGGCGCGACTGGTCCGCGAGCGGGCCGGAGGATGGCCGGCCGCCCTCCCCGCCCCGGCATCCCCCGGAGACCTGCGGCACCACCCGCCCGTATCCCAGGCGGACGCCGCGCCCACACCCGTGCTGTGGCTGCGCGGCGCGACGGCGGTCGGCAAGTCCGCGGTCGGTTACGAGATCTTCTCGCAGGTCTTCCGGACCGGCCTGCGTGCCGCCTACGTGGATGTGAAGCAGATCGCTGCGCTGGCTCCTGTCGCGGACGACGACACGGACAACCGCCGCCTCAAGGCGCACAACCTCGCCGCCGTCTGGGCCGGCTATCGCGCGGTGGGCGCTCAATGCCTGATCGTCTCCGGCGAAGCCGACTCCGACGACACCGTCCAGGCCTGTGCCGAGTCGCTACCAGGAACGGCCCTGACCGTGTGCCGCCTGGATGCCGGTCCAGTGACACTGGCTGACCGCATCGCACGGCGTGCCCAGGGAGGCGGACCCTCCATACCGGGCGACGAGCTGAGAGGGCTGGGCCCGGACGCCCTGCAACGTGCCGCCGAACGCGCGTCCCGCGAGGCCGAGGCGCTTGCGCGGGCGGGGGCAGGTGATCTGCGCATCGGCACCGATGGCCGGTCGGTGCAGGAGGTGGCCGCGGACGTACGGGCTCGCGCCGGCAACTGGCCGACAGGCGCCCAGGCCGAGACGTGATCAGGATCGCAGGTGTAGACCAAGCGGAAGGTGTCGGTGCGGAGCTCGCATTGGCATGTCCCGGTCGCGTCAAAGATGGACGACCTTCGGGCGGGCATCCTCACGGCCGTAGGCGAGAATGCGCCGCAACGCGCTCCGGAACTCCTCGATCGCTTCGTCGTCCGCCTCGATGGTCGCTTCGATCTCGGGGTCGGACAGGCCCAGCGCTTCGAGATCGTGCGGGTCCAGGACGATGCGCAGCACGTTGCCGTGCAGGGCGAGCTCGTTGACGGCGCCGTACGCGGTGCCTTGGTTTGCGGTGACCACGCAGTGGGTGTCCCAGCCCAGGGTGATGTCCTGCTCGCCGGGCTCGTACAGGGCGCACTGGAAGTCGAACATCAGGCCGTCGCCGTCCTCGGTCTCGGCGATACCGGCTGACAGGCAATCGTCGGCTCCATCCTGGACTCCGACCGCTCGGGCGATGAACCTGATCGTCATATCGCGGGAGGGTAGCGGCATGCCGTACCGGCGGTCCCCGCTGGAAGGAAAGAAGAGCTGTCATGAGAAAGATCGTTGCTGAGCGCTCCGACGGGATAGAGGTGAGGAGTTTCCACGGGTTCGCGGATGTCGAGGCGGCGAAGGATCTCCGTCCCGGTCAGCGGAGCATCTGGGACCTCAGCGGGCCTGGCCGTGGCCGGCGGGTCGCGGTCGGACCCAATGCGCTCATCGTGGATGTCGCTCCGGACGTCGGCGTGTTCGTACGCAACGAGAGCTGGGACGGCCCGCCCGACCCATATGCGGTATGGGAGCTGGTGTGGGACGGCCCGCTCTTCCTCGCTTCGGGGCGGGTCTGCGCCGTGAAGGAGGATCAGGGCGAGAAGGATTATCATCCGGCCTTCGACCTTGGACGTGAGATGACGCAGTGGAGCGCCCGCCTGCTCTCCAAGTTCGTCGACAACGACCGCGAGCCCCTCTTCCCCCGCGACATCTACCAGGTCACCCTTCTCACGCTGCAACTCTGGCCGTGAACCGCGCGAGGTCATCGCTCGCATCGCGCGACCACGCTCGTGCAGGCTGCTCCCGAGGGCAGGCGCTATCTGCGTTTTATGATGATGCGTTGCGGGCCGTTGACGTTGTTCCCGCTGCCTCCGGACAGGTTGTTGGACTTGTAGGAGTCGACCACGTTCGAGAAGTTTCCGCTGTCGATCGATTTGCCCTTGCTCCAGTAATTGCCGAACTTTCGCGAGTTTCCCTTGTTCTTGGGATGGCCCGCCTTCGCGGAAACATGGGCCGCCTCGTGAGTCGACGATTCGGCGGGCAGGGCCGGGGTCGTCGCGGCGAAGAACGTCAGGCCGAAAACGGCGATGGCCAGGCCGGTCATGTTCACGTGCTCTCTCATTCCACCCGCCCGGTCACCGCAGGGTCTGGGATCCGTTGGCGTTGTTGCCGCTGTCGGTGGCGTTGTTGCTGTTCGTGGAGCCGTTCACGTTCGAGAAATTGCCGCTGTTGATGGGATCTCCTTCGCTATGGTAATTCCCGCTGTTGGTGGAGTTGCCGCTGTTTTCTGCCCCGTTGACGCATTTCGTGGGAGAGTTGGACGAAGGAGAGTTGTAGTTGACCAGCCGGTTGCCGCAGAAGACCGCCGGAACCATCGACAAGATGGTGCCCAGGTCCGCGCCCACCAGGCGCGCCAGCGGGGAGGGCTCTTGGGGCGCCGGTCGTGCCGCCGCGTCGCTGACCGCGGTGAGGGTCATGCTGGACCCGGTTATTGTCACGACCGCGGCAAGCCGAATCAGGATTTTCTTCATAGGCCCCATGTCCGCCTCCGATGCTCAGTGACAGGTCGGTTCACGATCGCCGCCGAGCGTATAGCTCACGATGGAGCGTGGCCAATGATCCGGCGCCGTGTCGGCTTTCTCAGTGAGCCTTTTTTATCCTGGGTAACGGCCCTCTTCGACGCGCGCCTTCAAGGTCGCGACGGGTACGAGCGGCGGTCACATCGTGAACGGCGCCCGCAAGCGCGGGTGAGGAAGGTCGGCTGTGTCAGCAGTAGTGCTGTGCTCTGGCGGTGAACTCGGCGGCGGAGAGCTGGACATCGACCCCGTCCGGGTGATGTTCGGCGTGGTTCTGAACGAGGATGCTTCCGGCCGTTATCTTCTCTTTGGTGTCGTTCGTGAAGGTGACGTCGGCCATTCTCGCGTGGGTCGTGGCGTTGTAGGCGCCGGCGACGTACTTCTGGCCAGGCCGGAAGTTCAGGTCGCCCTTGAGCAGGGACCATCCCGGCGGGATTCTCTCCAGGTCCAGGGAGGCCGTGGTCCCGGACAGTTTCGGCGCTTTGAGGTCGGCTTGGTCCTCAAGGTCGCCGTTGACTTTGCGATAGATGATCACGCCGTCCGGAGGCTGCCCGCACCATGCCGCCACCACCGCCATTCGTCCTTCGGCGTTGACGGTGATCCCGGTGACGCCTCCAGCGGCTGGGCTCGTGGGGACGCAGCCGGTGGCCGTGGCGAGGGCGAGGAGGCCGAGGATCTTCCGGACCGGATGCCTGTACGCCTGCGTTCTCACTGATCGCATCATCTTTCGGATAGTGACACCTGGATATCTCGGATTGAGATGCGCTGGGTCACAGGCTGGCCGATGGTGATCGGGATGTCAGCACGACGAGCAGGCCCGCCGTGATCAGCCCGCCGGCGTGCAGGCAGAGCGTCGGGACGATGCCGAGGCGTTCGCCGAGCACGCCCGCCGACACCATCCCGAGCAGCGACGTGGTGGCCTGGGCGCTGCCGAGGAGCCCGAAGACCGCGCCCAGCCGGTCCTCGCCGGTGGCCGTCTGGGCGAAGGTGGTGAGTCCCGCCATCGCGGCCGCGGCCGGTAGCCCGGCCAGGGCGATCAGCGCGATGGCCAGCCACAGCTCACGCGTCAGGAGCGGGTAGGTGAACAGCGCCAGGTCGGCCAGGCCGAAGACGACCGTTCCCCATCCGAACAGCGCGCGCGGCGTGGCGTACCCCGGGCGGGCGGCGACCGCCAGGCCGCCGGCGATCCCGCCGACCGCCTGCGCCGACAGGAACAGCCCGTACGCGTCTCCTTCCCCGCCCAGCACATCTGCCACGAACGGCGCCGCGAGCGTCGCGAAGATGCCCTCGCCCAGCCCTGTGATCACCATGTACGTCACCAGCAGGCGCACGCCGGGGTCGCTCCTGGCCAGCCGCAGCCCGGCGACCCACTGCCCGCCCATGGTCGTCGCAGCCGTGGCGCGTCGGGCGGGCGTACGCAGGCGGGCCAGCAGGAGTGCGGAGATCAGGAAACCGGCCACGCCGATCCAGACGACGGCGGCCAGCCCGCCCGCACCGACCGCGACCCCGCCCGCCAGCGCTCCCAGCAGTCTGGCGGCCTGGCCGCTCTGCCCCTGCAACGCGTTCGCCCTGACGAGCTGCGAGGCGGCCACGATCTGCGGCACGAGGGCCTTCTGCGCGGGGAACAGGACCGTGCTGATCACGCCCGTCCACAGGGCGACGGCGTAGACGATCCACACCTGTCCCGGTTCGCGTACCGCAAGGAGAGGCAGCAGCCCCAGGCCGAGCAGCACGTCCGTGATCACCAGCAGCCTGCGGCGGTCCCAGCGGTCGGCGAGCACGCCCGCCAGTGAGCCGAGCAGGACGTCCGGCAGGCGGCCCGCCAGCAGCATGGTGGCGCTGGACAGGGTGGACCCGGTGAGGACGTAGACGTGGTACGCCAGGCCGGCGCCGATGACCCAGTCGCCGGTCTGCGAGATCAGCCCGGCCGTGAGCAGCCGCCGGTAGTCGCGGTTCTTCCCTAACAGGCCGCCGATCCCGGTCGGCGCCTCCCCTGCCGGTTCCTCTCCCGGCAGGGTGGCGTCCCTGGCGTCAGTCACCGGTGCCGGTGGCCGGGAGCGGGACCAGGAGGGTGGTCAGCAGGACGGGCCGGGCCCCCTCCGGCCGCTCGGACGGGTCGGCGATCCGCGCCATCAGCGGCTCGAGCAGCCGGTTGAACCCGGCGTCGAACGAGGCCAGTTCGTCGGGTGTGACGTAGAGGTAGGAGCTGCCGATCCCGCCGGCCGTCCGCCATTCGTCCGGCTCGTCCGTACGGCGCTCCTGCCACTCGGCCAGCCGGGACAGCGCCCGTTCGGCGATGACCCGTTCCAGCAGGCCGCGGGCGGCGGATGCCTCGGGGGTCGATGCGGTGTCGGACCACTCCTGGGTCAGCGACGTCGCCTTCCACGGCCGCTCGCGTTCGTCGCGCGCCTCGGCCTGCTCCACGAAGCCGTACTTGGCGAGTTGCCGCAGGTGGTAGGAGGCCAGGGCCTGGCTGATGCCGACCTCGCGGGCGGCGTCCGCGGCGGTCGTGGCGCCGGCCCGCATCAGCAGCTCGTGCAGGGCCAGGCGGACGGGGTGGGCGAAGGCCCGCATGGCGGCCGGGTCGTCGAGCACCCGCCGTGACCGCTTCCTCCAGGATTCCAAAGACATGCTTGGAATCCTGGGTCGGCCGGGTTCCAATGTCAAGGAAACCTTTGGAATATGGTGCACGAGACGATCGGTACGAAGCCGCGTACATCCCGGCGCCGACACCCGCCACAACCCACGCGGTACGGACGCCGTACCGGAACGGCACCCCAGGCGGACGACAGGCCGCCGGCCCCGCGCCTACCGTCGGGCGCGACCGAAACCCCGTGAGGCGGAGGACCCTGTCCGATGAGATCCAAGACCCTCGGCCTGTCGCCGATCGCCGTCCTGGCCCTGGCCGCGCTCGGCGTGCCCAGGGCGATCGCGCATGACCTGGGCCTGGTCGGCCCGGTGGTCAACGCCCTGCTGGTGTTCCTGCCGATCGCCGTCTGGCTGGTCGTCGTGCTGCGGAGGCGTGTCCCGAACCCGTTCCTGACCCTGCTGGCGATCGGCGTCGCCTATGGTGTCCTGCTCGGCGTCACCCACCAGGTGCTGTGGTCGGCGTCCTTCGGCGATGATCCGCCCACTCTCGGCGGCAACCTGGCGGGCGCTCTGTCGCCGGCGATGGAGGCCGTGCTGCTGCGCACCTTCGCCTTCGGCAGCAGTGTGCTGACCGGCGCGGGGGTCGGCGTGGTTGCCGGCGTCGTCGGCTGGGTCGGGGCGCGGCTGCTCCCTGCACCGCGACGCTGACGCCCGGCCGCGCGAGGCCGGCGTCAGCTCATGGACGGACGATGGCTCGTTCGAGCAGATCCTGAAGGGTGCGCTGCTGCTCGGCGGTGAGGCCGGCCAGCGGTGAGTCCTGGACGAGGAGTTCGAGGAGCCGTTCGCGGAGGGCGGTGCCCTCCGGGGTGAGGACGAGTTGCTTGGCGCGACGGTCGGTGGGGTGCGGGCGGCGCTCGATCAGGCCCTGCCTTTCGAGCTTGTCGACGATGAAGGTGGCGTTGGAGGGCTCGCAGCTCATGCGTTCGGCGAGCTCCCGCATGGTCATCGGGCCGGTCAGCTCCCGCAGCGCGGTCGCCTGGGCCGAGGTGAGGCCCAGGGTGACCGCGCGTTCGCGTACGTGGACGGCGATCTGCTGGGCCAGTCCGTTCACCAGGCCGCACAGCTCCCGCTCGGCGACGGCCTGCGGTTCCGAGGACGGCGGGGACGGCGGGGACGTGGTCATGTGCCCCATCCTAGCAAGTACATCAAGCCAGAATCTTTCAAGCTTGACCATTTCAAGCTTGAAGCTTATGGTGGCCTGGCCGACGACCCGACCCCCCAAGAAGGGAACGCGACCATGTCGAACTCCGCGGTTCACCAGGACGAGCGGCTGCGGCGGCCGGCGAGGATCCGCTCGCTGTGGCTGGGCGACACGAAGGTGTCCTTCGTGCCGGACGGGGCCATCCAGGGGAGACCGCGCAGCTGGCTGCCGGACACCACCGACGAGACCTGGGCCGCCCACCCGCAGTACCTGGACGCCTCCGGCCACCTCGTGGCGAGCATCGGCGGACTCCTGGTGGAGAACGGCGACCGCGCCCTGCTGATCGACGCCGGGTGGGGCCCGGTGTCGCTGCCCGCCGAACCGGGAAGCCCGAACGGCGCCGTTCACGGTGGCGCGCTGCTCGACAGTCTGGCCGAGCTGGGCCGCAGGCCGGAGGAGATCGAGGCGGTGGCCTTCACCCACCTGCACATCGACCATCTCGGCTGGGCCTGGCACCCCGCCCCCGGCGGTGACCAGCCGGCGTTCACCCGGGCCGAGTATGTGGTGGCCGAACCGGAATGGGCCCGACGCGACCTGCTCGCGCAGGGCGTCACCGAGGAGGAGGCCACCGCGCTGGCGCCGCGCGTGCGTACGGTGGCGGACGGCCAGGAGATCTTCCCCGGCGTGAAGGCCCAGATCACCGGCGGCCACACGGCCGGGCACACCCAGTACGTCATCACCGGCGGCGGAACCCGGCTGATCGCCTTCGGCGACGCCCTCCATTCACCGATCCAGGTGGACCACCCCGAATGGTCCTGCCTCTACGACCACGACCCTGCCCGGTCCGCCGGGCATCGTCGCCAGCTCGTCGCCGAGCTGGAAGAGCCCGGCACGATCGGCTTCGGCATCCACTTCGCCGATGCGGTCTTCGGGCAGGTCCGCCGGGACGGCGCCAGCCCCGCCTGGCGCCCCCTGGACGTCTGATCCATGCCGACGACCATCACCCGCGGCCTGCCCACCCGCTCGCCCGTACGGCACTGGCCGGGAATCGCCGTGACCGCGCTGACCGCGACCGTGGCGGGGACGCCCGGCTTCACCGTCGGGGCGCTGGCCCCGGCGATCGGAGCGGACCTGCACCTCTCCCGCAGCGCCGTCGGGCTGGCCATGAGCCTCTTCTACGCCGCCACCGCCTTCGGCTCGCCCGTCGCCAAACGGGTGGCGGCGCGGTTGCCTGTCCCCACGGTCCTCGCCGTCGCGGCGCTGGTCGCGTCGGCGGTCATGCTGGTGGCGTCGCGGGCGACCGGGCCGGGGCTGCTGACGGCGGCACTGCTGGTGGGCGGGCTGAGCAACGCGCTCGTCCAGCCGGTGGCGAGCCGGCTGATCGCGGCGCGCGTCCCGGAACGCCGGCGTTCGCTGGCCGCGGGCATGGTCGGCGCGGCGCTGGGGGCGGCCGCCCTCGTCCCCGGCCTGCTCGTCGCCCTGGTCCTCCCGGCGTACGGCTGGCGGACCGCCCTGCTCGTCGCGGGTGTCGCCGCGCTCGTCCCGGTCGCGCTCGTCCCGCTGGCCCGGGCACCCGGCGGTCCGCCGCCCGTCAGGCCGAAGGAGGCCGGGGACGAGCGACGGACGGTCGGGCGGGTCCTGGTGCTCTGGGCGCTGGCCGCCGCGCTCTCCGCGACCGGCAACAACGCGGTGGCCACGTACTTCGTCGAACTGGGCACCCACTCCGGGCTGGGCACCACCGTCACGGGCAACCTGTTGTCGCTCAGCGCCCTGTTCGCCATCGCCGTACGGATCATCGCCGGGGCGCTCACCGACCGGGCTCCTCACCGCAACGCGGCGGTGATCGTCACGATGATGCTCACCGGCGGGCTCGGGCTGGCACTGATCGCGATCGGGACGGCGACGACGTTCGTCCTCGGTGCGATCCTGGCCTTCTCCGCGGGCTGGGGCTGGACCGGGCTCCTGCTCGCCACCACGCTGCGCCTGGTGCCCGGCCGGACCGAGGACGCCGGGCACACCGTGCAGATCGGCGTGTACGCGGGCGCCACCATCGCACCGTTCGCCTTCGGCGCCCTCTCCAGCGCCCTCGGATTCCCGGCCACCGCCCTGCTCGCCGCCGGGGCCGCCGTCGCCGCGGCGGCGACGATGACCGCCGGGGCGCTGCTGCTGCGGCGGGCGGGATGACGGGCGCGGACCTCACCGGGGAAGCTCGTCCGTCCACTCCGTGGTCAGCTTGATGTAGCGGTTCGACCCCATCGACCCACCCGTGACGGTGGGGAGATAACTGGTGCGGATCACCTGGGACGTCTCGGGATCGACGACCAGCCTGCTCTCATGACTCCCGCTCTGGATCAGCAGCTCCTCGCCGCCTTCGACCGCGCCCAGCCGCCGCACGCCCGGCAGCTCGGCGAGCGCGCGGAAGGCCGCCGATCGCACCTCGGCGGGCGCGGGGAGCTCCGCGATCAGCGAGGCCAGCGGCAGCAGGGCGAGGTCGCGCTCGCCGGCGGGATCGCCCTTCTGCATCGCGGTGACCTTCTGCCGCAGCGCCTCGGGGTCGGTCGGCAACGCCTCGAGATCCTCCACGGAGACCTCGGTGCCGCTGTCGGCGAATCCGAGCCAGAACGTGCCCGAGGGCTCCTTCACCACGCCGGGCCCGTCGCCCGCCTTGCCTCGGCTCCATCGCTGCCCGTCGCGCGTGGTCCAGCTCTCCCCCCAGAAGTGCCGGCCGTCCACGCTCTCCCGTCGGATGTGCCAGTAGGTCCCGGAACCCTGTCGGGTGCGCTCCGCGCTGGCGGCGGCCACGAGCAGGATGTTCCTGGCGGAGGTCAGGGGCAGGACGTCGCCGGCGGAGGCCGGTGGCTTGACGGGCGTGGCGGCCTGACCGCTGACGATCACGACGGCCGCGGCCGCGGCCGCGGCGGCCGCCGCCGCGATCGTCAGAGGTCGCCGGGAACGCCGAGGAGCCCCCGTACGGGCCATCACGGCCAGCAGCTGTCCCCGCGCGCCGGTCAGGGTGTCCAGGTCCGTTTCCGCTACCTCCGAGCGCAGCTGCCTGATCAGCTCAAGGTCGTTCATGGTCTTCTTCTCTCGTCTCGACGGGGTTGGCGCCGCCCAGAGCGTGCGCGACCTTGCGGCGGGCGCGGGACAGGCGCGACCGGACCGTGCCGATGGGCACCCGCAACGCCTGGGCCGTCTCCTCGTACGTCAGATCGCCCCAGGCGATCAGCAGCAGCACGTCCCGCTCGCCGCGGCCGAGTTTCGCCAGCGCGGCGGCCAGGCGCTGCCGGGTGGCCGATGCGGACACCCGGGCGGCCACGCGCTCGTCGAACGCCGCGACCACGGGGTCCTCGCCCGTGCGGGCCATGGCCCGGTAGCCGCGCACTTCGGCCCGGCGGTGCAGGCCGATGACGTTCGTGATGATGCCGTACAGCCAGGGCAACGCCTCCGCGCAGCCCAAGTCGTAGCGGTGGCGCGTCTCGAAAGCCCTGGTGAACGCCTCGGCCACCACGTCCTCGGCGTGGTCGGGCCCGAGGCGCCGCGCGGCGTAGCGGTGCAGGGCGGTGGCGTGCCGGTCGAAGAGCGCCGCGAAGCGCTCCGGGGTGCGCAGCGACGCTTCGATGATGGCGGAGTCGTCCTGACGATCCGCCAACCCGGCCTGGCCGCGTACCGACGGGCGGTGGTCGGGGGGATCCGTCAAGACGAGCTCCCGTTCTGAGGTGGTTGTCACGACCGTCTTTATCCGTAGGGCGCTTTGAGGTTCCCGCAGAGGCGGGGCCGGTGAGGATGATCGAACCAGCGGTCGCGCCGGGGCCGGTGAGGGCGACGAAGGCTGTGGCCGCACCTGTCGCGCCGGGGCCGGCCGCCTGCTCGCGCCCCCGCCCGGCGTCCCGTCACCGGCTGCGACGACGGCGGTGGCGGCGAACCCGGGGACGGTGAGGACGGTGGCCGGCCCGGAGGGCCGCCGCCTGCCCCGGTGGGCAGGGAGAACATCCAGGCGAGGGTCGTCCCGTAGACGGCCATCGACACCGCGAGCTTGAGCAGCTTGAGCCAGACGGGCGCGCCGGACGGCATCCGGTCGGCGAACACGAGCCCGGCCGCCGAGACGACCAGCAGGAGCAGCATCGAGGCGACCATCAGCATCAACGGTCGCTGCCACTGGGACGCCCGGCGCAACGCGGCGCGAACGAGAGACATGGGACCTCCCGGGAACGACCAGACCCACCGTCCAGGCTCCAGGTCACCGGGTGTCACCGCATTGCCGTACACCCCCTTGTCGGCAGTGAGGCCCGCCCTACCCCTGACGCCTTCTGGCGCCGTCGGTGATCCATCCGCGTGCGCCGGACGAATCACGGTCACCTCTCCAACGGAAGGGACTTCGATGGTCCAGCCACACTGGTTACGCAAGACCCTGACCGCGGGCCTGCTCCTGGCCGTGGCCGCGGGCGTCCTGACGCCCGGATCCTCCGCCGCCGCCGCGACGGCCGCCCCGCCGCCGTACGCGACCGATCTGCCCGACCTCGGCACTCCCGCCGTCGCCTACGACCGTACCTCCCAGCCCACGGCGACCGGCGTCGCCGCCCGCGGCGCCGACGGCTCGCTGCTGTACAGCGCCCGCTCCGGCTCCTCCTTCGGGCCCTTCCAGTCGCTCGGCGGGGTGATCGTCGGCGACCCGTCGGTGGTGGTGACCACCGCGGGCACCCACTTCTTCGTACGGGGCACCGACGACCAGGTGTACACCAACACGATCACCCCCTCCGGCGTCGTCACCGGCTACGCGCACGTGCCCGGCCTGACCGTCACCGGCGACGTCGAGGCGCTGGTCCCCAACCTCGCGCCCGCGGGCAGCCTGCGGATCTTCGCCCGCGGCACCGACGGCGCCGTCTGGACCAACCAGCTCACCGGCGGCGCCTGGAGCGGCTGGAGCAGCCTCGGCGGCTTCGCCACCAGCGACATCACCGCCACCCGTACCTTCGCCTTCCCGAACGACACCGTCCGGGTGTTCGTCCGCGGCGCCGACCACCGCGTCTACGTGAGCAGGGTGGCCGCCGGCGGCGTCACCCCCTTCGAGCCGCTCGCGGACCTGCGGGTCACCAGCAACATCGCCGTGGCGGAGGACGCGATCTTCGGCGGCGGCTCCATCGCCGCCCGCGGCGCGGACAACGCCGTCTGGGTGCTCAACCTGTTCACCCTGCCCTACACCTGGAGGTCCCTCGGCGGCAGCGCCACGAGCGACGTCGCCCTGAGCTACCAGGCGAACGTCACCGCCCTCTACGTCCGGGGCACCGACAACGCCATGTACGTCAACAAGACGACCGCTTCCGAGGCGGCCTACCGCGGCTTCGAGCGCATCGACGGAACCGTCACCGGCAACCCGGCGGCGTTCGGCACCGGTCCCAGCGTCCCGGGCACCGGCTTCCTGCTGGCCCGCCTCGGCAGCGGCGCCCTCGGCCTGAACCTGGAGCCCAATCCCGCCGTCCTGCCGCCGCACAAGTTCGGCGGCTACAGCCCGATCCCGGGCCCGGCCGTCGGCTGAACCACGATCGCCCGCGCCTCTCGCGAGGCGCGGGCGACCCTCCCGGCTCCGGGACCGGTCAGTCGCCGGCGGTCCAGTTCCAGCTGGCGATCGTGGTGCGCATCAGGCGCGCGGCGGTGGACAGGTGGCTGTCGGCGCCCCAGTACAGGGTGACGGTGCGGCGGCAGTCGGGGCTGTCGACGGAGATCCAGGCGGCGGTGGCTCGCGTGGCGCTGCGGAGAGCGAAGGCGGGGACGAGGCCGATGCCGAGTCCCGCGCTGATGAGCTCCGCGATGGCGGCGGGCTCGTCGCTCTCGCAGACGATCTCCGGTGTGAGTCCCCTCGCGGCGAAGAGCCGATCGAGGAGCCGGCGTTGCCAGTGCCCCTTGCGGGCGGTGATGAAGGGCTGGCCGGCGAGTTCGTCGACGCTCACGGAGGTACGGCGCGCCAGTGGATGGTCAAGTGGCGTGGCCACCCCCACCGCCTCGTCGAACAGCTTCACCGACGCCAGGCCTTCGGCGTGGATCGGCTGGGAGGCGGTGCACAGGTCGACGTCCTGCGCCCGCAGGTGGCGGGCCATGTCCTCGGCCGGTGACCAGTGGAGCTCGATCTCGATGGAGGGATGGGCCCGTTTGTAGGCCGCCAGCGGGCCGGTGAGGGTGAGGAAGGTCTCCGACGCCAGCCTCACGGTCCCCAGGCCCTCGCTGGTGGCCTCGGCGACGGCGCGCCGGCCGGCCTCCAGCTCGCCGAGGGAACGTTCGACGTGGTCGCGGAAGAGCTTGCCCGCCTCGTTCCGCACCATCCCGCGCACGCTCGCCACCGATCTGCCGGCCTGGCGACGGACGGACGCCGTCCGCGTGCGCGACTTCTCCTTCCGCGCCGGGCAACTGCACGACGGCCACGGCTGGCTGATCGGCGGGCTCCCGTTCGATCCCGCCCGCTCCGACGTCACCACCCGCCTCGGCGACGTCGAGGTGTGGCGGCTGATCGCCGACGTCCACCATCCCGTCCACCTGCACCTGGTCGGCTTCCAGGTGCTCTCGCGCAGCGGCCGCCCCCCGCTGCCGCACGACGCCGGCCTCAAGGACACCGTCGCCTTGCCGACCCGGCGAAGCAGTGGAGATCATCACCCGCTTCGACGGCTACCGCGGCCGCTACCTCTTCCACTGCCACAACGCCGAACACGAGGACATGGCCATGATGGCCAACCTCGAGATCATCTAGGGCATCGCCCGTCGAGGGCTTGGACGCGGTCCGCGGGACGGCTGGAAAACATGACACAAGGCGTCGGGTTTCGGAGCGATCATCGGTTCACCGGCGGTGCCGGTCCTGGTCCGCAGCAGGGTCTGCCCGCCCATGCTCTGCTGTCGCGCGAGAAGATGGAGGAAGGTTGACTGCGTTCGTACAGGACGTCGCAGGTGTGCGGTGCGAGACCATCGAGGTGGTGGGGGCTCGTACCAACAACCTGCGGGACGTGTCGGTGAGCATTCCCAAGGGGTGCCTCATCGCCTTCACCGGAGTGAGCGGCAGCGGCAAGACCTCGCTGGCCATCGACACCCTGCACCATGAGGCCCAGCTGCGCTATCTGGAGGGGCTTTCGCCGTTCGTGCGGCAGTACATCACGCAGCGCAACCGGCCGAAGGTCGACCGCATCCTGGGACTCGGCGCGACGCTCGCGGTCGACCAACGCCGTCTGAACCGCAACCCCCGGTCCACGGTGGCGACGATCACCGGCATCGACGGGCATCTGGGGCTGTTGTACTCGCGCCTTCCGGGCGTCGGCGCGGACCCGGCGGCGCAGGGCGGGAACGGGCACCTGACGACCGCTCACTTCGACCGCAACACGCCGGAAGGGAGCTGTGCCGACTGCCACGGCGTGGGCGGGCGCTGGCAGGCGCAGGAGGACCTGGTCATCACCCATCCGGAGCTGCCGCTCTTCGAGGGGGCCTCGCCCTGGTACGCGAAGTGGCGTTCGGGGGAGCACGCGTTCGTGCCGGCGCTGGCCGAGAAGCGGGGTGTGGATCTCGGCCTGCCGTGGCGGTCCCTGCCGGAGGAGTTCCGTCACTGTGTCCTGTACGGCACCGGCGAGGAGAAGGTCGAGGCGACCGTCGACATGACGAGCAAGAAAGAGACGGTCTCGGTGACCTACACCTCGAGCCAGCCGCTGCGGGGCGCGCTCGCCGAGGTGGAGCGGGTGTTCACGAACGCCCAGACCTCCAGCGCCAAGCAGCGCTACCTGCCGTACATGCGCAAGCAGCCGTGCGGCGCCTGCGGCGGCAGCGGCTACGACCAGGTGGCCCGGTCCGTGCGGCTCGGCGGGCTGACCTATCCCGACCTGCTCGAGGTGGAGGTACGGGAGGTGCGGAGCTGGGCGGAGCGGGTGGCCGGGGACCTGGGCGCCCGGCAGCGCGAGGTGGGTGAGCCGCTGCTGCAGGACCTGGGCCGCAGGCTCGGGATACTCGACCGGCTCGGCCTGGCCCATCTCCAGCTGTCCCGGAGCGCCGCGACGTTGTCCGGAGGCGAGTTGCAGCGGACCCGGCTCGCCGCGCAGCTCAGCACCGAGCTGAGCGGTCTCATCTTCGTCCTGGACGAGCCGGGGACGGGGCTGCATCCGGCGGACAAGGCGCATCTGCTCGACATCGCCCTGGAGCTGCGCAAGGCCGGCAACACGGTGCTCCTGGTCGAGCACGACCCCGAACTGATCGCCCGGGCCGACTGGGTGATCGACATGGGGCCCGGCGCGGGCCGCCTCGGCGGTGAGGTCCTGGTGTCGGGGCCTCCCGCGGCCGCGGCCGCCCATCCGACGTCGCTGACCGGACGCTATCTCGCCGGTGAGGGGCCGCGGCTGCGCCGGACCCGCCGTCCGGCAGGGGATGACATCGGCTGGGTGGAGCTGCACGGCCTGCGCGCGCACAACATGACCGCGAACCTGGTGCGTTTCCCCGCCGGTCGGCTCACCTGCCTGACGGGGGTGAGCGGCAGCGGCAAGAGCAGTCTGCTCGGCGCGCTCGCGGCGAGCGTGGAGGCCGCGCTGAACGGGACGAGGACGGACACGGTGCGGCAGGTGACCGGCCTGGAGGGGTTCGACTGGGTCGCCGTCGTCGATCAGGAACCGCTCGGGCGCACGCCGCGGTCCAACCCGGCCACGTACAGCAAGGCGTTCGACATCGTCCGCCGGCTGTTCGCCGCGACCGACGTGGCGCGCGAACGCGGGGTCAACGCCTCCTGGTTCAGCTTCAACACGGCGGGTGGCGGCCGCTGCGAAACCTGCACCGGTTATGGCCGCAAGCTGGTTGACATGCACTTCCTGCCCGATGTGTGGGTGGTCTGCGACGCGTGCGAGGGCCGGCGTTACAAGCCGGAGGCTTTGGAAATCAGGCATCGGGGATTGGCCATCGATCAGGTGCTGGAGCTGACCGTCGCCGAGGCCGTGGAGCGGTTCTCCGAGCCCCGGCAACTCGCGGAGATCCTGGGAGCCTTGAACCAGGTCGGGCTCGGCTATCTCCAGCTCGGTCAGAGCGCCACCGAGTTGTCCGGCGGCGAGGCGCAGCGGCTGAAACTGGCGTCCGCCATCCAGCGCGGCGCCGCAGGCCGCAAGGCCGGCCTCGTCGTCCTCGACGAACCCGTCTCGGGCCTGCACCCGTCGGACGTCCAGCGTGTGGTGGACGCGCTCGACGTGCTGCTCGACTCGGGCAACACCGTCGTCGTGGCCGAACATGACATCCCCGTCGCCGCGTCCGCGGACTGGGTGATCGACCTGGGGCCGGGAGCCGGTCCGGACGGGGGCACGGTGATCGCGGAGGGAACCCCGGACGCCGTCGCGACCGCGGACACCCCGACCGCTCGTTTCCTCCGCCGGTACGCGGCGGGCCTGCCGCTCCTGGAAGTTCGAGAAGGTGCGCGCTGCTGATGCCCTCTCACAGAGGCGAGCATGGGTGAGTCAGAGCCCCGCCTCCCGCGCCGACACCGCCTGTCATGCCGCTGACCGAGGGTTCGGTCGTTCGCAGCAGGAGCGCCAGGGCCCAGTCCTGGTCGTTGGCCAGGGGGTCCGGACGATGGGCCGGGCGGCCGTCCACGCAGCTCGGCATCACGAAGGCGCAGGTCGTACGGCCGTCCGGGGTGAAGTCGACGAGGTTGGCCGCGAAGATCGCGTCCGCGGTCCGCCGGCTCTCCTCGGTCTGCAGCTGTGCGGGGAGCCGGCGGAGGGCCACCGCGGTCAGGACGCTCCAGTAGTGCGGGAAGACGTCGCCCCACTGCCGGTCGATGCCGAACCAGTAGCCGTCCCAATGCCGGATGCCGATGTCACGCAGCCGCACGTGCGGCTGCGGCCCGCCGAAGGCCCGCAGCCACCTCACCGCGGGACGCAGTGCGGCGACGAAGCGCTCGTCGGGCCGCAGGGCGTACGCGGTCGCGAACAGGCTCACCAGCGGCGCGACCATCGACTGTTCGTACGTGACCTCGTGCGCCGGCAGGTCGGTGCCGAGGTCCACGAAGCGGTCGGCGTGGTCGATCAGGGCCTCGCGCAGCGAGCCCGCCCGCTCCGGGTGGCCCTGGGCCTCCAGTGCGTCGGCGACCCCGGCGACGGCCTCGGGGTGCCCGATCAGGAGTTGGCCGGCCGCGCCCAACGCGTAACCGGATTCCAGGAGGGACGCGGCGAGGTCCAGGTCGGCGCCGTCGCCGTAGAGATGGAACTGGTCGAGGAAGAAGTGCGCGAGCCACGGCGTGTTGTAGAGCCGCAACGGCTCGGCGCCGGGTCGGCTGCCGCGACGGACGGAGCCGTCCGGCTGGACGAGTCGTTCCCGGGCGAAGCGCGCGAACCCCCGCAGCGCGTCGTCGATCGCCTGCCGGTCGCCCCAGCCGCGCCGTCGCGCCTGTTGCAGCAGCACGGCCATCCCGGTCCGCTCGGCGCCGTCGGTCCAGTCGGGCCAGCCGTTCTCCGTCTGCCGTAACCCGGTGCGGGTGTCCACGGGGACGAACGCGTACCGCTCGGGATCCGGCCGTTCGACCGGCCGGTGTTCGTGGAGGATGCGTTCGACCCGTGCCTCGGTGAGGAGCCGGACCGGAGCCAGGAAGGCGACCGCCGTACGGCTCGTGCGCCCGTCGCGCTCCAGGTCGAGGTGCTGGACGCCGTGGCGGCTCCCCATGACGGCGCTCTCCCCGGACAGGAGCGTCGTTCCGGCGGCGAGCTCGACCTCCACCTCCGAGCCGAGCGGCGCGGTCAGCGAGGGCAGCCGCGCCGGGGCGTCCGTGGCGACGAGGAACGCCGCGCGGCTGTCGTACCAGCCGAGCTCCCACGACAGCGTGTGGCTCTCCCCCGCGGCCAGCGTCAGGACCGGCTGCCCGCCGAAAGCGTCGGGGTTGCGGGCATGATCGGTCGGGTGGACGAGGAGGTGCCCTCGGGCGTTCGACGAGGTGCGCCGGTTGCGGGACTCGACCGAGTACGCCCACAGGCTCCCCTCCCGCACGATCACCCCGAGCAGCGGCGCCGCCCCGGACATCGGCTCGGCCAGGATCCATGACCACGCGCCGCCGGTGAAGACGTGCGCGTGGCAACCGCGGGCCAACGCCGACCGCGCCCCGTCGTAGACGTCGCGTACCGGCACGTTCACGGCCAGCCCCGTGATCTCGACGGCGCGGTCGCCGGTGTTCGTCCACCGATAGGTCTCCACCCAGTGGTCGCCGTCGGTGCGGCGGTCGATGGTCAGCTCCAGGCCAGCTCGCGGCCGATGCCACGCGGTCACGCCGCCGGCGCGCCAGTCCACCGCGTTCGCGGTCTGCCATCGGCCGGACCCCTCCGGCGTGATGACGAAGCCAGAGCCCCAGGAGTGATCAGGACCATGCCATTCCTCCAGTGTCTCGCTGAGGAGGTAGACCCGGCCGGGGTCCCGGGGATGCAGGAACGCCGTCGGCGCTCCGTCGGGGCCCAGCTCGACGCCGCCCCCGCCGAACATGAACGTCTTCGTCATTCCGACCTCACGCGATGTAGGGAAGTTGCGCCGGCTCGACCTGTCCGAGCAGCGGCACACCGTTGACGAACCTGCCGACCTCGGCCACCGCGAACTCGCCGAGCCTGCGCATCTCACGCCCCTGCGCACCGGCCAGGTGCGGAGTGACGAGGACGTTCGGCAGGGCGAAGAGCGGATGCCCCGGTGGCAGCGGTTCGGGGTCGGTCACGTCGAGGATGGCGGAGATCCGGCCCGTGGCGCACGCCGCGGTCAGCGCCTCGGTGTCGATCAACGAGCCGCGGGCGGTGTTGACGACGACGGCGCCGTCCGGCAGCAGGGCGAGCCTGCGGGCGTCGAGCATGTGGCGGGTCTCGGGCAGGGCGGGGGCGTGCACGGTGACGAGGTCGCCGCGGCGGCAGAGCTCGTCCAGGCTCACCGGCTCGACGCCGAGGGCCGCGGCTTCGGCCGTGCTCACGTGGGGGTCGTACAGCAGCGTCTCCACGTCGAAGGCCCGCAGACGCCGCAGCACCAGCCGGCCGATCCGGGAGGCGCCGATCACGCCCACCGTGCAGTCGTGCAGGCCGGTGCCGTCGCCGGAGAGCCAGTCCCTGGGGCCGTCCTCGCGGGCGGCGGCGTAGCGCCGGGCGCGGGTGAAGGCGCGCTTGGCGCCCAGGACGAGCATGGCGAGTGTGTAGTCGGCCACCGGGACGGCGTTGGCGTCGGCCGCCGAGGACACGACGATGCCCCTGTCGTACACGGCGGGAGCGACGCGGGCCTTGACGGTGCCGGCGGCGTGGACGACGGCCCGCAGCCGGGGCGCGGCCGCCAGCACCGCCTCGTCGACGCGCGGGCCTCCCCAGCCGGTGAGCAGGATGTTCGCCTCCGCCAACGCGGCGGCGGCCTCCGGTCCCTCGAACGAGGTGAAGGTGGTCGCCGGGTCGATGTCGGCCAGTTGCCGTAACCGGGTGAGCAGATCGGCCGGGAAGACGTCGCCGAACGCCCAGGGGGCGATGGCGAAGACCGCGACGGGTCGCCGTAGCACGGATCAGCTCCTATGAGACGTGGGACATCCATGTAAACGCTTCCTCAGTTCGAGGTAACTGTACGAGATCACCTCCCCCATCACAACGCTCTCTGTCCAGGAAGACTCCCTGGAACCGCTATTGACGGTCCTATGTAACCGCTTTATGTTGATGAACATTCTGTTTCGAGCTGGGCACGCGAGAGAGGCGTAGCACGTGAGCATGACGCGGGTCCGCAGCGACACCGGCGCGGCCAGCCCGCCCACCGAGAGGACAGGGACGGCGCACAACCGCTTGCGCCGCATCCGCGCCGACCGCGTGCTGCTGCTCATCGCGGTGCCGGGCCTGGTGTACTTCCTGGTCTTCCACTACGGCGCGATGTTCGGCAACGTGCTGGCGTTCATGGACTACGTCCCGTTCCTCGGGATCTCGGGCAGCGAGTGGGTGGGCCTGGCGCACTTCGAGCGCATGCTCACCGACCCCGGGTTCTGGAACGCGGTGCGCAACACCCTGACGATCGCCGTCCTGCAACTGGTGTTCTTCTTCCCTGCCCCGCTGGCGCTGGCCCTGCTGCTGCACAGCATCGTCGGCGACACGGTCAGGAAGTTCGTGCAGAGCGTGGTCTACCTGCCGCACTTCCTGTCGTGGGTGATCGTGCTGGCGCTGTTCCAGCAGATGCTCGGCGGCGCGGGCGTGGTCAACGGCTGGCTGTCCGACCTGGGCGCGGGCAGCATCTCGATCATCGGGAACCCGGACGCGTACGGGCCGCTGGTGGTCGCCCAGCTCGTCTGGAAGGAGTGCGGCTGGGCCACCATCATCTTCCTGGCCGCGCTGTCGCAGGTCGACGAGCAGCAGTACGAGGCCGCCGCCATCGACGGCGCGAGCTGGGGCCGCCGCCTGTGGCACGTCACCCTGCCCGCCATCCGCCCGGTCATCGTGCTGCTGCTGGTGCTGCGCCTGGGCGAGTTCCTGTCGATCGGGTTCGAGCAGTTCTTCCTGCAACGCCAGTCGGTCGGCCCGGAGACCGGCGAGGTGCTGGAGACGTTCGTCTACTTCACCGCCTTCGCGGGCGGCGACTTCGGCTACGCCGCCGCCGTCGGCCTGTTCAAGGGCGTGATCGGCGTCGTCCTCATCCACACCGCCAACAAAGTGGCGCACCGGCTCGGCGAGCAGGGGGTTTACAAGGCATGAGCACCACCACGCAAGCGCCCGCCTGGATGGGCCGCCCCACCGTCGCCATCCGCGCGCTGAAGGCGGTCGCGCTGAGCGTCGTCGTGCTGCTGGTGCTCTTCCCGCTGTGGACGGTGCTGGCCACCAGCCTGGCGAGCCCGCAGAACGTCATCGACAACGGCGGCTGGGTGATCTGGCCGACCGAGTTCTCCTTCGACGCCTACGGCGACATCCTGGCCGGCGGCATCATCACCCGCGCCCTGGTCATCAGCACCGGCATCACGCTGGTCGGCACGGCTCTGAGCCTGGCCTGCACCATCGCGCTGGCGTACACGCTGAGCCGGCCGAAGGTCTACGGAGGCAAGCCGATGCTGCTGCTGGTGCTGTTCACGTTCCTGTTCCCGCCCGGCATGGTGCCGCTGTTCCTGGTCGTGCAGAGCGCCGGCCTGGTGGACAACTACGCGGCGCTGATCCTGCCGTTCCTGATCAACGTGTTCAACCTGGTCGTGATGCGCGGCTTCTTCCAGTCGATCCCGCAGGAGCTGATCGACGCCGCCCGCATGGACGGCGCCGGCGAGCTGGCGATCCTGCGCAAGGTCGTGCTGCCGCTGTCCAAGGCGGTCATCGCGGTGATCGGCCTGTTCTACGCGGTCTCGTACTGGAACCGCTTCTTCGAGGCGATCATCTACTTCAACGACCAGAGCAAATGGCCGATCGGCACCGTGCTGCGCCAGTACGTCACCGGCGGCGCCTCCCTGTCCGAGACGGCGGGCGAGATGGCCACGGCCTCGCCGCAGTCGGTCCAGATGGCCGTCGTCATCCTGGCCACCCTGCCGATCGTGTGCGTGTACCCGTTCCTGCAGCGCTACTTCGCCAAGGGCGTGCTCACGGGCGCGCTCAAGGCCTGACCCCCCGAAGGAACCTCGTCATGGACAACATCATGAACCGTCGCGGCCTGCTCAGGATGGCCGGCGCGGGAGCCCTCGGCCTGGCCGCCGCACCCCTGCTGTCCGCCTGTGGCGGCAGTGGCGGCGGCTCGGGCACCGGCGGCGTCTCCAACGCGGGCAAGCAGCTGGCGCCGTGGCCGACCTACGTGCCCTTCGCCGGGCCGAAGCCGGACGCGCCCGGCGACGACACCGGCGTGCAGCCGCTCTACCTGACGTACCCGGAGACGCTGACGCAGTCGGTCGACGACACCGTCGGCGACGGCTCGAAGGTGACCGCGCTGGTCGTGACGTACGGCCCGCCGCCCGCGCCCGTCGCCCAGAACCGGTACTGGCAGGCGATCAACAAGGCGCTCAACGTCGACCTGCAGGTGACCGTCATCCCCGACCCCGAGTACGGCCAGAAGATGACCACCCTGATGGCCTCGGGCAGCGACCTGCCGGACATCATCATGTTCACCAACCTGGCGCTGCCGCACTCCCTGGAGTTCATCCAGGCCCGGTGCGCCGATCTGTCGGAGTTCGTCGCGGGTGACGCCGTCAGGCAGTACCCGAACCTGGCCAACATCCCCACCTACGCCTGGAAGGGCATGGGACGGATCAACGGCAAGATCTACGGCATCCCGCTGGAGCGACCCATGCCGGCCAACAGCCTGTTCGTCAACCGCACGGCCATGAACGAGGCCGGCATCCCCAAGGACTGGACCGCCGAGCAGTACCTGGACGCGATGAAGGAGCTCAGCGGCGAGCGCAAGTGGGGGCTCGGCTGGTACAAGACGCTCTTCACCGGTCTGGGGTGCATCACCTACCACGCCGGCGCGCTCGGCGCGCCCAACATCTGGGCGGTCTCGGGCGGCCAGTTCACCTCGACGATCACCACCCCGCAGTTCGAGCAGGCCATCGACGTCATGCGCAAGCTGGTGGAGGCCGAGTCGGTGCATCCCGACAGCCTGACCGTCAGCTCCACCGACATGCAGAGCTACTTCTACAACGGCACGGTCGCCTCCTCCCAGGACGGCTTCGGGTCGTTGTCGCCGACCACCCTCACCAAGATCAACGGCAGGTACGAGCTCGACCTGGGCCGCCCGTACAGCCCGGCGGCCACGCCCTGGCAGAGCGCCGGCATGTTCGGCTACGTCACCCTCAAGAAGGCCCCCGCCGACCGGATCAAACTGCTGCTGCGCATCAGCGACTACCTCAGCGCCCCGTTCGGCACCAAGGAGTACGAGCTGGCCAACTACGGCGTCGAGGGCGTGCACTTCACCAAGGAGGACGGCGGCATCAAGACCACCGACCTCTACCAGACCGAGAACAACAACACCCTCCCCTTCCGCTACATCGGCGCCGCGCCGTCGGTCCTCTACCTCCCCGGCCACCCGGAGACGGCCAAGGCCACCTACGAGTGGCAGCAGGCGACGCTGCCGAAGAGCGTCCCCAATCCCGGTCAGGGGCTGCGTTCGGCCACCCAGGTGAGCAAGGGCGCCCAGCTGAACCAGATCCTCGGGGACGGCATCGCGGCCATCGCCTTCGGCCGCAAACCGCTGTCGGCCTGGAAGGACGTCGTCGCCCAGTGGAAGCAGACCGGCGGCGACCAGATGGCCAGGGAGTTGGCCGAGGAGTACGCGGCGAACCAGTGACGCCCGCCCGACGGCCGGGTGCAACCGCTTCCACCCGGCACCCGGAGAGGTACGATTTGACACCTCCGCAGGGGAGCGAAACGATCGATGCAACCGGTTTACCAGCCATAGACCTGACAGGTGAGGGTGCATGTCCCGGCGCGCGACATCCGAGGGTGAGGACCGGCGGGCGGTGACGATCCGCGACGTGGCCGCCCACGCCGGCGTGTCCGTCGCCACGGTCTCCCGCATCCTGTCCGGCTCCTACCCCAGCGCCCCCGCCACCCGCAGCAAGGTCATGAAGGCGGTCCGCGAGCTCGACTACGTCGCCAACGCCAACGCCCGCGGCCTGGCCGGGGCCCGCAGCCGCAGCGTCGCCATCATCGTCACCTCCGTCGTGTCACCCCACTACGCGCACGTCGCCCAGGGCGTCCAGACCCAGGCCGCCCTCGAAGGCAAGCTCTGCATCGTCGGCACCACCGGCGGCGACCCCGAGCGCGAGCTCGCCACGGTCCAGCTCATGCGGCAGGAACAGGCCGAATGCGTGATCCTCGTCGGCAACGTCGTCAACAACGACGCCTACCGCGAGCGCATGGCCGACTACGCCCGCGCCCTGGCCGCCGCCGGCTCCCAGCTCGTCCTGTGCGGCCGCCCCACGCTGGGCCCCGACGTGCCCGCCCTCGTCGTCGAGTACGACAACACCGGCGGCGCCTACGCCATCACCAGCCACCTGCTCTCGGCCGGCCATCGGCGCATCCTGTTCCTCGGCCGCCGGGAGGGCTACACCACGCCCGACAGCCGCGTCGCCGGCTACCGCCGGGCCCTGGCCGACTTCCACGTCGCCCACGACCCCGGTCTGGAGATCGACGGCACCATGGAGCGCAGCGAGGGCTACCGCATGATCCGGGAGCGCCTCGCGGCGGGACCGGCCGACTTCACCGCCGTGTTCGCCGGCAACGACCTCCTCGCGGCCGGCGCCCGGCAGGCGCTGCGCGAGCACGGGCTGCGGGTGCCCGACGACATCTCCATGGTCGGCTTCGACGACCTGCCCACCGCCGCCGACATCGACCTCACCACCGTCCACGTGCCCCACGAGGAGCTCGGCCGCACGGCCGTCCGCATGGCGCTGGAACGCGGGTCGGGCGAGGCCGGCACGGGCCACGTCATGCTCGGCACGCACATCGTCGTGCGCGACTCGGTCCGCACGCTGAAGCCCGCGCCACCGCGGGAGTGACTCCCGGCGCCGTTCAGGCGGTCACCCTCGCACGCACGAGATTGTGGTCCGACAGGCCGTCCGCGTTCTCGACGGCCGCGTCGCCGGCCTCGCCTCCGCGTACGACCACGTGGTCGATGAACGGCGACTTCGCGCCCTCCGTGCGCGGCCGGGTCGGCAGCGCGTCCGGCGGGAGGTCCGCGACGGTGAACGCGGGGCCGAGGCCGGCGAGCACGGCGGCCCGGTCGGTGTTGAAGTCACCGAGCAGGACGACCGGCTCCGGCGAGGCGGCGGCCAGCTCCGAAAGGCGTTCCAGCTGACGCGCGCTCCGTTCACCGGAGCTCACGTGGACGGCGATCACGAGAATCCCGGCGGTCCGGACGGCGAGCAGGCCCTTGCCCGGATCCTCCTCGAAGGGTTCGGCGGCGACCTGGCGGGCCGGTCCGTCCACCGCCAGCACGAGGTGTTCCCGCGGATCGTCGAGGGGGGAGGCGCCGTTGCGCGGTGCCGGGACACGCGGATAGGTCAGGGCGTGAACCGTCCGGCCGGGCAGGGCACGACGCAGGGCGGCCAGCTGGTCCCCGCTGACCTCCTGCAAGGCGATGACCTGCTCGGCGCGGCCGGCGAGCCGTGCCGAGACGGCGGCGATCCGCTCCGGCTCGTCCGGCCAGCGCGCCGGGATGTCCGCACCCCAGTTCTCCGCGTGGATGCGGTGCAGAACGTTCCAGGTCATCACGGTGATCATGAGTCGTCATCCTACTGAGGCACGGAGTCGAGATCCGCCGGGGGCCGCCGGCACCGGTTCCGGCGGACCGCGGCACGATCACCTCAGATGTGCTCCCCGACCAGGGCGAGGCACTGGAAGACGGCCAGGCCGTACTGCGCGCTGGCGTTCGTCGACAGATTCGCCTCGTCCACGGGGTTCAGCACGGCGGACCCCTCGACCCGCCGCGAGGCGAACGGGTGGTTGTCGGGGTAGCCGGCGTGGCCGGTGCGCAGCTCCTGCCAGGCACGCTTGGCGAGGGCCTGGTCGTTCAGCTGCACGGCCGCGTACGCGGTGGCCCGCGAGTAGGCCTGCCGGAGGTTGAGGTTGCCCCAGTCGGCGCCGGTGGCCTCCTTCTGCTCGGCCTTGGTCGCGTTGTAGAGGCGGCAGAACTCCACCCACTTCGCCTTCACGGCCTGGTCGTCGATCAGGCCGATCAGCTCGGTCATGACCTCGATGAGCCCGAAGACGGAGCTGAGGCTGCCGATGCTCACCGACTTCTCCGTCATCGGGGCGAAGCGGCCGTCGGCCAGGTTGTACGTGACGTCCCCGCCCTGCACCCAGCCGTTGGGCAGCGCCGCGATCGTGGTGGCGCCGTTGACCAGCTTGGTGCGGGCGATCGGGTCGCCGCCCCGCTCCCACTCCGTCAGCCACGCCATCGCCAGGGAGCCCCAGTCGGTGGTGGTTCCGACGCCGAGCGCCTTGGGGTCCGGGTCGAACGGCCGGCCGCCCAGTTTGCGTACGGGGTCGAGCACGAGGAAGCTGCGGTCGGAGTCGATCAGGTCGTGCAGCACGTCGCCGATCCGCTCGTCGGCCGTGAGGAAGTAGTAGAAGCGCTTGTAACCGGCGTTGCTGATGCGCACCTGCTTGGCGCTGTCGCCCCAGTGCATGACGCCGTGCCGGGTGCCCAGGCCGCGCCATTTGCCGAGGTGGTACATGTCCACCTCGCTGGTGTGGCGGGTCATCGCCTCGGCGAAGCGGAACGCCTGCGCGTCCCCGGTGCGCAGGTAGTGGTACCAGAGCCACAGGTCGGTGGACAGCTCGGAGTTGTCCCAGGCGTAGCCGCCGACGTCGTAGCTCCACACGTGCCGGTCGCCGTCGTAGCTGTGCATGATGTCGCCGTAGTCCCAGAAGCCGTACCAGGAGCGCTGGTCCACCTGCTCGCGGTGGTACTTGTGCACCAGGTCGAGCCTGTCCTCCAGCGCCGCCTTGGCCGGGACCGACCGGTCCACCGGTGACCAGGAGCCGAACACGCCGGCCGCGTGGTTGTGCTGAGGCGGGCTGATCAGCAGGGGCGGGGTGGCGTTGGCGTCGGCGAGCCGGGCGAAGCGCTCGCTCGCCGGGGTGGCCTCCAGCGCCCAGAACGTCAGCTCGGTGGTGCGCGCGACACCGTACGGGGTGCCGAAGCCGGGCTCGTAGTCCTCGTAAGTGATCTCCAAGGCGTCGAGCTGCTCCGGGTAGGTGTCCTGGCCCATGCCGTCGTGGTAGAACCGCAGGTCCATCGCGCCCGCCCGGGGCGACCACATCCACACGGTGGCCTGCGCCTCGTCGGAGGCGGCGCCGGTGATCTCCAGCTCGGTCGGGCAGAGCTGCCAGAAGTTCCGCATGCCGAACGCCAGCCCGCCGGTCGGCCCGCCGACGTAGGCGAGCCCGGCGGCCCGGCGCCCGCCGTCCACGCGCACCCACGAGTGGCCTTCCTTGGTGCGCTTGTGGATCTCGAAGCCGTGCGCGTTGAGCTGGCTCAGCCGGTGGTCGCCCCAGGCCGGGATCCAGTGCAGGCGCGTGGTGACGCGTTGGTCCCAGGTGGCCGGGTCGGGGGTGGCCTTGCCCTGGTACTGGGCCTGCCGGACGGCCTGGCCGGGGTCGCGGCGCAGGCCGGTGACGCCGCGTACGGCCTCGGCCAGCACGCCGTCGCCCTCGCCCGCGAAGCGCACGTGCCGGTCGTGCAGCTCGCCCCGCATCGGCACGGCGAAGCGCACGCCCAGGCCGTTGACGAAGTCCTTGCCCTCGTCGCCGTCGTAGACGAAGGTGTGCACCACGCGGATCGCGTCGGAGCCCGCGTACAGGTAGAACCGCACCGTGAACGGCAGCCACTCGCGCCGCCCCTTCTTGTGCCTGCCCTCCACCTTGACCACCGCCCGGACGGGGCCGCTCTGCTCGACCTTCACCGACGAGACGTGGCCGGTGAACGACTCGGTCTTGCCGGCCTCCTCGGGCTTGTCCTGGCGGGAGGCGATGAGGCGGCCGTCCTTGGCGACGACGGTCGCGCCCCGCGTGATCGACTTGACGAGGTGCTCGCCCGAGCGCCCGAACACCACGGTGATCACCCCGGTGTCCACGGTGACCTGGCCGCCGGCGGTCCTGACGACCACCGGCTTCGCGGGCTGCGCGGCCGTTCCCGCGGCGAGCCGGTACGTCCGCGCGCGCGGCTCGGCCCCGCTCACCGCGTGCGCGGTCCACTTCACCGAGCCGTCCGGCCAGAAGCCGATCGGCCACGACTGCACCGGCACCTGGGCGCCCGCCTCGGTGGTGAGGGTGAACTGCTGCTCGGGCGCGAACGCGCCGCGCGGCCACGGCACGCCCCACGTCGTACCGCCGGTCACCTCGGCGGGGGCCCCGCCTTCGAGCCAGGTCAGGGTGATCGGGTCATGCCCCTTCAGATCCACGGGCGCGGCCGTCGGGGTGGCCTGTGCCGCAGCAGGACTGGCACCGCGGAAGGCCAGCGCCGCCGCGGCGCCCGCCGCCGTGGTGGCCAGCATGGACCGCCGGCTGATTTCAACCACGAGAATCGAACTCCTTCCGTACGACAGGGGATCAGTAGCTGATGTTCGGCCGGGGCGGCGTGGTCATGCCGTTGCCGAGGTAGTAGTCGACGTGGTGGTCCTGCAGGTAGCCCTTGACGGTCAGGTCGTTGCGGTAGGCCGGGTTGTGGGCGAGCGTGTAGAGCCGGGTGGCGGTCGGCCTGTCGGTGGTGAAGACGAGCAGCTCGTCGTACTCGGGAGTGGTCATCACCACCTCCTCGCGCCAGTCGCCGAGGATGTCGCCGATCAGCGCGGGATACTGCGTGCCGTTGTTGGTCGCGCCGAAGTTCCAGGTGGTCACCTGCCGTGACACGCCCCCCGTCGCGGGGTCCCACTTCTCGATCCGGCCGTCGTTGAACAGCTCCGTGGTCAGGTCGCCGTCCCAGAGCACGCTCAGATGCGGCCAGGGGCCGGTGGCCTGGGTGAGCGTGTTGGTGCGGGCGTTGTAGACGCCGGAGAACGACCAGACCTCCATGCCCAGGTGGCGCGGGTCGATGTCGGCGGCCATGCCGCGTCCGACGTCGCCGACGCCGGCCTCGACGTGCTGCCAGAGCATGTTGCCGTTCTTGGCGCCGTAGTAGTACTCGCGCAGGCCGCTCGGGTTGTCCTGCTGCACGCCGTACCCCTCCAGGCCGGCCCGGCGGGGGTCCATGTCGGCGACGTGCCAGCGGTCGCCGTGCACGACCCCCTCGTCGGCCAGGCTGTAGCGCAGGGTGCCGTCGCCGTTGAGCGCGAACCCGATCTCGGCGATCTCGTCATCGCCGTCCTGGTCCAGGTCGATGATGCGGGTGTTGTGCCCGTCGGGGGCGGCCTGCGAGCCGCGCAGCCACTTCCACTGCCTGCTCAGCGTGCCGCCGGAGAGCTTCCACGCGGTGTACATGAGGTTGAAGCCGCCGTTGCCGACCCGGTTCTTCATGTACGCGACCAGGCTCGGCGTCACACCGTCCAGGTAGCCGACGCCGAGGCGGGCCCCCATCGGGCCGTCGGCGAGGTAGTCGGTCGGCACGGGGGCGCTCGCCCGCAGCGCGCCGGTCCGGCCGTCGAGGATGGCGATGGCCTGGTGGGTGTCGCTCGGCAGGCCGGTGTACGTCGTGCCGTTGCCGAAGACCACGCCGTTGGCGATGCGTACCGCCACCTCCGCCCGGCCGTCGCTGTCGAGGTCGTGGACCGTGACGCCGTCCCAGTGGCCCACGTCGACGGTGGACGAGCCGGGCTCGATGTTGTCCTGGTCGGTGCTGTTCGGCCCCAGATTCACCGACCAGAGGAAGGCGCCGTCGTTGCGGTAGGCCTCGATCGTCTGGGGTGAGGTCTGACGATCGAGCACGTAGTCGTACTCCCCGTCGCCGTTGAGGTCGCCCACCCAGACGAACTTCACCGGCCCGCCCGCGCGCAGGGGGACGCGGACGACGGGTTCGGTGGCGTGGCCGGCGCTCAGCGTGAAGGCGGCGCTCGGCGCCTGCTCGGCGCCGTCGACCACCGGCCGGACGCGGTAGCTGTTGGCCTTGGTGAGGTCGGCCGTGGAGTCGGTGTAGTTGGTGCCGCCGGTCAGGACGGAGGAGTTGAGCTTGACGTACGAGCCGCCGGCGGTGGACCGGTAGACGTTGAAGCCGATCCCGTCAGGGTCCAGCCCCAGCAGCCGCCAGGTCACCAGCACGTTCGTGCTGCTGGAACGCACGGCCACGACGCCGCGCCCCAGGTTCTCCATCGGACGTGCGGCCGCTTGGTGCGTGAGGGCCGCGGCGTCCGCGGGCGCGGTCAGCGCCGTACAGGCGAGCAGAACGACGACAGCTCGATGTCGGCGTAAGGCATGCATGAACGTCTCCTTGTCACGAGGGGGGAGCCGGTCACCGATCCGGCCGGGAGCAGAGGAGATGATGCGGCTCGTCGAAACTCTTACGAGTTGAACCGTTTACGTGGATGTCATCGGACCATAGGCAGGAACGCCAGTCAAGCCTCACCCTGACGCGGCCCTGCGCATCCCGCCCGCGCGACGTCGCCGAGCAGCCCTGAACAGGGCTTCAACGCAGAATAGGAGACAGGAAGCAGCACGCCATCCTGCCGCGCACCACCCCCGAATCCACGCCACCTGCTTGCACATCCCCCGAGAAACCGTTTAAATCCGGGTGTCCACCACGAGCCCCGCGACTTGTTCGCAAGCCACTGGAAAGCGCTTACCCAAGGAGCCCAGTGAGACAACGCCGCCCCCTGCTCGCCGTCGCCGCCCTGCTCACCCCGTTACTCATCGGCTCCCCCGCCCTGGCCGACGGACCTCCCCCACTGCCGTACGAGGACCTGGCGTCCCACTGCACCGGCACGTCACCCATCGTCTGCACGTTCGACGTCCCCACCGGCAACTACGACGTGACGGTCGTGCTCGGCGACGCCCAGGTCGCCGCACAGACCTCCGTGCACGCCGAGGCCCGACGCTCGATGGTGCCGCTCACCGCCACGGAACCGGGCGCGTTCGCTCGCCGCAGCTTCACCGTCAACGTCCGCGAGCCCGAGGGCGAGCCCACCGGCCCGCTCGGCACGCCCGGCCTGACCCTGACCTTCGACGGCCCCGCCCCGCACGTCGCCAGGATCAAGGTGGCCCCCGCCCGCCGCGTCCGCCAGCTCTTCATCGCCGGCGACTCCACCGCCTGCGACCAGAGCAGCCACCCCTACTACGGCTGGGGACAGGCGCTGCCCTCCTTCCTCGGCCGGGGCCTCTCCGTCGTCAACCACGCCGACAGCGGCGAGAGCAGCGTCACCTTCCGCGACGGCGAGGCGTTCTTCCCCGCGATGAAGCCCCGCATCCAGCGCGGCGACCTCGTCCTCATCCAGTTCGGCCACAACGACAAGACCACCACCGCCGAGGACTTCCGCGCCAACCTCTCGGCCATGGTCGCCGGCGTACGCGAGCAGGGCGGCCGGCCCGTGCTGGTCACCTCCGTCGTGCGCCGCCGCTTCCAGGGCACCCAGCTCAACGACCTCGGCCTCATCATCCACGGCGACGTGAACCTGCCCGCCGAGACCCGAGCGGTCGCCGCCGCCGAGAACGTCCCGCTCATCGACCTCACCGCCCGCACCGAGCAACTCGTCGAGTCCCTCGGCCCCGAGGGCTCCAAGCCGATCTACCTCACCGACGTCAACGGCGACAACACCCACCTGTCCGAGTACGGCGCCCACCAGTACGCGGCACTCGCCGTCGAGGAGCTGCGCGCAGCCCACCTCATCCACCCGTGACCGGGGCGGGACGGCGCGAATGTCAGCCGGTTTCCCTGGACCATCGAACCGAGGAAGGGGACGAGCAACCCGGGGCGCGCCGTCCTCTACCTCGATCCGCTGCCGACCGGCTCGATCCGGACCGTGAGACGCCGGCCCGCGCGGGAAAGGTCGTCCAGACCGGCCTCGACGACGCCGAGCCGGACCAGCCCCGGATCGGGCACCGTCTGGCCGAGGTCGTCGTAGTAGACGGCGATCATCCCGCTCACGGGCCAGAAGTAGATGCCACCCGCGGCGGGATCGTGAACCGGCGTACCGCCTCCCCCGGCCGTGAGCGGTCGCGGCAGCGGCCCCGCCTTCGCCTGCCCCCACGCGTCCGCCAGTTGCACGGTCAACGGGAGCATCGCGGTGAGCTGCCGCGACACCATCGTGTCGGTCAACCTCGCGGCGACGACGTGATCGCCGAACCGCAGCACCACGGGCACCCCCGACCCGGCGCCCGCCACGCGGGGCGACGACACCGGCAGCGTCCTCGTCCCGGCACCCAGCGGGCCTGCCGGCGCCGAGCACCCCGCCAGGAGGCCGGCCAGCAGACAGGCCGCCAGGCGGCGGATCCCAGCGGCGGCGGCCGCGATCACAACCTCGCTCATGGCAGCCAGCACACCCGCACCAGCCCGGGCGAGGAAGTCTCGGCTGATGGGTGTACTCCCAGTACATCCCACGTGCCGCAGAGCCTGACGTACCGTTGCGGCATGGACAACCGGTCCGAAGTGCGGGCATTCCTCACCTCGCGCCGCGCCAAGATCACCCCCGGTCAGGCGGGCCTGCCCGTAGCCGGGCGACGACGCGTTCCCGGCCTCCGGCGCAGCGAGGTCGCCGCCCTGGCCGGGATGAGCGTGGAGTACTACGCCAAGCTCGAACGCGGCCACCTGGCCGGAGTCTCGGCCGGCGTCCTCGACGCGCTCGCCCGCGCCCTGCACCTGGACGACGCCGAACGCGCCCACCTGCTGCGCCTCGCGCACGAGGCCGACGGCAGCAACGCCATCCTGCGCCGGCGCCGGCTCAAGCAGCCGACCGCACGGCCCACCCTCCAGTGGATGCTCGACGCCATCGCCACCGCCCCGGCGATCATCGGCAACCACCGCTCCGACCTGCTGGCCGCCAACCACCTGGGCCGGGCCCTGTACAGCGATCTGTACAGCGATCTGTACGCCGACCCGACCCGGCCGCCGAACTTCGCCCGCTTCACCTTCCTCGACAGCGCGGCACGCCGCTTCTTCCCCGACTGGGACCTGGCCGCCGACATGACCGTGGCCAACCTGCGCACCGCCGCCGGCCAGGACCCGCACGACAAGGGCCTGCACGACCTGGTCGGGGAGCTGTCCACCCGCAGCGACGACTTCCGCCGCCGATGGGCGGCCCACAACGTCCGCACCCACGGCACCGGCGTCAAGCACTTCCGCCACCACCTCGTCGGCGACCTCACCCTCACCTACGAGAGCATGGACCTGCGCGCCGAGCCGGCCTGTCCATGACGATCTACACCGCCGAACCCGGCTCCCCGTCCGAGGACGCGCTACGCCTGCTCGCCTCCTGGTCCGCCACCCAAGAACACCCCGAGCGCCCCCAGGACACGGGCCACCCTCGGATGGGACGCCCCTGACGCGACCGTCGCCGTGGATCGTCACGACGTGAGCCGATTGCCCGATTCATGACGATGTCATGGTGAGCTGATGATCACGTCTCTGGTTCGTACCGCGCCTGACCAGCAGTGTTGTCTCCAGTCGATCCGAAGGAGACATCATGATTGCCCCGCGCTGGAGAACCTGGCACGGCCCGCTCGTCATCTGCGCCGTGGCGATGGCGGTGCTCATGTCGGTGAGCGCCGTCGGCCTGGCGGTCGACGGGCGGACCGTCATGGGCGAGGGGGTGTGGCTCAAGCCGTTCAAGTTCGCCGCCTCCTTCAGCCTGTACGCGCTCACGCTCGCCTGGATGATCAGCCAGGTGGAGCGGTGGCGGCGGACCCTGTGGTGGCTGGGCACGGTGATCGTGGCGCTGTTCGTGCTGCCGGAGATCTCGGCGATCACCTTCCAGGCGGTACGCGGGGTGCGCAGCCACTTCAACTTCGCCACCACGCTTGACAAGTCGGTGTTCATGGTGATGGGAGGGGCCGCCTACCTGGGCTGGGCACTGACGCTGGCGCTGGGGATCTTCCTGGTCATGCAGCGCCGGGTGGACCGGGCGATGGCGTGGGCGATCCCGCTGGGGGTGGCGATCTCGCTGGCGGGCATGTCGGTCGGCTACCTGATGACCGCGCCGACCCCGGAGCAGGCGCAGGCGCTGGCCGGCGGCGCCGAGCTGATCACGATCGGCGCGCACACGGTCGGCGCGCTCGACGGCGGCCCGGGGATGCCGCTGCTCGGCTGGGCGACGGGGGGCGGCGACCTGCGGGTGGCCCACTTCGTCGGACTGCACGCACTGCAGGTGCTGCCGCTGATCGCGCTGTGGGTGCGCCGGGTCCCGCTGGTGCTCGTGGCCGCGTTCGGGTACGCCGGTCTCACCGGGCTGCTGGTCTGGCAGGCGCAGCGCGGCCAGGCACTCATCCACCCCGACGCGACGACCCTGCTCGCCGCCGGTGCTCTCCTGGCGGTGGTGGCGGCGGCGACGGCGGTCCTGCGCCGCTCCCCGGTCCGCTCCGAAACCCCCGGACAGAACACCTTCGCCGAGCCGACGCAACGACGGCGCGAGCCCGCCGGGCAACACTGACAAGCCAGTGATGGGGCCTCCGGCCAGCCTCCTGAGAAGCCACAGGCACCCGCTTCACCGTCTCGACGAGCCAGCCACCCTCACCCCGTGCCCGCCGACGCAGGACGCAGAACCTCGCTCCCCCGCTCAGGCAGGGCACGCACCCCTGCTTCCCCTCTGAGGCAGGATGCGGAACCCTACTGCTCCCCACTGACTGATGAACTCGGTCCCGGAGCATCGGATCCCGTTCATCCCGGTCCGCGTCCCCGGTGGCAACCGCAGCGTGCCGCGATGCCCAGCAAGGTGGACGTACTTCGACCACCGTCATGGACCCGTCCCAGTCGATCGGCCGGTCCGCAGAGGCGCGGCGGCTGCGGCTGATCGCCGACGACCTGGTGGCGCTGCTGGAGACGCAGGCGCCGCGGCTGAGCGCGAATGACAGGGAGCGGGCGGAGCTGTACGGGCGCACCGCCGTCGGCCTGCTCCGCTACCACGACGGGATGGCCGAGGCGTCCCCGGACCGGATCGGCAGGCTGTCGGCCCTGCGGGACGCGATGATGGCCGCCAACCTGCGGGCCGTCGCCGAGCACGGCCCGGCCCTGGTCTTCGCCTCCAACCTGCACCTCCAGCGGAACATGAGCCTCATGTCGCTCGGTGACCATCGGCTGGAGTGGTGGAGCGCATCGTCCGGTTCACTCGTCCGGCAGGGCGAGCGTGCGGGCCGCGTGGCCGGCCCACGCCGTCAGGAACGTCTCCCGGTCCAGGTCGCCCGGCGTGTGGCCGATGAGAATGCGCAGCAGCGGGAAGTAGGTCAGCGACGAGATGAGCACGGCGGCCGTGGCCTCCGGATCGGCCGCCTCGGCCACGCCCGCCGCCCGCTGGGCCTCGATCCAGACGGTGCACTCGCGGTAGAGAGTGGCCAGCACGCCCTGCCACATCGGCTCGAAGATCTCCGGGAACGCGGTGAACTCGCGCAGCATGATGCGCACCAGGTCCCGGTCGCCGTCGATCACGTTCCACACTGCCTCGGCCATCAGGCGCAGCGCCTGGCGGGGGTCGTCAGGGACGTGCTCCACCACCTGCGCCCTCCGGCGCGCCATGGTGTCCAGGTTGCGCCGCACGGCCGCCTCCAGCAGGGCCTTCTTGGAGGGAAAGTGCTTGTAGAGCGCTCCCGAGCCGCCGGCCAGGCCGCAGGCGCGCTGGATGTCGGTCACCGAGGTCGCGTCGTAGCCGTCCCGCGCGAACAGCCGGATGGCCTCGTCCAGGATGCGTTCCCGGGTCACGCCCGGGGTCGTTCTCGCCATAGTGAGAGAGTACTCTCTTTCCATGGTTCAAGTGATCGTGGAAGAGACCATCCGCTGCACGCCACAGGAATACCTGGACTTCGTGATGGACGCCGAGCGCTACGCGGAGATCGACGACAAGATCGGCCCGATCGACTGGGTGCGTCGCGTCGGCCACATCGTGGAGTTCAGGTTCCGCCCCCGACTGCCGGGCATCCCGGGCCCCGCGCCCAAGCTCGTCTCCCAGATGCGCCTGACCCCCGGGCGGCGCGTCGACGTCCGCTACGCGCCCCTGCCCCGCAACCGGCTCAACCACCTGCTGTCCCGCTTCAGCGCCTCCTTCGAGGCGGAGGCCGTCGCGGACGGCGTCTCCCGGGTGCGGCGCACGATCTCCATCGACTTCGCCCCGTTCCTGCGCTGGCTGCTGGAGCCGGCCCTGCGCCGCCGGCTGCCCGCCGACATCCGCAACGAGGTGCGGGGGTCCAAGCGGCGGTTAGAGAGCGAGGAGGCCGGACCGCCGCCGGCCTGAGCCCTCCGGTGGCGGTCAGGCCGGCCGCGTCACCCGCCCGGCGCGGCGGGAGGAACTGCTGGGCACCGCGCCGGCCGTCCTCACCGAGGAGCCCGACGCGGACGGGCCTGCTGCGGCTGAAGGTCACCTTCCAGGGCGCGCGGCACGCCGTCTGGGCGTTGTGGCAGCTCGGCACGGACGGGGAGGCCCCGTCCCCGGAGTGGCTGCGCGCCTCCCTGCGCGACCGCGCCGCCGCGCTCGCCACCCGCTAGGGGGCGCCGGCCGCGGAGCAGGCGTCCGCGGAGCAGGCGGCCTCAGCGCCGCCGTCCCCGGCGCCGGCCGCGGCGCGCCCTGCTCAGGCGGATCACCGGTGATCCGCGCTGAACAGGGCTGCCGTCGTGCTCAGGAGCAGGTCGGCTCGCCGCTCTGCGCGGGGACGTTCACCCCGCTCCAGGCCGCCTTGACGACGTTGAACTCGACACAACCGGTGGGGAACAGCGTCCTGGCCGCCCGCAGCGTGGCCACGCGGGCCTTGGCATGCGTCCACGGCGCCGTCTTCATGTTCAGGCCGGTCATGAAGATCTGCCCGGCCTTGCGGACGCCGACGCCGGTGATGGCCGCGCCGCCGTCGCACCGGCTGCTGGCCGGCTTCCCGCTCGGGTTGGTGCCCTCGGCCAGCAGGTAGAACCAGTGGTTCTGCGGCCCGGCCCCCGCGTGCACCTCGGTGCTCGGGATGGAGGAGCTGTAGCAGTTGGGGTGGCCCAGCGCCGACGGGTTGTACATGTTCCTGATCGCGCCGCGGCCCACCAGGTTGACCTCCTCGCCGACCAGGTAGTCGGGCGGGTCGAGGGTGCTGGGCTCGTTGACGTACGCCTCGGTCAGCGCGCCGAAGATGTCGCCCGTGGACTCGTTCAGCCCGCCGGACTCGTTGCCGCTGCCGCCGCTGCCGCCGGAGAACTGGAAGATGCCGTGGCCGAACTCGTGCCCGACGACGTCCATCGAGGTGGCCTGCTGGGTGCCGGCGGAGTTACGGCCGAAGGAGGCGTACGAGCCGTTCCAGAAGGCGTTGGCCTGGTTCAGCCCGACCCTGGCGGGGTAGCCGCGGCCCGAGCCGTTGATGCCGTTGCGGCCGAGCCAGTCGCGCAGCATGTTCCACTCGCGCTGCTCGGCGAAGAGCGCGTCGACGCAGGCCGTCTCCAGGTTGGTGCCGCTGCCGTTGCCCCAGTTGTCGGTCGACTTGGTGTAGACCGAGCCGTTCTGTCCGCCGCACTGGACGCCGGTGCGCGTGGGGTCGCGCATCACGTACGCGGGGGAGGTGTCGATGGTGACCGTGCCGTTGTAGTAGCTGTCGCCGGTGCCGTCGACCACCTGGTCCCACTGGTCGATGACCTGGCCGTCACGCGCGTCCACGTACACGTGCACGATGCTGGAGCGGTCGTCGTTGGCGGCGACGACCTCCCACGCCAGGCGCGGGGTGGGCGTGGTGGCGTGCACCACGAGAGCGGGGGTGCCGATCGAGGTGGCCTTGGGCGCCGCGGCGCGGGCCGTGTCCGCCGCCGCCTGCGCGGCGATCTGCGGCTTGGTGTCCAGGGAGATCGTGGCCTGCTGGCCGGTGTCGATGGCGCTGACCGACTTACCGGACTTGTCGGTCGTCACGACCACCTCGCCGCCGAAGACGGGCAGTCCGGCGTAGGTGCGCGCGTACGTGAGGTGCTGGATGCCGTTGACGCCGGCGATGGCCGACGACAGGGAGAAGGTGTCCTGGTCGGTGGCTCGGAGCTGCGTCCGGTCGGCGGCGATGACGCTCTGCGCGCTCGCCACCGCGGCGCTGCGCTCCGCGGGTGAGGGCGGGTCGGCCGCCTGGGCGTTCGCGCTGGTGAGGCCCGACGGTACGGTGATGGCCAGGGCTAACGCGAGGACGGTGGCAGTGCCCAACCTGAGCTTGGGGTTCACGCTCGTTGCTCCTCAGGGGGGTGGAGTGGACGAGCCCCAGCCGGCTGGGGTGCCCTCAGACTGGCATCGCACGCGACCCGGGTGATACCTCCCAATCTGCCCATAACGCTGTGGTATGGAAGGCCGCCACCTCCATCCGCGGCGACCCGGAGTACGCCGGCGTGGCCGCCGGGGAGCTGAACAGCGCCCGGCAGGTGCGCGGGGCGGTCGGTGTCGCCCCGCGGACGTCGTGCACCGGGCAGGCGTCAGGGCGGGGACATGGCGTGTGCCCCATGTGCCCAGGACACCGGGCGGCCGAAGCTTCAGGTGTTCGAAGAGCCGGAAGCGCCGGCTCGAAAGCCCCGAGAAAGGGAATCGCTCATGAAGCGCATGCTCGCCGCCGCAGGGTTCGTGTTCGTTCTGGCCGGCTTCGCCCAGGCCGCCGCCGCGGAGACCACCACGGCCCACCAGCAGGGCGCCGTCGCCACGGCCGCGGCGCCCGCCGACCTGCCGGTGCACCGGGGCAAGTTCTGGTTCCACAGCGACTGCATCACGGCCGGTCAGCAGGGAGTCGACCGCGGGCACTGGTCGCAGTACCAGTGCGCGGAAGGCTGGATGTGGAACCTGTGGACCGACCGCTGACGGGCCGGATGACGGCGGCCGGATGACGGGGGCGGGCTCGGGAGGTCATGCCTCCTCCGGTCATCCCGAGCCCAGCCCGGCGTCCCGCGCCCGTACGATGGCCGCCGCCCGATCGGGCACCCGCAGCTTGGCGAAGATCGAGCCGACATGGTTGCGCACGGTCTTGTCCGTGACGAACAGCCGCTGGGCGATCTGCCGGTAGCCGAGCCCCTGGGCCAGCAGGTCGAGGATCTCGCGTTCCCGGGCGGTCAGGGTCGGAAAGGCCTCCTTGGCGGGGGCCGCGGTGAAGGCGGCGAACAGCCGGGTCAGCCGTTCGGCCATGTGCGGGCTGAACACCGCTCCGCCCCGGCAGACCGTACGCAGGGCCAGCAGGATCTCCTCACGTACCGCGCCCTTGAGGAGATAGCCGCGGGCCCCGGCGCGGATCGCCGCCAGCAGGTTGTCGTCGTCCTCGGACATCGTCATGACCAGGACCCGGATGCCGGGGTGGGCGCGCAGCAGGTCGCGCGTGGCCTCGATGCCCGACTGCCCCGGCAGGTTGAGGTCCATGACGACGAGGTCGGGGGCGGTGCGGGCGGCCTCGGCCAGGGCCTCCTCGCCGGTGGCCGCCTGCGCCACCACCTCGAACTCGGCGTCCAGGCCGACCGCGGCGGCCAGCCCCTCCCTGAACAGGGGGTGGTCGTCGACCAGCAGCACCCGCCAGACGCGTGGCCCGGTCTCACTCATGGGGGTCTCCGAGGGTGGTGGGAAGGGTGGCGGTCACGGTGGTGCCGCCGGGGGCGGTGTCGATCGTGGCCGCGCCGCCGATCTCCTCGGCGCGTTCGGCGATCGACGACAGGCCGGTGCCGGGCAGGGCGCCGGCGTCGAAGCCCGTGCCGTCGTCGGTGACGGTGACCGTGAGCGCGCCGGGGCGCGCGGTGAACGTCACCTCGACCCCGCGCGCACCGGCGTGGCGTACGGCGTTGGTGACGGCCTCGGCGGTGATGCGGTACGCGGCGGTCTCCACCGCCGGGGGCAGGGCGGGCAGCGGGGTGGCCGGGTCGGTCACCGTGACGCGTACGGCGTCGGTGGTGAGGCGGTGCGCCAGGATCCGGGTCGCGTCGAGCAGCCCCCGGTCGACCAGGGTGGCGGGGGTCAGCCCGGCCGTGATCCTGCGCACCTCGGCCAGCGCCTCGCCCAGGACCTCGACGGCCTCGCGCAGGTGGGCGTCGGCGGCGGACGGCAGGCCGCACGCCTGCGCGACGCCCAGCCGGAGCCGGACCGCGGCGAGTTGGGGGCCGAGGCCGTCATGGATCTCGCGGCGCAGCCGCCTGCGTTCCTCCTCGCGGGCCAGCACCAGGCGTTCGCGGGCGGCCCGCGCGTCCTCGGCCAGCCGCAGCGCGGCCAGCGCCGGGCTGGCCTGGTCGGCCAGCAGTGACAGGAGCTCGGTGTCGCGTTCGGCGGGCGTGCTCGCGCCGTCGCGGGCCACCTCCAGGCGGCCCACCACCTGCCCGTGGTGGCGCAGCGGGAAGACCTGCCCCGGCCCGCTCACCGGCGAGCCGGCGGCGGCCAGCACCCGCTGGCCCGCCCGGGTCTCGACGCCGATCCGCGCCCCGGACAGGCCCAGGTCCTCCACGACGCTGCGGCAGATCTGCTCGGGCACCGAACCGGGGTGCGGGGCCTGCTGGAGGCGTACCGCCAGCGCGCGTACGGCCTCGTGCGGGCGGGCGCGCGGGCCGTAGAAGGCCCGCTCGATCGCCAGGACGGCGTGCCGTACGACCGGCCGGGCGGTCCAGCCCGCCACCAGCGCGCAGCAGGCCGCGATCACGGTCGCCGCGGTGCGCGTGGCGGGGAAGGCCGCCCACGCCCCGGTAGCGGCGCACGTCGCGGCGATGACCAGCACGGCCAGCACGAACGCGCGGGCCATGCGATGGCTGGTGACCCGCTCCAGCCGCCACATGCCGCCCCGGGAGGCGGCCAGGCAGATCATGGCCCCCCACAGCGCGACACCGGCCGCCCGCGCCACCACCGTCCAGGTCTCTCCCCACAGGTCGGACAGCAGCAGGCACACGTAGAGCGGGTACGCCGTCGCGATCAGCCCCCGGACCCCGCGCCCCTCACCGGCGGGCGCCCGCCACGCGCCGCGCGCCAGATCGGCCGTCATCGCCACGGTCACGGCCAGGGTCACCCAGTCGAGGAGGGCGTGGCTGTCGTGCAGCAGGTCAGCGGCCCACTCCCCCGCCGCCGTCTCCAGCCACGGACTGGCGAACCCGGGCAGGCCCGGGGTGCCGAGGGTCCAGATCACCGCGTACTGGACGCTTGCGGCGGCCGCCACCAGCACCACCGCCCGCCGCCAGCGGCGCGAGGCCGAGCCGGGCAGCAGGCACAGCGGGAACAGCAGCACGGTCAACGGCTGGCAGACGGCCCCGGCCGCGCCCAGCAGGAGCGCGGCGGCCGCCACGGGAGCCGCCGGGCCGCGCAGGTGCGCGAGCACGTCGGACACGGCCGGCAGCACGATCCACGCTCCCCCGGCGGCCAGCACGAGCCGGCCCCTGCGGAAGGCGTACCGGTCGGCCAGCAGCAGCACGGCGACCACGCACACCGGCAGCCCCACCACCAGCCGGGTCACCTCGGCGGTCACCCGGGCCGGGCCGGGCGGCGACGGCCCGGCCCGCCCCCAGTCGGGGAGCGTCACCGCGAACCTCGCCACCAGGACGGCCAGCAACAGCGCCGAGGCCATCCCGGCCAGGTGCGCGCCGCGGGTGTGCCACCGGGGGGCGGTGGCGAGCTCCGGCGTCAGTCCACCCAAAGGTCCCACGTGCCGAGCTGGATGCGGATGGTCTTCACGCAGGTGGGGTTGGTCCAGTGCCGCTTCCGCACACCCTCGCGGCCGGCCGCCTGGCATCCGGACTCGGAGTGGTAGGAGGCGATGTAGCGCTTGGCGTCGGGCCCGTCGTCGTCGGCGGCCGCGGCCCCGGCGGGAGCCAGCGCGGCGCCGGCGATGGCCAGGCAGGTGAGCAGTACGGAAGAGATGCGCATGGGGAGCTCCAGAGCAGGGATGGTCGCGAACTGTATCCGCTCAGTTGCTCATCGTAGCGGAGCGGTCTCCTGCCGACGCAAAGGCTTTCCTCCTTCAGCCGGCCGGCGAGCATGGTGGACGTCGGGCATGCTGCAGCGGCGGCGCGAGGCGCCCCGGCTCCACTGGCCTCGCGTACGGGTCTCGATCTCGCGCTCGGTCAGGGTCGAGGCGACAGGGGCGTGCAGGGTTTCAGGGACCGTACAGGGGTGATGCCCGATGGGCGGTGACAGACCCGTTCCGGCACGCTGATGATCACGGGGTCCTCCTCGACGGAGTGACCAGGACATATGGGAAAGGCACCACCGAGGTGGCGGCGCTCGGCCAGGTCGGCGCCGGGTTCGCGCGCGACGGTTTCACGGCCGTGGTGGGCCCGTCGGGATCGGGGAAGAGCACGCTGCCGCAGTGCGCGTCGGGGCTGGACCGGCCGGATCCGGGCGCGGCTCGCATCGCCGGGCAGGACATCACCCGCTTGGGCGCGAAGGGCCTGGCGGTGCTGCGCCGCGACCGGATCGGTGTCATCTTCCAGGCGGTCAACCTGGTGCCGTCGCTGACCACCTGGCAGAACGTGATCCTGCCCAGCAGACTGGCCCGGCGGCGGCCCGGCCCGTCACGGGTGCGGGAGTTGCTGCACCGGGCCGGGCGGGAGGGGCATCGCCCGGCGCAGTTGTCCGGTGGCCGGCAGCAGCGGGTGGCGATCGCCCGTGCCCTGTCCGGCAGGCCGGAGGCGCTGTGGGGCTTTGCCGCTTCGTTCGCGGCGGTGCTCCTGGCCGTGATGTCGGGGGGCGGCAGCGGTCTGATGGTCGCCGGCGCCGGGAGCCGCAGCACTCCGACGTGGAGCGTTCAAGTGATCTCACTGGTGGGGGCGGAGGTGAACCGTGGCCTCCGCCAAGGGCGCGGCCAGGGTGGCGCGATCGCGGTGAACCTCAAGGGGTACGGGCCGCTCTGGCGGCCTGCTCGATCTTCGCGCAGTAGGCTGCGCGGGCTTCCTCGTCGATCTGCTCCTCGTATTCGGCGCGCAATCCGGTCCGGCCATCGAGGCCCTCGCGCAGGATGTCGGCGTGCCCGGCATGGCGGGTGGACTCGCAGAGGACATGAACCATGATGGCGAACAGGTTCGTGTGCCAGGCCGGCGTCGACTCCGGCCACCACGGCACGCGGCCGGGGGCGTCGAGGGGAAGCTCGTTGATCGTCGCGTCCGAGTGTTCCCACGTGCGCCGGTAGAACCCGATGATCTGATCGCGGGTCTCGCCCTCGGTCGCCCACAGATCGCTGCCGTCGGAGTCCTGCCACCGGGGCAGCGGTTCGGGGGAAGGGCGGCCGAAGACCTCGCCCAAGTACCTGGCCTCGCAGATGGCCATGTGTTTGACCAGGCCGAGGAGGTTGGTCCCGGTCGCTGTCAAAGGGCGGCGGACGTCGTATTCGGACAAGCCGTCGAGTTTCCAGAGCAGCGCCTTGCGGTCCCGCCGCAGTCTCTCGTGCAAGTTGTCCTTCGCGAAGTCGTCGATCATGGATCCGATTCTGTCAGGCTGCGACGGTGGCCTCAGGTCGTGAGCCGCCTGGCGTCGGCTCCGCCGGCTGTCGCTCACAGCCACGCTGCTTGCCGAGTCCTCGCAGCGATCTCGCAGACTGCTCGCCGCACTCGTGCTGACCCCGGCACCCAGGCCACGGTCCGGAGCTGCCACTACCAGCGCAGATCCGGACGTGATCGCGAGTGTCACTGGAGTACTAGCCTGTCCGGCAGGGCGGCTGCTTGGCGGGGGCCGGGCCCCGGCGAGTTGAGGGAGACGATGTCGGCGACGCGACTGCTGGTCCTTGGCGTGGTGCGGCTGCACGGTCAGGCACACGGTTATCTGGTGAGCTCCGAACTGGAGTCGTGGGAGGCCGGGCAATGGGCTGGCCTCAGGTCGGGCTCGATCTACCACGCGCTGCGCCAACTGGCGAAGGAAGGTCTGCTGGACACCAGCGAGGTGTACGAATGGCCGGGCCGCGTCGATTACGCCATCAACGAGAAGGGCGAGGAGACGTTCCTCAGGCTGCTCAGAAGCGCCCTGAGGGTCCCCGATCGGCGTCCGGAGCTGCTCAACGCGGCCCTCGTGCTGCTTCCCGCGCTGCCCGTGGCGGAGGTGATCGAGCTGCTCAAGGAGCGGGTGGAAGCCCTGGACGGCGAGCGGGAGCAGCTCGTGGCCACGGCCCGGGAGGGAAGGCGACCAAGGAGCGTCGCAGAGCTGTTCGACCTGCGTGCGGCACAGGCGGCGGGTGAGGCGGCGTGGGTCCGTGACCTGATCGGGCGGCTGGAACGCGGCGAGGAGCCAGCCTGAACGGCTTGACGGTGAGGAAGCTGATAAGCCATAGTTCGATACCCAAATTTGGGTAGCCAAATTTGGGTATCTTCTGAAGGAGTTCTATGCGCAGCACGACAGCGGCGAACGCCTCCCCCGCCTGCCGACGCGAGTGGGCCGACCGCCGCGTGGACGGGACGGCGCGATGAGCCAGGAGCCCATCGACAGCCCCACCGGGTGGGTGGCCAGGCACATCAAGAGCTACACCGAGTCCGGCGGCCAGCGCGGTCACCTCTTCCACGGGGCGCCCACGCTGCTGATCACCACGATCGGCCGCCGCTCGGGACTGCCCCGGCGTACCGCCCTCACCTACGGCCGCGACGGCGACCGCTACCTCGTGGTCGCCTCCAACGGCGGTGCCGACGGCCATCCGCTCTGGTTGCACAATCTGCTCGCCCAGCCACAGGTCAGCGTGCAGGTCGGGGCCGAGGTGTTCGACGCGGTGGCCCGCCCGGCGGCCGAGGACGAACGGCTTCGCCTGTGGGAGACGATGACCGGGGTATGGCCGCACTACGCCGCCTACCAGCGCAAGACGTCGAGACAGATCCCGATCGTGATCATTGAGCGGGTGGCGACGCCGGACCCCGGCTGACGTCGCGGCGGCGTTCTGTCATGGGACGGTGCTCCCGGCCGGTCAGGAGCCCGGTCCCGCACGGCGCGGCGGGTGCCGGCCGTGCGGGTCGAGGCTCTCCAGGCCGGCAGCCGTGGACGCCTGGTCTCCGCGCTGCCCGCGGGGCTCGGCCGCGCCTTCCTCCGCCCCATGACCAAGAGCGGACGCCTGTGCAACTCCATGTCGGTCGACGACCACCCGGTCGCGCCGATCGGCGACGCTAGTTCGGATTTTGAGTCGCTTCAGTCGCTGTCCGCGCCATCGCCGGCGGCAGGACCGGCGACGCGGCCCGCCGGTAGTCGCCGGGAGTGAGGCCGTACTCCCGTTTGAACGCCAGGTGGAACCCGACCTCGGAGCGGTAGCCGACGCGCCGCGCGACGGCGTGGTGCGGCAGCGCGGTCCCGGCGAGGAGCCGGGCGGCCTCCTGCAGCCGCCGCGCCGTCAGGTGCCGCATCGGCGCCACGCCGACCAGCTCGCGGAACGCCGCCGCGAACGCCGAGCGCGACATCCCGGCCTCGGCGGCGAGCCGGTCCAGCGTCCACGGCTCGGCGAACCTGCGGTGCACCGCCAGCAGCGCGAGCCCCACGGACGGATGGCGCAGCGCCCGCAGGATCGGCTCGCCGTCCGCCAGAGCGCCCAGCGCCGCCCGCAGCGCCAGGACGAAGGCCAGCTCGAAGGCGCGCAGCGCCACCAGCGTCTGGCCCGGCGCGCTCTGGTCCCACTCCCGCGCCAGGCCGTCCAGCGTGCCCACGAGCAGCGGCTGCCGCCGTAGCGCGGCCCGCTCCAGCACGAGCACCGGCGGCAACGCCCGGTACAGGGGCGCGGCCGCGGCGGGGTCGTAGTGCAGGCCGCCGCACAACATCGTGGTCGCCGCGCCGGGCCCGTCGATGCGCACCGTGCGCACCCCGCCCGGCGGCCGGGCGGGCAGCAGGCTCGCCAGCGGCACGGTGGCGCGGCCGGGGGCGTCGGCGAGCCGGTGGGCGGTGCCGTGCGGGAACACCACGAGGTCGCCGGCCGCCAGCCGGACCGGGGCGTGGCCGGGCAGCTCGACCGTGCACGTTCCCGCCTGCACGTAGTGGAGCAGGGCGCAGTCCTCCGCCTCTCCGGCCACGCCCCAGGGCGAGTGGGCCGTCCAGCGGCTGTGGAAGACGCCCTCCAGCCGCAGCGGGGCGAGGAGTTCGCTCAGCAGGTCGTCGTCTTCCACGGACGTTCCTTAAAGGCTTGAGGACTTTCCTTTATGGATCGTACGCGTCGTGGCTGGGAGGTTGAGGACATGACGGTTCTGGTGTTCGGCGCGGGTGGCGCCCAGGGCGGGGCGGTGGCCCGGCGGCTGGTGGAGGAGGGGCTGGCGGTGCGGGGCGTGTCCCGTACCGGGGCGGTCCCGGAGGGAGTGGAGCCCGTCAGGGCCGACCTGGGGGATCGCGGGCGGCTGCGGGAGGCGTTCGCCGGGGTCACGCACGTGTCGATGGCGCTGCCGCTGGAGTACGACCCCGACCGGGTGGCGGCGTACACGCGCAACGTGCTGGCGGAGGCGGCGGCCGCCGGGGTGGCGCGGCTGGTGTTCAACCCGGGCAACCGGCTGCCGCGAGCCGGCACCGGCGCGGCGGCGTTCGACACGCGGCGGGCCGCGGCACGGGCGGTGCTGGACTCGCCCGTGCCGGCGGTGGTGCTCTGCCCGCCGATCTACCTGGAGAACCTGGCGGCGCCCTGGGTGCGGCAAGGGCTGACCGGCGAGGGCGTCCTGCGCTATCCCCTGCCGGCGAGCGTGCCGGTGGCCTGGCTCAGCCACGCCGACCTGGCCGCCGCCACGCTGGCCGCGCTCACCGGCGACGACCTGGTGGGCGCCACGCTGGATCTCGGCGGGGAGCCGGTGACCGGACCGGAGCTGGCGGCCGCGTTCGGGGCACGGTACGAGGCAATGGACGTGGACGCGTTCGTGGCGGGCGCGGCCGCGGCGCTCGGGCCCGACGTGGCCGAGGGGGTGGCCGCGACGTACCGGTGGGTCGCCGGGCCGGGACGGGAGCTGTACGCCGCTCCGTCCGGGGGCGCGAAGCGGCTCGGCATCGAGGTGACCTCGCCGGCCGACTGGGCGGCCGGCCAGGCGTGGAGGTGGCAGCGGTGACGGGGACGGACCGGGACCTCACGGACGCGGTGCGCGCCGAGGTCGTACGGCATCACCAGGTGATCGAGCAGTGGCTGGCCGGGAGGGCGCCGCGGGCGGCCTTCGACCGGTTCTCCGCCGCGCACGCGCCCGGTTTCACGATGGTGGCCCCGGACGGGCGGCTGCTGTCGCGCGGCGACGTGCTCGCCGAGGTGGAGGCGGCCTACGGGGGCCGGCCGGACGCCGGGATCGAGATCAGGGCCGTCGCCGTGGTGACCACGGCTCCCGGCCTGGTCGTGGCCCGCTACGAGGAGTGGCAGGACGACGAGGGGCGGCTGGCCACCGTCGTTCTTCAGGACGGCTGGCGATGGCTGCATCTGCACGAAACCTGGTGCGAAAGCAGCGGGCCCGGTCCTGACGGTCAGGCGCTCGCGGCGGCCCGCCAGCGGGCCAGGATCCTCAGGTCGTCGGCGTCGCCGTGCCAGGCGGCCTCTTCGGGCATCGCGTACGGCAGCCAGATCTCGTAGTCGGGGGCGTCGGGCGGGATGTCGCGGGTCCCGTCGACACGGGTGCCGTCGGCCAGCACGGTCGACTCGGGGATGCGCAGGACGCCGCCGGCCAGCATGACAGCGGTCATGAGCTGCGCCCCTTCCGTCTCATCGGTCACCTGTCCTTCCCAGAATAGCGCGCCTGACTCTCCGGGGAAGGAGACAATTCCGCTCAGCCGATCCCGTACCGGCCAGAGAACCATAAGTAGGCGTGCCGGGCCGCGTCCTCGTCGCCGAACAGATCGATCAGCCGTCTCGCCCGGCGTACCAGGACGCAGGCGAAGGCCTCGGCGTAGAGCTCGGCGGCGTCCTGCCGGTAGGGCGGCGCCAGGTGCGGCGCGCGCAGCGCGTGCAGCCGCGACCAGAACACGCCGCGCGACGGCATGCCGTCCAGGTGGTCCGTGGCGTGCCCCAGCTCGTGCCCCGCGACGCTGACCGACGGGGACGGCACGCTGCCGACGCCGACCCGCCGCCGTACGGGGTCGTAGACGCCCGCGCTGCGCTCCCAGTCCCCTTGCTGCACCGGCAGCGGGACGCCGCGCAGCGCCTCGAACCCCGGCAGATCCGGCACGGCCCCGGGCCCCACCACGATGCCGCCGTCCAGGTGCGCGGCCAGGCGGGTGCCCAGGGCCCGCGGCACCGCGGACAGCGTCATGATGGCCAGCAGCACCTCGGCGGGCGGGAACGCGCCGGCCTCCCACGCCCGGGTCAGCCGATCCTCGAGCGCTCCCACGTGCAGCCAGCCCGGCCGTCCCCTGCTCTGGCTGGCCACTCGTCCCCCGCGTCGATGATCACGACGACTCTATCGGCAGCGGTGGCGCCGCGCATCCGCGGCCGCGACGCCGGGCGGCGGCGAAAACTCGTACGGAAGGGCCGGCGGCGACCGGGCAATCAGTAGTGTCCGACATCCCCGGCGAGAGAGACCGATGCATGACCACGTTCCTCGACGGAGCGGTCGCCGATCCCGAGCGATTCTCCGCCCTCTTCGATGCCCATTACGAGGAGATCCGCGGCTACATCAGCCGCCGCCTCGACCTCGACATCGCCGAGGACCTCGCCGCCGAGACCTTCCTGATCGCCTTCCGCGGGCGTGACGGCTTCGACGCCGCCAAAGGCGGCGTCAGACCTTGGCTGTACGGCATCGCCACGAAACTCATCGGCCGGCACCGGCGTGCCGAGCTGCGGCGATACCGGGCGCTGGCCAGGTCGGGGCCGCCTCCCGACGAGGACGGCCATGACCAGCGGGTGGTGGATCGGGTCGCGGCGCGGGTGACCGTACAGCAGCTCTCGGCCGCGCTGGCCGGGCTGTCGCGGGGTGAGCGCGACGTGGTGCTGCTCGTCGCCTACGGCGAGTTGACCTACGACGAGGTCGCGGCGGCGCTCGGCATCGCCTACGGCACCGTCGCCTCCCGGCTCAGCCGGGCCAGAACGAAGCTTCGTGACACGTTGGGAGTTGAGGTGTGATGAGGGAATTCCAGCTCATCGACGAGGTGATGCCGCAGGCGCCGCCCGCCGACCACGCCACGCTGACGGCCGCCCGCGCCCGGATGCTGGGCGCCGCCCGGCGGCGGCACCGGCCGGTCTGGCCCAAGGTGGTGCTCGCGACCGTGGCCGTCAGCGCGGTGATGGCCGGAGGCTACGTGGCGATGCCGCTCCTGGACCGGGCGGGCGTCCAGACGGCCGCGTCGCCGGAGGCGGACGCGGACGCGGTGCTCGCCGCGGCGGCCGACCGGCTGGCCGCCCGGCCTCCGGGCACCGGGGCGTGGTGGCGGCGGGACATGGTGCAGGTGAAGCGGGTGAAGACCGCGACCTACACCGTCGAGCAACGGGTCAGCGACGTGCTGTGGGCGAGCAGGAAACACGGGTATCGCACCCAGCGCGGGCCCATCTCGGCTGAACCGCTCACGCCCGCCGACGAGCAGGCATGGAAGGACGCCGGCTCGCCCGACCTGTGCGACGGCTGCACGTTGGGAAAGACGTACTTCACCCCGCTGAGGCTGACGTCCAAGCCCGTGTCGGAACTGCCCACAGCACCCGAGGCGCTCAAGGCCGAGATGCTGCGGGCCAACGACAAGGAGGCCCCGGAGGCGTGGCTGTGGGGGGCGAGCAAATGGCTGCTCCTCGACGTCGAGAGCACCTCTGCCACCAGGGCCGCGCTCTACCGGGTGCTCGCCGGCCTGCCGGGCGTACGGGTCGAGAACGACGTCACCGACCTCGACGGCCGGACCGGGGTCGCGCTGATCTACGGCGAGGCGCCCGCCCGTCAGCGGATCATCGTCGATCGGGACAGCGGAAACCTGCTCGCCGTGGAGGATGTCGAGGGGGAGGCGGCGTACGTGATCAAGCGCCTGGGCTGGACCGACGACCCGGCGCCGAAGGAGTCGACGTTCTCATGACCTGCTGAGCGCTCGGCCGCGTAGCGGGGACGCTCTCGCGGCACGGCGTTCAGCCGGGCCAGCGCGGTGACCGGCCCAGGATGGCGACGATCTGGTCCAGGCGGGACTCTCCCTCCCAGGCGAGCGCCGGCGCGAAGGCCGTTCCGGGAGCGCGGCGGGTCTCGCCGTCAGGAACGGCCCGGGCCACGTCCAGGGCGACCTCCAGCAGGTCCGGCGGGAACTCGACGTCAAGGCCCAGCGCCTTGGCGAGGTCCCACGAGTGGACGACGTAGTCGATGAAGTGAAAGCCGACGGCCTGCCTGCCGGGGAAGGCGAACCCGGTGGCGATCTCGGGCAGGGGGAAGCTCCGCTCCAGCACGCCGTCGGCGGCGAAGGCCGCCAGGACACGGTCGGCCGCGTCGCGGTAGCTCGCCACGACGTCGTCGCCCAGAGAGCGCAACCGCCACTGGGCGATGTCCCCGTCGCCCCTGGCCGCCGCGGCGAACCCGTGATGCTGGGTCGCCATGTGCGCGAGCAGGCCGTACACGGTCCAGCCGAGGCAGGGCGTCGGCCGGGACAGGTCCGCGGGCCGCACGCGGGAGGCCAGCTCGACGCTGGCCCGCACGGCCTGCGCGTCGAGGGCGACGATGTCGACCTTCTCATTAGTAAGCACCTGCATATAATCTACGGCTGCTTATCATCTGTCAACGGTAATATGACCGCGTGACGAGTCGCCGCGACCTGGCCGCGATGCTGCAGCCCCTCCTGCAGTCGCTCATCGCGGCCGAGCTCCCGGTGCTGGCGAAGCACGACCTGTCCATGTGGGGCTACATCGTGCTCGGCGCCCTGGACGACAGCGCCGTCCGCACCCAGGCCGCCCTGGCCGAGACGATCGGCGCCGACAAGACCCGCATCATCACCACCCTCGACAAACTGCAGGCGGACGGGCTCATCACCCGCGATCCGGACCCGCGCGACCGCCGCGCCCGCATCCTCGCGATCACCGACGAGGGCCGCGCGAGGCGCCGGGCGGTACGCGCCGAGATCCAGGCCAACGAGGAACGCCTGCTCGCCCGCCTGCCCGAGGCCGACCGGCAGGGCTTCCTGCGCGCCCTGCAGACGCTCTCCCTGCTGCCCCGCGCCGAGATCGTCGGCGGACCCGTTGCCGAGGAGCGGGTGGAGTCGCCCTAGCTGGTGATGGCACACCTATCGCGCTCTTGCGGGTGCGTTACACACCTCCAGGTGCTTACTTCCTTTCGGAGAGCAGGTTTCCGTAGGGTCGTCGTCGAATCCTGAAAGTGGGACGACGAGGAGGCTTCATGCGTGCAGTTGTCATCCGTACGTTCGGCGACCCGGAGGTTCTCCAGATCGCCGACGTGCCGATGCCGGTCGCGGGAGAGGGACAGGTCCGGATCCGGGTCGAGGCCGCGACGGTCAACCCGGTCGATCTGGCGACACGGTCCGGCGCGCTCACCGAGGCGGGCCTGCTGCCGGCGCGGGACGTGATCGGCATCGGATGGGACGTCGCCGGAACCGTCGAGGAGACGGGCCCAGGGGTGACCGGCCTCCGGCGCGGTGACCGGGTGATCGGCCTGTCCGACCGGCTGGACGTCCCGCTCGGCGCTCAGGCCGAACACGTCGTCCTCGACGCGGACGCGGTCGCCGCCGCGCCGGCGGGCGTCTCATCCGTACAAGCCGCCACACTGCCACTGAACGGCCTCACCGCCGCGCAGGCGCTCGACGGGCTCGACCTGGATCACGGGCAGACGCTGCTGGTGACCGGGGCGGCCGGCGCCGTCGGCGGCTTCGCGGTCCAGCTGGCCGTAGCGCACGGGCTCCGGGTGATCGCGGTCGCCGGTGCCGATGATGAACCGCTCGTCCGCAGGCTGGGGGCCGAGCTGTTCGTGCCGCGTACGGCGCGGCTGGGCGAGGCGGTCCGTCGTCTCGTCCCGGGCGGTGCGCACGCGGCCCTGGACGCCGCCGTGGCCGGGGTGGCCGCCCTCGACGCGGTCCGGTCGGGGGGAGCGTTCGCCGCGCTGGTGGCGGGAGGGGCGCCGCTTCCGCTGCGCGGCATCCGGGTCTTCAATCACTGGATCCGCGCCGACGGCGCCCTCCTCTCCAGGCTCGCCGCCCTGGTCGAAGCGGGTTCCCTCACCCTGCGCGTGGCTGAGAGTATGCCGCTCGACCAGGTCGCCGCCGCCCACCGGCGCCTCGCCGGAGGCGGTCTCCGTGGCCGCCTCGTCCTCACTCCTTGAAGCAGGCGGCGCGGGCGCGCCCGCTCCGGTCAGGCGGGCTCCGCCTGCCAGATCCTGCTGTGCAGGTCGGCGCCGCGGATGACCTGGACGCGCCATGGGGTCAGCCGCAGGACGTGCAGCCGGGGATCCTCGGGGCTGCTCCAGAAGTTGCCCAGCTCGTACCCCGCTCCGGGCGGGCTGCCCTCGCGGTAGAGGTTCCACACCCGGCGCACGACCGCCGGGTCGCTCACCCATTCGGCCACGGTGTCCAGGCTCACGGCGTTCTGGCGGGGGCTCCAGTAGGAGAACGTGGTGTGCGGGTTGCGGGCCAGGTGTGCCGTCTTCACCGGGGTCCGGTAGGTGGCCAGCCAGCCGAGAGGGCGGCCGTCGACCACTTCCCAGATCGGTATCAGGACGCGCGCCCGCGGGCGTCCCTTGGCGTCCACCGTGGTCATGGTGGCGTACACGATGTCGCCGATGTAGGCGGCGAACTGCTTCTCGATCTCGTCGAACGACGTCACCTTGTCTGCCATGAGGCACTCCGATCGGGGGTCAGGCCGAGGCCGGGACGGATTCGACGGTGGCCGGCGAGTCTCCGGCACGACGGCGGGTCCCGAAGGCGGTGATCACGGCGGCGGTGATCGCGGCCACGACCGGGACGACGAGGGCGAGCTGGAGGGAATCGAGCCTCGCCGCCCGCGTGGTGGCCTCGCCGAGCGCCGCGACGCTCACGGCCGTCACCGCCGACAGACCGAGCGCCGTGCCGAACTGCAGGGCGGTGTAGAGCAGGCCGCTCGCCAGGCCGTGCTCGTGCTCCTCGACGCCCTCTGTCGCCGCCATCGTCAGCGGGCCGTAGGCCAGGGAGAACGCGACGCCGAGCAGGAGCATGGTCGGCAGCATGGCCGCGTAGGTCCAGTCCATCCCGATCGGCAGGAAGAGCGCGTAGCCCAGGGCGGCGGCCACCAGCCCGCCGAGCAGCACGCGTACGTTGCCGAACCGGTTGACCAGCCGCGGGGTGAGCGTCGGCGCGAGGATCGTGTCCATGCCGATCACCAGCATGGCCAGGCCGGTCTGCAGGCTGCTCCAGCCGCGGACCTCCTGCAGGTAGAGGGTGGCCACGAACTGGAAGCCGGCGAACGAAGCGAGAAAGAGCAGCGCTCCCAGGTTGGCCCGTACCAGCGGGCCCGAGCGCAGGATGCCCAGCCGCACCAGGGGGTTGGCCGTACGCCGTTCGATCAGTACGAACAGCGCCAGCAGGGCGAAGCCACCGGCGAACACTCCGAGCGTGACCGCCGGGTCGTCGCCGGGGCGCTCCAGCCGGACCACCCCGTAGACCAGCAGCAACATCGCGCCGGTGATGCTGAGGGCACCGGCCAGGTCGAAGCCGCCCTGCCCGCGCTCGGGCGTCGCGCTCTCCTTGAGCAGGACCAGCGCCGCGAGGAGGATCACCGCCGCCAGGATGACCGGCGCGAAGAACACCCACCGCCATCCGATCGCGGTCAGCAGCCCGCCGATGACCAGGCCGAGGGAGAAGCCGCCGGCGGCTGTGCCTGCGTACACGCCGAGCGCCTGCGTCCGCTGGGGCCCTTCGGGGTAGTTGACGGTGATCAGCGAGAGCCCGGCGGGGGCCATGAACGCGGCCGCCACCCCGGTCACGAACCGGGCGACCAGCAGCATCCATCCTTCGGTCGCGAAACCCCCCAGGCCGGAGAAGACCAGGAACACGGTCAGCCAGAACAAGAACATCCTGCGGCGGCCCAGCAGGTCGGCCGCCCGGCCGCCGAGCAGCATGAATCCGCCGTAGCCGAGCACGTAGGCGCTGACCACGCCGCTGAGCGTGCCGGTCGACAGGCCGAGGTCGGCCCGGATCGCCGGCAGCGCGACGTTCAGCATCGCCACGTCGATCCCCTCCAGGAAGACGGCCCCGGCGAGGACGAAGAGCACGCCCCAGGCGCGCGCGTCCATACGGCCGCTCGGTGTGGATCTCGATGTGGATATGGACATGATGCGCCCCTTATGAGTTCTGGGAGTAAGGCATCCGGCAGACGCCTGCGGCACGGACCGGCCATGGTTCCCGGAAGGCCTGCCGGTTCCTTCTTGTAACCAGCAGAATCGTCGAGCATCATCAGATGTCATGGAAGATGGCACTTCTAAGTCCCTCGGTTACTGCGGTGATACCGACGGCGACTACGACGTTCTCCAGTGGGACACGCGCGAGGACTGCGAGGTCCGGCAGATTCTCGACCGCGTCGCGGACAAATGGTCGCTGTTGGTCATCGCCCTGCTCGACCAGCGCTCCCTGCGCTTCTCCGAGCTGCGCCGCAGGATCGACGGCGTCAGCCAGCGCATGCTCACCCGCACGCTGCGGCACTTGGAGCGCGACGGGCTGGTGAGCAGGACCGTGCACCCGACCGTCCCGCCGCGTGTCGACTACGAGCTGACCGCGCTGGGCACGACGTTGCACGCCACCATCCGCGCGCTGGTCACCTGGACGGAGACCCACCAGAACGAGATCGCCGCCGCGCGCACCGCCTACGACGCCCGCGTGCTGGCCGAGCAGTCGGCGGCCGAGGCGCAGGCCGCCGAACGGGACGAGATCGCCCGCAACGTTCTGTCGGGCAGCCGTTGACAGCTCGGTGCGTCGTGAGAGCGACTCGAGCGACCGGCCGCGCCGATTCGGCCAAGAGCTACGGAGGGTGAGTCGAGGAGGGCAGGTATACGCGCTGCCCTCGGTCGCTGCCGTCGGGGAGGGAGAGGTTCGCTCGGCTGAGACGCTCGTCGGTCACTGCGCGCTGCTGCTGCTCAGGGGCCTTTCCGGAACACTCCAGCGACCGAAGCGACTGAAGGTTGCGCTCTGTGACACAGATCGACGCGGAACGAAGTACAGGCCATGAATCCCCTCCCCCCGGTCGCTTCAGTCGCTCGCCGACTCGACCGGGCGTCCTGAGCAGCGCGAACGCCAGCGACTCAGGGTGCCTGCGTGCCGGCTCCGTCCGTCGCTCCGACTCTGTGTCCGAAGCTCACCGCGCGGGACGTCGCCGCCAGGCCGGAGGCGGCAGGACGTGCGGGTGACGATGGCGAGCGTTCCAAAGCGGACTGACCGCGCGAATGAGGACTTCACCTGCGCCGGACCGACGGCAGCGGTGCTCATCGACGGCGCCGGCATCCCCGGCGCCGAATCGATCTGCCGGCACGGCGTGGCCTGGTACGCCAGTCGCCTGGGAAGCAGCCTCCTCGGCCTTCTGTCACTCGTGCAGGACCGCGGCCTTCCGGCGCTGCTCGCCGAGGCCATCGAGCAGGTGACCGACGGTCACCGTGACACCTGCGACGTGGCGGACCCCATCAGCCCGTCGGCGACCGTAGCCGTCCTGCGCCTGTCCGACGGCCTCCTCGAGTACCTGGTGCTCGGTGACTCGGTCCTCGTGCTCGACCGAGCGGATGATGATCCGTTCGTCGTGTCCGACCCCCGTGAGGTGATCATCAGCCGGTCGTACCAGCCCGCGATCGAGGCCGCCGCCAAGGGCGGTGACGAGTACCACCGGCTCCTGCGGGACCTGCGCTCCCACCGCAACCAGCCGGGCGGCTTCTGGCTGGCCAAGGACGACCCGCGGGCGGCGGACGAGGCGATCACCGGAAGCCGCCCGATCTCCGGGCTGATCGGCGCCGCTCTGCTCAGCAACGGAGCCAGCCGCATCGTGGACCGGTTCCAGCTCGCCGACTGGCCACAGGTCATGGCCATGCTGGCGTCGAGCGGACCCGCCGAGATCATCCGTCGTGTCCGGCAGGCGGAAGCGCGCCGCGCGGTGGCGGCGGACGATGCGACGATCACCTACTGCACGGACCTGGACGAGGTCTGAACGCGTCCCCATGAAGGATTTCCGCCTGGCGCGGCAATGACGGGTGAACCCCTACGCCAGGAAGGCCCGCATGAACGAGTCCGAGATCTTCGCCCCACTGTCCAGGAACAGCCGCCCCGCGCCCCCGGGACGGCGGGCGAGGGGTTGACGGGCGTCCGGGCAAGAGCCGGAGATCGTCTGGACCGCGATGTCGTTCGCCTCCCCGTTGTTCCTGTGGTTCTTCATGCCGGCCACACTGCTGGCCCTCTGGGCGCTGCCGCGCCGCTGCCGCAACGCGGTCGTCGCGGCGGCCAGCCTGGTCTTCTACGCCTGGGGCGCCGGGCCGCACACCCTGCTGCTGCTGTCGGCCATCGTCGTCAACTACGGGGCCGGCCTGGCGCTGGACTCGGCGCGGCTGCGGGATCGGCCCCGGGCCCGCCGCAAGGTGCTCCTGGCGGCCGTCGGGTGGAATGTCGCGATGCTCGCGGTGTGGAAGTACGCCGGTTTCGCCACTGAGCAGCTCGACGCCCTGACGGACGCGCTGGGTCTGGGCCACAGCCCGATCGTGACCCTGGCGCTGCCGATCGGGATCTCGTTCTTCACCTTCCACCACCTGTCGTACGTGGTGGACGTCTACCGCGGCAGCACGCCGGCCCAGCGAAGCCCCGTCCGGTTCATCACCTACATCGCGATGTTTCCGCAGCTCGTAGCGGGACCGATCGTCCGCTACCACGAGATCGCCGAGCAACTGGGCGACACCCGCAGGGACCGCCTCGGCGACCTGGCCGCCGGCTTTCCCCGCTTCGCCCTGGGCCTGGCCAAGAAGGTGATCGTCGCCGACTCGCTCGCCGCCGTCGCGGACGCCGCGTTCGCGCAGGCCGGCAGGCCGGTCAACACGCCGACGGCGTGGCTGGGGGCGGCGGCCTTCGCCCTGCAGATCTACTTCGACTTCTCCGGCTACTCCGACATGGCCGTCGGTCTGGGCCTGATGTTCGGGTTCCGGCTGCCGGAGAACTTCGACCGGCCGTACTCGGCGTATTCCGTCACCGACTTCTGGCGGCGCTGGCACATGTCGCTGTCGCGCTGGTTCCGTGACTACGTCTACATCCCGCTCGGCGGCAACCGGGGCGGCGCGCCGAGGACCTACCGCAACCTGCTGATCATCTTCGTGCTCTGCGGCTTCTGGCACGGCGCCGACTGGACCTTCCTGGTGTGGGGCCTCTACCACGGCGCCCTGCTGGTGGCCGAACGGCTGCTCGGCTGGGACCGTCCGCCGGGCACCGTCTGGGCCCTGGCGCTGCGCCGCGCCGCGACCCTCCTGCTGGTCGTCGTCGGATGGGTGTTCTTCCGCGCGAAGAGCATGAGCGAGGCGTGGAGCATGCTGCGGGCGATGTTCACCTGGCGGCCGGGCGAGCTCGACGAGTTCGTCGCCTGGGCCGCCAACGGCCAGCGGACGGCCGTCTTCGCGCTGGCGCTGGCCGTGGTGGCGCTGCCGGCCTCGCGGGCGCTCGGCCCGCTCATCGAGACGGGCCGCGGGCCGGTGGTGCGGGTGGCGCGCGCCGCGGTGACGTGGGTGGCCGCCCCTTACGCGGCGATGCTGGTCGCCGCCGGCACGTTCAGCCCGTTCCTGTACTACCAGTTCTGATGAGGACACCGATGACCCTCGTACGGACCGGATCGGCGCGACGGGCGATGACGACGCTCGCGGCCGCGCTGTTCTTCTGCGGGCCCGCGCTCGCCTTCGCGTCGGGCGCGCGGGCGGTGGAGATCGAGAACCGCAGGCTGCCGGAGCTCCCGGCCCTGTCGCGCGGCTGGAGCGTCATACCGGACGTGGAGGCCTGGGCGTCGGCTCACCTGCCGTTGCGGCAGTACGCCGTCCGCGCCAACGCCACCCTGTCGGAGCTGCTGTTCGACGAGGCGCCGTCGTACCACACGGGGGGCGCCCCCGGCTATCCCCGGGTGATCGAGGGGCGGGACGGCTGGCTCTACTTCGGTGACGACGTGACCGAGGCGTGCCGGCCGCGCTGGTCGATCGCCGAGACCCTGGAGCGGGTACGCCGCCTGGCCGAGATCGTACGGAGATCGGGAAGGCGCTTCCTGTTCACCGTGGCTCCCGACAAGACCACGGTCAGCCCGGACCGGTTGCCGGACCGCTTCCCCGGTCAGGCCTGCCTCCGCGAGCGCAAGCAGGAGTTCTGGACCGCGCTCCGGGCCGCCGGCCTGCCCGGCTTCGTCGATCTCCGGGACCGGCTGGAGCGGGCGCAGCGCGAGTCCGGCACGCCGGCGTACTGGCGGACCGACAGCCACTGGACCGAGCACTCCGCCGGCCTGTACGGCCTGGAACTGGCAGGCGCGCTCCAGCCCGGCCTGTCCCGCGACACCCGGCTGGTGAAGACCGGGCAGGCGCCGCGGAACGGCGACCTGGGCGGGCTGCTGGGGATACCCGTCGAGGAGAGCATCGACCGGTGGCGGCTGGTCCGCGACGGCGTGCGGCAGGTCCGGCGGGACGATCGCGAACTGCCCGTGTCGTTCCGTGTCGTCAACCAGTCGGACCAGGCGCCGCTTCACACGCCCCGGACGCTGCTGATCGGCGACTCGTTCACGCGCAACTCGCTGCCCTGGGTGGTGCCGTACTTCGCCGACCTCACCTACCTGCGCAGCGACGCGCCCGCCAGGACGGGGCCGGACGATCTCGTGGAGAAGGTCGTCCGGAGTGAGACGGTGGTGTTCGAGATCGTGGAGCGGTATCTCGTCGGCGGGCACGCCGAGATGCTGGACGACGCCGTGCTCGCCGCCCTCGACGAGGCGCTCTGAACGCTCGCGCTTCCTGGCGTGACGCCCTTCCTTACGGCCGTGATCGTCGTCACCGTGAAGAATCTGGGCCTGGCGCGGCAATAGCTGGTGACCGCCGCATAAGCCAGGAAAGGTCGGCATGCATGACAATCCCTCGCGAAGCTGTCGAGGTCGACGACGCGATCCTCATCGAGAGATCGCTGAACGAGCCCGAGATCTTCGCCACGCTGTTCGACCGGCACGCTCCGCTCCTGCATCGCTACGTGACCAGGCGGCTCGGGCCCAGCGAGGCCGAGGACGTCGTGGCCGACACCTTTCTGGCCGCCTTCCAGCAGCGCGGCGGCTATGACCGCCGTCGCTCCGATGCCCGGCCGTGGCTGTACGGCATCGCCTCCAACCTGATCGGCCGCCGGCGTCGTGCCGAGATGAGCCTCTACCGCGCCTACGTCCGCAGCGGCGTGCACCCGGCGGAGCGCTCCGGCTTCCAGGTCGAGGACGGGGTCAACACCCTGGCCGTCAACCGGCCGCTGGCGCTCGCCCTGATGGAGCTCAGCCCGGCCGACCGCGACGTGCTGCTGCTCGTCGCCTGGGCCGAACTGAGCTACCAGGAGGTGGCCGACGCGCTGGCCATCCCGCCGGGGACGGTCGCCTCGCGTCTCAACCGGGCCCGTCTCCGGATCCGTCAAGCCCTGAGCCGACAAGGAGATTGACCATGGACGAGCTGGACGAGCTGAAGGCCATGTGGCAGGCCGTCCCCCCGGCCTCCCCGGAGGAACTGGCCGGAGCGCGGCAGCGGCTGCTCCGCCGAACGCGGCCCCGGCGACGGGCCGTCACCGGCCCACGGCTGCTGGTCGCGGCCGGTGTCGCGGCGGGACTCGTCGTCACACCCTTGATCAGCGGCACCGGGACCTCCGCCTACGCGGTGGCCGAAAGCCCGGACGGCACGGTCATGGTCACCGTCAACGAGCTGCGCGATCCCTCCGGGCTGGAGGCCAAGCTCGCGGAGGCGGGCGTCAAGGCCGACGTGACCTTCCTGGCGCCGGCCATGCGGTGCACGGCCCCTCGGTTCGTCAGCGTGGACCAGACCTACGGCGGGGCGCCGGCCGCGGACGCGAGCGAGCTTCGTTCACTCGTGGAGAGGTCGCGCTTCTCCAAGGTCGTCCAGGTGAAGTCCATCCGGACGATTCGGATCGCCCCGCAGTACATCGAGCCGGGCGAGACGCTCGTGGTGGAGTTCCGTGACAACCGGAGCTCGTACATACCCTGGCTGCTCGCCACGTCGCTGGCACCGGCGGGCACCACCGTGAAGCCGTGCGCGCCCGTCAAGGACCCTCACTGAGCACCCGGCACGCGGGCCGGGTGCGCGTGACAGTCGCCCGAGCCACCCGTTGGAGGGCGGCTCGCGGCTGATCAGGCCTTCGGAAGGGTGATCCCCAAGGCGACCATGGCGGGCGAGGGAGGCCCGCCCTCGGAGCGTTCGGTCTTGTGGCCGGGCTTGCCGGGGGCCAGCGTCCGGGGGTCGACCGACTCCAGCGGGGCTCCGGTGCTGTATTCGCCGTCCGGGAGCGTGTCGCGGTCGTGGGGGGCCAGCCAGAAGACCCGGCGGTGGAAGGTGCCGGACGCGGGAGCGGCCTTGGCCGTCCGCCCGAGCACGGCGTAGCCCACCATGCGGCCGTCGCGGTGATAGGCGGGCTTGCCGCGACGCGTGGGCAGCCTGTCCAGGCTCTGGCGGACGTAGTCGAGACCCTCGGTGTCCTCAAGCCACACCAGCTCGACCTCGTGGCACAAACTCGATTCGTTGATCAGGCTCATCGCCGGGCCTCCTCACCGTGGAACTCGGAGCTGAGGCCGATACCCGGATAGAACTTGCGCGAGTTGGACAGGATCATATCCTTTGGCGACGTCATTCTCAGTGTGTCGCGAATGCGTGCGGCGAAGTTGCGGGCCGAGACAGGGGTGGCGCCCTCTGAGCTGCACCAGCGGGTGTAGGCCGCGTACAGACTCGTCTGTTCTGCACGCAGGCCCGGTTCGAGTATGCAGGCGTCTCCGATGAACCGCCCCACTACATCCTCCGTCGCTTCGTAGGCATCTGTCGCTAGACGTACCCGTTGCGGCCCTGACAAGTCTTTCTCGCCCGCCAGGTAGCGGCGGGCTCCGTCGACCAACCAGGACAAGATTCCCGGTCCCTCCTCATCCACCAGGATGCGTGCGAGGTTGTCAATCTTATGTTCTTCGGACACCACCCGTTCGAAGGGGATCAGGCGCAGCCGCCGCCAGAACGCGAACCCGCCCGTGCTCACCTCGGGGCGATGGTTGCCCAGCAACCACAGGTGGTGAGTCGGGTCGAAACTGAAGAAGTCCTGACGCATCCGGCGCGCCTTGATCTTGTCGCCGCCGGTCAGCAGCTTCACCCGGGCCTCGTCGAAACGATCACCGGGCTTGAGCTCGGAGCAGACGATGACCCGGCGGCCGTGCAGCTCGGCCAGGTCGGTCGGGTGGCCGTCGAACGACTTGGCCATGAGGAACCCGGGCGGGGCCGCGTCGGCGTAGTCGCCGAGCAGTTGCAGCATGACCTCCAGCAGCACGGACTTGCCGTTCTTGCCGGCGCCGAACAGGAACGGCAGGACCTGCGCGCCGACGTCCCCGGAGATGGAGTAGCCGAGCAGCAGGTGCAGGAAGTCGACGGTCTCCTTGCCCTCGGCGTCGTCGCCGAAGGTGTCGGAGAGGAACCGCTCCCAGCGCGGGATGGGGCCGGGCTCGGGGGCCAGGGTGGTGGAGCGCGAGTGCAGGTGCCGCTCGGGGTCGGGGGCGGTGATCAGTCCGGTACGCAGGTCGACCACCCCGGCCGGGGTGCACAGGGCGTAGGGGTCGGCGTCCAGCGCGGCGGCGTTGAGCGCCATGCCGGGAGCCGCCTTCGCCTGCACGAGCATGGCGTGGATGCCGGCGGTCGACAGCGCCCGCTTCTTGTGCCGACGCAGGTCGCTGGCGGTGTGCCGGTGGAAACGGTCGAACACGGCGAGCTGGTCGGCCATCTCCCCCGCCGCCCAGAGCACGGCGTCGCTCTCGTCGGGGATCCAGCGGTACTCCGCCCAGCGGTACCAGCCGAGGCCGGGCACGTGCTTGAAGTCGCGCCCGTACAGGTGCACGAACAGCTTGGCGTTGCCCCGGTCGCTCAGCGACTCAGGCAGCAGCCCGTCGCTGGTCGCGGGGGCCTGGGCAGGCGGCGCGGCCGGCGGCGGAGCAGCGGCGGGCGGGATCTCGGCCAGTTCGAGCATCTGCTGGGCGGCGGCTTCCGCGTTGAAGCCCCCGGACGGGGTGCCGGGCGTCATGAGCGTTCCTGGAGGTAGAGCGGCCGGGTGGAGCCTCGGGTCAAACCGCTGCTGATGATCTTGTCGGAGCGGCCCTCCTGTCCAGGACGCGCGTGGTGGGCGGCCGCCGCCAGCATCGTCTGGGCGTCGTGCGCGGACAGATATCCGCCGGCGACGAGGCCGCCGGCGGTGTACGCCGCTCGGTTGAGCTTGCCGGTGAAGCCCGCGCCGTGCGGGACGGACGCGCACGCCTCGATGTCGGCCAGCAGGCGGTGCAGCAGGCGTTCGGCCGAGGTGTTCCGGCCACCGGCGCCGACGACGGCCTGACGGGCGCGGGGCGGGATCGGGCGGCCCTGCTGGGGCGGCCTGGCGGCGGGGACGGGGACGTGCCCCGTACGGGAGAGTTCCTGGGCGAGCCAGTGCGGCAGGGGCGCGGGCACGCGGCACTCCCCCACCGCCGTGTAGACGCCGTCCTGGGTGCGCATCCCTGGCGCGATGATGTAGCCGCCGTGGGCGCGTACGTCGACCTGCCAGGCCAGGGCCCGGGAGGAGCTGGAGCCCGTGGAGCAGAGGAACGTCTGGCCGGGCTCGGCGCGGTACCAGATGTGCAGGCCGCCGGAGGGCGTACGGACCCGCAGGGTCGAGGCGTCGGCCGCGGGGTCTGGGGCTCGGCGCAGGGCCGCCAGCAGCGCCAGCGTGTCGAAGCCGGTCGCGAGGCCCGCCAGGTCGACCCGGGGGTCGATGGGGATGCCGGGCAGCAGGCGGTCGCGGTCGGGCACGGGCGTGGGGTGGGCGTCGACGTCGATGACGACGAGCCGGGCGGGACCGCAGGCGACACCGACACCGAACGCCGGGTGGGCGCCCCACCAGCTGTCGATCAGCTCCGAGTCGACGGTGGCGGCGTGGAACCCGTGGCACCACCGGCCTTGCCGCAGGCACGGGCATCCGGCCGGGTCGTGCCCGGCGGCCTGGCAGGCGGGGCAGTTGCGCGCCGGGGTCTTCCGGCCGGCGGCGAGGGGGTGGACGGGCCAGCCCTGGGCGGCGCACCAGCGGGCGATGTCGATCGGCCGGGAGAGCTGGGGAGGGCTGGGGGTGACGTCGTCGAGAGGGGCGTGCAGAGTCACGTCATCCCTTCTCGTGGTCCGGGCAGAGGGTAGGTCGCCGGTTCGGCCTGCTTGCCTGTCGCCGCCCGTGAGGGAGGCTGAGCGACTGAAGCGACCGAGCCTTGAACATGGCACGACAGATTAGCGGACCTTGGGGCGGCTGTGGGGGATGGCGTGGGCGTGGCGGAAGAAATGCGACGCGGCTTCGCGATGGCCCCGTGAGGCGAGGCGCGTCGGCGACGGGCCGTCTGGAGTAGCGACTGAAGCGACTCTACTGAGCACTTATGACGCCAGCACGACGATGCGTACTACGACGACATATACCGGAGGAGGAGTCGCTTTGGTCGCTGCCCATCCTCGCACAACCCCCTGACCTGCGGCTTTGTCAGCGACTCAGGACCAGCTACCGAAGCACTGTCAGTCCCTCGGTCCCCGGCCGCCCCACGCGCCCCGCGGCTTTTGGGATTGTTTGAGCCCCGGCCCGGAGAGGGAGCGACTGAAGAGACCGAGGGCCGGCCGGGTCGCTTGGGTCGCTCCAGCACCCAAGCGACTGACGCTCAGTCTCTGCGCCGCGGTGGGCCGCCCGGTCATGACAGCGACCGGAAACGCGGCCCCGTCCCCCTCCCCGGATCGTGCGCCGAGCAGCGCCGCATGCCGGTCTTCAGTCGCTTGAGTCGCTTCGATCGCTCGGCCTGCATGAGCGGTCCGTACGCCTTTTCGCCGGGCCCGGTCCCTTCAGTCGCTCGGGTGCTGTCAGGGACGGCTCGGCGGGGCCGGGCCGGTATCCGCTCCCCCGTGACCGATCAGCCCAGCCAGCGTCGGATCGCCGTCCTGAGCGACGCACGGGACTCCGCGTCGGGCTGCGGGACATCGGTGGCCCACGCCACGTATCCGTCGGGCCGCAGCAGCAGGGCCGTGCACGGCACGGCGGGCCCGGGCAGCCCCGCGGTCGCGGGGTGTCCCCAGTCGCCCCCGGTGAAGTCGATCAGGTGCGGGCGGCCGTCCCTGGTCAGCTCGGCGAGCCGGCCCCCGCCCTCGAGGTCCAGGTCTGGAGCCCACCGGCCGGCCAGCGGATGGTCGCTGCCCACGTCGTAGCGGATGTCGGCGCCCGACATCAGGTCGGCGATCCGGCGGACGTTGCGCGGGTCGCCGAGCAACTCGGTGAACAGGGCGCGCAGGCCGGTGACCTCGCTGCCCGGGGCGATCAGCGCGGACTGGGCGCGCGAGGACATCACCACCCGCTCGGCGGCCGGGCGCCGTTCGGACTCGTAGGTGTCGAGGAGCCCGGCGGGGGCCGTGCCGCGCACCTCGGCCGCGAGTTTCCAGCCGAGGTTGACCGCGTCCTGGAGGCCGAGGTTGAGCCCGGGCCCGCCGATCGCCGCGTGCACGTGAGCGGCGTCGCCGACCAGCAGCACCCGGCTGTCACGGAAACGCTCGGCCAGGCGGGTGTTGCCGCCGTTGAGCTTGCGCATCAGGTGCGGCCCCGGGCCGTCGGGCGGGCCGAAGACGATGTCCGCGCCGAGCACGCGCCGGGCGCTGGCCTGCAGCTCCTCCAGCGTGAGCGGCCCTTCGGCGTCCTGTCCGTTCCACTCCATGGTGGAGATCAACGGTGCGGTGGAGCTCGGCAGGGGCGCGTACACGAACAACCCGCGTTCGGTCCGGTGGTGCAGCAACGGCGGGATGGGCCCGTACCCGGGGACGTCGAGGCCGCCGGTGGCCGGGTCGATGAACTCGGCCGGAACGGTGGCGTGGGCGGTGCGCGAGATCGTGGTGTCGGTCGTCACGCCGGGGAAGGCGATGCCAGCCAGCTTGCGCACGATGCTGTGGCCGCCGTCGGCCCCGACCAGAAAACGCGCTTCGACCGTGTACGGCCCGGCCGGGCCGGTCACCTTGAGGGTCACGCCATCGGCGTCCTGGGCGAATCCGGTGAGTTCGTGGCCGCGCCGGATCTCGACGCCGAGCTCGCCGGCCCGTTCCTCCAGCATCTGCTCGATCCTGAGCTGCGGGACCGGGAGGAGGTAGAGGGGGTTGTCGTCCAGCACGCTCAGGTCGATGGGCAGCGCGCCGAAGACGAACCCGGGAGCGGGCCGCGGCGGGTCCTGGACACCGGCGAGCCGCTCGTACAGGCCGCGCCGGTCCAGCATCCGCACCACCTGCCCGACCAGACCGTTGGCGCGGTTGTCCTGGCTGCGCTCAGGCAGGCGCTCCAGGACCAGGGGGCGGACTCCGGCCAGGCTGAGCTCGCAGGCCAGCATCAGCCCGTTGGGCCCGGCTCCGGCTATGACGACATCGACGATCATGGTGGTCCTTCCGGGCATGACGGATCGGCCGGCGGCAGGCCGGCAGAGAGAGATGGGGAAGGTCAGGGCGTCGGCAGTCCGGCGGCGACCTGACCGAGGGCGTCGCGCAGCAGCTCCGGGAACGGTGCCGGTGCTTCGCCGTGGAGCCACAGGTGAATGGTCGCGAGCACGGCGGCGCCGACCGCCCCGGCGACCAGGTGCGGATACAGATCCCGATCGAGGTCGGTGCCGGTGCGCTCGGCGACCGCCGCGGCCAGCGCGTCCTGCGCGGCCGCGTGTGCCTTGAGGAATTCGCCCCGGTGCTCAGGGTGCTGGGTCATCAGCTTGACACCGGTGATCCAGTGCTCGTCGGCCGGCCACCCGCGCTCCTGCATGCCGAGCGCGAACCGGGCGAACACCGCGTTGGTGACGGCCTCCCACAAGGGCTCGCTCTCCGGCCTGGACCTCAGCTCGTCGGCGATCTGCACCGCCCGGTCGAAGTGCCTGGCCGCGATGGCCTCGCCCTTGCTGGAGAAGTAGTTGTTGAACGTGCGGTGCGAGACGCCCGCCTCGGCGGCGATGTCCTCCACCTTGACGTTGTCGAAGCCACGCTCGACGGTCAGCTTGATCGCCGCCCAGCTGAGCGCGAGCCGGGTTTCTTCCTTCTTGCGCTCCCTGAGCCCCATACGAGCACCCTACACAAACTTGCGAGCCACGCAAAGATGCGAGTTGCGCAAAATTTTGGGCGGCGGGTGCGGTGCTCTGCCCTGCCCTGCCCTGGCCGGCCACCGAGCGGCGAACACTGGGTGACAGTCGCCTTAGAGGAGAGCGCCATGACTGCACCACCCGGCGCCCGCGGCTACGAGGAGATCGCGACGGCCCCGGACATACCGGTGGAGACCGTCGGGTCCCGGATCAACAGGACGCGCAAGAAGCTGCATAAGGCCCTGGGCGACGTCAACCCGGTCGGGGAGCGGCGATGGACGAGTTGAAGCTGATCGGAGCCGCGTTCGCGGAGCCCACGCCGGAGGCGGCGGCGGAGGGACGTGACCACCTCCTCCGCCTGACCCGTGAGGCACGGACGGCGCAGCCGGCCCGCGCCCGCCGCAGCTGGCCCGCCACGCTGCCGATCCGGCGCCGTAGCGGTGACGCTCACCGGCGGCATCGTCGTCGCCCAGGTGAGTCCGGGGGCTCCGACCCGCGTACCCCTGCATACCTGATCGCCGCCCCTCCAGCCGACGCCAGGACACTGCTCATCCGGGCTGCGTCGGCCGCCGCCCAACAGCCGGACCCGGTTCCGGCCCGCCACCAGTACGTGCGCACCAAGACGCTGGCCCAGCGCAGCCTCTACACCAAGGACGAGTCAGGCCGGACGCTCCACACCAAGGTGCCGGTCAGCGAGGAGCGCTGGGAGGCCGCCGACCTGGACAAGCCCTGGCTGAGCCGCAGCCGGAACCCGCCGGCCACGGGACCGGCGCGCCGTAGGTACTGGGACCGCAGCGCCGAGGACATCGTGTCCTAACTGGGCGCCTGCCCAGGCCAACCGGCCTATGCCGGCTGGGCGACGGACTCCGCCCAGGTATGCGCAAAGATCGTGGCCGACACGGGCGAGCAGCCACTGCGCATCTGGCGCTCACTCCAGAGCCTCGTCCGCGACTCCGTCGTACGGCCCAGCCTGGGCGCCGCGCTCTATCAGGTCGCTGCCGGGCTGGACGGCATCGTGCTCATCGACGACGCCGTGGACGCGACCGGCCACCCCGGCCTGGGCGTGGCAATGGACGAGGGCGACAGCACACGATCCGAGCTGATCTTCGACCGGACGACCTACCACTACCTGGGCGAGCGCACGGTGAAAACCAGGGACCGCAGGGTGCAGGTGTCCCCCGGCAGCGAGTTCACCGAGAGAAAGGGCACCGTCAACGGCACCGCGGCGCTCGCCGTCGAGCTCGCCCCCGGCCTGCTCGCGCAGACAGCCCGCGCTGGCCGCCGCACCCCCGGAACGTGGTCGGGTGGCCGACAGGCGGCCCCTCGACGTCGCCGTTGTCGTACGAGTCGAACAGGGGGCCGACGCCGTTGTCCGTACGGGCCACGAACCCGCCGGGAGATATGTAGAAGCCCGCGCTGGCCAGCTCTGGATGCACCGCTCTGAGCACCTGGAATGAGGAGTCCGGCGCCGCGGCGGTCGAGTCCGACATGACCGACAGGGCGCCGGGCGTCTCAGGTGGCGGGAAGAGCCCTGACGCCGGACGTCCCGGTGAGCGAGCCCTCCTCCTCGTCGTCCAGCAGGTACGCCTCCACCGCGACGGAGACCAGCGTGGACAGGTGCTCGGCGCCGGTCTCCTCGACGAGCTCGGTCAGGATGTCGAGTTCTGCCGGGCGGAACTGCACCGGCCACAGCACCCTGCGGACGCCCGCCTTCGATCGTGACCGCAGGTTCCTTCGAGGCGGGAATCGCGAGCCGTTGGGCCGACTGACTTCCAGACGTGCCTGCACCAGGAACCCGAGTACGCCTTCGGTCAGGTAGTGGTCGATGGCGTCCATCGCCAGCTGGGCGTACTCGATGCCCTCGGCACGGCTCATCTCGCGCGCCCGCTCTTTGACCTTGGGCGTCACGTAGATGCTGACTTGCTCAGGCGTCTGGTACGCACTGGTCGGTGAGGGCTCAGCGACCGGAGCGGGCGCGCGGCGGGCGGCCGCCTGTGCGGGACGGGCGGTCTGACGGCGCGGCTTGGTCGCGTGCGGCGTGGGAGGACGCGACGGCGACGGTGATGTCGCGTCCTCCGCCGTGCGGGCTCGTACGGCCTCCTCAGGGGCCCTGGGGGGCGAGCCTGCGGCGCTGTCGGGCGATCCCGACGGCTCCGGCAGGCCGCCCGCGTCCGCGGGTGCGACGACCACGCTGACGGGCTTGGAAGGCGTCCGCGGCGTGGGCGTCTCGATGGCGAGCCCGGCGGAGGAGCCGTCCGCCTCTTGTGCCACGGGCGCGGGAGCGACCGGTGCTGCCGGAGCCTCGACCTTGGCGGGCTCTGCTGCGACCGGTGCTGCCGCTGCAGGCTCGGCTGCGACCGGCTCGGGTGCCGGCTCTGCTTGAGGAGCAGGAGCAGGAGCAGGCGGCGCGGGCGCAGAGGCCGCCGCCGTGGCCGGCGTGGTCCGCGTAGTCGGCGTGGTCGGCGCAGGAACCGGCGTGGCGGCCGGTGCGGCGGCCGCCGCACCGGCCGCCGCACCAGCCCCTGCCGGGGCGGGTGCAGCGGCAGGGGCTGCCGTGGTTGCGGCGGCCGCTGTAGCCTCCGGAGCCGGCTGTTTCTTCTCCCCCTCGGCCGGCTTGCCGACCAGCGTCGCCAAGCCGCTCTGCCCCCGCTTGCCGCGCGCCCGGGTCATCCCGCTGAGGCGCGGCTGCGGCGGCTTGTCGTCGAAGAACTCGCTCGTCATGCGTACGCCTCCGCTTCCAGCTCCAGCGCCCGAGCGATGATCTCCATGGTGGCCTCTTCCATCTCGATGGCGGAGGTCTCGGCCGACTCCGAGCTGAGAGACAGCTGGTGCTGCCTGGCGTGCTTCTTCCAGTCCGCGCCCGCGGTCAGGTCCGCCAGTTCGGCGAACACCCGGCCGTGCTTGCGGCACTGGTCCGCGACGTTGACGGCCCGCGTGATGACGGTCTGGAAGATCGGGATCCCCGAGTCGCCGAGCACGCCTTCGATCTCGCGCCGCTTCTTGGCCAGGAACCCGATCTCCTTCACGCCCACCACCTCCCCGTCGTCGTCCTTGACCTTGCGCAGATGCTGGCGGTCGAAGCCGAACAGCAGCACGCCGAGCGGCGTCAGCGCCGGGTTGAGAGGGGATGCGACGTCGAAGACCTCGCTGACTCCCTCAAGGCCCTGGATGGCGCCTTGGTCGAAACAGACGGGGATGAGCACGTACTCGGCGGCGACGGCAGCCAGGTGCTGCAGGTCGGCGATGTTGGGCGGGCAGTCGATGAGGATCCACTCGTAGTCGTCCGCCACCTCCGCCAAAGCCTGGGCCAGACTCAGCAGGATCTCCCTGCGGGGGTCGATGGACCTGGTGCCGATGATCGAGGCGGTCGTCCGCTTGAGCACCTTGCCGCCCGGCACGACGTCGAGCTGAGGCCGTACGTCGCGCACGATGTGCAACGGACCGGTGCCCTCCACCACGTTGATGACGCTCTGCCCCTCGTCGTCCCCGGGCCTGCCCTGGTAGCCCAGATCCAGCCCCAGGTTGCCCTGAGGGTCGAGGTCCAGAGCGAGGACCCGCTTGGACGACCCCGCTTGGTGGAGCGCGGCTGCCAGCTGGGCCGAGATGTTGGCCGTGGTGGTGGTCTTCCCGGCACCCCCCTTGTTGTTCAACACGATGAGGACCCGCCGCAGCTTGGGGCGGATCTGTTCGATGATCTCCTGCGTGGTCATCCCACGGGCCTGAGTGGCAGAGAGGGGGAAGCTCATGGATCTACTCTCCTGTGCATGCCTAGGACTGGACGGAAGGTCCCTTGTTCCTGCAGAGGCGCAAGCTCCCGGTAACTTGACGAAGCTGATGGAACTTCCGTCCCTTTCTTAACAGATGAATGCCTTGAGCGTCATCTTCAGCTACGGCGTGTCGCCGCGCTCGTTCTCCCGTCCCCCCGGGCGATCCCCCGACAGACCTCTCCTCGCGCTGAACCCTCCACTCGTCTCTCGCTTGGTGACCTGATGGGTCCATCCGGCAGTCACGTCGATGAAGGCTCGCTCACCCGTGGAAGCCGTTGAGATGTGCGTCCCCCGACCTCGCCATGGCTTGACCTTCTGCCCTGATCGCCTACGGCTTCTCTATCTGCTGCCACCCCCACTCTGATCATCGGTCTGCTCAGTTGTCTGCATGGTGCTTGCATCACCGATTGACCTATGACGTGGTAGGGCTTTCTGTAGAACATCTGGCAAGACTTGTTGCAACACTGTCTCCTGTCATTTCTGTCTGCCTTGTCCTCGTCCTGTCTCTTCTACTGTCGATGTGAATATTTCCATGACATTCGACATCACTATCTCAGATGCTTTCGATGCAGCTATTCGCAAGCCGGTCTATGTCCCTCTCGACAGACCTGTCTGCACACCTATTAGTCGAGGCGACCTGCGGTGATGCGGTCGCGTCGGTGGGGGTGCGCGCCGCGATGGCACACCGACATGCAGAATTCACGGCTGGCGGTGAGCCCTTGAGAAGGTCTTCCGGCTCGCACTGCAAAGCGCGTCCGGGAGCCTTCTCTCGAATTACTTTCCCATCCCATGCAGGCCATGCGCAATATCACGAAGACGCTGGCTGGCGACGTGCGGCAATTACGAAGAAGCCCTGCAAGCACGCGGGAACGCAGAGATGGCGCGGTAACGGGTGCTGCCGGCTCGCCGATCAGGCCGTCCGGCCGGGGTAGGTCGCGGTGATGAGCCGGTGCAGAAAGGCGTCAAGGTCGTCGAGACCGTAGGAGGCCAGCACGTCGGGCGGCTGGGAGAGCAGGTGGGCCAGCGCACCGTTGATGGCCAGAGTGACCAGGGCGGCGCCGTCCCGGGTGGCCGGGAGGCCGGCGGACTGCTGGAGGGCCAGGTGCAGATCGAGGTCGGCGCGGGCGAGCCGGGCCATGGTCTGGCGCACCTGAGTGTTCCTGGCGGCCTCCGCGTTCAGTTCGAGGTAGGCCAGGACACGTGACCTGTTGTCCGTCAGCGCCTTGTCCATCAACCGGCGCAGCAGCGCGAGCAGCTGGTCGACGGTGTGGACCTCGGCCTGCTGGAGGTCGCCGAAGTAGCGATCCACGCACTGCTCCGCCGCGGCCTGCAGGAGGCTGACGCGGGTCGGGAAGTAGTTCTTCGCCGTGCCTTCCGGCAGCCCGGCGGCCCGGTCCGTCGCCCGGTGCGTGAGCCCCCGGCCGCCCTCGGCAGCCAGCACCTCGATCGCCGCGTCGCGCAACCGATCGCGCCGGTCACTGTTCTCCGCCATGAGCCTCTATGTTTCCACTCGACAGGACCACCACATCCGTGGTACCACAGGTGTGGTGATTCGAATGAGAAATGCCGTCATCGTGGGCGCCGGTGTCGGCGGGCTTACCGCCGCGATCGCGCTGCGCGCCATCGGCTGGAAGGTTTCCGTCTTCGAGCGGTGGCCACGGGTCGTCGCCGAGGGCACCGCGCTGGGCCTGCGCCCCGACGCCCAAGCCGCCCTGGCCACACTGAAACTGGGCGAACGACTGCGCGAGCGCACCGTCCCCTACCGGCGGGCGCAGATCCGCACCCCCGGCGGCAGACGTCTCGCTGACCTGCCGCTGGGGCGCATCGAACGGCGCGGCGGGGCGCCCGTCCGCATGCTGTCGCGGGTCTCGCTGATCGAGCTGCTGCTGGAGGAGGTGGACCAGGAGACCATCAGCACCGGCGTGGAGATCACCGATCCCGCCGGGCTGCGAGCGGAGTACGACCTGGTGATCGGCGCCGACGGGGTCCGCAGCGCGGTACGCCAGGCGTTCTTCGATCCCACCACGCGACCCCGCTACGCGGGCATCGTCGCCTGGCGCGGCGTCATCGAGAGCTTCGAGCCGCAGGACTACGGAGAGACGTGGGGACGCGGGCAGATGTTCGGCATGACCCCGCAGGCGCCGGGCGTCACCAACTGGTACGCCCCCGTACGTACTCCGGCAGGCACCCGCGAAACGCTCGACGACCTGCGGGCCCGCTTCGCCGGCTGGCACGACCCCATCCCCCGCGTGCTGGCCGCGGCCGACGAGGGCACCGTGCTGCGGCACGAGGTCCACGACCTGGCGCCGCCGCTGGCCTCCTATGTCACCGGCAACGTCGCGCTGATCGGCGACGCGGCCCACGCGATGACCCCCGCCCTGGGGCAGGGCGCCTGCCAGGCACTGCTCGACGCGACCGAGCTCGCCGCCTGCCTGCGCGACCACCCCGGCGACGTCGAGCGGGCGTTGCGCACGTACGACGCCAAGCGGCGTCCGGCGACCCAGCGAATCGTCACCGCGTCCCGGTGGATGACCCGCCTGGCCGGGGCCGATCGCCTGACGGGCCCGCGCAATGCCCTGATGCGCCTCCTGCCCATGTAAGGGCGAACGCCGCCGTCTGCTCGCTCGTGCTCTTCAGCAGGATCCGGCGGGACGACCCGTTCGAGGACCGACCGAGTACGAGGTCAGCCGCCGAAACGGGCCTCGTGCTGCTGCTCGGCGAGCAGGGTGAGCCGGGGAAGGAGATCCGACAGTTGCTCCCGAAAGGCGGCATAGCGCTCCTCCCGCAGCGCGTCGAGAATCTCCTCCAGCCACCAGCCGATCTCGCGCAGCGTCGGATACCGGTCAGGCGTCAGCGGCCACTGCATCTCTCTGACCGCACGACGCAGGCCGATCAGGTTCTCCACCAGCTCGTCGTCCAGCAGATGGTCGAACCGCGCGCGATAGTCCACCAGCTCTCCTGCCGCCTCCCACAACGGCAGCGCATGCCGGTCGTACCACGCCGCCTCCGCCGTGCCCGTGCTCGTGGGGGAAGAGGTGGGGGAGCGCCGGTGTGCTCGTTCCGCTCGTTCGTTGCGGGCCAGTCCTAGCTTGGCGGCCCGATGGCGAAGGATGCGGTGCTCCACGGCCTGCCTGCTGCGTACGTTGAGCGGGGGCGCCATCCGGATCATGGCGATCTGCTTGGCACAGCCCAGTTCGAGAAGTTCATGTTCCAGGCGGTCGGCTTCGTCCGGCAGGTGCGGGCAGTAGCGCCGGACGTAGGCCAGCACCCACAGACCGTCGATCACGTCACCGACGAGCACCCAGTCCGGGACCCGCCGGCGGGTCAGGACGTAGCGGATCACGGTGAGGGGATGGTCGGCCGGATCGTCGCGCAGCAGTGTCTCCACATCGGGATCGTGTGCCTTGCGGCGTCGCTCTACAATGTCCTGGATGGCCCTCTGACCTGCGGTTTTAGTGACAACAGGCTCTGCGCGTTTCGGCATGTCAATAGTGTATTGACGTTTATGATCATGATGCTGCTGGTGGACGGTTGTGACTCCCGGTCTCCGGCGGCCTTGAAGACGACAGTCCGTCACGGCACCTGGAAGCGGACATGAAAGCACGTCATCGAAGTTGGCAGTAGCGGCGTGTACGGCAGGAGGTTCGGCCCGAGGGGTGGCGGCGGTCTGGCCCCGACGGCTGGTGTTGGTGGTGGCACCGGCGTCCGGCGAGTCGCTCGCGTCGTGGGTGGATCGGATGGCCCTGCGGAACGGATGTCCGCCGTGGACGATGGTCGAGGCGCTGGGGCTGGATGTACGAGCGCGGCAGACCACCGCAAGTGTCCGGGCGGCTACGGGCGTTCGAACAGGAGACCTTTCACTGATGCGACCGACCCCCGCTGAAATTCCCCTGACCGGAGGACGCATCACCTCAGGTGTCGTCCGGGTCGCTAATACCGTTCGGCGGCCCGCCACGGCCTCCTCCCCCTTCGTCGCCCGCCTGCTCACCCATCTTGAGCAATGCCAGTTCCCGGGAGCGCCCCGCTACCTCGGACGAGACGAAGCCGATCGCGACACTTTCACCTACCTGCCCGGCTGGGTGCCGGCCAGGTTCCAGCGCTGGAGCGATGCTCAAGTCGCTTCAGCTGGAGCGCTTCTTCGCTCGCTGCACGACGCCACCCGCAAGAGCGGGCTCACTGGGGAGCACCCCGTCATCTGCCATCACGACCCCGGACCCAACAACACGGTGTTCCGCGCCGGGCTGCCATTCGCCTTCATCGATTTCGACACCGCCGCCCCGGGCGATCCGCTCGAGGACATCGGATACATGGCCTGGACGTGGTGCATCTCCTCCAAGACCACCGCACCGCCGGCCACCGCACAAGCCGCACAGGTGCGAGTGCTCGCCGACGCCTACGAACTCACCGCCGCGCGCCGTGCTGCCATCCTTGATGCGATCCTCGACCGCCAATCCCGCAACGCCCGCTGGTGGACAGAACGCCTGACCGGCTCCAGCCACCATCTGGCCAGTCCCGAACAGATCACCTCCCGCATCGCATGGTCCGAACGCGAACACGCCTACACCAGTGCCAACCGCCTTGTCTTCGCGACGGCACTGCGCTGACGTCAAGCGTGCTCCTGATGGCGCCCACGCGAGTACGTTCACAGTTGACCTTCGGCTCCGTACTGCCAACTTCGATGACACAAACGCTAGTACTTCGATATCCGTCGAAATGACAGTTCCCAGGTCAGAAGCATCTCTCACTGCCATCTTCTGTGCTTCCAGACAGAGATGGTTGTCACCCACCAGAGATAACTGTCACCAAGATCCACTTCATGGCGGTTGTCCTGTCTCGCGAGACCTGGCGTACGTCTCATCCACCTGGCGGGATTCGCCGTTCCGTCTCACCTGGTTGGCGTGGCCGCCTGTGGTCGGCCACGACTAGTGATCACGTTGGCTACGAGTCGTGGGTCTGGCTCTCCTGGGCCGTCGGCGATCGCGTGCGACGACACATGCACGGGACTACTTGGCCCGACGGCCAAGGCCTGGTCGTGGACGTGCGTTCTGACAACCGAGTCGATCCAGCGGCGACCGAGGCACGCGCGGCGATGGAGCGCGCCTGCGAGGGGGTGGGCTGGAAATTTCACCGGACGGGCGGCCCGGACCCGGTGCTGCGATCGAGCCTTCGCCGGCTGGCGGGCTATCGCCACCGGCGCTGCTATCGGGAAGAGCTCGCTCACGAACTGCTCGACGTATTCGGCGCCCCGACCCCGCTGTTGCGCGGCGCTCAGCAGGTTGGTGACCAGCCGATGACGCTACCGGTGCTCTATCACCTGCTCTGGACCGGGCATCTGACCACAGACCTTGAGTACGCGGTTCTCGGCCCGGCCGCCGTCGTTCGCGCACCGGACCTGCGATGAGTCCGGCGCGAACGCCGAGGCCACCGGGGTTGCATCTCGCTGACCGGGTCATCCATGAGAAGACGATGCACACCGTGGTCGGCCTGGCTCGGCAACGGTCTCGTTGATCGCCGCGTAGCCCTTGTCGGTGAGCCGCACGCCGGGACAGCGGCGGTCGTTGGAGTCCACTCGCTCGACCGGCCATCGTTGCGCCATCCGGGGTGAGTTGGTGGGACAGGTGGCTCTTCTCTCGCTGGGTCGCGGCGGCTCGACGTCGATCCGGACGGTGTGCTCCCGATGACACCCAACCCGCGGCCCGCCGCGCAGGGCAGTGCCTTACGGGCGGCGCAGGATCTGTTCGACACCACCTACAGCACCCTGCTGAACCTGCTGGAGCAGGCATTCAACGGCGACCCGAGGCGGCTCAAGGACGCCACCCGCACCATGTTCACGCTCAGGGCCCAGGCGCAGGCCCTGATGGCGTTGCCCGGCGGCGCCGGTCCCCCCTGCACCTAGCGAAGAAGGCACATCATGAACAAGCACATCCTCGAGCCCGCCGCCTGGGAGCTGGCGCAGGCCACCTCGAAGCCGCCGTTCCTGTACGAGCTCGGCCCCGAGGGCGCCCGCAAGGTGCTCGACGACCTGCAGACCGCCCCGATCGCCAAGCCGGATGTGGACGAAAAGTGGATAGTCGTCCCAGCCGGGGTCGGCAACGTGCGGGTGCGGATCGTCAAGCCGGTCGACTCGACGGGTACGCTTCCCGTCGTCCTGTACGTGCACGGCGGCGGCTGGGTCATCGGCAACGCAGGCACCCACGACCGGCTCGTGCGCGAGCTCGCCGCCGAAGCGGGCGCGGCCGTCGTCTTCGTCGAGTACGACCGCTCGCCCGAGGCCCGCCACCCGGTGGCCATCGAGCAGCCTTACGCCACCGCCCAGTGGATCGTGAAGTTCGGCGCCGAAGAGGAGCTGGACCCCTCCCGGCTGGCCGTCGCGGGCGACTCGGTCGGAGGCAACATGACCGCAGCGCTCACCATCCTGGCCAAGCAGCGCGGTGACGTGCATTTCGTGCGACGAGGTCCGGCCGGGCGGCCTGCGCGTCCGTCTCGCTCTCGGATACCGGCTCCGTTGCGGTGCGGCGCGCTTCTCCGGTGGGGCTGTATGCGATCAGCCGATCCCGCAGATCAGGACGAGCGCGTAGGGCGGGCGACCATCCTCATGGAAACGGCAAGGAAACAACCGCTGCTCTACTACTGATCCGCATGACGTACCGAACTTCACTGACGGCACTGGCCGTGGCGCTGGCGGGGTTGGCGGCGTATCCTTCCGCGGCGGGTGCCACCGCTACCGTCGCCGTGAGCGCGAGCGCCACCGCGAACCCCAGCTCCAGCTCCGGCATGTCTTCCGTGCAGTGGAAATCCTGCCCGGCCTACTCCGATGAGGTGATCCGCGGCCTGGGCGTGGCGGAGGACAAGGTTGCGGCGTTCCGCTCCTTGATGACGCGCCTGGAGTGCGGCACGGTCGGCGTCCCGCTGAACCATCGTGACCCCAGCGGGCGGAAGATCGACATCGCGGTGACCCGGCTGGCCGCCACGGACGAGGCCCACCGGCTCGGCGCCATCGCCGTCCTCCCGGGCGGGCCGGGCAACAGCGGATACCTGGACCCGGTCCTGCGGGCCGCGCTCAGGAACGAGGAGATGGCGGGGCTCAACAAGCGATACGACATCATCGGCTTCGACCCGCGCGGGGTCGGGTACAGCACCAAGGTCGCCTGCACCTTCTCGCCGAACGGCCCGCAGGAGCCCGGCCCGCTGACCAGGGAGGCGGCCAGGAAGATATACGACGCCCAGGTCGCCGCCAACCAGAAGTGCGGACGCTCTGACCCCGCCTTCCTCGGACAGCTCACCACCGAGAACGTGGCCAAGGACCTGGATCTGGTACGGACCGCGCTGGGGGAGAGCGAGCTCAACCTGCTCGGCTTCTCCTGGGGCACCTATCTGGGCATGGTGTTCCGCAGCCTGTTTCCCGGGCACACCGGACGGGCCTTCCTGGACAGCGTGGCGCCGCCGTGGACCCGTATCGACGAGCACGCCAAGGACAGCGCGGAGGCGGCCGAGCGTAACTTCGGGCGCATGGCCGCCTGGCTGGCCCGCCGCGACGCCACTTACGGTCTCGGGCCCACCGCACGGAAGGTGCGCGAGGAGGTGGCGAAGCTGGTCCGCACGTACGACAAGAGCCCCAAGATCTACACCGACCTGCAGCGGCCCATCGACGGCTCGGCCATCGCCGACCTGGCCAGGCGCAACTCGACCGAGTGGGTGCGCGCGGGCAAGGCGCTGGCCGAACTGCGGACGGTGACGGGCACCACCGCCCCGCCCAGCGTCAAGGAGCTGCTCGGCGCACCGATGATGGGGACGCCCGTGCCCGGCGCGCCCGAAACACTGAACATGACCATGAACTTGGCCGTCGCGTGCAACGAGGATGGCAGCCGGGCCGGTTTCGACACCGCCTGGCGTGACCACCAGCAGCTCGTGAAGCGCCATCCGGCGACCGGCCGGTCCTGGGGACTGCCTGTCATGTGTCCCGGCTGGCCGCTGCCGGTGCAGCAAGCCACGTTGAAGCGGGGCAGCGGGTCACTGGTGCTGGCGGGGCACCTGCACGAGTTCATGTCCGTCTACGACTGGACGCTGCAGACGCGGCGCGCCATCGGCGGCACCATCTACACGGTCGCCGACGACGTGCACGTGTCGACCACCCGGGTGCCCAAGTGCGCTGCCGACGTGGTGCGGTACTTCGAGACGGGCCAGATCGGCAAAGGTTGCGACGGCAGCGCAATCCCGGGCTGACCATCAGTTACAGCAGGGCGACCCGCCACGGGTCGCCGGGCGGGATGTCCTGGCGGCGACGTCGAGGCTCACGGCTCGCCCGCCCGGGACCACGGCGAGCACCCGGTTCATTCAATCCCTGAAGTGGTCATGGCGTCCGCCGGTAACTGCGGGTGACGAAGATCTGCTGGCGGGCGTATTGCTGAAGGATGCCCTGGTTGGACATGTCGACCACTGCGCCGAGGTCGGCCCAGCTCACCGGCTTGGGCAGGTTTCGAGCGATGGTGAACACCTCGTACGCGACATCCAGCGTGGGGCTCGGGGTGCTGGAACGCCGCGAGCTGGTGCGGATGGCGTTGGCCGTCCGCGGGTCGTGCTTGGCGCGGCCGATCAGTTCTTGGAAGGTGTCTGGGGCGCTGTCGGGGACGGTTTGCCGAGCAGTTTGTGCGTGATGCAGAGCAGCGCGACGCAGGCCAGCGTGTCGGTCGGTGGAGCGGCCAGAGTGAGCGGAAACCTCGCCTGCGGCGGTGGGGGTGGGGAGACGGCGAAGCCGCACGCGCGGCTGGCCGCACGACCGCGTAGACGGTCGTGCGGGGCCGATGCGCGTGCGGCCGCACCGAGTTCGCTTACCACGCAACGCGAAACGCCGGTCTCCGGCAACCACGGGCGTCCGTCGTCAGGGGGCTTACCCGGGCGTCACAGGCGTGAGTTCGGGCAGGGTGAGGGCCGAGTGGGCCGGTCGTCCCGCCGAGGAGGGCATGGCGGTGAGTTTGCGCAACCTGTCGTTGCGCTGCCGCAGGGCCTCGGCGGTGGCCGGGAAAAGGGTGGCGCCGCCCTCGCCGACCAGACCCTGGTTCAGGGTCACGAACTCGCGGGTGTCCTGTTCGTAGGCGGCGAAGCCTGCGGCATGGTCCCGATCGGCCAGGGAGTGGGCGAGCATGTACGCGCCGACGAGCGCGAGGCTGGTGCCCTGCCCGGTGAGGAAGGAGGGCGCGTACGCGGCGTCGCCCACCACGGCGACCCTGCCGCTGGACCAGCGGGGCATGCGGATCTGGGCGACGGCGTCGAAGAACACGTCGTCCGCGTCGCGCATCGCGGCCAGCATGCCCGGGACCTCCCATCCCGCGTCGGCGAAGACCGAGGCGACCAGCTTCCGCTGGGCTTCCGGGTTCGGGAACGCGTCGAACGGCGGTTCCGGCCGGGCGAAGGTCAGGAAGGCGTGCACGTCGTCGTCCGCCGTGGCGTAGAGGGCCGCGGCCCGGCCCGGGGTGTTCCACATCACGGTCTCGTGGGAGAGCCCGAACGTGTTGCGCATGGTGAACACGGCGAAGCAGTAGCCGAGGTACCGGTGGAACGGCTCCTCGGGGCCGAACACCATCTCCCGCGTGCGTGAGTGCATGCCCTCCGCGCCGAGCACCATGTCGAACCTGCGACTGCCGCCCCCGCGAAAGGTGACGTCGACCCCGTCGCCGGACTGGTCGAGAGTCTCGATGCAGTCGTTGAACACGAACTCCACGTCGTCACGGACCGCGGCGTAGAGGGCCTCGGTCAGGTCCCCGCGCCGCACCTCCAGGTCGTGCCCCGCGACACCGCCGGTGACGTTGTGCGGGTGGACCGAGGCCACCTCGCTGCCGTCCTCGTTCAGGAAGGTCAGCCGCCGCAGGTCGATGTGCGCGTCCCGCAGCCGCGGCAGGATTCCCATCCTCCGGACGACCTCCAGGGCGGTGCCGCGCACGTCGATGGGGTAGCCACCGGCACGAATCGTGCCCGCCTTCTCCACCACCGTGACGTCGTATCCATAGCGGTTCAGCCAGAACGCGAGGGTGGGCCCCGCGATGCTGGCGCCCGACACCAGGACCTTGCGCCTCGGCGTGGTACGGATATCCGTCATTCCTTGACTCCTTTGTCCAGCTTCCGCACGGCCAGCAGGGACAGGGCCGCGATGGCGCCGCCGATGACGAAGCCGGTGACGAAGGCCGATTCGGTGGGGATGCTCGACCCGGAAGGGATCCCGGCGGTGAGGAAGGCACTGCCGATCTGCTGGCCCGCGGCGAAGGCGACCACGCGAATCACCAGGACCAGGCTGGTGGCGGTGCCGGTGTCGCTGTGATCGACGGCGGTGGCGGTCTTGACGACCACCGCCGTGACGCAGACGCCGCTGGCCAGGGCGACCAGCACCTTTCCTGCGACGAGGTGCCAGATCTCGCCGTGCAGGAACGTCATGGAGATCAACGCGGCCATCATGAAGAGGACTCCGGCGACGACCGCGGCACGCGAGCCGAAACGCCGCACCGTCACCCCGGCGACGGGCCCGGCGACCGCCGCCGCGACGGCGCCGGGCAGCATGTAGAACCCGATGTCGGTGGCGCTGGCTCCGAAGCCGTATCCGTCGCCGGTCACCGCGAACAGTTGCGGAACGAGATACATCGACAGCGAGGTGCCCAGGCAGACGGCGAACGTGATCCCGTAGGAGCTCCAGATCGCCTGCTGTCTGAGCAGGCGCAGATCGAACATCGGCGCCCGGGACCGGCGCTCGACGACGATCCATCCAGTCACGAGGACGCCCAGGAGCACCACGAGGGCGCCGAACGCGATCGGCTGGCTGCCGGCCTTGGGCACGATCGCGAGCACCAGCATGAGCGTCAGCAGGATGCCGCTCATGAGAAGCAGGCCGGGCCAGTCGATCCGGGAGTCCGGCCGGCCCGGCGGGTCGTCCGGCATCAGCCTGTGGACGAGCAGGGTCGCCACGACGATCCCGATCGTCGGGATCGCGAACATCCAGTGCCGGGACAGCCCCTCCGCGATGGGCCCGGAGATCAGCGTGCCCAGCATGCCGCCGGCGAGGAACAACCCGCTGACCACTCCGATGGCCACCGAGGACTGTCCCGCGGAGAGGTACTTGCGTACCAGGATGAACGAGAGCGGCATCGCGCCCAGCATCGCGCCCTGCAGTACCTGACCGAGCAGCAGCAGCGGCAGGTTCGGCGCCAGCGAGGACACCAGGCCGCCGGTCACCACCACCGTCATCAGCCGGATCATGACTCGTTTCCCGCCGAAGCGGTCACCGAGGTTGCCCGCGACGGGCAGGAGGAGGGCGCCGGTGATGAGCATCGCGATGCTGAGCAGTGCCCCCTGGGCAGGGGTCAGTGACAGTTGGCGCTGCAACAGCGGCAGCGTCGGTGACACCGCCGACTCCAGGGCGCCGGCGGCGGCGGCCAGCATGCCGAGAGCCGCGACGGCGGCCTTGCCGACGCGGACCGGGGGAACTTGGACTGTGCTCATGGACGTCCTCCGTCGGCGCGGTCGCGGTGGGTGGTGGTCCGGTCGTCGATTGTGGGGATGGACTTCGTAGGGGTCTTCATCACGGGTCTCCGTCGGCGATCGCCGCGAACGCGGTCAGGGGTGGAGGTGTCGGTGTGAAGTACTCGTCGTCGGCGGGCTGCATCGTCGCGCCGAAGCCGGGGCCGAAGCCGGGGCCGAAGCCGGGGAGGGTGGGGCCGGGGCCGACAGCCTAGGAACTGCTCGTCGGCGAGGTGATCGGTGCGGCCGTGGCCGCCATGTGGTGGGGGGAGCGTGCGGACGCGTGACCGAGGCCGGTCACGGCCAGCACGACGAGCGCTGCCGCCGCCACCGCGAGACCCGCGTGCACCTGGCACAGCGCGGCGCCGGTGGCCGCTCCGACGGTGATGAGGGTGACGACCGCGACTCGGCGCCGTGCCCCTTGACCGCGGGCCGCTCCCAGCCGGGAGTCCGCCGCGAGGCCGGTCAGCGTGGAGGTGACGACCACGGTGGTGACGTCCTTCACGGCCAGGTGGCGGGCCGTCGCCGCCTGCGCTCCCATGGCCAGGGCGAGGGCCGACGCCATCGACGCGCGGGCGGCGGGGGCGCCCGGCCCGGTCGCGGCCAGGCCGAGCGCCGTGGCCGTCAGGACCAGTCCGACGCCGCCCAGCAGACCCGTGCAGCGGTGGCCCCAGCCCGGTGCGGCGGTGCGCAGCACCCGCCCGGCCGCCGCCGCGCCGACGAGGAAGAAGACCAGCGCCATGACCGGACCGAGCACGGGCAGCCCCGTCCCGCCGGTGGCGGCCATGCCGAGGATGACCACGTTGCCGGTCATGTTGCCCGCGAACACCTGGTCCAGGCGCAGGTAGCCGACGGCGTCGACGACGCCCGTCGCGAAGGTGAGGGCGAGCATCAGAGCCAGCGGGGTCACATGCCTTCGCACGAGCCGGTCGCTTATACGGGTGCCGGAGCGGTCGCGTGCGGCACCGAGGCTCCGGCGGTCACCGCGCCGAACGCGTCCAAGGCGTCCAAGGCGTCCAAGGCGTCCAACGCGTCCAAGCCGTCGACCAGATCGAATGCGTCCGATGCGTCGCCACCCTGCTCCCGTCCGGGCGGGGTGGTCGCGGAGGCCGGCCGGTGCGCCGGCACCACGAAGGATTCCCGCGGTCCGGGGCACGGCTGGTGGAGGGGAACGTCGGTCGGTGGAGGTTGTTGACTGTCCATGTCGTCACATCCCGTTCTCATGGCGATGGTGAGCGGCGTGATGGGCGGCGAGGACGTCGCCGCCGAAGTCGGCCTCCGGGTCCCGCCACACGGCGTGGGCGTGGTTGGCGCCGCGGTGGACGTTGGTCCACTCGACGAGCAGCCGCGGCCCCTGCAGGCGGTAGTAGTGCGGCTCGCCCGGGGTGGTGGAGCCGGCCCAGGCCAGGTGGACGGCGTCCAGCGCGGCCGGGTCCTCGTAGCGGGGCAGCGGCGACACCCCGTCCGGGACGCGGTCGAGGTAGGTGCCGAGCAGGGCGCGCAGCAGCTCCCGCTGCGCGGCGTCGAGCTCCGCGCCCGGCACGCCCTTGGGCGCCGGGGTGAGGGCGAGCGCCTGACGGTCCGCACCGTGCAGGCCGGTGACCGGATGATCGGCACGGTCCGGGGTGTGCTGTCCGGGGCGCCAGAGTTCCACGCGCGTCAGCACGCGGTCGTCGATCCGGCTGCTGTTGCCCGCCACGACGTCGTCCGGAGGACGGGTCAGCAGCACCGCGCGGGCGGCGAGCTCGGGGTTCAGGGAGCGGACCAGTTCGCGGGCCAGGTCCTCGGCCGCCCCCAGCGGGCGCAGCTTCGCCGGGCCCAGCAGCGGCGACGCGGCAGGGTCGGCGCCCAGGAAACACGGCGTGGTGGCGGCGACGCGCCCGTCCACCACGAGGTGGTTGAGCGAGACGTGGTGGCCGCCGAACCGCCATCCCCACGGCCGCGGCCCGCCCGGCTCGCCGAAGACCCGCAGGTAGTACATGCCGGGGTCGCGGGTGCGTTCCCGCCCCCAGTTCACAGAGAAGCCCTCGACCCGATCGAGCACGTTCTCCAGGCCGAGCACGGTGGCGACGGTGTTGTACCCGGCTTCGGACAGTCCGCTCGCGACCAGCCGCATCACCAGCCGGTGCTGGGCGGGGCGCTGCTGGTGGAAGGTGAGGCCGCCGTGATCGGTGGGCGTGTAGAACCAGCGGGTGCGTTCGTCCCCGGCACCGCCGCCGGTGCCCGGTGGCGCTCCGACCCCCGCCTTGCGCTGCTCGGCGTCCAGGGAGTCCAGCCACGCCAGGGCCGCCTCGGCCATCCGGTCGGCGACTTCACGCCCGGCGTCGCTCACGCTGCTGACACTCCGAGGAACTCGCGGATGTAGCCGGCGATCGGCTGCGCGAACTCCATCGCGATCGCGTGGCGCCCATCCTCGATCGAGCGCAGCCGGGCGTTCGGGATCCGCTCCTTCATCAGGAGGGCTCCCGAGTAGGGCGCCAGCAGGTCCTGCGTGCCGTGCACGATCAGGGTGGGTGCGGTGATCTCCTCCAGCCGGTCCCGGACCTCGTGCTGCCGGGCGGCAGCGTGGCGGCGGTCGGCCTTGTCGGGATCACGGTAAGCCAGCGTCTGGGCGGCCCGGTTGTGCAGGTCGGCCCGGCCCTCGGGTGTGACGAAGTAGTCCTTGACCGCCTTCTGCCGGTCGTCGTGGGCCATGTCGAACAGTTCCCCGACCTTCTGAGGACACAGCGCGAAGCTCGGCGTGGTGGCGATCAGGACGAGGGACGCGACCCGCTCGGGATGCCGGATCGCGGTGTGCTGCACGACGGCACCGCCGAAGGAGGTGCCCAGCAGGTGCGCACGCTGAAGCCCCAGCGCATCCAGCAAGTCGGCGAGGTCGTCGGCGAGGTCGCCCATCGTGTACGGAATCGGCGGGTTCACGGTGATCCCCGAATCGCGTTGATCGTAGGAGATCGCCCGGATTTCAGGGCCGAGGTACGAGCGGAGTGTGGCGTACTGGGTGCGGTCGCTCTCGCCGCCATGAACGAGCACGAGCGGCACGCCACTGCCACCGTCGTCGATGATTCCGACTTCGAGCTCACCCGCCCGGATGGTGTCGGCCGATCCGGCCGGTTCGTGCTCCACCTGACGCATAGCCACTGCTGGCCCCCTTGGTCGAACAGTACGTAGACATGGTTACGAATTGAGAAGACTGTATCAGTTCACGGGGTGATTGGGGAGGCATGTCACAAGATCGAAGGGCGGGGTACGTCCCCGCCGAGCTGCCTGGGGTCCACCGCGCCTGCGTGGAACGGTACATCCCGCCGCTCGTCGCCGTTGAGCCCCGAAGCGCCCGGACATCGCAGGGCCGACCACCACCTCAGGGCGTCCGCGCCGTCCGTGCGATCCGCCGCTCCTCGCCACGGCGGGCGCACGCCGGCGCCTTCGACGGTGGCAGAGCCGGGAAACCGCGTTCCGCGTAACTCCTCGCCGAGCTGGAGGCGGATTACGCGGAACGCGGGAAGCGGGCGGGAGCCGGACGCCGAGCTCGTCGGCGCCGGGCCGGAACCGCCGGCGTACAGGGATGGTCAGCCGGCCCGCGCCCACCCGCGCAAGGCGCCGCGGTAGGCCTCGGTCAGCCGGATGATGACCTCCCGGTGGGACAGGTCCGTCTCCTCCAGCAGGTCCTGGATCTCCCGCGGGTCGTACATGATGTTGTTGAGGAACAGGGCGTACTCGAGCATCTCGCCCGGCAGGCCCAGGTCGTCGAGCAGCTCCCGCACCGGCCTGGCCCAGGCGTCCCGCATCGCGACGATGATCTCGTTCCCGTCGTGGAGCCGCTTCAGGTATCCCTGCCGGGATCGGAGCTGCACCAGCGCCGGGCCGTGCTCGGCGAGCAGGTCCACCCACTTGTCCACGACGGAGTCGAACAGCGGTTGCCCTTCCGCGGCCGACGCCGCGCTGTAGTCGCGGAGCTCTTCGACGACGCTGAGCACGTAGGCCGCGAGCACGTCGTCCACCGTGGAGTAGTAGCGGTAGGCGGTGGCCGGTCCGATCTCCGCACGGGACGCGACGGCCTGCATGGTGAGCTGGTCGGGCGCCTCCCGGGCGAGCTCGCCGACGGCCTCGAGGAGGCGCCGGCGGTTGCGGCGGGTGTCACTGCGCAGCTTGTCCTCCTCCCGTCGGGCGTCCCGCTGACCGGGCACGGGCGTCCCGCGCCCCCGTTGAAGCGCAGGCGAAGGATACCCCTTGTGGCCGGCACGCGCTCGGCCGCTCGGACGTGTGCGGGATGAGGCGTCGCTCGTCCGGCCTCGTCAGCATCTCCCGCCGCCGAGGTGGCGGACGATGCGGGCCAGCCCGGTCCGCAGGTCGTCCTCGGAGGCCGCGAACGAGATCCGCACGTGCCCCTCGCCCGAGGGCCCGTACTCGGCGCCGGCCCGGACCAGCACCTTGCGCTCGGCGAGCTCGCGGGCGACCGCCTCGGAGGGCGGGCCGGCGTCGTAGCGGAGGAACCCGTAGAACGCCCCCTCCGGCGGGATCAGGTGCAGGCCGGGAACGCCGGACAGCCGCCCGACCACGAGCTCGCGACGCCGCCGGTACCTTTCGACCATGGCGCCGACCACGCCGTCCGGCAGGTCAAGGGCGGCGAGGGCCGCGTGCTGGACCGCCGTGTTCAACGAGCCGTTGTGAGTCCGGTGCACGTGGGCGGCCGCGTCCACCACCTCGCGCGGCCCGGTCAGGTACCCCACCCGCCAGCCGGTCATCGCGTACGTCTTGGAGAACGTCTGTACGTACACCGTCCGGCCGCGCAGCGAGTCGACCTCCAGCGCCGAGGTCATCACATGCCCCGGATAGACCAGCCGGTGGTACGCCTCATCGCTGACGACCAGGGTGTCCGAGCCGTCCAGGAGATCCCCGAGGGCCTTGAGCTCCTGCTCGCGGTGCACGATCCCGGTCGGGTTCGACGGATTCGAGAAGATCATCATCGCGGCCCCGGGCAGCGCCGCGGCCAAGGCGTCGAGGTCCCAGTGCAGGTCCGGGGCGAGCGGGACGAAGTCCACGGTGCCCCCCGCGAGGACGACCAGGTCGGCGTAGAGCGAGTAGGCGGGCTCCGGGACGACCACGCGGTCGCCGGGCCCGATCATCGCGAGCACGACGGCCGCCAGCGCGGCCGTGGCGCCGTGGGTGACCACGATGTCGTCCGCGGTCCAGGCCCGGCCGGGGCGCCCCGGCAACCTCGAGGCGAGCGCGGCGCGCAACTCCGGCAGGCCCTTCTGATCGGCGTAGTGGGTGTGTCCCGCACGCAGGGCGGCCGCAGCGGCCTCGATCACCGGCGCCGGCGTCGGGAAGTCCGGCTCGCCCATGGCGAGGGAGACGGCTCCCGGCGGGGCCGGGGCCAGGGCGGGGCGGCGCGATCGGCGGCGCAGGTCCTCGATCCGGGAGGCGGGCGGCGTGACGGTCATCGGGCCGGTCATCGGGCCGGTCATCGGGCCACCGCCGTGCCGCGCGCGGCGAGGATGCGTTGCCGCAGCGCCTCCTCCTTCTCGACGATCCCGTCGACCGCGTCCACGACCTCCTTCACACGGTGGCGGGGGATGACGACGACGCCGTCGGCGTCACCGGCGAGCACGTCACCGGCCGCCACCACCACGCCGCCGACCGCCACCGGCGCGCCGACGGCGCCGGGTCCGTCCTTGAAGGGTCCCGCCGGGGTGACCGCCCGCGCGTAGACGGTCACCCCCATCTCCGACAGCGCCCGGACGTCGCGGACCGCGCCGTCGACCACCGCGCCGGTCACCCCGGCATTCACCATGATCTCGCCGATGAGGTCGCCGATCAGCGCACGGGTCATGTCTCCGTGTCCGTTGACGACCAGGACGTCACCCGGCAGGGCTTCGTCGAGCGCCCGGTGGATGGCGAGGTTGTCACCGGACCGCACGTCCACGGTCAGGGCGTTCCCGAGCAGCGTGGCGCGCTCGGTGACCAGCCGGACGCCGCCGTCCATGACGGTCATCCGCCGCAGGGCGTCGCCGATGATGGCGGCCGGCACCTTCCCCAGGCGACGAACCTCCTCCTCTGGCACGCGATCCCAGCTCGGAGCGATGGACACGCTGTCCGTCGCCGCAGCAATGAACACGATGATGCCCCAATCTTAAATGAGATATCTTTCTCAAGTGGAACGATCGTAACCCTTAAGGTGTCGACCTACAATGACTCGAGTCGCCGGACTGCTCCACAGGCCTGGAGCAGGCAGATCCAGAGGGCGGCCCGGTCGTGGTCACCGAATGGTGCTCGGGGGCGACGCACCTGGCTCGGGGGCGACGCACCTGGCATCACCGATCCGCCATCCCCACCCGTCCGCTGTCATCCGAAGACCGCCGTGCGGCGGAACCGCGAGTCCACCGACCCACGTACGGCCGGTCGCCTGCTCACCCCGGAACGCGTCCCTGACGCCGCAGCCGAAAGGATCCAGTGTGTCAACCACCCGGCCCGAACTTGCGGGAAGTTTCGGAATGGTCGCCAGCACCCACTGGCTCGCCTCCGCGACGGGCATGAGCGTGCTCGAAGGCGGCGGCAACGCGTTCGACGCGGCGGTCGCGGCCGGATTCGTCCTTCAGGTGGCCGAACCCCACCTGAACGGACCGGCCGGAGAGGTGCCGATCCTGCTCTGGGACGAATACGCGCAGAAGGTGTCCGTCGTCTGCGGCCAGGGCGTAGCCCCCGCCGCGGCGACCATCGACCACGTCACCGGTCTCGGCGTCAAGGTCATGCCGGGCACCGGTCTGCTCGCCGCCGTCGTGCCCGGGGCGTTCGACGGCTGGATGCTCATGCTGGAGCGCTGGGGCACCTGGCCGGTCGCCGCGGTGCTCGAACCCGCGATCTACTACGCCGAGCACGGCGTGCCCGTCCTGGGCCGCATCTCCGCCACCATCGAGACGGTCGAGCGGTTGTTCGCCGACGACTGGCCGACCTCCGCGGCGACCTGGCTGCCCGGCGGGAAGGTGCCCGCCCCCGGGTCGCGGCTGACGAACCCCGTGCTCGCCGACACCTATCGCCGCATCGTCGCCGAGGCGGTCGGCAGCACCAGGGAGGCGCAGATCGCCGCCGCCCGCGACGCCTGGTACCGCGGCTTCGTCGCCGAGGCGATCGCCGAGTTCAGCGCCACAACCGCGTGGCGCGACAGCTCGGGCGAGGCGCACGGCGGGTTGCTCACCGCCGACGACCTCGCCTCGTGGTCGGCGAGCGTGGAGGAGCCGCTCACGTTCGACTATCACGGCCACACCGTGTGCAAGACCGGGCCGTGGGGTCAGGGGCCGGCGTTCCTGCAACAACTGGCGTTGCTGGCCGGCTACGACCTGGCGGCGATGGGCCACCTGAGCGCCGACTACATCCACACCGTGATCGAGTGCGCCAAGCTCGCCTTCGCCGACCGCGAGGCCTGGTACGGAGACGCCGCCGACGTCCCCATGAGCGACCTGCTCAGCGACGCCTACAACGCCGAGCGCCGCGGCCTCGTGGGCGCGCGAGCCTCCTTCGACCTGCGTCCGGGCTCACCGGGCGGCCGCGCACCGCGGCTCCCCGACTACCCGGATTCCGCGACCCTCGCCCCCGGCCTGCCGGGAGCCCGCGGGCTGGGCGAACCGACGGTCGGCCCCGTCGCGTCCGAGCCGGTGGTCGCCGCCGACGGAAGGGTGCGTGGGGACACCTGCCACATCGACGTCGTCGACCGGCACGGCAACATGGTCTCCGCCACCCCGAGCGGCGGCTGGCTGCAGAGCTCCCCGACGATCCCGTCCCTGGGCTTCGGTCTCGGCACACGCGCCCAGATGTTCTGGCTCCAGGACGGCCTGCCGAACTCCCTGCGTCCCGGGATCCGCCCCCGCACCACCCTGTCCCCGTCGTTCGCCCTGCGCGACGGCAAGCCCTGGATGGCCTTCGGCACCCCGGGCGGCGACCAGCAGGACCAGTGGAGCTTGAACTTCTTCCTCGCCCTCGTCCACGGCGGCGGCCTGAACCTGCAGGAGGCCATCGACGCCCCGATGTTCCACTCGGAGCACTTCCCCGGCTCCTTCTACCCGCGCCGGTCCCGCCCCGGCGTCGTGTGCGTCGAGAACAGGATCGCCCCCGACGTGGTGGCGGAGCTCCGCCGCCGCGGCCACGAGGTGGAACTCCGCGACCCGTGGTCCCTCGGCAGGCTCAGCGCCGTGTCCCGCGACGGCGAATTCCTTCGCGCGGCGGCCAACCCCCGCGGCGCCCAGGGCTACGCGGCCGGCCGCTGACCACCGTCGGCCTCCGGGTGGGGTCCGCCGTGCGCGTCGGTGAAGGTGGCGCCGATCTCCGCCAGCCGTTCGGCCGCGTAGCCGGGGTCGATCAACGCCTCGGGGGTGTGGAGACCGGGCTGCACGGGGGCGCCGCGCAGGCCGAGCAGCCGCTCGACGCCGAGGGCGACGCCGAGCGCCGTCAGGGGGCGCTGTCCCTCGGGGTGGAGGAGGTAGTGGCTCGTCCTGAGGGGGGCGCCGGTGCGATCCACGCCTTCGAGGTCGATTCTGACCTCCGCGGAGGCGGGTCCGCCGTGCCGTCTGCCCGCCGATTCGCCGATCGCGAAGGCGACGCGGACGTTGGCCGCGCCTGTCGCGACGGCCAGGCTCGGTACGTCGAGGATGGGGACGAGCTGGCCGGGCAGCACGGTGCCGTCGATGCTGGTGACCTCCACCTGCGTGTCGGGGCCGCTGAGCCAGTCGAAGACGCCGTCGCGGCGGACGGGTGCCGCCGAAGCGGCGGCCAGCAGGCGGGCCACGTCAGCCACGGCCGCGGGCCCGCCGCCGTCCTGTTCGTCCAGCACGCCGGTGACCTCGATGGTGTCGAGCCGGTCGAACCGCCTGGCGAGGGCGAGCGTGGCGAGGACGACGGTTCCCGCGTACCAGTGGCTGGCCAGCAGGATCGGCGCCGCGCCGGCTCGCAGGCCGGCGGCGGCGACGTTCCTCGGATGTTGCGACCGTCCCACCGCACGAATGGACACTCAGCACTGAGGGATGGCAGGCAGCCCACCGGCTGATCGCCCGACTGCCCAAAGACGCCCGCCTTGTCTCCAGCAACGAGCCGAAGGCCTGGCAGACCGTGGGGGGCGACGACGCGGTCGTACGTGATCGACGGTTCGACGAGGTCACCCGCGTAGAGCCATGGGAAGGCGACTATCGCGAGTTGCGGCGCGCCTACGTGGAAGGCGCGGATCACGCGGACTGGGAGCCGCGAGCCGAGGTCGCCAAGCGCTTCGACGCAGGGATCACCGAGCATCTCGCACTTGCCGGCGGGCGCCCGTTCGTGGTGGCGACGCACGGCATGGCGATGACTGTTTGGGTGAAGACTCGGCTGGGCCTGGAGAGCGCCGGCGACTTCTGGGCGGACCTTCGCTTTCCTGACGCGCATCTGGTCGACCTGGGCGCGGGCACCGTCGAGCGAGCCTTCACCCTCTGAAGATCACCAGAAGGACCAGGAGGCGGCTGAGAGCGCGGCAGCCGAGCTTCGATCACTCAAACGTCGATGAGAATGACTCAACCTTCGCTGCGGCGGAACATGAAACGACAAGATCCCGCCTGGTCGCGATGATCAGACGGGATCCCGTCAACTTCCGTCCGGCTGTCTCGTGAACGGCCCTCCTCGAGGGCCTGGCGGCTCAACCGTGCTGACGGCCCGTCCAGCCGGTGACGGCCACATGAGGGAGTGTTGAACACTTCCCGCCCGCTCTGTCCTGTTTGACGATCACGCCGACACAATGTCGCCGTGATCCGATTTCTCCTGATGCACCTGCGTGCCTTGCTGATCGGCTGCCTGGCGACGGCCGGGCTGCTGTCGTTCTCCGGCGCCGCCACGGCGGCCACGCAGCCCCCGGCGGGGCAGCCGCCGTACTCGCTGCTCCAGATGAACCTCTGCCTCAGCGGCTACGCCGGTTGCTACGCTAAGACGCAGTACCCGAAGATCCTCGACGAGACGGTGGAGCGCATCCAGGCCAACGACGTCAACGCCGTCACCCTCAACGAGGCGTGCAGCGGCGACGTGGCCCAGATCGCCGAGCGCACCGGCTACCACTACCGCTTCGCCACGATCATTTACAACGGCGCGCCGCTGGCCTGCAAGACCCCGGCCGGGCGCGGCGAGTTCGGCAACGCCGTGCTCACCAAGGAGGCGATCCACGCCGCCGAGGACGCGCCGTACTCCGTCTTCAGCGGCGTCGAGCAGCGGCGCTGGCTCTGCGTGACGACCGCCCGCCGCGTGGACGTGTGCACCAGCCACCTGTCCACCGACGGCGAGGCCGCCGGCTCGGCCAACTCCACCCAGTGCGGCGAACTCGCCCAGGTGCTCGCCTCCCGCGCGGGCCGCCCGGTCGTCTTCGCCGGGGACGTCAACCGCCGGGCGTCGTGCGCCCCCGAGGGCCTGTGGACGCTGACCGACGCGGCCGCGAGCCAGGCTCCCGGCATCCAGCACGCCTACGGCAACCTGACGGGGGTGCGGCTGGAGATCGAGCGGACCACGTACACCGATCACGACGCCCTCGTGATCCGCGGTGGCCTGCCGAAGCTTGCCTGATCAGGCGACATATTCGCCGGCGTACGCGCCAGTGGCCGGGTTGACTGCACGGGTGACCGCGATGCCCGTGCCCGCCGACCTGGCCCACCTGGTGTCCGGGACCCGGGTGCTGGACGGCGACGCGGCGCCGAGAGGGCTGCCGCAACCCGCCGGTCAATCTGCTGGCCATGCCCGACGGAGCGTGCTGGCCGGCCGGACCCGAGACGCGCGGACGGCAGGGGACACCGCCCGCCGGTGAAGTGCTCGGCCTCGGCCTGGCTCCAGGCGCCGTGCCGGGTGTCACCTCGGCTGGGCGGAGCTGCTGAAGCGCGCTGTGGCGAAGCTGGTGGGTGGACTACGTGGCCGGCCACGGCGACCTCATGGGCTTTGTCAGCGCGGGCGATCGCCCGCCCGCAGGATGTCGGTGATCTCGTCCACCGCAGGACCTCGCCCCGGTGTCGCCTTGGGCGCGGTGATGGAGACCTTGGCCTGCCAGTTCCAGAATCGCGTGACCAGGCGCACCGAGCGGATCCGGTTGTCCCCCAGCCCGATGGAGTCGGCCTTCGTGGTCGTCTGGAAGTGCCAGCCGAGCCGGTCCGGCAGGCCACGGTCGTCGTACAGGTACTGCCACCAGATCTCATCCGTGCCAACGGCCGAAGTGCCCGCCGCCTCGCGGAAGGTGGGGGAGACCCGGTAGAGCTCCTTGAGGGTGATCGTGCCGCTACGGGTGTAGATGCGCTGGTTGCGGCCGGTGGTGCGGTTCTTGTGCCATGGCGTGACCGATGAGCGGTCCGCGGTGGACAGCAGCTTGGCCAGGGTGGCCGGCTCCAGCACGTTGATGATCTGGTCACCGTACGCTGCGGCGCCCCCGCCGGCGCGGCCGGTGCGGAGCCACGTGCGGGATTTCGGCAGCAGGTGGTAGAGCCAGCCCTTCGTGCTGATCATGCGCGTCGTTCCAGCGGATTTGAGCAGGCCGGCGAAATAGGCGTCTCCCTTGGCCGCCTCCTGCTTCATCAAGACCTGTCCGCTCAACTGCACGACGCGGGTGATTTCGGAGGCCGTCACGCCGGTGGCGCCCAGTTGGAGCTTGCCGGTGCCCTTCAGGCCGACACCGCCGGATATCTGCTCGCGAGTGGCGTCGTTCTGCCAGAACAGATCGGTGCCGGTGCTGCCAAGAAACTCCAGCGTGACTCCGGCATTGCGGGCCAGAAGGGCCCGTACGGCGGCCACCGGGTCGGGAGCGGCGGCGGCATGGGCGGTCGCGGGGACCGCGGTGGCGAGTGCCAGAGTCGCTATGAGGGCTTTCATGTCCTGTCCAGGGAGGGGAGCCAAGATCGCCGCCCATTGTGGCGGAGTGTGGAAGGGCTGTCGATCTCCTTGACTGCCGTCGACACCGAGAACGCCGAAAGCAGCGACAGAAGGCAGAGGACAGTCTCCACCGAACCCGGGGTGATTCGGAGCTCGCTTGGAGCTCGACGGGGATTCAGCCTGGTGTTCTGGTCCTGAACTCGAACCCAGGAGCGCTCGATGGCGCGGCCTGCATCCCGGCGATCTTCCCATCCGCACACACTTCCCATCCGCACACAACCACGAGTGAGCGCAGCACTCCAGCGATATGGTTCGCGATCGCCCCGGAGGTCCTGATTGGCTGGGCGCGTGAGAACCCGGCGGCGTGATTGGGCAGAGCTCCCGGTCATCGTGAGGCGCGAAGTCGAACATCGGTTGGGTGCCGGCGTCCAGGGCTTCGAGGAGCGTCAAGGCGGCTTCTCCTTCGGCGTGCTCGGCGTCGCGACGCTGTCCACCGGGGAGCGGGTGTTCATCAAGGCCGTACGCGACGACGCGGTCAACGTGCAGGACTACCGGACCGAGGCTGCTGTCGCGGCCGCGTTGCCCCCGGCGGTGCCCACGCCAAGGTTGCGATTCTCGTGTGAGCTGGCCGGGTGGCTACTGCTGTGCTTCGATGTCGCGCCGGGCGCGCTGCCGCACGAACCGTGGCGGCCCGAGGAGTTGTCGGCCGCCTTGGAGGCGGTGGCTGAGTGCGCTCTGCGGTTGACGCCCTCGCCGATCGGCGGCCTGCCGACACTGGGCCAGCAGATGGCGGGGCGGTGTGAGATCTGGCGGGAACTGAGGGGAAACGGCGTCCTTGGCACGGTCACCGTTGACAGCATCGGCGCATGGGAACGCAAGCACCTGTCCCGCCTCGCCTCCGTCGAAGCGACGTGGGCCGAGCTGGCAGTCGGCGATACGCTCCTGCACTTTGACCTGCGCTTCGACAACATCATCGTCAGCCCGCGCGGGACCGCGCAGGTGGTCGACTGGGGGCGGGCCTGCATCGGCCCGGCCTGGGGCGATCTGGTCTGCCTGCTGTTGCAGCCCGATCTGGGCAACCTTCGCCCCGACGACATCTTCTCGGGTCACCTGGTCGGCCGAGCCGCTGAGCCCACGCAGGTCGACGCCTTCCTCGTCGCGTTGGCCGGCTACTGGACCCACACGGCATCGCTCCCAGGTCCCGCCCATGCCCCGCATCTGCGGGACCGACGGGAGCACTCACGGCGAGCGACGATCGGCTGGCTCCGACGCCGCTGGTCCCCAGGTGACTCCCAGAGGTAGTTGCGTGATGAGTCTTCAGAGGGCGCCGGCGTGGTTGCCGTGGCGGTCCTCGACACGGTGCACTGAGCAGCAGGCGCGAAGACCACGACGTTGGAGGGCTCGTTGACGACAAATGAGGACGGAACGGACGCGAGACAGGTGTTCATGGCGCTGCCGACCCGAACGGATGACGACAGGACGTCGTTTCAGCAGCGTCTGGCGGCCGTGATCGACGTGCTGGGGATCGAGGTCGGGCCTGAGCCGGCTCCCGGCGATCAGCGGCGCTGGAACCAGCTGGCACGGGTGGCGCTCCGAAAGGCATGCGGCAAGGGCCTGACGCTGTCTGACGCGTCCTTCGACGTACTCGTCAAAGCGGCCGTCCACGACCCGGACCCGAGCTTCAACCGTCACTTCGTCGAACCAGCTCTGAACGCGTTCGGACGCCGTCGCGTCCGATCGGCGCTGCTCGAATATCTGCGAACGGGCACCGACGGGGAGCGGGCTGGCGCTGCGCGAGCGTGGTACTGGTCGGCTCTGCCGCTTCGGCTCAGCCATGTGTGAGCGGAGACTTCGAGCACCGAGAGCCCGGCAGAGCCAGACGACCCGTCGGCCCTGATGCGGGAGTGGCGCCAGGCCGCACTCCGGGAGTTCGTGAGCAACGAGCACCTGGACGTCCGGCGATGCGTTCTCCCCGTGCTGCCGCTCTGGCGATCCGCGTACCCGCCGGAGCTGCATGACCTCGTGGACGCGGCGGTGTCGATCGCCCGCTCGCACCCGGACGAGTACATCCGCCATCGCGTGGAACACCAGGTCCGTGATTGACCACATCTCACGTCAACGTTTTGCCCATCAGCGTGCAGACTGTCTCATAGCGCCGGATCACGCCGTCTGGGCCTTCGGCATCCCATGCGTCAGGCTCGCTGCCATGGGCGACGTAGCCGAGTCGTTCGTACAGCGCTCTCGCACGAGGATTGCTCTCCTCGACGCTCAGCTCCGCGCGGTGCAGTCCCCTGGCGATGATGCGCTGCTCGGCCGCGTGAACCAGAACGGTCCCGATGCCGCAGGACTGCAGAGCGGGGAGCACGGCCAGTTGCCAGAGAGTTCCCGCTCCTGGGCTCACCTCATAGTCCACGCCGCCGATCCCCACCGGCCGGCCGGACGGGGGACAGACGGCCAGGTAGTCCACGACGCCGCTCCGCGCGCGCTCGAGCTCCCGCGCGACGTAAGTCAGGTGCAGAGCCGAACCGGACCACGAACACCACTGCAGATCCTCCTGGGTCAGATCACGCACTGACAAATTGACGACGACAGCCGGCATCGACAGCACCTCCTTGCCGGACAGCGTCTCTGCCGGGGCCTTCACCTGGCAACTGAGTTCTCAAGCGCCGGCGCGGCGAGCCCCGCGCTGAAGCTGAGGAGGCTCAGCGCTCCGCTTCCGCGAAGGGGCCGTGGCCGAGGACGGCGAGCAGCCGCAGTTTCTCGAAGTCCTCGGTGCGCGGCGCGGCGGTGAGCACGAGCAGCGTCTGGGACTGGTCCTCGGTGAACAGCGCCTGGCAGTCCAGCTCGATCGGCCCGATCTCGGGATGGACCAGCGTCTTGTGGTCCTCGAACCGCCGGACGACCTCGTGCCGTGCCCAGAGCTCGGCGAACTCCTCGCTCGTCTTCCGCAGGACGCGGACGAGCTCGCCGGCCCGCGACCGGGGCCCGCGCAGGCCGTACGCGACGCGCAGGTTCGCGACCTGGGCCCGGCTCTGCCGGTCGCGGTCGGCCTCGGGGTAGAGCGTGCGCTCCGAGGGGTCGGTGAACCAGCGGTAGATCGCGCTGCGCGCCAGGCCGGTGTGCTTGGCGGCGTCCCCGAACAGGGCGGCGGCCGGTCTGTTCTGCACCAGCGTCTCGGCCAGGTCGGACAGGATGAGCGCCGGGGTGTCGTCGAGCCGGTCGAGCACCCGCAGCAGCGCGGGCGCGACGTGCGTCGAGGCGGACAGCGTCGCGGGCGCGTTGTGCCCGGCGATTCGGTACAGGTAGTCGCGCTCGTCGCCGGTCAGCCGCAGCGCGCGGGCGAGGGAGGCCAGCATCTGCTCGCTGGGCTGGGGGCCGCGCCGCTGCTCAAGCCGCGTGTAGTAGTCGGTCGACATGACGGCGAGGGAGGCGACCTCCTCGCGCCGCAGCCCGGGGGCCCGGCGGCGGGCGCCCTCGGGCAGGCCGACGTCCCCGGGCTGGAGCGCCTCGCGGCGGCGGCGCAGGAAGTCGGCCAGTGCTGCACGGTCCATATGACCGATTATGGGGTGCGGCCGCCGGGCGAGGCAGGGATCGCCGATCCCCCGATGACCCATCTCTGCCTGCGCCTCGACGGTTCGGGAACGATCGGTACATGCACATTTCCGGAAACACCATTTTCATCCCCGGCTCCACCAGCGGCATCGGCCTCGCGCTCGCCCTTGAGCTGCAGGCCAGGGGGAACACCGTCATCGTCGGCGGCCGGCGCGCCGAACTGCTCGAACGGATCGCGGCCGAGCACCCCGGCATCCACACCGTCCAGATCGACACCACCGACCCGGCGAGCATCGCGGACGCCGCCAAGCGGGTGCTCGCCGCGCATCCTGACCTCAACGTCCTGGTGACGATGGCCGGCGTGATGCGCGTCGAGGACTGGCGCGACCCCGCGTCGTTCCTCGCCACCGCCGAGGAGACCGTGATCACGAACGTGCTCGGCCCGATCAGGCTCATCGCCGCGTTCGTCGAGCACCTGCGCGAGCGGCCGGACGCCACGATCATGACGGTCTCCTCGGGCCTGGCGTTCGCGCCGCTCAAGGCCACGCCGAGCTACAACGCCTCGAAGGCGGCCATCCACATGCTCAGCGAGTCGATCCGGCTGCAGCTGGCCGGCACGTCGGTGAAGGTCGTGGAGCTCGTGCCGCCGTCCGTCCGCACCGCGCTGCTGCCGGGGCAGGAGGACAACGAGCACGCCATGCCGCTCGACGCGTTCGTGGCGGAGGTGGTCGGGCTGATCGAGGCTCAGCCCGACGCGAAGGAGATCCAGGTCGAACGGGTGAAGTTCCTGCGCTACGGCGAGGCCCGCGGCGACTACGACCAGGTGGTCGAGACGCTCAACGCCGCCGACCCGCACGGCAAGTAGGCCGGTCGGTACGGGCCTGCGCGCCCGCGCCATGACGCGCAGGGCGCACCTCGGCCGGTGGTCACCGCGCCCCCGCGAGCTCCGCCACGGTCGCGGCGACCTCGTCGACCTCGTCCTCGGTGTTGTAGTAGTGCGGCGACAGGCGCACGCACCAGTCCACGTCCTTGTCGCCGAAGTCGTACTGGGCGAACTCGCGGAAGCTGAGCGCCGAGTTGATCTTCCGGGCGTCCAGGGCGGCCTTGAACGGCTGGGGCTGCCGGCCCTCGATGGCGAAGGTGACCAGCGCGCCCAGCCGGGCGCCCCGGTCGAGCACGCGCACCCCGGGCACCTCGGCCAGCGACCGGCGCAGCCGGGCGGCCAGCGCGGGGGTGCGGTCGGCGATGACGTCCAGGCCGACCTGCCGGGCGTAGCGCGCGGCCTCGGCGCATCCCAGCACGGCGGCGTAGGGGAACTCCCAGTCCTCGAAGCGGGCGGCCGTCTCCACCGGCTGGTAGCGGTCCTCCGCCACCCAGCGCGCGCCGTACATGTCGATGAACAGCGGCTCGTATCCGGCGCGCAGGACGCGGTCGCCGACGTAGAGGAAGCCCGTGCCCCGTGGTCCGCGCAGGAACTTGCGGCAGGTGGAGGTGAGCAGGTCGCAGCCGATCTCCTCGACGTCGATCGGGTACTGGCCGAGCGACTGGCAGGCGTCGACGAGGTAGAGCAGGTCCAGCTCGCGGCAGTGCCGGCCGATCTCGGCGACCGGCTGGACGAGACCGGAGTTGGTGGGAATGTGCGTGGCGGCGACCAGCCGGGGCCGGTGCTCGCGCATGAGCGCGGCCATGGCGTCCACGTCCACCCCGCCCTCCGGCACGTCGGGCGCGTGGATCACGCGCACGCCGTGGCGCTTGCGCAGTGACAGGAAGGCGATCTGGTTGGAGATGAAGTCGTTGCGGGTGGTCAGGATCACGTCGTCGCGCTCGAAGGGGATCGCCGACAGCGCGGTGGTGTAGGCGTGGGTGGCGCTGCTGGCGAAGGCGATGTTGCCGGGGCCGCAGTTGATCAGGGCGGCCAGCTCGTCGTAGAAGCCCCGCACCTGTTCGGCCCGGGCGGCCGCCGCCTCGTAACCGCCGATCTGCGCTTCCAGCCGCAGGTGGTCGAGCATCGCGGTCAGCACGGACGCCGGCGCGAGGCCGCAGCCGGCGTTGTTGAAGTGCACGACGTTCGCGACGCCCGGCGTGTCGGCCCGCAGGGCCAGTAGTGATTCTGGGCTAAGGATAGAAGTGCTACCGTCATTCCTCATGAACGAGGGTAGCACTTCTGACGAATTGGCGGCGAGCCTGCGCGCGCTGGTGGCCGGCCTGGCTCCCGGCGATCGGCTGCCCAGCAGCCGCGAGCTGACCGAGAAACACCGGGTCGGTCCCGGGACGGTCTCGCGCGCCATCGCGACGCTGGCCGCCGAAGGGCTGGTGGTGACCAGGCCCGGCTCCGGCACGTTCGTCGCGCCGCGCCGCCGCGGGACGGGCGACGAGGCCGCCGACACCTCCTGGCAGGCGGTCGCGCTGGCCGGACGTGACTACGACACGGCCAACGCCCTCGAAGCCGCGCAGTACCTCCCCGCTCAAGGGATCGCCATGTCGGGCGGCTACCTGCACGAATCCCTCCAGCCCGTACCGGCCCTGAGCGCCGCCCTGGCCCGCGCGGCCCGGCGGCCCGACGCCTGGCACCGCGCGCCGAGCGCCGGCCTGGAGTCCCTGCGGACGATCTTCGCGAGGCAGATCGGCGCCGGCCTCACCCCGCAGGACGTGCTGATCACCGGTGGCGGCCAGAGCGCGCTGTCCATGCTGTTCCGGGCGATCGTCGCGCCCGGCAGCCCGGTCCTCATGGAGTCGCCCACCTACCCGGGCGCACTGAACGCGGCCCGGGCCGCCGGGCTGCGGCCGGTCCCGGTGCCCATGGACGACGAAGGCATCCGCCTCGACCTGCTCGCCGACGCCTTCGCCATGACCGGCGCCCGGCTGCTGTACTGCCAGCCCACCTTCCACAACCCCACCGGCACGGTGCTGGCGGCCGAACGGCGCGCCCGGATCGGCGACGTCGCCCACGCGGCGGGCGCCTTCCTCATCGAGGACGACTTCGCCCGCCACCTCGGTCACGGCCGCCCCGTGCCCCCACCGCTGATCACCGGCGACCGCCACGGCACGGTGATCCACCTCACCTCGCTCACCAAACCCGCCTCGCCGAGCCTGCGCATCGGGGCCGTCGCCGCCCGCGGGCCGGTGATGCGCAGGCTGCAGGGCATGCGCTACGTGGACGACTTCTTCATCGCCCGCCCCCTCCAGGAAGCCGCCGTCGAACTGCTCAGCGCCCCCGCGTGGCACCGTCACCTGCAGGCCCTCGCGGCCTCCCTGTTCGAACGATGCGCCGTGCTGGCCGGCAGCCTCGCCCGGGACCTGCCCGAATGGCACCTCACCCGGCTTCCGGCCGGCGGCCTGCACCTGTGGGTCCGCCTGCCCCCGGGATCCGACGACGCCGTGGTCGCCGAGGCGGCCCGCGCCCGCGGCGTCACCGTCAACGCCGGACACCGCTTCTTCCCGGCGGAGCCGGCCGGCCCCTGCCTGCGGCTCAGCTTCGCGGCCGCGGCCAACCCGGCCGAGCTGGCCGAGGGCGTCCGCCTGCTCCGATCGGCGGACGCGACCTGAAGATCCGCAGGGCGGCCGGTTCCGGGGGCCGGGCCTACCATGTGAGCGTGACCTCGACACCCCGCCGCGCGTCCAGGAGCGCCGTCGCCGTGCCCAGCATCCGGGACGTCGCGGCCGCGGCCGGGGTGTCGTACCAGACGGTCTCGCGGGTGCTCAACGACTCGCCCAAGGTGCGCGCCGAGACCCGCGCCGCGGTGCTGGCGGCCATCGACCGGCTCGGCTTCCGGCCGAGCCGCGCCGCCCGCGCGCTCAGCCTCGGACGGGCCCGCTCCATCACCGTGGTGACGTCCAACACGGTCCTGTACGGCTACGCCGCCACCTTGCAGGGCATCGAGGAGGCCGCGCGCGCGGCCGGCCTGGCCGTCGGGATCCGGGTGGTGGAGTCGGCCGAGCCCGCCGAGGTGAAACAGACCGTCGACGACGTCAGCGACGCCAGCGCGGGCGGCGTGGTGGTGATCGCGTTCGACCCGATGGGCGTGGCGGTGCTGGAGGCGCTGCCCCGGCACGTCCCCGCCGTGGCCGCCGCCGAGCCGGCCGCCCCCGACCGGGGCCGGGTGTCGATCGCGCTGGACGAGCGCCGCGCCGCCGCCGACGCGACCCGGCACCTGCTGGCGCTCGGCCACCGGACCGTGCACCACGTGGCGATCCCGTCCGAGGGCCGGGCGGGCGGCCGGCTGGCCGGCTGGCGCGACGCGCTGGGCGAGTCGGGTGCGCCGATCCCCGCCGTGCTCGACTGCGGCTGGGACATCGCCTCGGCCTACGCCGCCGGGCGGCGGCTGGCCGCCGAGCCGGACGTGACCGCCATCCTGTGCGGCAACGACGACATCGCCCAGGGGGTGCGCCGGGCGTTGTACGACGCGGGCAAGGCGGTGCCCGGCGACGTGAGCATCGTCGGCTTCGACGACATCCCGGGCTCGGCGTACTGGACGCCCGCGCTGACCACGGTCCGGATGGACTTCGCGGGGCTGGGGCGGGCCTGCTTCCACGCGGCCGTGGCCGAGCTGACCGGCCAGGAGCAGCCGGAGCCCGCCCTGGTCGCGCCCAGCCTGGTGGTGCGCGAGTCGACCGGCAGCCCCCGGCGCTCGTAGCAGCGCTTCTGGAAACCTGCGCGTAACGATCCCGCAAACAGGTCTTCCCTCGTGTCGGTGTGACCGCTCACACTGCCCTTGTGACCGGTCACACCAACGGCGCCACCACCGGTGCCGGTGCGACCACGAGAGCACGTGAAGCACGAAAGAGAGTCCCTTGATGCCTGCTGACGTCGTTGAGATCCTGCGCTGGGGCCACTCCGGCCTCGCCGCCGTCCTGGAGGTCCACCCGGATCGCCCGGTGGCGCTGCGCGAGCTGACCGCCGGGCCGGTCAGCGTGCGGGCGCGGGTCTCCCAGCCGGTGGTGGAGGTGCTGGTGCCCGGCGAGGGCCGGGCGCGCGCCTCGCAGCGGCTCTCGGAGACGGCGGTGGGCTCCCGGCTGCGCTACGCCGGGTCCGAGCAGTCCAGCGCGGACGGCTGGCACGAGCTGCGGGTGCGGATGCGGGACGAGGTGTCCGGGCTGGCCGCCGAGCTGACCCTGCGCTCGCCCGACGGCGTGCCGGCCGTGCAGGCGTCGGTGCGGGTGACGAACCGGGGCGAGGAGCCGGTGCTCCTGCTGGCCGTGACCTCCTTCGCCGCGGGCTTCCTCGGCCTGCCGGCCGCCGACCTGGACGTCCTGTACGGCGACAGCGACTGGCTGGGCGAGAACCGCTGGACCAGCAGGCCGCTCGCCGACCACGTACCCGACCTCGGCCTGACCGGGCACGGCCAGCACGGCAAGAGCGTCTTCGCGCTGACCAGCACCGGCACCTGGTCGAGCGGGAGGCACGTGCCGATGGGCGGGCTGAGCGAGCGGCGTACCGGCCGGACCTGGCTGTGGCAGATCGAGCACAACGGCGCGTGGCGGTGGGAGGCCGGCGACCGGATGGACGGCGCGTACGTCGCGCTGTCCGGCCCCACCGATCCCGACCACCAGTGGAGCGAGCTGCTGGCGCCCGGCGAGTCGTTCGTCACCGTGCCCGTCTCGGTCGCCGTCTCCGACGCCGGCGTGGAGGGCGCGGCGGCGGCGCTGACCGCGCACCGTCGCGCGCTGCTGCGCCCCCATCCGGACCGGCCGGCGCTGCCGGTCGTGTTCAACGACTACATGAACACGCTGATGGGCGACCCGACGACGGACAAACTGCTGCCGCTCATCGACGCCGCCGCCGCGGCCGGCGCGGAGGTCTTCTGCGTGGACGCCGGCTGGTACGACGACGGCGGCGACTGGTGGGACAGCGTGGGGGAGTGGCTGCCGTCCCGGTCCCGCTTCCCGCGCGGCCTGGAGGAGGTGCTGGCCAGGATCGCCGGGCACGGCATGACGGCCGGGCTGTGGCTGGAGCCGGAGGTGATCGGCGTACGCAGCCCGATGGCCGGCAAGCTGCCCCCCGAGGCGTTCCTCCAGCGCGGCGGCGTGCGCCTGGCCGAGCACGGCCGCCACCACCTGGACCTGCGCCACCCGGCGGCCGTCGCGCACCTGGACCAGGTGGTGGACCGGCTGGTCGAGGAGCTGGGAGTCGGCTACTTCAAGCTCGACTACAACGTCAACCCCGGCGCGGGCACCGACGTCGGCGCCACGAGCGTCGGCGCGGGGCTGCTCGCCCACAACCGGGCGCACCTGGCCTGGCTGGAGGGTGTGCTGGACCGCCATCCGCACCTGGTGCTGGAGAACTGCGGCTCGGGCGCGATGCGCATGGACTACGCGATGCTCTCGCGCCTGCAGCTCCAGTCCACCAGCGACCAGCAGGACTTCCTCCGCTACCCGCCGATCGCGGTCGCGGCCCCGCTGTCGATGCTGCCCGAGCAGGCCGCCAACTGGGCCTACCCCCAGCCCGGGATGACGGACGAGGAGATCGCCTTCACGATGTGCACCGGCATCATGGGCCGGCTCTACCTGTCGGGCAACCTGCACCGGATGACGCCGGAGCAGCTCGCCCTGGTCCGGGACGGCGTACGGCTCCACCAGAGCCTGCGTCCGGACCTGCTGCGCGCCACGCCGTGCTGGCCGCTCGGCCTGCCCGGCTGGGACGACCCGTGGCTCGCCCTCGGCCTGCGCACGGAACACGGCACCCACCTCGGGATCTGGCGCAGGCCGGGCGCCGGGGAGACCACGGTGCTGCGCCTGCCCCACCTGGCCGGGCGCGACCTGCGCGCGCAGGCCGCCTACCCGGCTCCTCAGGAGGGCTGGTCCGCCGCCTGGAACCCGCGGACCGCGGAGCTGACCGTCACGGCGACGGTTCCCGCGCCTACCGCCCGAATTCTGCACCTTCGTCCCTACTAATCTCCCTAAAGGGATGTTCGACGCCAAAGGCGGGCGAACATGGATAAAGGAAGCAAACCGTGAAGCTCGTACCGCGTGTCGCCGCTGTCGCGGCCCTCGCCCTGGCCGTCGCGGCCTGCAGCGATCCCTCCGCCGGCCCCGCCGCGCCGGCCGCAGGCAGCTCCCCGGCCGCCTGGCCGTCGCCCACCTCCCGGCTGGACGGGGTCACGTTGACCATCTGGGCCGCCCAGAACAGCAACACCGTGCCCAAAGCCGTCACCGACGCCTTCACCCAGGCCACCGGCGCCAAGGTCGAGGTCGTCACCATCCCCGACCCGTACGAGCAGGGCGTGCAGACCAAGGTCGCCACCGGCGACAAGCCCGACCTGGCCTTCTGGCAGCCGACGGCGTCCATGCTCACCGCGCTCAACGCCCGCGCCAACCTGCAGCCCCTCGACGGCGCGCCCTGGGTCGAGTCGCTGTCGCCGGAGCTGCGCGACATCACCGGCCTGCTGGACAAGACCCGCTACGCCGCGCTCGTCACCAGCCCCGCCGTCGAGGGCGTCTACTACAACAAGCAGGTCTTCGCCGCCCACGGCATCAAGGAGACGCCCAAGAACTTCGACGAGATGCTGGAGGTCGCCCGGACGCTCAAGGGCAAGGGCGTCACCCCGTTCTTCGAGATGGCCGGCGACAAGTGGGCCACCCAGTGGTGGGTGCAGGTCCAGCTCGCCGATGCCGCCAAGGACGGCCTGTGGGACCGGGTCAACACCGGCAAGGAGACCTTCGAGGACAAGACGGTCCTCGACGCCATCAAGAAGTACAAGGCGCTCATCGACGAGGGCCTGTTCAACTCCGACATCAAGACCGCCAAGTTCGAGGACCAGGGCGAGGCGCTGCTGTCCGGCAAGGCCGCCATGGCGATCCAGGTCAACTCGTTCTTCGGCCAGCTCCAGGCCAAGGCCGACACCGCCGAGCTGGACGAGAAGATCGGCTTCTTCCCGATCTCGCCCAGCGGCAACGTCGGCACCTCCATCCCCGACCAGTCCAACGCGCTGGTCGCCTTCCGCACCGGCGACGACAAGCGGGAGGCCGCGGCCCGGCAGCTGCTGGCGTACTGGATGGGGCCCGGCTACGCCGCCTTCGTCGCCGACCGCAAGACCGTGTCGCTGCGCCCGGACGTGCCCACGCCCGACGGCGTGCCGCAGGCGCTGCGGGACGTGCACGCCTCGCTCGGCCAGTCGGTCGGCTCCATGCAGTCACTGGCCGTCGCCAACCCGGACCTGTATCTCAACCTGGCCGACATGATCACCGGCAGCCTGACGCCCGAGCAGGTGGCCGCCGCAACCCAGAAGCAGTTCGCCCAGCTCGCCAAGGCCGCCGGCGCCACCGGCTTCTGACCGCACCGGCGGGAGGCGGCCCCCGGCCTCCCGCCTCTTCCCCACACCCCCAAGGAGCCGATGGTGCCGACCGGCCAGCAGACGCTCACCCGCCCAGCACGCCGCGTCCCGGCCGCCCGGCCGGCCGGGGTCGCGCGCAACCGCACGCACCCGATGTGGTTCCTCGTCCCGGCGTTCGTGATCCTGTTCGTGTTCTTCTTCCTGCCGACCCTGTTCAACTTCATCTACGCCTTCACCGACTGGTCCAGCTTCAAGAGCGACATCCGCCCGGTCGGCTTCGACAACTTCACCGATCTGCTGTCGGACGGCACCCTGTTCAGCGCCCTGCGCATCACCGTGATCTACGCCGCCCTGGTCGCGCTGCTTCAGAACCTGTTCGGCTTCGGCCTGGCCGTGCTGCTGGAGAAGGACACCTGGGCTCAACCGGGCCGCCCGCATCGTCTTCGTCGTCCCGGTGCTGAATGTCGCTCTGGCCGTCGGCTACCTCTTCCAGGCCCTGCTCAAGCCCGACGGCAGCCTCAACGACCTGCTGTCGGCCGTGACCAGGCAGCAGGTGGAGATCGCCTGGCTGGGCAGCACCACCTGGACGCTCGTGCTGGCCGCGGCCATCCACGCCTGGAAGTGGATGGGCCTGTCCATGCTCATCTACCTGGCCGGGCTCAAGACCGTGCCCGAGGACGTCACCGAGGCCGCCCGCATCGACGGCGCCACCGGGTGGCAGGCGTTCTGGGCGGTGCGCTTCCCGCTGCTGGCCCCCGCGATCACCTTCAACGTGGCCACCGCCCTGCTCGGCTCCATGAACGGCTTCGACATCGTGCAGGCGCTCACCGGCGGCGGCCCGGCCCGCAGCACCGAGATCCTCAACATCTTCATCTACCGCACCTTCGGCCAGGGCCTGTTCGCCCAGGCCACCACCATGAGCCTGGTGCTGTTCCTCATGGTCGCGCTGCTGGCCTTCCCGGTCATCCGCGTCCTGCGCAAGAGGGAGGACATCCTGTGACCGCCCCCGTCTACGGCGCGCCGCGCCGCCGCGTCACCCGCCCGCCGGCCGCCCGCGGCTGGGCCGCGCGGCTGCGGCCCGCCGCCGTCGTCGCGCTCGTCGCGCTCGTCATGGGCGTGCCGCTGTGGCTGGTCGTGGTCACCGCCGGCAAGTCGCAGGGCGAGGCGCTGTCGCCGGACCTGTCCCTGCCCTCGCGCTGGCAGCTCTGGGACAACCTGGCCCAGGTCTGGCAGCAGGGCGAGGTGCCGAAGGCGTTCCTCGGCAGCGTGCTCGTGGTCGCGCCGTCGGTCGCTCTGGTGCTGGCGTTCGGCTCGATGGCCTCCTGGATCCTGGCCCGCCGCGCCAGCCGGCTCAACGCCGTGCTGTACGCCCTGGCCATCAGCGGCATCGTGCTGCCGCCCGCCGTGGTCACCATCGTGCTCCTGCTGCGCCAGCTCGGCCTGGCCGGCAGCCCGGTCGGCATGATCGGCGTCTACGTCGGCATCTACATGTCCACGGTGATCTTCTTCGTCACCGGGTTCGTCCGTACCGTGCCGCTGTCGCTGGAGGAGGCCGCGCGCATGGACGGCGCCGGTCCCGTGCGGGTGTTCTTCTCCGTGATCCTGCCGCTGCTGCGGCCGGTGCTGGCCACCGCGACCATCCTCATCTGCCTGTACGTCTGGAACGACGTGTTCTACGCCTTCTTCGTCATCGGCGGCCGGCTCGACACGCTGCCGCTGAACCTCTTCCAGGTCGCCAACGCCGGCCTCTACCTCAACAACTGGCACCTGATCTTCGCCTACATCATCCTCATGAGCCTGCCGCTGCTGGTCGTCTTCGCCGTCGCCCAGCGGAAGATCATCTCCGGCATCACCGGCGGCGCCGTCAAGTAGCCGGCCCGTCCGTCCCCCCATCCCCCCATGAGAGAGGACGTCATGCCCCGACCCCAGCCCCGAGCACGCGCGGCGACGGCCGCCGCCGCGTTGGGTCTCGCCTCACTGACCGCCGTCCCGGCCCACGCCGCCGCCCCCGACGTGGTGGCGGTGGACTTCGCCCAGCGCACCGGCGCGGTGCACGGTGGCGCGACCGGCATGCTGTACGGCCTGTCGGACCCCGGCGTGCCCGGCGACTCCCTCCTCGCCGGCGCCCGGCCGCGTACGATCGCCCAGAAGGCCCCGGACGGCGACCAGCACCCCAACGGCGACGCGCTCAAGGTCGCCGACGGCTTCTTCGACGCGGGCGGCGAGGAGATCGTCGTCTACATGCAGGACGTCTACAGCCAGTGGCCCTACGAGAACCGCGGCATCGACGACTACCTCGCCAAGGTGGACACGATGGTCCGCAAGGTCGTGCGCGAGCGACCGAAGGACAAGGGCAAGTTCGTCTGGGTGCCGTTCAACGAGCCCGACGGCATCTGGTACCAGAACTGGACCACCTCGAAACAGAAGTTCTTCAGCGACTGGAAGGCGGTGTTCGAGCGCATCCGCTCCATCGACCCCGCCGCCCGCATCGTCGGCCCCAACGAGGCCAACTACAACCCCGGCCGCCTGCGCGACTTCCTCACCTGGGCCAAGGCCACCTCGTGCGCCGGCGACCAGCAGGGCAACTGCCTGCCCGACATCATGGCCTGGCACGAGCTGTCGCGCAGCCGGCTCGCCGACTACCGCGGCCACTACGAGGACTACCGCCGGATGGAGCGCGAGCTCGGCATCGGCCCGCTGCCCATCAACATCGACGAGTACGGCAACCGCCGCGACATGTCCGTCCCCGGGCAGATCATCCAGTGGATCTCCCTGTTCGAGGACACCAAGGTCGACGCCGACATGGCCTACTGGACCTACGCCGGCAACCTCGACGACCACGCCGTGCGCACCCGCCAGGCCAACGGCGGCTGGTGGCTGCTCAAGTGGTACGCCGACCTGACCGGGCAGACGGTCAGGACCACCCCGCCGCAGATCGATGTGGCCGACACCGTGCAGGCGGTCGCCGCCATCGACGAGTCCGCCCGGCGCGGCACCGTCCTGGTCGGCGGCGGCGCGCAGCCCGTCCGCCTCGACGTCTCCGGCCTCGCGGCCGCCGTCTTCGGCCCGCAGGTCGACGTCCTGGTCTCCAGGACGACGTGGAGCGGGTACGAGGGCGACGCGCTCAAGCCGCCGGTCGTCGCCGCGCGGCGGACCGCCGTACGGGACGGGCGCATCCAGGTGGACCTGCCCGGCGGGGACGTGATGGCCGCCTACCGGGTCACGATCGTGCCCTCCACCGGGGCCGCGCCCGCCACGGACGCGCCGTGGAGCACGTCGGTGGAGGCCGAGTCGGCCACCCTCACCGCCGCGCAGGCGTTCGACCAGGACACCACGGCGGACCCGCAGCTCTACGCCACCTCCGGCAGGCGCGACGTCGGCGCGATGAACCAGACCGGGTCGGCCGTGACGTTCTCGGTCACCGTGCCCCGCGACGGCCGCTACCGGCTCGGCATCCTCCAGGGCGCCAACAAGATCCCCGGCAGGCACGCGCTCTTCGTGGACGGCAGGCTCGACCGGATCGTGCAGTACTCGGCCAACCTGAGCTGGACCTACCGGGGGCGTACCGACGTGGAGCTGGCGCTGGCCGCCGGCACCCACCAGCTGTCCCTGCGCACCAGCGCCGACGGGGCCACGCGGCTGCCCGGCAGCGACATCACGCTCGACAGGTTCGACCTCACCGAGGTCACCGGGGCGGAGCGGGCCGCGTACCCGGCCGACGAGGCGCGGCTGTCGGGCGGGGCGCGCATCACCCGCGAGGGGAAGGGCCCGGCGATCGCCCTCGGCGGCGGCGCCCGCGCCACCTTCTTCGTCGCCGCCGGCCAGGACGGCTACCACGACCTGACCCTCTCCTACAAGGCGAGCGCCGCCGGCGACCTGGGGGTCCGCCTCGACGGCCGCGAGGTGCGCGGCCTGCGGGCCACCCGCCCCGGCGAGGGCGCCTCCCGTGCCCGGGTCTACCTGCCGGCCGGCGTCTCCAAGGTCGAGGTGAGCGGCCCGGCCGGGCTGGAGCTGCGCGAGCTCACCACGGTCAGGACCGCGCAGGCCGACACCGCGATCCACCGGGTCGAGGCCGAGCAGGCGCGGCTGGCGGGCACGGCGAAGGCGGTCACCGTCCCCGCCACGAGCGCGTCCAACGCCTCCGGCGGCGTGTACGTGGGCGACCTCGGCAACGGCGCGGGCAACACGCTGACCCTCGCCCGCCCGGCCGGGTTCGGCGCCGGCGAGTACGTCCTGCTCACCCACTACGCCAACGCCGACCGCAACACCGGGCATCCGTACAACACCGACGTCATCAGCCGCTTCCTCGACATCACCGAGACCGGCGGCGCGACGACCCGCGGCGTGTTCCGGCACAACTACGCCTGGGACAACTTCTGGCCCCAGGCCACGCCGCTCACCCTCACCACCCAGGACGGCGCGCTCGTCCTCGGCAACGCGGGCGCCTACGGGCCCAACGTGGACCGGCTGGAGCTCGCCCGCCTCGTCCTGGAGGTCCAGAACAGCTGACACGCCCCTGCGGAACTGGGCCTTTTCTCGGTGCTGTGTTAGCGCTAACTTGACTGTGTCAGACGGATTTCTCTCCGAGCGGGCGTCAACGATCACGCGGTGAGCGACGCCCGCACGGAGAGAACCATGACAGGCACCACGTCTCGTCGCGCCCGCCCGACCGCGCGACCGATCGCCACGACGACGCACGAGAGGGGTTCCTTCATGGACACATCCCGAGGCAGGCGGCTGCTCGCCGGGCTTGCGGCCCTGCTGCTGCTGCCGATCACCGTGGTGAGCTTATGGACGACGCCCGCGGCGGCCGCGACCAGTCAGTTCCGCGGCATGAACTGGGCGGTGCTGGGCGACAACTTCAGCACCGCCCCGCTCGTCGTCGACGGGCTGAGCGGCTCCGACAGCTACGCCACCGTGCTGGCCAAGGCCAACGCGCTGTACGAAGACATGCAGTCCACACTCGGCGTGAACACCGTCCGCCTGCCGATCAACACCCACACCGTCGGCACCGCCTGGTGGAACGCCTACCGTGGCGCCGTGGACGCCGCCACGGCGCGCGGATGGAAGGTCATCCTCGCCTACTGGGAGGACGGCGCTGCCTCCGGGGGCCGCATCACCAACCTGGCGGCCTGGAACTCGATGTGGTCGACCGTGACCGCCCAGTACGGGTCGAACGGTCTCGTGTACTTCGAGCCGATGAACGAGCCCCACGGCTACAGCTCCGCCGAGTGGCGCAACCTCGCCGCCGACTGGCTGACCTACCACTACTCGGCCCCGCCGAACCGGGTGCTCGTCGGCGGCACCGGCTACAGCCAGGACCTCCGTGACCTGTGCAACGACGCGCGTTTCGCCGGCACGCTGTTCTCGTTCCACCACTACGCGTTCTTCTACTCCGCGAACACGTACGACGGCTGGCGGTCCCACGTCCAGACGCGCCTCGGCAACTGCGCCTCCCGGGCGGTCGTGACCGAGTTCGGGGCCCCGATGAACAACGGCCTGAACTACGCCGACGCGAACAGCACGGACAACTTCGTCCGCCACATCCGCGCCGTCACCCAGGTGATGCGGGACAACGCCATGGGCGGCACCTACTGGCCGGCCCTCGGCGGCAAGCCCGGCGACATCGGCTACGACTGGTACGCGATGTACGCCAAGAGCGGCAGCGGCACCAACCTCGACCTCACGATCCGCAACCAGTCCGGCGCGACCCGCCTGCGCTACGGCTGGGGTGACGCCGTCGACGGCGGCGGCGGCCCCACGACGACCCAGATCGTCAACCAGAACTCCGGCAAGTGCGTCGACGTCCTGCAGGCCTCGACCGGGAACGCCGCCGAGATCATCCAGTACACCTGCACCGGCGCCGCCAACCAGCAGTGGCAACTGCGCGATCTCGGCAACGGCTACCACAACCTCGTGGCGCAGCACTCCGGCAAGTGCCTCGACGTCAACAACGCCTCCACCGCCGACAACGCGGCCGTCATCCAGTACACGTGCGGCAGCGGCACCAACCAGCAGTGGCAGCTCCGCGCCGTGCCCGGCACGAGCTACGTCGAGATCGTCGCCCGGCACTCGGGCAAGTGCCTCGACGTGTCCGGCCAGTCGACGGCGAACAGCGCCCGCCTCCAGCAGTACGCCTGCTGGGGCGGCGCCAACCAGCACTGGGACGCCTGACGCCACACCACACGAAGCGGACCGCCGACACATCTAGGCGTGCTCCTCGCCGCCGGCCCCGTGCCGTGGCCTGCCGGGCGGGCGGGGCCGGGGCAGGAAGACGGCCGCGAGCAGGCCGATCGCCATCGCGCCCGTCGCGACAAGGAAGGAAACGCGGAAGCCGTGCAGGGTGGGGACGGTGACGCCGTTCACCTGGTGCGCGGTGCCGGCGAGGACCGTGGCGATGACGGCGCCGGCGACCGAGGAGCCGATCGAGCGCATCAGCGTGTTGAGGGCGTTGGCCGAGCCCGCTTCCGAGGCGGGGGCCGCGTCGGCGATCAGGGCTGGGAGGGCGGAGTAGGCGAGACCGATGCCGATGCCCAGGATCGCCGTGATGACGAGGCTCTGCCAGGGGGCGCTCAGCAGCCCGAGGCCGGCGCCGTAGCCGAGCGCGATGACCATCATGCCGAGGATCAGGGCGGCCTTGGGGGACAGTGCAGCGGTAGAGGGGGGCCGTGAGCAGCATGGTCAGGCCGAGCGGCACCATGCACAGGCCGGCGACCACCATGGACTGGCCGAACCCGTGGCCGGTGCTCGTCGGCATCTGGAGGAGCTGGGGAAGAACCAGCGACACCACCAGGAAGGAGGCGCCGACCATGATCGAGGCGAGGTTGGTGAAGAGCGCCGCGGGGCGGGCCGTGGTGCGGAGGTTCACCAGCGGTGTCTCGAGCCGTAGCTCCATGACCCCCCACAGGACGAGGACGACGACCGCCGCGGCGAACAGCCCGAGGGTGGCGCCGGAGGTCCAGCCCCAGGAGCCGCCCTTGCTGACCGGCAGCAGGAAGAGGACGAGACCGGCGGACAGCCCGATCGCCCCGAGGACGTCGAAAGTGCCTGGCACGCGGGCCGACGACTCGGGGACGACGAGGAGGGTGAGGGCGATGCAGAGGACGCCGAGGCCGGCGGAGCCGTAGAAGAGGGCGTGCCAGTCGAGGTGCTGCGCGACCAGGGCCGCCGCCGGCAGGGCGAGACTGCTGCCGATGCCCATGGATGAGCTCACCAGGGCCATCGCCATGCCGAGCTTCTCGCGGGGGAGCAGGTCGCGCATCAGGCCGAGGCCGAGGGGGACCGCGCTCATCGCGAGACCCTGGAGCGTCCGGCCCGCGATCATCACGTACAGGTCGCTGGTGAGGGCGCTGACGAGTGCGCCGCCGACCATCGCCCCGAGGCTGAGGACCAGCATGCGGCGCTTGCCGTGAAGGTCGCCGAGGCGGCCCATGATCGGCGTGGCGACGGAGCCGGCGAGCAGGGTCGAGGTGATGACCCAGCTCGCGTCGTCCGGCTCGGCGCCCAGCAGATGTGGCAGGTCCTTGAGCACCGGGATGAGCAGGGTCTGCATCACCGAGACCACGATGCCCACGAAGGCGAGCACCGGAACGAGAGCGCCGCTCGTCGCTCTGGGCGCGGGAGGGGCGGACGGCGTGCCTGTCGTGGGCGTGCGGGTCATGGGCGTGCGTGTCATGAGGGACGGTCCCCGGACCGGGGGGTACGGGGTGCCGGATTCGCCGGGCCGGCCGCTGCCCAGGGGCCGAGGGCGAACCCGGCGCCCTTCCGCCGGACCTCCACGGCGCCCGCGCCGCCGAAGTGCGCGGGGACGAGCAGTTCCCTTTCGTCGGCCGCCCGCCCGAGGATCCGACGGCGGCTGGCCGCCGCTTGTCGCGGGGCCAGGCAGGCGTTGCTGTTGAGGCAGGGGTCGAGGATCTGCACCGGGCTGTGCAGAAGATCTCCGACGAAGACCGCCCGGTCGCCGCCGGAGGCGAGTCGCAGCACCGACGAGCCGGGAGTGTGGCCGGGGGCGGATTCCAGGGTGAGGTGTTCGTCGATGCGGTGGTGGCCGTCCCACAACACGGCCTGTCCGGCCTGGTGGATGGGTGCGACGCTGTCCTCGTAGATCAGGCGGTCGACCTCCTGCGCGCCGTTGCCGTACGCGTTGTCCGGGCCGTAGTGGAAGTCGTCGGCGGCTGGAATGAGGTACTGGGCGTTGGGGAACGCCGGCACCCACTGCCCATCCTCGTCGAGGGTGTTCCAGCCGACGTGATCGACGTGCAAGTGGGTGTTGATCACGACATCGACGTCCTGTGCGTGAACGCCGGCCCTCGGCAAGAGGTCAAGGAACTCGCTCCGAGCCTGGTGGAACGGCCCCATGCCCGGTCGTTCGCGCCCGTCGCCCGCTCCGGTGTCGACCAGGACCGTCCGCCCGCCGCTGCGCAGCACCCAGCTCTGCAGGGCGGTCACCAGCAGGCCGCCGTCCGGCTCCCAGTGATCCGGCGCCAGCCAGTCCTCGTTGTCCTTCCACACCTCGCCACCAGCTTCCGCGAAGAAGGCGGAGGGGGGCAGGAATGGGGCGTGCCACTCGACGACCCGGATGATCTCGACGTCCCCCAGGGTCATGCGCTGCGCACTCTTGTCGTCGTTCGTCATGGGAACGACCCTAAGAAGGTGCGGACGATCGTCTCAATGCGCATTCAGCTCAGTCAGATACGAGTCCGTCTCACCGCCTATACGGGAGATATCCTGGGTGAGTGGATGTGGTGAGTGACGCGATCTCCGCCGTTCACCTCGGGCACCCGTGGTTCCAGCGGGTGCGGGCGAGCGGGAGCTGGTGCGCGCGGCTGGATGCGTACGACGGCGCGGGCTTCCACGTCGTCCTGAAGGGCAACTGCCGGCTCCTGACCGACGGTGGCGCCTCGGTGTCCCTGGGCGTGGGCGACGCGGTGCTGCTGCCTCACGGCACGGGCCATGTCATCGCCGACGCTCGCCTCGATGCGGAGGTCGCGGCGCGGAAGGCGGTGCCGTTCGAGCAGTGGGTCGGGGAGACTTCGCCGCGAGCCCGGCCCGATCGCGACGGGACGGAGATGATCTGCGGCAGATACCGGCTCGACTGCAGCCGCATGCACCCGCTGATGACGGAACTGCCCGAGGTCGTCCACCTTCCCAGCCGCGTGGGCACCCACCTCGAACTCCGCGCCGCGATCGACCTGCTGGCCGGTGAGCTGGACGAGGCGCGGCCCGGTTCCTGCGTGGCGCTCCCCAACCTGCTCGATCTCCTCCTCGTCTACATGATCCGTGCCTGGATGACCGAGACCACCAGCGGAGCCTGGCCCAGCGCACTGGGCGACTCGGTGACGGCCGCCGCGCTGCGGGCGATGCACTCGCATCCGGCCGCGCCGTGGAGCATCGACCGCCTGGCCGCGGAGGCGGGCGTCTCCCGCCCCACGCTGGCGCGCCGGTTCACCGCCCTGGTCGGCCGCCCGCCGATGGCGTACCTCACCTGGTGGCGCGTGATCCTGGCGGCCACCCTGCTCCGCGACACCAAGGAGACCCTGGCTGCCATCGCCGACCGCGTCGGCTACGGCAGCCCGTATGCGCTCTCCCACGCCTTCCAGAGGGAGTTCGGCACCACACCAGGGCGATATCGGGAGGCCGCGAACCGGCGCGCGACGTCCGACGCCTCCCCACGCTGATGCGGTTCCCCGCGGACGCCGCCCGCTCGATGCGGTCGCAGCCGGTCTCGCGTTCGACAAGGTGACCGGCAAGCTGTCGCTGTGATCGGCCACCCGGCCGTGCTCCCGGACGATCAGCTGGTCTCATGAGGGCGAGTGCCGGCTGCTCGGTGTACGGCGTGTCGCAGGCCGATCACGGCCAGGGTGGTACGCCATGACGACGCGGATGCTTGCCGAGGCGGTGGCTGTGCTGCCGCAGGTCCTGGAGGCCCTGGGCTGGCAGGGCCGGCGCGTGGTCCAGGCCAGGGCTTTGAGCAGCCGGCGGTGGGTGGCCTGTGAATTGAACGAGGCCGAGCACGAAACTCGATTGCGTGAGGGACTGCCGCCCGCGGCTGACGCCTTCCTGCTGCATTGCGTCGCCCATCGCTACCCGGACTTCCTGTCGCGCCCGGCGCCGGTGCACATCGAAGGCGCGATTGCGCCGCGTAGGACCTGGGCGGCCGCGAGGAACAACCTCGGCGGGTTCGTGTCGTTCGGTGCACGGGTGGCCCTGGTGCCCACCGTTGTGGCACGAAGTCTGCCCGTTGCGGTGGATGCCGTCTACTACGGCTTCGGTGTGGTGGCTCTGGAAGAGCCTGATCGGCTGGTCCATCCGCCTGAGCCCGTTCCCGCCCAGGAGCGCACGTGGGTGAGACGACTCGTCGAGGAAGTGATCTATGACGCCGTGCTTCGTCAGGCCGGTCAGGCTCTTCCCGTCGCACTCGGCGTGGCGTAGGACTTCACCCACGCCTGCAGGTACTTGGGCACCCCCCACGACAGCCGGCGCTGGGCGTTCAACTCGTGGTGCCGGTGAATGGCGTCCTTGCATTTGGCCAGCCAGGAGCCCGGCCGCTGGTGCGGGAGCAGAGTGGTGATGCCCTCATGGAGGTGCAGCAACGGCTCGAACGTGTGGGCGGCGAGTTCGGTGGATGAGGCGGTGGCCAGCCAGTCCATCGTGCGGCTGCCGCACACGCGGCAGTCGCAGGTCCAGACATCGCGCATCAGGTCGGGATCTTCGAGAGTGGCCTGCACGCCTTCGAGAATCTTGTCCACGGTCATCAGGGCCAGGAGCGGCAGGACGAGTGTGTGCCGTCGGGGCGTCCCATCGTTTGGGGGAGGCGAGGCGCCTTCGGGATAGAGATGGCGCAACGAAGAGGTGGCGCCCATGGCAGCCCAGAGGGCGCCGTGAGCGATTGCTCCCAGTCCGGAGACGTCCGTGCTCAGCAGGCTGACCGGGACGGTGGCACGTTCCAGCAAGTGTCTGAGGCCCGAGACTGCTCGGATGGAGCCGAGAGGGTCGCTCCGGTGCTCCAGCACAAGAGCCACCGGCGTCTCGTGCGAGCAGATCTCACCGACGAGATGGTCTACCCAGGGTGTCAGCAGCCAGCTACTGTGCAGGGGCAGTACGGCGGTGACGTCGGCGCCCGCTCTCTTGGCTTGGCTGAGCACAGTCTGTAGTGCGGCCTTGTCCTCCTTGCCCACGTATCCGGAGTCGGTCAAGACGCTGGGGACGTCCAACGCGCGCTGGGCATCGAGCCAGGCGCGACTGATCGGCTCCGCCCCGGCCTTCCGGCGGGACTTGCCACCCGCGTAGCAGCGCCGGTCGATGAGCAGGGGCCCGCAGAGGCGTTCTCGTAAGGATGGGTGAAGCGCGGTGGCCTTCTCTCCTGTGAGCACGATTCCGCCGGCGGATGACGGGATGATGTCGAGCACAGCGGACATTTGCCCGGCTGGGATCTGAAGCAGGAGACGATCCGTGAGGATCGTGTTCGCGGTATGGGTTCTTTCTGGCGTGGCGTTCACGGCCTTGTCCCTCCATCCCTCGCCGGATCAACGAAGGAAACATGCCGACGACCTTGACGGTGACTGCCTGCAGGGACGGCGTCAAGGTAATGGTTGACTACAGCCGCCTGGTCGCGTCCGTACGGCGAAGGCGGCAAGCTCCGCGAGGCCGACATCCACCCTTGACTCTGGACATAGACAGGTACTTAGCTAATTGCCATAATGCCTTTGTGCTGGACGTTGATCTAGTGAAGGCGCTGGCCAACGACAAGCGGTTGCTGATCTTGGAGTGGCTGCGTGACCCTGAACGCCATTTCCCGCCGCAGCGGGACGGCGACCTGGTGCGCGACGGGGTCTGCTCCTTGTTCATCGCCCAGAAGCTGGGAGTGAGCCAGCCGACCTGCGGTGAGCATCTGAAGGTGCTCGCGCAGGCCGGGCTGTTGCGCGGCAAGAAGATCAAGCAGTGGGTGTTCTACCAACGCGACGAGGACCGCATTTCCGCGGCGAAGGAGTTGCTGAGCGGTGAATGGTGAGCTGGGCGGCGGTGTAGCCGCGCCCGAGAGTCTGGACGCGGGGCTGTACGAGCGGTTGATCGCCGATCTGGATGCAGCCGGGGCGCGCTACCGTCTGATCGACCACCCGCCCGAGGGGCGCACCGATGAGGTCAGCGCTCTGCGTGGACACGACGTCGCACAGGCCGCCAAGTGCCTGGTCGTCATGGTCAAGATCGGCAAGAAGCGGACCCGGTACGTGCTGGCCGTGGTGCCCGGTGATGCCCGCCTGGATCTGCAGGCGGTGAAAGCCCTGCTGGAGGGCACCTATGTCGCCTTCGCCGACCGTGACAGAGCCGAGGAACTGGCCGGCAGCGTCAGCGGCACCGTGCTGCCCTTCAGCTACCACCCCAAGCTGGAGGTGATCGCCGACCCGGCGCTGCTGCGGGTTCCGGAAGTGTTCTTCAACGCCGCGCGCCTGGACCGTTCGATCGCCCTGGCCACCGACGACTACCTACGGCTGGCCGCCCCTCGCGTCGCTCCCATCATCACCGCTCCCTGACTTCAGCCGACTGCGCACCCGTCAGCCACGAGGAGTCACCATGCGCGATTCACTTCAGCCGGGCTTGGCCGCACGGCTGGACTACGTGGTTCCCGCCGAACGTACGGTCCCGTACCTGCTGCCCGAATCCGACTATTTCGCCGCCTTACCGTCGGTCCTGGCCACCGGCTACCTGGTCGGCATCGTGGAATGGACCTGCATGCGCGCCCTGGACGGGCACCTCGAAGACGGCGAGCAAACGCTGGGCGTGCATGTCGACCTCAGCCACGAGGCTCCCACGCCTCCCGGCAGCACCCTGACCGTGCAGGCCGAACTCAGCGCCGTCGACGGCAGGCAGCTCACCTTCACCGTCCACGCCCACGACGACGCGACCACCGTCTGCCGGGGAACCCACCGCCGCGCCGTCATCGACACCGAACGCTTCCACGCGCGACTCCGTGCCCGGTGAGCGCGTCAACAGCTCGGGGTGTAGATGACCACGTGCAGGTCGGGGTGGTCGGCAGGGGCCAGGCGGTGGTGCTCGAACTCTCGCGTCCCCGTGATCGGGTGGTCGAAGACGCGCACGCGGGAGGCGAAGCCCTCGATGTGGTGGTCCTGCCACGCCGTACGGAAGGCCGCGCTCGTGGCCAGCAGGCGCTGGATGGCCGGGGAGGCGGCGAGGTCGCCGAGCCGGGGCCCGGCCTCGGCCCGGAACTCGGCGACGAAGCGACGGCTCGTGACCTCCCAGTCCGGCAGCAGATCACGGACGTAGGGATCGGTGAACACCAGCCACAGCAGGTTGCGCTCCTCGGGAGCGACCGTGGCGACGTTCGGATACAGGTCGACGTAGGCGGCGTTCCAGCCGGTGATCGTCCAGTCGGGCGCGATGGCGTACGCGGGACATCCGGCGAGCGCGTCGAGCAGCCGTTGCACGTGGCCGGGAGCGGTGCGGGCCGCCGGTTCCCCGGGCTCGGTGAGGGGGGCGTATCCGGCCAGGGACAGCACATAGGCATGCTCGGCGGGGGTCAGGAGCAGCGTACGGGCGAGGGCGTCCAGGACGTGCCGGGAGGGCTGGATGTCGCGGCCCTGCTCCAGCCACGTGTACCAGGTGGCGCTGACCTGGGAGAGGGTGGAGACCTCCTCGCGGCGCAGGCCGCCGCGCCGGCGGGGGCCGGCCGGGGGCAGGCCGACCGCCGTCGGGTTGAGCCGGGCTCGCCTGGCGCGCAGGAAGTCGCCCAGCTCCTTGCGCCGCTCCGCTGCCGTTCCCATGGACGCAGGATAGGTACTGGTAGCCGGACTACTAGCATTCAGGGCGTCTTCGCGGCACGCCCGCGCGCCGCGAAGATCGGGGCATGCCACAGTTGAGATCCCGCACCGTCACCCATGGCCGGAACATGGCCGGGGCGCGCGCCCTGATGCGCGCCTCCGGCGTGCCCGGCGCGGACATCGGCGTCAAGCCGGTGATCGCGGTGGCCAACAGTTTCACCGAGTTCGTCCCCGGTCACACCCACCTGCAGCCCGTGGGCCGGATCATCGGCGAGGCCATCGGCGCGGCGGGCGGCATCGCGCGGGAGTTCAACACCATCGCGATCGACGACGGCATCGCCATGGGCCACGCGGGGATGCTGTACTCGCTGCCCTCGCGGGAGCTCATCGCCGACTCCGTCGAGTACATGGTCCAGGCGCACTGCGCGGACGCCCTGGTCTGCGTCTCCAACTGTGACAAGATCACCCCGGGGATGCTGCTGGCCGCGCTGCGGCTGAACATCCCCACGGTGTTCGTCTCGGGCGGCCCCATGGAAGGCGGACGGACGGTGCTGTCCGACGGCACGGTCCGTACCGGCCTGACCCTCGTCACCGCCATGTCCGAGGCGGTCAACCCCGCCGTCTCCGACGCCGACCTGGCCGCCATCGAGGAGGCGGCCTGCCCGACCTGCGGTTCGTGCGCCGGGATGTTCACGGCCAACTCCATGAACTGCCTTCTGGAGGCTCTCGGCCTGACCCTGCCCGGCAACGGCACCACCCTGGCCACCCACACCGCGCGCAGGGCCCTGTACGAGCGGGCCGGGCGGACGGTCGTGGAGCTGACCGAGCGGTACTACGGCAAGGACGACGCCACCGTGCTCCCCCGGGCGATCGCCTCCCGGGCGGCGTTCGACAACGCGATGGCCCTGGACCTGGCCATGGGCGGCTCCACCAACACCGTGCTGCACCTGCTCGCCGCCGCCCACGAGGCCGAGCTGGACTACGGCCTGTCCGACATCGAGGCGCGCTCGCGCGAGGTGCCGTGCCTGTGCAAGGTGGCCCCCAGCAGCGCGTACCTGATGGAGGACGTCCACCGGGCCGGCGGCGTCCCCGCCCTGCTGGGCGAGCTGCACCGCGCCGGGCTGCTGCGCGAGGACGTCCAGGCCGTCCACGCCGGCTCACTCGCCGCCTGGCTGTCCGCCTGGGACGTCCGCGCCCCCTCGCCCTCCCCGGAGGCGACCGGCCTCTTCCTCGCCGCTCCGGGCGGCGTCCGCTCCGCGTCCGCCTTCGGCCAGTCGGCCCGCTGGGAATCGCTGGACCTGGACGCGGCCGCGGGCTGCATCCGCGACGCCGCCCACGCCTACTCGGCCGACGGCGGGCTCGCCGTGCTGCGGGGCAATCTGGCTCCGGACGGGGCGGTGGTCAAGTCCGCCGGCGTCCCCGACGGCATGACCGTGTTCACCGGCGCAGCCGTGGTCACCGACTCCCAGGACGAGGCGGTGGAAGCGATCCTGTCCGGGCGGGTGCGTCCGGGCAGCGTGCTGATCATCCGCTACGAGGGTCCGCGCGGCGGTCCGGGCATGCAGGAGATGCTCTATCCGACGGCCTACCTCAAGGGCCGCGGCCTCGCCCACTCCGTGGCCGTCGTCACCGACGGCCGCTTCTCCGGCGGCAGTTCCGGCCTGTCCGTCGGCCACGTCTCACCCGAAGCGGCCGCCGGAGGACCGCTGGCACTGGTCGCCGACGGCGACCTGATCACCGTCGACATCCCGGCCCGCACCCTGCACCTCCAGGTGCCCGAGCCGGAGCTCGCCGCCCGCCACGAGAGCTCGGACTACCGGCCGCACCGCCCCCGGCGGCCCGTCTCGACGGCCTTGCGCGCGTACGCGGCCCTGGCCCAGTCCGCCGACAAGGGCGCCGTACGCGCCCTGCCCAACGACTGACCGCTCCGGAACGACTCGATCAGCGCCGTTCCGCCGGTGATGCGCTCGTGGCGTCGAGAACTCGATTCGTCTCATCGGGAAACAGCAGGCATGACACGGACAACCCCACCGGAGGAGCGGGTCGAGGCGGACGACGCCGAGCTCATCCGCCGGTCCATCGACGATCCGGAGCAGTTCACCGGTGTGTTCGACCGGTACGTCGAGCAGATCCACCGCTATGTCGCGCGGCGGTTGGGCGTGCAGGTCGCCGACGACGTCGTGGCGGAGACGTTCCTGACCGCCTTCCGCTGCCGCGCCTCCTACGATCACGCGCAACCGCTGGCCAGGCCGTGGCTGTACGGCATCGCGACCAACCTCATCGCCAGGCAGCGGCGTGACGAGGAGCGGTTCCTGCGGGCGCTGGCGCGTACCGGTGCGGAGCCGCCGCCCGAGTCCATGGCCGACGCGGTGGTCGGGCGCGTGGCCGCGCAGGCCGAGGACCGTCGGCTGGCGGGGGCGCTGACGGGCCTGGCGAGCGGTGACCGTGACGTGCTGCTGCTGGTGGCGTTGGGAGACATGGCCTACGACGAGGTGGCGCAGGCGCTCGGCATCCCGATCGGGACCGTGCGCTCGCGCCTGCACCGGGCCCGCAAGCAGGCGCGGGCCGCCCTCGGCACCGGCACTCAGACGAGAGAGGACGCATGATGGACGAGTTCGGACGGTTCCTCGAGGCCACTCCGGCGATCACCGGCGAGGCGAAGGCGGCGGCGCGCACCCGGCTGCTGGAGGCCATCCGTGAGCCGGTCCCCCTGCCGCCGTCGCCCCAGCCGACGCCCCCGGCGCGGCGGCGCTGGCCGCGCCTGGCCTGGCGGCTGGCGCTGGCCGCGTCGGTCGCGCTGGCCGTCGGCGCGGGCGTCATCACGGTACGCGGCAGTGGAGAACCTGCCACCGCCCCGGTCGCCGCCGTACGGGAACTCGGCGACAAGGCGGCCAGGAGCGCCGAGACCGACCCGTACCAGATCACGCCCTCGCCGGGCCGCTGGCTGTACGTGAAGCAGACGATCGCTCCGCTCCGCCAGGAGCCGGAGCCCGAGGTGGACCGCGACAGGCGCATGACTCTGGAGACGTGGCACAGCCTGGACGGCAAGCAGCTGGTGTTGGACGACGGACGGGGCAGGCTCGTCACGGAGGAGTACGGCCCCGGCGTCACGGCCGAGGATTTGGCCAGGGCGCCGGTCACCCCCGAGGAGATGATCGCCAGGATCGGGGCGAGCGTCGATGCGACCCCGGCGACGGAGTTCGACGACCCCGGCGTGACCCGGCAGGAGCGGATCTTCCGGACGATCTCCCAGTTGCTGGGCGAGCAGCCGCTGGCCGCCGACGTACGGGCCGCGTTGTTCCGGGCGCTGCCCATGATCGAGGGGGTTGCCGTCAAGCAGGACGCGATCGACGCGGCGGGCCGTCACGGGGTCGCGTTCGCCCGCACGGGAACCTGGGAGCGCCTGGAGATCATCGTGAGTGCGCAGGACTACCGGTTCCTGGGGACGTACGGCGAGAGCGTCGCCGACCGCACCTTCGACCTCCCCGGCGGCGCGACACGCACCGTCAAGGCGGGCACCCCACTGGTGTGGAGCGCGCGGATGACGGCCGAGGTCGTCGACGAGGCCGGGGACCGGCCGTAGCGAGAGCGTCATCTTTGGTTGACGTGCGCCCGATCGTCAACCTAAGATGACGCCATGGAGCACGACCCCATCGCGGCGCTCACCCGCGCGGTGACCGCCGACGACCCGATCAACTCGCTCGCGGCCATCGCCGAGTTCCGCCGTGAGCTCGCGCGCATGGAGGCGGTGGCGGTCCGCCGGGCCCGTGCCCAGGGCGCGAGCTGGACGGAGATCGCCGCCGCGCTGGGCCTCAGCAAGCAGGCCGTGCACAAGAAGCACGGCGGCCGGGGCCTGTTCCGCGCCCAGGACTAGCAGACGGACACCACACCGAACGTCGGCGACCAAGGCCGGGCGTTCCGATGCGTGCTGCCCGGAAGCGGTCCGGGCGGCCGGCGAGGAGGACGATGATGACGGCGGCATCAGTGACACGAGACGCTCTCGCGGTCGCGGTGACGGCCAACCTGCCGGTGATCCTGTGGGGCGCGCCGGGCACCGGCAAGACGTCCGTGGTGACCGCGCTCGGCGCGGCCGTCGGCCTGCCGGTCGAGGTGGTGGTCGGCTCGATCCGCGAGCCCAGCGACTTCTCCGGGCTGCCGGTGCTGCGCGACGGCGGCACCTGGTTCGCGCCGCCGCGATGGGCCGAGCGGCTCGCCGCCGGGGGCGGCGGCCTGCTGTTCCTCGACGAGCTGACCACCGCGCCGCCGGCCGTGCAGGCCGCCATGCTGCGGGTGGTGCTGGAGCGCACGGTCGGCGACCTGGTGCTGCCGGACGAGGTACGGATCGTGGCCGCCGCCAACCCGCCGGACCATGCGGCCGACGGCTGGGACCTGTCCGCGCCGCTGGCCAACCGGCTCATCCACCTGAACTGGACGGTCTCGGCCGAGGACGTCGCCGAGGGCTTCGCCGGCGGCTTCCCCGTGCCGGAGTTCCACCTGAAGGACCCGGCCGGCCCCGCCGACGCCCGCGCGCTGGTCGGGGCGTTCCTGCGGGTGCGGCCGGAACTCGTACTCGCGGTGCCCGACAGCCCGGACCGGGCGGGCCGCGGCTGGCCCAGCCCGCGCAGCTGGGAGATGGCCGCACGGGCGATCGCCGCCTGCGAGCGCCTGGGCGCCGGCGAGCCGGTCCTGGCCGAGCTGGTGCTCGGCGCGGTCGGCGAGGCGGCCGGGTTCGAGCTGCTCTCCTGGCGCCGCAACCTCGACCTGCCCGATCCGCAGTCCCTGCTGAACGACCCGCACGCACGCCTGCCGGAACGGCTCGACCGGCTGCACGCCCTGCTCGGCGCGGTGGTCGCGTACGTACGGTCGGACGGCACCACCGACACGTGGGAACGGGCGTGGGCGGTGGTGGCCCGGGTCGCGCGCACGGCGCCGGACGTGGCGGCCACCGCGGCCCGGTCGCTGGCCCGTACCCGTCCCGAGGGCGCGACCCTGCCCAAGGCGATGCTCGAACTCGCGCCGGTGCTGCGCTCGGCGGGGCTCCTGCGATGACCGCCGACCGCGCTCCCGCCTACGAAGAGGCGGTGCGCGCCAGGATCGCCGCCGCGCGGCTGTGGGCGGCGCACCGGGCGCCGTACCTCGCCTCGGCCGTCTTCGCCCTCAACCCGGTCATCCTGGAACCGGCCCTGGACGAGGACACCGGCGTCCCCGTCGCCGACCCCGGCTTCCGCGCCTTCCCCGCCGACACCCGGTGGAACCTGTACGTGGAACCGGGCACCGCGCTGGCCACCCCGGTCGAGGAGATCGGCTGGTGGATGCTGCACCAGGTGGGCCATCTGGTGCGCGGGCACGCGACCCGCTCGCCGGTGCGGCCGGAGCCGGGCCACGAGGTGAGCCACGCCGCCGGCGCGGCCCGCGACGAGGAGGCCCACCGCTGGAACCAGGCCGCCGACGCCGAGATCAACGACGACCTGGAGGCCGAGGAGCTGCGCGGCCCGGCGGGCGTGCTGTCGCCTGCCGAGCTCGGCCTCCCCGCCCACCGCACCGCGGAGGAGTACGTGCCGATGCTCGACGTGCTCGCCTCCGCGATGGGCCGCGGCGGGCGGGCGCTGGCCGAGGCGATCGACTGCGGCAGCGCCGTGGACGGGCAGGAGCGCACGTACGAGGACGGCGGCCCCGGCGAAGGGCTCACCCGGCTCGACCGGGACCTGCTCGAACGCTCCATCGCGGCCGGCATCCAGGACCGGGTCAGCGCGCGCGGCGAGCTGCCGTCAGGATGGCGCCGCTGGGCCGAGGAGCGCCTGCGTCCCTCGGTGAACTGGCGGGCCCGCCTGGGCGCGGTGATCCGGCGCGGGCTGAGCACGGTGGCGGGGCAGGTCGACTTCAGCTACCGCCGCCCGTCGCGCCGCGCCGGCGCGTACGCCGGCATCGTGCCGCCGTCGATGGTGCGCGCGGTCCCCGACACGGTCCTGGTGATCGACACTTCCGGCAGTGTCACGAACGACGTGCTGAACCGGTTGCTCGCCGAGGTGACCGGCATCATCGACGGCGTGGCCGGCCCCGGCCGGCGGCTGCGGGCGTTCTGCTGCGACGTCCACCCGCACCCCGTCCAGCTGGTACGCCGGGCGAGCGACATCGAGCTCGTCGGCGGCGGCGGCACCGACCTGCGGGCCGGCATCGCCGCGGCCATGGCCCTGCGGCCCCGGCCCGACCTGGTCGTCGTGCTGACCGACGGCGAGACGCCGTGGCCCGAGCAGCGCCCTCCCGCCCAGGTGGTGGTCTGCCTGATCGGCGACGGCGGGGACGCGCCCGGCTGGGCGTCCGTGGCCCACGTACCGCAGCGAGTGCTCGTGAGAGGAGAGTCATGACGACGGCCTACGCCGACGAGCCGGGCCCGGAGCCGCTGCACGAGTGGCGGCGACGCGGTTTCACCATCGCCGAGGCCCGGCGGTGGATCGACAACGGCTTCTCGATCGGCAACGCGGAGCGGTGGCGCGCATCCGGCGTCTACACCGCGGCCGACGCGCGATCATGGCGCACCGCCGGAGCCACCCCGTACACCGTGGATCTGTGGCTGCGGGCCGGCATGACGCCACGGGACGCGGTGCGGTGGCGCGAACTGGGCTATCCGCCCGAGGAGGCGGCCGACCGGCACCTCGCGGGGGAGCGCCCGCACCCGCGCGGCCGGCTGTGGCGGCTGCTGCACCGGGGCGAGCAGCCGGGCGGCGCGTTCGCCGACGAGGAACGCTCCCGCAGCATGCGGGAGCTCCTGCGGGCCGGCATCCCGGCGGGCAGGGCACGCGCCTACGTCGAGTCGGGCTGGACGGGCGCCGCCGCGGCGGAATGGGCCGAACGCGACATCGAGGCGGGCCAGGCCCAGGTCTTCAGGGCGCTCGGCCTGTCCGCCCGCGAGGCCGGCCGCGTGCTCGCCGCGGGGCAGGACGCCCTCTCCCTCATGACCGAGTTCTGGCGCGCCGGAGTGCCGATCGACGAGGTGGCGGACTGGCGCGCGGCGGGTTTCACCGGCGAGGAGGCGGCCCGGATGCGGGCCGAGGGCATCGGCGTCGAGCAGGCCAAGGTGCTGCGGGCGCTGACCGAGGACGACGAGCCCAGGCCCGAAGGACGCGAAGCCTGAGCCGAGGACGTTCAGGGAGCCGTACGACTCCGAGCCGCGAGAGCGCCCGCCCCTCCCAGCGCCGCGGCGGCCACGTACGACCAGTTGACCAGCTCCAGGCCGGAGCAGCCGCGCGGTGCCGACGAGGCGAGCTGGGCGACCGGCTCGTACAGGGCGGGGACGAGCAGCACGAAGGCGGCGGACAGCGCGGCCGGACCGGACGCGAGCACGGCGCCGACGGCGGCCACGCCGACCCACACGCCGGCGGCTTCGGCGACGGAGAGGTGCGCCTGGACCAGCGCCCAGGTGTCCGTCAGTTCCGCGCGGCAGCCGAGGTCCGCGGCCGAGGAGACGGGCATGGTGGCGGCGACGTCGCGGGCGACGGCGATGACCAGGACCGCCGTCCAGGCGGCGGCGGTCGCCCGCCGCGCCGGACGGCGCGGCCGCCGGTCGCCGCGATCCAGGAGGCAGGCGGTCAGGGCGGCCGCGTAGCAGAGCAGCAACAGCCACTCGCCGCGCTGCGGCCCGCAGGGCGTGGTGTACGGGATGACGACGGTCAGCGCGCCCAGCACCAGCACGGCGACCGACATGGACGCGCCGAGCACCGCGAAGCGGCCTGGCAGCCACAGGGCGAGCAGCGCGAGCGCCACCGGAAGGAGCTCCGCGCCCCACTCGCCGAGCGTCCACACGACCGTCGCCGCAGCACTCGGCCCCGGCAAAGCCTCAGAGAGCGGCGTGTAGGCGAAGAATTCGCAGCTCTCGCCGGGGAACAGCGCCGATAAGACGGCCGGCGTCACGGCTGCCAGCATGGCCAGGAGACGGAACATGAGGCGGCCTTTCGCCGGGTCCACGCGATCATGTGGGGGCGAGGCTACCGCACGGCGCGGTCAGTGCGAATGGACTCGTGCGTGCGCCTCTTCGAGGGAGGATCCGGCGAGGAGCGCCGCGACCCCGCCGGCGAAGTTGGCGCACGCGAAGATGTCCTTGTGCGGGCAGGCCAGGCCGTGGGCGATGGCGGTGCGGGCCACCTGCGCCTGGGCGATCCGCTGATCCAGCTCGGCGAGCTTGCGCTGGTACAGCTCCCGCCAGTCGTCGCCGGCCGGCGTACGGGAGGCGAGGAACGCCTTGACCTCCCGCAACGTGAAGCCGACATCGCGCAGCAACAGCACCACACCGACCAGCTCGACCGCCGACGGCGGATAACGCCGCTGCCCCGAGACCCGGGCCGGCGCCGGCAGCAGGCCGAGCTGCTCCCAGTAGCGCAGAGCGGAGGTGGCGACACCGGTGCGGCTCGCCAGCTCGCCGATCGTCAACTGCTCGCTCATTGACTTCAAGCGTACTTGAAGCCGTTGACTGGCGATCATGCAGATTCTCAGGCAACGCGCGATCCGCTACCTGGTGAGCCAGGCCCATCGTCCCCGGGGCGTCGTCGGGTGGGCGAACGGCTGGATGTTCGCCCACCGCCCCTCCAACCGCAAGCGCAACATCTGGGCGGTGTCGTTGCTGGACGTGCGGCCCACCGACCGGGTGCTGGAGGTCGGCTTCGGCCCCGGCGTCGCCATCGCCGAGTTCGCCGCCCGCGCCACCCGGGGCCAGGTCTTCGGCATCGACCACTCGCGGGCCATGGTCCGGCGGGCCGCCCGTCGCAACGCCGCCGCCGTACGCGCCCGCCGCGTCCACCTCACGTGCGCCCCCGTGGAGCGGTTGCCGAGCTTCGGCGATCCGCTCGACGCCATCCTCGCCGTCAACTCCGTGGGATTCTGGCCCGAGCCGGTGGAACGGCTCGGTGAGCTGCGCCGCCTGCTCCGCCCCTCGGGCCGCATCGCGCTGGTCAGCCAGCCCCGCTGCCCCGGCGCCACCCGGGACACCACGGCCCGGGCCGCCCAGGAGCTCCAGGACCTGCTCACCCGGGCCGGGTTCACCAACCTCCGGGTCGAGACCCTGGAGCTCGACCCGCCCGTCGCCTGCGTGCTCGCCGACAATCCGGGCTAGCCAGATGCTGCGGCCTCGATCGCCTGCTTCATCTCCCGGGCGCCGTGTTCGACGCGCACGCGGATCTCGGCCGCTCGCGCGTGCGGGAGCACGTTGGTGATCCAGATCAGCCGGCCCGCTCCGTCGCCCTCCGGCCGAACCTCGAACGAGGCGTGGTGGTGATCGAGCGCGGGTCTCGCGCCTTCGACGACGGAATAGGCCAAGCTGCGGGACTCGTCGTCGATCGCGACGAGCAGCTCGCGGATCACGTGCCCGTCGGGAAAGGTCAGGAACCGCTGGTCGCCCTCCAGCCGGGTGTCGACGACACGGCCCGGCAGCAGGCGCTCGTGCACGGCTCCGACGTCGCGCAGCACATCCCAGATGTGCTCAGGGGACGCGTCGATGACGATCTCGTGGCGAATGGAGGCCAAGACGCCGGAACTCCCTTCCGGTTGGGACGACATCGGTCAGGGCTGTTGCCCGGTCCGGCGCAGGTGCTCGGCGAGGCGATGCTGGTTGGCGGCCAGCCGCAGGCACAGGTCGCGCAGCACGACCAGTTCCTCAGGGGCGAACCCCTGGAACATCGCCCGCATGGCAAGCTGCGACGGCTTGCGGAACGCCTCCATCCATGCTCGCCCGTCAGGGGTGATCTCGGCCAGGACCGAACGCCGATCCTTCGGATCGGGGACCCGGCGGACCAGCCCGTGGCCCTCCAGCGTGTCGACCAGGCCGGTGGCGTTGCGGGAGCTCACCCCGGCGGCGCGGGCCAGCTCGCCGATGCTGATGCCGTGCTCGCTGCCGTCGAGGCGGATCAGCAGGTCGAGCGCGCCCGCGCTGACCCCTCGCCCCTCAGCGCCGTGGGCGCGCATGCGCTCGACGGCCTGGTTCGCGGTGCGGACGGCGGCGCCCGCCTCGAAGGCGAGCAGGGTCTCGTCGCCGTCGGCGAACCGGGTCATCGCGGCCCTGACCCGAGGGTCGTAGAGGAGGCCGTCAGAGTCGCTCTCATAGATGTTTACGTCCTTCATTATGAAGCAGAAGAATAGTACGTACTTCCATATATCGTCCAGCCCCCCGGAAATCCCCCGCCGGTGAAACAATCCAGCGGGAGGTCCGTATGCGTGTCACCCCGCTCACCCTGCTGATCCCCGAGAAGCGCGCCGTGCCGTACGCCGACGACCACGGCCTGCTGGCGAGCACGGCCGCCTGGGCCACCGCCGACGAAGCCCCAGCGGTGCGCCTGGTGTCCGGCGCGCCGGGGGCGGGCAAGACGCGGCTGGCGGTCGAGCTGCAGGCGCAGGGGGTGCGCTGCGTCTGGGCGCGACCGGGCGAAGAGCCCCCCGAGCACGTGGACGGCGGGGTGATCGTCGTGGACGACGCCGACGCGCACGACGCGGTGGGGCTGGCCGACATCCTGGCGAGGGCCGCGACGACGCGGCTGCTGGTGCTGGCGCGCTCCTTCGGGCTGTGGTGGAGCTCCGCCGTCAGCAGTGACGAGTCGGGCCTGCTGGAGAGCGCCGAGCACGTCACGCTCGTGCCCGCCGTGCTCGATCAGCAGTCCGTACGGGCGGCGCTCGCCGAGCGGCTCGGGGTCCCCGTGCCGGAGGCCGCCGCCTCGCGACCGGAGACTCCCCTGCAGGCCCTGGAGTCGGCGCTGGCGGAGGTGGTCGGCGGGGAGCTGTGGCAGCGCGAGCAGGAGCTCTGGCCCGAGCCCGAAGTGCCGGCGCCGCCCGAGGTCATGCTGGATGCCCTCGCGGTGGCCGTGGTGCTGGACGGCTCGATCTACGGGGACGGGGAGCTGGAGCGGGCCGAGCTGTTGCTGCGCGTTCCCGGCCTGGTGGACGCCGACGTCGAGGTCCGCGTCGCCCTGGCGCGCTGGGTGGCCGACGCCTACCCGGAGGGCCGGCCCGAGTCGTTCATGTGGCGGATGGCGGCCCGCCGGCTGGAGCAGCGCCCCGAGCTGGCCGTACGCCTGCTGCGTGAGCTGTCGGCACGGCGTGCGCTGCGCGCGCTCATCGCCCTGGCGCGGGTCCCCGGCGTACGGCTCGGCGCGCTGATCGGGGCCGAGGTGGCGGCCTTGCAGCCCGTGCTGCTCAACGCCGCGCTGACCGGCGCCGCCAGGGTGGTGGACGAGGCGCTGGCCGAGCTGGTGGGCGAACGCATCCGCCAGGGCGCGGCGCCGTCGGACCTGCTGCCCCCGATCGAGGGGCTCGACGACGACGACAAGGCTCTGGTGCTGCCGCTGACCATGGCGGCGCTCGCCGAGCAGGACGGGCCGCCCGCCGACGCGGCGGAGGCGCGCAGGTCACGGGCCTACCGGCTGCTGGAGCTCGGGCAGCTGGAGGAGGCCGCCACCGTGCTGCGGGAGGCCGTCGCCCTGTTCCGCGTCACGCCGGGCGCGCGGGCGGGGCTGGCGGGGGCGCTCAACAACCTCTACATCTGCCTGTCGGGGCTGGGCCGCCTCGACGAGGCGCACGCGGTGATCACCGAGGAGGTCGAGCTCAACCGGGTCCTGGCCAGGAACGACCCGGGCCGCCACGACGCCGCGCTCGCCGCCTCGCTGAGCAACCTCAGCGTCTCGCTGACCCAGAGGGGCCGCGCCGAGGAGGCTCTGGAGCTCGTACGGGAGGCCCTGACGTTCTTCAGGGGCTCGTTGGAACACGGCCCCGACCTCGCCGGCGCGCTGGCCAACGAGGCGCATGCGCTGAGCAGGCTCGGCCGCGACGAGGAAGCCCTCGCCGGTCTGTTCCAGGCGCTGGAGATCCGCCGCAGGTCCGGCGATCCGGTCAAGCTGCTGCTGGTGCTGAGCAACCTGACCGGCACGCTCAGAAAAGCCGGGCGGGTACGGCAGGCCGCCGAGGTCGCGCGGGAGATCCCGCCGGTCGTCGACGGGCTGCCGCCCCACGTGGCCAGGATCAACCGGCCGCTCATCGCCGGCGCCCTGTTCAACGCCGGGACGGTGCTGCCGGAGGACGGCCTGGCCGTGATGGAGGCGGGCATCGCCGTGCAGCGCGACCTCGCGGCCGAGGACCCCGATCGGCACGGCGACCTGCTCGCCGGCATGCTGCGCGACTTGGAACGGGCCTCACTTGCCCAGCAGGTCGAGGAGCATCTGCAGGACCCTGCCGAGGTTGGCCATCCCCCTGACGTCAACGACGACCTTTAGGTCCTTCTCGTCCTTCTTCTCCTGCTTCCTGAACTCCACCCGCGGCCTGATGATCGCCACGGCCGCCGCCACGCCGACGACGGCGGCCAGCGTCTCGGCGTCGACGGGCAGGGTCGAGCGCCGGCGTACCTGCTCGATCGCGCGCTCGACCTCCTGCGCGACGTCGGGCAGCTCGGCGAGCTCGGCCAGCAGCTCGCGGGCCGAGGGCGGTTGCGCGCCCGGCTGCACCTCCAGGGCAGCGGCGAGGTCGCGTACGTAGGCGCGGTCGCGCTCCAGCCGGTCGCGCACCTCCTGCGGCGTGGTGGCCGGCTCCTCCTCCTCGTCGAAAGCGGTCAGCAGGTGCTGTAACACCCGGACGGCCTCTTCCTCGCGCAGGCTTTCGATCCCGGACATCCGGACCTCAGCTTCCGATGAGTTTGAACGCGGACCAGTGGTAGACATGCTGCCACGAGGGCTGATCGTCGTCGCGCCACATCGCGTGCTGGGCCTGGGTGATCGCCTGCCACTTGGGCACGCCGTCCCACAGCCAGCGGCGGTAGAAGTCCGCGAGCAGCTCGGTGGAGGAGGTGAGGTCGACGTCCCACAGCGGAGCCAGCACCGAGTCCGCGCCCGCCGCCAGGAACGCCCTGGTCGGACCCCACATCTCGTCGCTGCCGCCGGTGACGTTGCGGCCGAGCGAGCAGGCCTGGACGGTGACGTGGCCGGCGCGGGTGCCCACCCCGATCAGGTCCCGGCCCGTCAGCAGACCGGAGGCGAGCGCGAACCCGGACCGCATGATGTCCGCCTTGTCGCGGTAGGCGCCGTGCGCGAGCAGATGGTGCAGCACCACGGACCGGCTCGTCTCCTGGAAGGCCGCCACCGTCGCCTGCTCGCCGAACGACGCCCGCACCGCGGGGAACGCGGCCCCCAGGGTCCCGCACAGCTGCTCGTGCGCCGCCGCCATGGCCGCGACGTCGTCACCGGGCATCGGCGCCGTCGTCACGCCCGCGCGCACGAACCGCGCCAGCTGCCGGTCCCGCGCCCGCGTCATGAGGAAGTCGAGCATGCCGAGGCTGGGGGCGTAGGTCCAGCCCGGCGTGGCGCCGCGCCGCCAGAGCCGCGGCAGCAGCAGCGCGTGCACGGGCAGGTTGTGCCACTGCCGGTGCGGGACGGCCACCACCAGCTCGCTGTCCTCCAGGTACGGCACGGCCGGCGCGAGCAGCTCGCCCAGCTCGTCGAGCGGCCGGAGAAAGCGCCGGTGGTGCCGGCCGGGATCCTGGGGGTCGATGGCGCCGAACAGCCCGGCCGCCGAGAAGTAGGCCTGCATGCGGGTGGCGACCCGCTCCAGCTCCGCCGCGCTGACGGGCAGGCGCAGCGTGACCGGCGGCCGGGCGGGGTCGCGGACGATGTTGACGAACGTCTCGCTCCTGGTGGCGTAGAACGACAGCACGGCGGTCCCGCCGGGCAGGCGTTCCCACAGCTCGTGGGCCGCCCGTTCGTCGAGCGTCGCGGAGACGGCGCCGCCCCGCTCCCCGCGCCATTCGCGTTCGGCGAGATCGACGCGCGGGTCGGCCAGCGCCTCGACCGGCAGCCCCGGCGCCTCGTCCGCGGCCCGCTCCACCGGCGGGCGATGCGGCAGGCCCATCGTCAGGTCGCGCAGGAACCAGCGGCTCTTGGCGTTCTCCGCCTCCAGCACGATCTCCAGCGGGTGCTCGGCCAGCAGCAGGGGGCGCGCCGCGGCGCATCTGGCCAGCCGGCCGATCATCTCGATCGCCATCCAGCCGCCGTGCGTCTCCTCGGGACGCGGCGGCCGCACCAGGGCGGCGTAGCCCGCGTGCTGCGCCGCCCGCGCCGTCCTGAACAGCTCCATCGCCGCCTCGTAGTCGCCCCGGGCCTGACGGTCGTCGCCGACCATGGCCAGGATCGGGACCAGCTTGGCCGCGTTGACCTGCTGGAACCCCTGCACCCTGCGCAGGTGGGCGGCGGCGGACCTGTCGAACTGGTCGAGCAGGCTCGGCTCGGCGTACGCCTGCCTGCGCAGCGCGGCGATCGTGAACCAGTCGCCGGTCTGCCGCAGCGCCTCGTCCTCGGCGATGCCCGGCGTGACCCTGAGCTCGGCCAGGCGCTCCATCGCGGCGCCGTCGCCGAGCAGGTCGGCCACCCGCCACCGGTAGAGCTCGATGGTGCGCCGGGACCGCAGCGCCTCTTCGCCTTCGATGCCGTCGTAGATCTCGGCGGCCCGCTCCAGATGGGCGGCGGCGCGCATGAGGAGGGTTCGTGACTTCTCCGGCATCGGCTCCAGGTAGCGGCGCTCCGGCTCGTGGTGGGAGAAGGTCGTCGCGATGGTGATGCCGACGCTCATGTTGAGCTGTCCCTCAAGCCAGCGGTCGGCGAACGGAGCCGGATTGGCGACCGCGGCCGTGAAGTGCGTGACCGCCTCGTCGAGCCAGCCCATGTACTCGCAGGCCACCGCCGCCAGCCTGCGCGCCGTGCGGGCCTGGTCGTGCGCGCCGGTCCGCTCCGCCTGGACGGCGGTCCAGGCGGCCACCCATTCGGCGAAGTCGAGCCGGCCCTCGTCCAGCAGCAGGCCGGCCAGATGCATGCCGACGGCGATCCCGCCGCTGACCGTTTCCGGGTCGGCGAGGTCGCCCAGGTAGCGGTGGTAGGCGAAGGAACGGAAGGCCGCGAGCAGGCGGCCCTGCTCGATCGCGGTGACGGCTTCGCGCAGGTAGAGGCCGGACTCGATCTCGGAGGCGGGGCTCTCGGAGACGTCCTCCAGTTCGGTCATCAGCAACGAGGGCGGCAGTCCGGGCGCGGGCCGTACCGCGTGCATGCGCAGGCCGTACTTCTTGATCAGCTTGCCCAGGTTCCCGCCGCGCGTGGCCCACGAGGGCACCTCGATCGAGGCGACCTTCAGCGACTCCGAGCCGAACGCGTACAGCACGGCCTCGGCGTTCCTGCGGGGATCGCGGGAGATCGGCGAGATCGGGACGGTCAGCCACACACCGTCGCCCTGGGGGAGCTCCGACCAGATCAGGTCGGCCGGCCAGTCCGGCTGGGTGACCGGCACCTCGCCGAGCACTCCGAGGAAGAGCCTGCGGGCGTGCTCGGCGAAGTCGGCGGCTCCCGGGTCGGGCTCGACGTAGCACATGCGCCGCCTGCCGCCTGAGAAGTGGCCGGTCAGCATGTGGGCCCGGTAGCCGAGCCCGCGCAACCGGTACGGCCCGCTGATCCGGAGCGGCGCGGTCAGCGCCGTCAGCGCGTCCGTGGCCAGCCGCTTGGCCGTCCAGCCCGGCTGCTGGTGGTAGGGCAGCAGGGGCATCCCCTCGGCGGCGATCCAGGTGCTGATCAGCGCCGTCGTCTCGTAGGACCGCCTGGCCAGCTCGGTCAGCTCCAGCAGGTAGGGGCCGATCCGTTCCCGCAGGGACTCGCTCATCTCCTCGTCGGTGACCTGGACGAACGTCCACATCGTGCCGTCGATGAGGGCGCGTACGACGTAGGCGAGCGGGCTCCCGCGCCGCCTGAACGGCCCCTCGATCCACACCCCTCCGATGCGGGCAGGCGGGGCGGCCGTCTCGGCCGCGGCCAGGGCGGCGGCGGCGAGCTCCTCGCCCTCCAGCCCTTCGCCCTCGGGGAATTCATGAACGGTCGTCTCCCGCCCGCCGAGCACCAGCAGCGGGTCCGCAAGCTCGCCGGCCGCCGCCATGACGTCGGCGAAGAACCTCGCGTACGGGTCCTCGTTCGCCGCCGCGAGGGCGAACCCCTCCGACGCCACCAGCACGAGCGTGCGGTCCCGGCCGCCGTGCTCGCCGCGCAGGGCCCAGACCGCGCCGTCGGCGAGCCGCTCCACCGACACCCGCGGGCCGGACAGCTGGGCGCGTACGCTCAGGAAAGCCTCCGCCGCCGGATGCCGCTCGCCCAGCCCGGCCACGACCTCGTCCACCAGGGCCAGCAGCTCGGCCTTGTCCGCCTCCGCGCCGGTGATCAGGTAGCGGTGACGCAGGAGAGCGGTCAGGTCCATGGCCACGTGGAGGTCGCCGGGGGCCAGGGTCCTGGCCGTGCGCAGCAGCTCGACGGCCTCGGCGAGCTGACCCAACTCGTCGCCCCACAGGCGTCGCGACAGATCGTCGGCCAGGTTGCTCAGGCACATCACCAGGTCCGGGGGCTCGGCCTTGGCCAGGGCTCTGCGGTGCAGGTCGATGGCGCGGTCCAGGTGGCCGCGTTCGTCCTCGTGGAGGAAGCGCTGCCGCCAGGCGAGCCCGTAGTGGTTGAGCACGCGCGCGTTCAAGCCGTCGAGCCCGCCCGGGGTGCGGTCGACCACCTCCTCGTACAGGTCCAGCGCCCGGTAGAGGTCGGCGCGCCGCCGGCTCACGGTGTGCCGCTGGCGTAAGGCGTTGGCGAGATTGGCGACGATCCAGGCCGGCCGCTCGCCACCGGCTGCGGTCAGAGCGGCCTCGTGGGCGTCGATCGCCTCGTCCAGATCGCGTGGCTCGCGCGACAGCGACCAGCGGTCCTGCAACGCCGTGCCCAGCAGGGTGCTCAACCGCACGGGGGCGACGTCCTGTCCGCCGCGCAGCAGCTCCACGGCCCGGTCGACCAGGGCCAGGTCGCGCTCGGCCTCGTAGAGCCGGCGCAGCGCCTCGGCCTGGGAGGCGAGGTGGTCTTCCTCCGCCGGGTCCCACCGGAGCGCCCGGTCGAAGGCCGCCACGGCCAGGCGGGCGTCGTCGGTCAGGTGGTCGCGGTGGTGGCGTTCCAGGTGGACGAGCCCGGCGCGGTACCAGTCCCGGCCCGCGTCCAGCCCGGCGCGCTCCGCGAGGTCCGCCGCCGCCTCGGCCGTCACCGCCGCCCTGTCGAGGTCGGCGTCCCGGCCGTCGAGGTGCCAGCGGTTCATGAGCATCGAGGTGAGGGTGGCCTGCAGCTCGCACCGTCGCGCCGCGTCGCCCTCCTCGGCCGCCACCTGCTCGGCCGCGGTTATCGCCTCGTCGAGGTCCGCGCGGTCGTCGGTGCCGAGGTAGCGCTGCCACAGCTCCTGCACGTGCGCGTACGGGTCGCTCGCCATGGACGCCCCCTGTGCTCGGCCCCGACGTCATGGTAAGCGCGTGAGCCGGGGCCGGACAGGACCTCGCCTCCCATCAGCCGGCCGAGTGCGCCGCCCTGGCCGCCTCGACGCTCTTGCGCAACGCGGTCGCGATCGGCTCGACGGGGGCGGACAGCTGCTGGATCCGGTCCGAGCGCGTCTCCCGCCTGGACGCGACCACCGTGCTGAGCCGGGCCGCCGTGGCCAGCGCCGCCAGGACGCGGACGTCGTCGTCCAGGCGGCCGACGGGCCGGCCGCCGCGGATGGCCCCGCCGACGCGCTCGATGAGCCTGCGCGACACGTACGCCTTGCGCGGCGTGATCCGCTCGACCCTGAACAGCAGGACCCGGCGCCGCTCCACGCTGATCAGCCGGGCGGCCGCCAGCTCGTCGCGGACGACGCCGACCGCCTTGCCGTGGTCCTTCTGCACCCACCGCCGCCACGAGCGCGGCGGTGAGTTCGCGATCTGCTCCCAGACCACGGCCGGCAAGGAGCCCGGCTCGACGGCCGGGGCGGTGAGGGCCCGCGCCTTGCCCGACTCGTCCGCGAGGTTGCCCGCCAGCAGCAGCTCGGCGAGGGCGGCCGCGCGCAGCAGGTAGCCCAGCGCTCCCCGCTCGGTCAACCGGTCCTTCCGCAGGTCGAAGGCCAGCAGGAAGGCTGATCGGGTCAGTGACTCACTCTGCTTCACTCGCGTCTCCATCCGCCCGCTCCCGTTCCTCTCCCTGATCCGCGTGATCCGCGTCGTCCTCCGGCACCTTCCTGGGCCGCCCGCGCGGGCGCATCCGCTCCACCCCGTCGGGCAGGCGCCCGGCCTCGGAGAGGGCCCTGCGCAGCAGGAACTCGATCTGGGAGTTCGTGCTGCGCAGCTCGTCGGACGCCCACCTGGCCAGCGCGTCGTGAACCACCGGGTCAAGCCGCAGCAGGATCTTCTTCCGCTCCACGGTGATTACTGGTAGAGCGTGCCCGTGTTGACCACGGGCTGGGTGTCGCGGTCACCGACCAGCACCACGAGCAGGTTGCTGACCATGGCCGCCTTGCGCTCCTCGTCCAGCTCGACCACGTTGTGCTCGGCGAGCTTGGCCAGCGCCATCTCCACCATGCCGACCGCGCCGTCGACGATCCGCTGCCGGGCCGCCACCACCGCGCCCGCCTGCTGGCGGCGCAGCATGGCGTGGGCGATCTCGGGCGCGTACGCCAGGTGGATGATGCGGGACTCGATGACCTTGACCCCGGCGGACGCCACCCTGGCCGCGATCTCCGTGGACAGCCGCTCGTTGATCTCGTCGGCGTTGTCCCGCAGGGACAGCCGGGGCTCGCCGTGCGCGTCGTACGGGTAGGTGCCCGCGATGTGCCGCACGGCCGTCTCCGCCTGGATGGCCACGAACTCCACGAAGTCGTCCACCTCGAAGACCGCCTGTGCGGTGTCCTGCACCTGCCAGACCACCACGGTCGCGATCTGGATCGGGTTGCCGTCCGCGTCGTTGACCTTGGTCACGTCCGTCTCGTGGTTGCGGATCCTCGTGGACACCCGCCGGCGCACCGTGATCGGGTTGACCCACTGGAAGCCGGGGGTGCGCAGGGTGCCGACGTACCGGCCGAGCAGCTGCACCACCCTGGCCTCGCCCGGCGCGACCGCGGTGAGGCCGAAGTACATGAGGAACCCGAGCAGGAACACCAGGACGCTCACGACGGTCACCCAGACGCCGCCCTGCCCGGCCCCCGAGGCGAGCATGACGATCCCCACGACGAACAGCGCGATCCCGCCCAGGGTCAGCGCCGTCGCCACTCCCAGCATCACGAACCCGTTGGCCGCCCGCACCGGGCGCTCGCTCGTGCGCGGTGCCGGCATGTCCACGACAGCGGCCTCCAGTGTGGCCCCGCCCGATGTGTTCGCCATCGTCCGTCCCTTCTCGGCGATTTCACTCTGCTATCTAAGTGATATCACTTTTTTGGTGGCTGTGCGAGGCTGATTTTCACGTACGGGATTGTTAGGCTGCGCGCATGTCAGATTCAGGGCAGGTGCCTTGGCCGCCTGGGCTGATCCGGACCGAGCGGCTCCTGCTCCGTGAGCCCGAGGCGCGGGACCGTACGACGTTCATCGAACTGCTCGCCTCGCCGGAGGTGCACGCCTACCTCGGCGGTCCCCGTCCGCGTGACGAGCTTGAGCGGGAGATGCCCGAGGTGCCCGAGCGACGGCCCGGGAGTTTCGTCGTCGAGCTCGACGGGGCGATGATCGGCCAGGTCCTGCTGAGGAGAGCGACCGGGCACCGTCGCCCGGCCGCCGTGGGGAAGGCCGACCTCGGTTACCTGTTCCTGCCCGAGGTGTGGGGGCGAGGATACGCCGCCGAGGCGTGCGCGGCGGCACTCGGCTGGTTCGACGGCGTCCTTCCCGGCGAGCCGGTGGTGCTCACCACCCAGAGCGCCAACGTCGGCTCGATGCGCCTCGCGGCGAAGCTGGGGTTCACCGAGGTCGAGCGGTTCCATGCCTGGGGCGCCGAGCAGTGGCTCGGCCTGCGGCCCCCGGCCACGTGATGAAGACGAGGACGTGCCGGCCGCGGCTTCCTCCTCTCCGCCCCGTCGGTCAGCCGCCGCCCGCTCTGCTGAACTCCTCGATCAGCCCCGGGTACTGCTCCCCGCCGTGGCCTGGAACTCGTACGGTTCCACACGGTCGTGGGATGCCCGGCCTTCAGGAACGCGCCGGCGTCGTCGGAGGACACGCCTTCCGGCCTCACTCGCCGGGGTCGGCGATCTCGATGAAGTAGAGCGGATCGTCCAGGCCGGCGGCGGTCCGCTCCCATCGGGAGCGATCGAGCGTGAGGATCGGGCAGGTCGCCATGAGGGCCAGCGCCGCGACGTGCGCGTCCCACGGGTCCACGCCCGTCCGCTGGATCATCTGGGCGAGCAGGGCCGCCTGTTCGACGCCGTCGAGCGCCGCCACCTGGACGTGCTCGAACGCGGTCAGACCGGACAACAGCGCGCTCGCCTCCTCCCCGGGGGCGTCCAGCAGCGCCCCGGCGGCCGTCAGCGCCGAGATGACCAGGGGCTGGCCGATCCGGTCGTAGTCCAGGACGAGCCCGATGAGGTCGGCGTCGCCCCGCGCGATCTCCGCCAGGACGCCGGCGTCGAGGATGTACGGCGCCGGCACGTGGTCACTCACCCGCGGCCACCTCGAAGCCCGCCGCCCGGCTCTGAGCCTCGATGTGCCGCCTCATGCGCTCCACCCGTGCCGGGTCGGCGTGCGTCGCGCGCTCGCGGAGCTTGGCCAGCGCGTGCTGGTCACGCTGCCGCTTGATCGCCATGGCCTCGTTGAAGGCCGCCGACACCGACTCCGCCTTGCCCGCCTGGACGAGCTGCTCGGCGTACCCGGCCAGGTGGGGGTCCACGGTGATGGTGATCCGCTTCTTGACCTCGCTCATACCCGGATCATACTTCCTCGGCGGTCCCGCGAAGGATCTGATTTTTCTCCCGCCCGAAGAGGACTATTTCCCCGTATTTGGGCACAAGACCGGCGGCCACCGGCCAGCAGGCACGAGATGAGGAGACGGATGAACGCCATGGTGACCGACTACGACAGCCCGCGCAAGATCGACGACGCCGGGCAGGAGGGCTACGCGGACACTCTGACCCGCCGCCCCGACCTCGCGTCCGCCGCCATCGACGTCGACGAGACCGAGCTGGCCGAGTCGCTCGAGCTGCCCGGCGCCGACCTGTCGGGCGAGGAGCTGGCGGTGCGGGTGATCCCGCCCCAGCCCGACGAGTTCACCTGCTCGCACTGCTTCCTCGTACGGCACCGCAGCCAGCGCGTCTCGGAGCTGAGCGGTCAGCAGATCTGCCTGGAGTGCGCCGCCTGAACCGGTGGCCGGCGGCATATGAGGCCGTGAAACCGAGGGTCCGCCGCGATGTGCTCGTCGCCGCTCCCCGGGCGCGCCCGCGTCTCGGGGAGCAGGACCGGCCCTGCGTGGCGTAACTGATCAAGATGCCCAGGTGACCGCTCCGGGCGTGGTGGCTGCGCGGTGCGTCTGTCATCCGGGCCTTGGATGGTAAATAACGTCTTCGTCGCTTTCGGCCCTGCTTGCGTTGGTCCGGGCGCACTCTAGAGGCATGTCCAAGACAGGCGAGAGTTCCGGACGCGGGTCGATTTCGCGGGTGCGGCGCGGGGTGGGCATCGCGGCCCTGGTGGTGATGGCCGCGTTGCTGGTGGTCGGGCTGGTGGGCTTCTTCGCCGACCCGCTGCAGCTGCCGCCGGAGGTCTTGGGGGTCCTCGATCAGCGGGCCAGCGTGGTGAGCATGTTCATCGGGGCAGCCGGGCTGGTGATCGCGGCCGCAGCGCTGCGGCTGCAGCTGCGAACTGATCGCGGGCAGGCCACCGCCGAGCCGCCGGTGCAGCTTCCCCCGGCAGCGGGCACGCAGACGCAGCTGAACATGCCGGCCACGGGCGGGACCGTGAACGCGGTCCAGGGCGGCACCCTGAACATCCACAATCCCGCCGCCCCTGCCGGTGGTGGGCAGGAGCCGTCGCCGTGACCGAGCCGCCGTCCTCGGCGAGCGGTGTCCCCAAGGTGCAGGTGAATGCGCCGGCTGCGGGCGGGGTCGTCAACGCGGTCCAGGACGGGGTGCTGAACGTCTACCAGTGGAAACCCGCCTACCGCATCGAGGACTTCCCCGCGGAACCCCGGCCGGTGCGTCCGGCCCGGGTGCGGGCGCAGCCGTCCCTGCTGTTGCGGGCCGGATCGCGGGTGGTGCCCTTCACCGGCCGGCGGGAGGATCTGCGCAAGCTGGCCGGCTGGCGTGATGACGAGGACGCGCCCGGATTGGGGGTGCGGCTGTTGCACGGGCCGGGCGGCCAGGGCAAGACCCGGCTGGCCGCCCGGTTCGCCGAGCTGTCGCGCCAGGCCGGATGGCGGGTGTGGCAGGCGAGCACCAACCCGCCGGGCGCAGGACGGACCGGTGCCATCGCCGAGGTGGGGGAGCACGGGCCGGGGCTGCTGCTCGTGGTGGACTATGCCGAGCGCTGGCCGGTGCCGGCCCTGTACGAGCTGCTGCAAGAACCGGTCCTGCGCGCGGGCCGGGTACGGGTGCTGCTGCTGGCCCGCCCGGCCGGGGTGTGGTGGGACAGCATCGCCGCCTGGGCCGAACGGGTGCTGGACGTCGAAGCCGACGCCCAGGCGTTGCCGCCGCTGGTCGCCGAGCCCGCGATGCGGCACCGGCTGTTCGCCGAAGCGCGCGACCACTTCGCCGCCCAGCTCGCCCTTCCCGCCGAGCAGGCGGCGACGATCGCGCCGCCCGCCGGTCTGACCGACGACGCCGAGTACGCCCAGGTGCTGACCGTGCACATCGCGGCGCTGGCCGCGGTCGACGCCCACCGCCACGGTGAGGAGGAACCCGGCGACCCGGCCCGTGCCTCGGCCTATCTGCTGCGCCGCGAACGCGAGCACTGGGCCGAGCTGCACCGCCGCCTGCCTGAGCCCCTGGTCAGCGACCCGGTCACCATGGGCAGGGCGGTCTTCGCCGCGACGTTCACCCGGCCGCTGGCCCGCCCCGACGCCCGCCAGGCGCTACGGCACACCGATCTGGCCGAGACCGTCGAGCGCGCGAACACCCTGCTCGACGACCACGCCTACTGCTATCCGCCCGCCCAGGCGGGCACGGTGCTGGAGCCGCTGTACCCGGACCGGCTCGCCGAAGACTTCGCCGCCCTGGCGATCCCCGACCCCGCCGTGGCCGGGCCCGCTGCTGACGACTGGGCCGGCCACGCCCTGTCCGGCTTGCTCGCCGCCCCGGCCGGGCAAGCCGACCAGAGGCAGGTGCCGCCGTGGATCCGTCCGGCCCTGACCATGCTGATCGAGACCGCTCGCCGATGGCCACACGTCGCCGCCACGCAGCTGTACCCGCTGCTCGCCGCCCGGCCCGAGTTGATGCTGTACGCCGGCGGCGCGGCCCTGGCCCGTCTGGCCGGCCTGCCCGGCATCGACCCCGCCCTGTTGCAGCACATCGAAGCTCACCTGCCGGTCGGCCGGCACATCGATTTGGACATCGGCATGGCCGCGCTGTCCACCCGGCTGACCGCGCACCGCCTGGCCACCACCACCGACCCAGCCGAGCACGCCCAACTCCACGCCGGCCATGCCCTGCGCCTGACCAACGCCGGTCAACATCGAGCCGCCTTGGAGGCCAGCCAACAGGCCGTCACCCTGTATGGGGAATTGGCCGGGCTCAACCGTGACGCTCACCTGCCCAACCTGGCGATGTCGCTGAACGATCACGCCCTCCGGCTGGCGGAGGTGGGGCGGCGGGCCGAAGCCCTCGAGGTGTCTGAGCAGGCCGTCGCCCTGTACGGGGAGTTGTCCGGGCTCAACCGTGACGCTCACCTGCCCAATCTGACCATCTCACTGAACAACCACGCGATCCGGCTGGCGGAGGTGGGGCGGCGGGCCGAAGCCGCCGAGATGTCCGAGCAGGCCGTCGCCCTGCATGGGGAACTGGCCGAGCTCAGCCAGGACACCTACCTGCCCGACCGGGCGATGTCGCTGAACAATCACGCCCTCCGGCTGGCGGAGGTGGGCCGGCGGGCCGAAGCCCTCGAGGTGTCCGAGCAGGCCGTCGCCCTGCGCCGGAAACTGGCCGGGCTCAACCGCGACGCTCACCTGCCCGACCTGGCGGTGTCGCTGACCAATCACGCCCTCCTGCTGGCGGAGGTGGGCCGGCGGGGCGAAGCCGTCGAGGTGTCCGAGCAGGCCGTCGCTCTGTACGGGGAGCTGACCGGGCTCAACCGCGACGCCTACCTGCCCGACCTGGCCGGCTCGTTGAACAATCACGCCAACCGGCTGGCGGAGGTGGGGCGGCGGGCCGAAGCCGTCGAGGTCTCCGAGCAGGCCGTCGCCCTGCGCTGGGAGCTGACCGGGCTCAACCGTGACGCTTACCTGCCTGCCCTGGCCGGCTCGTTGAACAATCACGCCCTCCGGCTGGCGGAGGTGGGCCGGCGAGCCGAAGCCCTCGAGGTGTCCGAGCAGGCCGCGACCTTTTATAGGGAGTTGGCCGGGCTCAACCGCGACGCTTACCTGCCTGCCCTGGCTACGTCGTTGAACAATCACGCCAACCGGCTGGCGGAGGTGGGGCGGCGAACCGGGGCCGTCGAGGTGTCCGAGCAGGCCGTCGCCCTGTACGGGGAGTTGGCCGGGCTCAACCGCGACGCCTATCTGCCTGCCCTGGCTACGTCGTTGAACAATCACGCCAACCGGCTGGCGGAGGTGGGGCGGCGAACCGGGGCCGTCGAGGTCTCCGAGCAGGCCGTCGCCCTGCGCTGGGAGTTGGCCGGGCTCAACCGCGACGCTTACCTGCCCGACCTGGCCGGCTCGCTGAGCAATCACGCCAACCGGCTGGCGGAGGTGGGTCGGCGGGCCGAGGCAGCCGAGGTCTCCGAGCAGGCCGCGACCTTTTATAGGGAGTTGGCCGGGTTCAACTGGGACGCTTACCTGCCTGAGCTGGCTACGTCGCTGAACAATCACGCCCTCCGGCTGGCGGAGGTGGGGCGGGGGGCCGAGGCCGTCGAGATGTCCGAGGAGGCTGTCGCCCTGCGCCGCCAGCTGGCGGCGCTCAACTGGGACGCCTACCTGCCCGACCTGGCGATGTCGCTGAACAATCACGCCGCCCTGCTGATGGAGGTGGGGCGGGGGGCCGAGGCCGTCGAGATGTCCGAGGAGGCTGTCGCCCTGCGCCGCCAGCTGGCCGGGCTCAACTGGGACGCCTATCTGCCCGACCTGGCGATGTCGCTGAACAATCACGCCGCCCTGCTGGCGGAGGTGGGGCGGGTGGCTGAGGCCGTCGAGATCTCCCAGCAGGCCGTCACCCTGCGCCGCCAGCTGGTCGAACTCAACCGCGACGCCTACCTGCCTGACTACGTACAGAGTCTTGTCGTCCGCGGATGGACGCTGAGCGAGGCGCAACAGCACGGCGACGCTGTCACGCCCCTCGCCGAGGCGTTGGCCGTCGGCCAGGAGCTACCGGAGTTCGCACGAGAGATTCTCGACAACGCCGTCGCGGTCCTGCGCGAGGCACACCAGAGAAGTCCCGCAGAAGTCGACGCGGCCTTCGAGGCTCGCACGGGCCGGACCTTCACCAAGTGGATCAGCGAGTAGCCCCGCCGGTCATCCGACCGGCGGGGCGAGCTCCCGGATCAGGACGCCCAGTGGGCCTGGTCAGTCGGCCACGTCCGTTGCGTCTGCTTCTTGAGCAGGCTCTCCTCGGGCGTGCCCACCGCGCACCGGGTGCCGCGCGGCGGCACGGTCAGCGCGATCAGGTACTGGTCGATGATGTCGTCCTGGCACTTGTCCTTGCCGTAGATGCGGTGCCCCCAGCCCTCGTACGTGAGCAGCACCGCCTTCGGCCCGAGCTGCCGGGCCGCGTTCGCGGACCAGATGTACGGGGTGGCAGGGTCGTGCAGCGAGTTGCCGAGCAGGATCGGCGCCTCGCCGGTGTACCGCAGCTGGTGCGGCGGGTTGGTCGGCGTCGAGTTGAGACAGATCGGCAGGTCGTCGATCGGGTACGGGTGGTACCGCGTGTCCGGCGCCAGCACGTTGGACGCGCGCATGAGGGCGGCGTACTCGCTGTAGTTGCGCACCTTGAGGTTGTAGTCCTGGCACAGGATGCGCGTCGGCAGCTCGGCCACGTCCCCCTCCACCGGCCCCCGGCCGGGCAGCGGCGGCACCCACGACGGCTCCGCGCCGCCGCTCAGCCAGTCGATGACCTCGCTGAGCGTACGCCAGTCGGGGCCCTCGGTGCCGAGCGCGGCGTTGTAGATGACCTGCAGCTCCGTCATCTTCGTGCCGGTGCTCGGGTAGACGAGCTCGCCGCGCCGCGCCTTGGCCAGCAGGTCCTTCCACAGCTTGCGTACGTCACGCCCGTGCAGGACACAGCTCTCGTCGGCCTCGCACCAGCCGACGAACTGGTCGAAGGCGTCCTCGACGGCCAGCGCCTCGGTGGCGAGGAAGCCCGCGACGCCGAGGCTGTGGTCCATGTTGCTGTCCAGCGCCAGGGCGCGGACCCGGTTCGGGAACAGCTCGGCGTACATCTGTCCGATGAGCGTCCCGTACGAGATGCCGTAGTAGCTCAGCTTCTCCTCGCCGAGCGCGGCGCGGAGGGCGTCCATGTCCCTGGCCACGTTGCGCGAGTCGACGTGGTCGTAGAGCGGGCCGGTACGCGCGCGGCAGTCGGCGTGCAGCTTCTTGGTGAAGGCGTTCCAGGCGTCGAAGTCGGCCTGGCTGGACATCACCGTGTGCGGCATCTGGTTGTACACCGAGGCCGAGCAGATCACCGGGTGGCTGCGGCCGACGCCGCGCGGGTCGAACCCGACGATGTCGAACCGCTTCTGCAGCTCCTGGGTGTAGGAGTCGGGGGCGCCGTACACGGCTTCCACACCGGAACCGCCGGGGCCGCCCGGGTTGATGACCAGCGACCCGATCCGGGCGGCGGGGTCGGTGGCCTTGCGGCGGGCCAGGGCCAGGTCGATGGTCGGGCCGTCGGGCTTCGACCAGTCGATCGGCACGGTCAGCTTGCCGCACTCGGCGCTGGGCTCCTCCTCACAGGGCGCCCAGGCGATGCCGCCCTGCCCGGTGGCCGCCGCGGCGGCGGCGGCCGGCGGGGCGGGGAGGAAGGCGGTTAACGCCAGGACGGCGGTGGCGAGCAGGGTCGTTCTCTTCCGCAAAACGCTCCGATCCTCTGTTGACAGGGACTGACCCGTACGCGCAAGTCGGACGAGTCAATTGCTGATCATGGAGCATGCGGCGGCATTTTTGGCCGGAAATCGACAAGTTTGTCACCCGGTCGCGGTCTGGAACCAGCGCTCCTCCTCCGCGGCCTGCCGATCGTAGGCGGAGCGGGCGGCTTCTCGCTCGGGCTGGTGCTCGGGGGCCTGCCGGCCGTGCCGCTGATCCCCGCCACCCCGGAGGAACGGCCCCGCGACCGGCGCGTGGACGTGCTCGGCGCGCTCACCGTGACCGCCGCCATCATGCTGCTGGTGCTCGGCGTCGAGCGGGCCGCCCACGCGGACGCCGACTGGACCGCCGCCACGATCGCCGCGGGACTCGCCCTCGTCGCCTGTTCGTCGTGATCAAGCGCAGATCCGCCGCGCCGCTCCTGCGGCTGGGCATCCTGCGCTCCGGGCGCTGGTACGGGCGAACCTGGCTGGCCTGCTGTTCGCCGGCGCCTTCTTCGGCTTCCAGTTCATCGCGGTCCTCTACCAGCAGGAGCTGCGGGGCTGGAGCTCGCTGCAGACGAGCCTCACCCAACGCGAAGGTCATCGTGGCGGGGCTGCTGCTGGCCGCGCTGTCCTACGTCCTACACCGTCTATCTCGCCATGTTCCCCACCATGATCATCCTCGGGGTGGCGTTCTCCCTCGCGTACGAGCCGCTGACCATCGTCGCGACCGATGGCGTGGGGGAGAGAGTTCAGCAGGGGGTGGCGACCACGGCGGGCGTCACCACGGGGGACGGCATGCTCGCGGGTATCGCGCCGCGCTGACCGTGCCCATCGCCGCCGCGACCCTGGCCGCCGCCATCAACGCCTCCGGCCGGTTCAGAACACACAGTGATCTACATCGTAAAGGCGCGGAACGGCCGACCTCAACAGGGTGGACCGACCTCCTATAGGGCGGCCAGGGCCAAAGGTCCCGTGTCGGTCCGCACCTTCATCCCAACTCACTATGATCATATTGCTACTTATCGTGCGGGAGGGTGTCCTCCACACGAACCGATCACACAGTAGACATCATGCGTTCCGCTGCATTCACCACCATAGTCACCATGTCAGCGCTCGATGGGGCTCTGCCCGTTGTGCAGGACCGTGCTGGCCCACTGGTCCGTGTTGGCGGCGCCCGTTAACCTCGCATGACTGTCATGACATCACTCTTAATAGTTTGCCTCATATGGATGTTGTGATTCAGCAATCCCACGAGTTATCGCCGTTTCATCGGGGAGATGGGGCCATTTTCCCAGAAATGTAGAAATCATGCGCACCGGGTGCGACACGAACAAGAGCCGGACTTCGAAATGGCACTGAACCTGGTGTTTCGTTAGCCTGCAACCCGCACCGACTTTGCGAGAATTCGGCTGTCGAGGCCGGTGAACCGCGCCGGCCCCCATAGACGGGAGCGTTCATGAGCGGCAATGTCTACTTCCTCGAGCCGGCCGACGGAGCCGGGCTGCAGAACCCGATCCACCTCAAGTTCGCCGTCGATGGTGACCTTGAAGTCCGGCCAGCCGGCGACAACACGCCCAATACCGGCCATTTCTGTCTGATCATCGACGGCCGTCCCATTCCCAGAGGAAACGTCGTTCCCGTCAGCGAACGCTCGATTCACTTCACCAAGGGACAGTCTGAGGGTGACATTCGCCTCAACCCGGGCATGCACACCCTGACCCTGCAGTTCACTGACGGCGCGCACCGCTCGTACGGTCCCGAACTCTCCCAGACGATAACCGTCAACGTCTGACCCAAGCCGGGGTCTCCTCCGTGACAGCGTGTTACTCTCGCCGAGTCGCCGGGCTGGAGCCCGTAGAGACGGCTGTGCCCCGGGCTGCTTGCGAGCAGAGGCAATCCCGGGGCTTATGTCGTCCACGGTAGCACGCGGTGTCCGGCCGAGGGAGGCAAGGTCTGTGGATCAGCAGGAGGCTCGGCATCTGTACGGGGTGCTGACCCAGGCCAGGCTGCCCGAGTACGAGGCGTTCTGCGGGGGTGACACCGTGGCCGCGCTGCGGCTGTTCTGCTGGAACACCGAGGTCGCGGCGGCCTTCTACGGCCCCCTGCAGCACCTCGAACTCGCCTTGCGCAGCGTGCTCGACCAGCGCATGTCCCACCTGTTCGAGCGTGAGGACTGGTGGGATCACCCGCGGGCGGACCTGCACTACGGCGCCCAGGCGAAGATCAGGGAGGCCGTCCACCAGCTGGGCCGGCAGGGGCTGCGGTCCACGCCGCCGGAAGTGGTCGCCGAATTACCGTTCGGGTTCTGGGTGAGTCTGGTCGGGCGCGGCAACAACTACGACCAGCGGCTGTGGCGGGCCTCCCTGTACCGGGCGTTCCCCGGCTATCGCGGAGGGCGGCACGCGCTCCATCGGCGGCTGGACTTTCTGCGGGTGCTGCGCAACAAGATCGCTCATCATGCCCCCATCCACCATCGCCATCTGGAGGCCGACCATGAGGCGATCATCATGATGCTCGGCTGCATCGATGAGCCCTTGGCCCGACTGGTGGCCCGTTACAGCCCGGTGCCCGCCGTGGTGGCCCTGCGGCCGAGCCTGGGCTGAGCACGCCCTCGGCCGCGCCGGCCGGGAAGGCGGGTCGCCGGCGGCTCACCTGCGAACCGTCGCCTCAGTGGGCAGCGAAGCGATCGGAGCCGCGGTGCAGCAGCTCCCGGGCCAGCGCCTCGGCCCACCAGCGCTCGACGCGATCGGGTGACCAGCCGCGTTCGTCGGTGAGCGTGCGGTAGACGTCCACGTTGCACAGGCCGGCGTAGATGTCCACCGCCGTCGCCACGTCCAGGCTCTCGTGCAACACGCCGGCCGGCCACGCGGAGAACACCGCCAAGCGGGTCTGGTCGGCCTTGCGGCGGCCGTCGCGGTAGACCGCGGCCAGTTCCGGCTCGGCGCGTCCGGCCTCGCGCAGCAGCATGATGACGTCGCCGGCGCGTTCGTACAGGCGCCGGTCGAAACCGGCCATCGCTGCCAGCTGTCGTCGGGGGTCGCCGGCCGCGGCCTCCAGTTCGGCGAGTTGCCAGGCCGGGTCGCCGGACAGGTCGGCGGCGTCGGCGAGCGCCTGGGTGAGACCGTTCTTGTTGCCGTACACGGCATAGACCGTCGGCGCGGAGACCCCGGCCTCCCGCGCCACGTCGCGCACGGTGGTGGCGGCCCAGCCGCGGCTGACGAAGAGCCGGCGCGCGGCGTCGGCGATCTCGGCGCGCGTCTGCAGTGCTTGTGCCGTCCTGCGTATCGAGTCGTACGGACGCCGTTCCACCTCTGCTCCCATGCCTTGCACCTTAGCGACCTTGGTGCTTTACACTGCTTATATTGGATATAAAGCGCGTAAAACAGAGAGGCAGGCACATGAAACTCGTGATCTTCGGGGCCAATGGCCCGACCGGACGGCTCACCACCGAGCAGGCGCTCGCCGAGGGCCACACCGTCACCGCGGTCACCCGGCACCCCGAGTCCTTCCCCCTGAGTGGCGCGGCGCTGCGGGTGGCCCGGGCGGACGCGCTCGACCCCGAGGCGGTGGACCGGGTGGTGGCCGGGCATGACGCCGTGATCTCGACACTCGGCGTGCCCTACGGCTCCGAGGCGCCCACCACGTTCTCCGAGTCCGCCAGGCACATCGTCGCGGCCATGACCGCGCACGGCATCCGGCGCCTGGTGTGCGTGACCTCGACCGGCGTGCCGATGAAGCCTCCGCCCGGGGAGACCCTGCTCTACCGCACGGTGGTCGTGCCGATGCTGCTCAAGATGGGACGCCCGCTGTACGAGGACGCCGGCCGCATGGAGGAGATCGTGGCCGGCAGCGGCCTGGACTGGACCGTCATCCGCCCCTCGGGGTTGTTCGACGGCGACCGGGTCACCGGCTACACCGTCGGCGCGCCACAGATGGTGGGCCGGTTCACCTCCCGGCGCGACCTGGCGGACGCGCTCATCCGGGAGGCCGTCGAGGGACGCAACCTCCGCTCCGTCGTGGAGGTCATCACCACCGAGGGCACGCCGAGCGTGTACCGCGTGTTTCTGAAGGAGGCGCTGCGCGTCGGCGGGAAGCACTAGCTCCGCCGGCCGCATGTCGGGATTGCCATGCCATGACAGAAATGGTAATCATTTCCACGACATGAGGCCAGAGGAGAGGGCAGGGCACATCCGTTGATGAGCGAAAGCGGGCACCGGGTGGCGGTGCGGGCGGCGTGAGAGAGCTCTCCTGGCCCGTACGGTTGCTGCTGGTCAACCAGTTCGGCGTCAACACCGGCTTCTACCTGCTGGTTCCTTACCTGGCCGGCCACCTCACCCAGGATCTGGGCCTGTCGGCCGCGGTCACCGGCGTCGTCCTGGGGGTGCGTAACCTCAGCCAGCAGGGCCTGTTCCTGATCGGCGGCTCGGCCTCCGACCGGCTGGGCGCGCGTCGCGTGATCATCGCGGGGTGCGCGCTGCGCGCCGTCGGGTTCGGGCTGTTCGCGTTCGGCGTCACGCTGCCGCTGCTGCTGGCGGCGGCCGTGCTCAGCGGGCTGGCCGGCGCGCTGTTCAACCCGGCGGTCCGCGCGTACATCGCGGTGGCCGCGCCCGACAAGGCCAGGGCGTTCGCGCTGTTCAACGTGTACGCCCAGGCGGGGGCGCTGTGCGGGCCGGTGCTCGGCGGCGTGCTGCTGCTGGTCGGTTTCCGCGCCGCCGCGGTCGCCGCCGCCGTGATCTTCGTGGTGCTGACCGTCGCGCAGGCGTGCGTCCTGCCGGCGCGCGAGGTGACGCCGAGCGGCTCGTCCGTGCTCGGCGACTGGCGGCGCTGCCTGGCCGACCGCCGCTTCCTCGCCTTCACCCTGTCCCTCAGCGGCATGTACGCCCTGCAGAACCAGCTCTACCTGGTCCTGCCGCTCGCCGCCGAGCGGGCGACGGGCACGGCGGGCTCGGTGGCGCTGCTGTTCCTCGTGTCCACCGTGGCGACCCTGGCGCTCCAGGTGCGGATCACCGCGTGGCTGGGGTCGGCGGTGAGCCGGGACCGCGCGATGGCGTGGGGCCTGGCCGTGATGGGCGCGGGCTTCCTCGTTCCCGCGCTGCTCCCGGGCATCGTCCCCGTGCTGGTCGCGGCGCTGGCGCTGGCTCTCGGCCTGATGATGGCCCAGCCGTTCGTGTACGAGCGCATCGGCGCCTTCGGCGGCGATGCGCTGACCGGCACCTACTTCGGCGTCTTCTACCTGGTCTCGGGGATCGTCGCCGCGGCCAGCACCGCGTTGATCGGCTGGGCGGGCACGGCCGGGTTCGTCGTGTGCGCGGCGATCGGCCTGGCCTGCGCGGCCGCCGTCCTGACCCTGGAACGCCGCGCGGCTGTGCCCGCCTGAACTTCCCCGACCCGTACGAGACCGATCCGCGAAGGACCCCCAAAATGCGTGACCATCTCAGCCGCCGCGGCTTCCTCGCGGCGACCGCCGGAGCCGCCCTGCTCGCCGGATGCGGCACGGGCGGCGCGCCCTCCACCGGCGGGGGCAGGCTGCGTGCCGTGTTCGCCGGCGGCGGCGCCACCGAGGTGCTCGACCCGCACCTGGCCAACCTGTTCAACGAGGCCGCACGTGCCAAGGCCCTGTACGACAAGCTCGCCGATCTCGGCTCGGACGTCTCACCCCAGCCCCGCCTGGCCGAGAGCTGGGAGCCGGACGCCGGCTTCACCCGCTGGCGCGTCACCCTGCGGCAGGCGACCTTCCACGACGGCCGCCCGGTACGCCCCCAGGACGTCCTGGCCAGCTACGCGAGGATCACCGACCCGGGCAAGACGTTCCGGGCCAAGTCCAGCCTCGCCCTCATCGACCTGCGGAGCAGCCGGGCCGTCGGCGACCGGGTCGTCGAGTTCGGGCTCAGGCGGCCGTTCGCCGAGTTCCCGAACGTGCTGGCCGCCTTCGGCGCGTACATCGTCCCGGAGGGGACCACGGACTTCAGCAGGCCGGTGGGGTCCGGGCCGTTCTCCTTCGTGTCGTGGAAGCCGGGCAGCTCGGTGCTGCTCAAGCGCTACCCGGACTACTGGGAGGGCGCGCCGTCGATCGAGGAGCTGGAGTTCCTCATCGCCAACGAGGAGTCCGCGCGGGTGAACGCGCTGCTCGGCGGCCAGGTCCACTACGCCCACGACCTCTCCCCGGCCTCCGCCCGCCAGCACGCGGGACGCCTCACGATCGTCCGCGCGCCGGGCAGCTCGATGAACGCGTTCGCGATGAAGGTGGACCGCGCGCCGTTCGACGATCCGGGCCTGCGGGAGGCGATGTTCCTGCTCACCGACCGGCGGCAGCTCGTCGACACCGTCATGCCCGGCGCCGGGCAGATCGGCAACGACCTGTTCGGCAAGGGCTACCTGCACTACGCCGACAGCATCCCCCAGCGCGCGTTCGACCTCGACCGGGCCAGGGCGCTGATCAGGAAGGCGGGCGCGGACGGGCTGCCGGTCGAGCTGACGACCTCCACGGCCGCGGCCGGCTTCGTCGAGGCGGCCACGGTCTTCGCCGACCAGCTGCGCGCCGCCGGGCTGAAGGCCACCATCGTGAGCGGCGACAAGGACACGTACTGGTCGGACATCCTCACCAAGGGCTCCATCGTCAGCTTCCGCTCGGGCGCGATGCCGATCGAGACCCACATCGCGCAGCGGCTGCTGTCCACCTCGACCACGAACGCCACCAAATGGGCCAGGCCGGAGTTCGACGCCCTCTACCGCGAGGCCGTCTCCGCGCCGTCCGCGGCCGACCGGGAGGCCGCCTATCTGGGCATGCAGCGGATGCTGCACGCCGAGGGCGGGCTGCTGGTGTGGGGGTTCGCCGACTGGATCGTCGCCACTTCGCCCGGCGTGACCGGCGTGCTCCCCGCGCCCGCCAACACCCTGGACTGGGCCAGGTTCGACAAGGTGCGACTGGCGTGAACCTGGCCCGTTACGCCGCCCGTCGCCTGGCCGTCGGCGTCGTTCAGGTCACCGGGGTCGCCTGCCTGGTGTTCCTGATGGCGGAGTCCCTCCCCGGCGACGCCGCGGTGGTGCTGGCGGGCGACCAGCCCGATCCGGAGAGGATCGCGGCCATCCGCGCCGCCCTCGGCCTGGACCGTCCCCTCGCCGAACGTCTCACCTCCTGGGCCCAGGCCCTGGCGCGCGGCGACCTCGGCGTCTCGCTCGTCTCCGGCCGTCCGGTCACCGGGATCGTCCTGGACGCGCTGGCCCCCACCGCCGTACTGGCCGGACTCACCGTGCTGCTCCTGGTGCCCCTCGCGGTCGGTCTCGGGGTCGCCGCCGCCCGGCGCGAGGGCGGCGGGTTCGACCGGGCGCTGACCACGGTGAGCGCCGCGCTCTACGCGGTGCCGGAGTTCGCGCTGGCCATCGTGCTGGTGGCGGTCTTCGGCGTGGTGCTGGCGTGGCTGCCGCCGACCGGGCTCGGCGGGCTCACCGCCGCCGCGCTGGTGCTGCCGGTGTCGGTGCTGCTGGTCCGGCCCGTCTGCTCCACCGGGCGGCTGGTCCGCTCGGCGATGATCGACGTGCTGGCCTCGCCGTACGTGCGGCACGCCCGCCGCCTGGGGCTCAACGGGTTCGCGCACGCGCTGCCCAACGCGCTCGCGCCGGTCGTGCAGCACCTGGCCCGTACCGTCGACTGGCTGCTCGGCGGGGTGATCGTGGTCGAGGCCGTGTTCGTGATCCCCGGGCTGGGCCGTACGCTCGCCGACGCGGTCGGTCACCGTGACCTTCCCGTCCTGCAGGGGTTGGCGTTGCTGTTCGCGGTCACCACCGTCCTGGTGAACCTGGTCGCCGACGTCGTCTCGTTCCGGCTGGCGCCGCGCGCATGAGGTATCTGCTGCTCGCCGTGCCGCTGGTCGTGGCCTTCGCGGGGCCGCTGGTCCCGTACGAGGTGGCGCGTTCCGCCTCCTTCGCGGACGTGGGGCTGCTCGGCACGGACTTCGCCGGGCGCGACGTCTGGCACCAGGTGCTGCTGGGTGGGCGGGCCCTGGTCATGACCGCTGTCCTGGCCACCGCCGGCGCGTATCTACTGGGCACGCTGTGGGGGCTGGCCGCGGCGAGCGCGCCCAGGGCGCTCGACGAGATCATGATGCGGCCGCTCGACCTGCTGATGGCGGTGCCGTCCCTGCTGCTGCTCCTGGTGGTGGCCGCGCTGGCTCCTGACGGCGTGCTCGTCTGGATCGTCATGCTGGTGCACCTGCCCGACATCGCCCGTCTGGTCCGCGCGTGCGCCCTGGAGGCGGGCAGCCGTCCGGCCGTGGAGGCCATGCGGCTGCAGGGCGAGGGCTGGTGGCGGATCACCGTCGGGTTCGTCGCCCGGTCCCTGGCCCGCGTGCTCGCCACCGACGCGGGCGCCCGGCTGACCGGCTCGCTCTATCTCATCGCCGCCGCGAGCTTCCTCGGCGTCGCGGGGCCGCCGGACGCGAGCGACTGGGCGGTGATGGTGGACCGCAACCGGGGCGGGCTCTTCCTCAACCCGTGGGCCGTGCTCGCCCCCGCCCTGATGATCGTCATGCTCGCCGTCGGGCTGAACCTCACCGTGGACCGCGTACTGAACAGGGCCCCTCATGCTGCACGTTGACGATCTGACGGTCGCCGTACCCGGGCGGACCCTGGTGGACGGGGTCGGTTTCACGTTGCCCGCCGCTCGGACGCTGGCCCTGGTCGGCGCGTCCGGCAGCGGCAAGACCACCACCGCGCTCGCCCTGCTCGGCGAACACCCGCCCGGCGCCCGCGTGACCGGCCGCGTCACCGTGGCCGGACGCCGCATCGCCGCCGGTCAGCCTCCGCCGCCGGGAACCGTCGGATTCATCCCGCAGCATCCCGCGAGCGTGCTCAACCCGGTGCTGCGCATCGGCACCGTGCTCCGCCAGATTGCGGCGCGCCACGGCACCGCCGTGCCGGAGGCTCTGTCCAAGGCGCGCCTTCCCGGCGACCGGGACTTCCTGCGGCGCTTCCCGCACCAGCTGTCCGGCGGGCAGCAACAGCGGCTCGTCCTCGCCCACGTCCTGCTGGCCGGCCCGTCCGTGATCGTCGCCGACGAGCCCACCACCGGCCAGGACGCCGTCACCCGGGCCGAGGTCGCCGCCGAGCTGTCCGGGCTCGGCGTCGCCGTCGTCCTGCTCAGCCACGACCTCGAACTGGTGCGGGAACTGGCCGACCAGGTGGTCGTGCTGAAGGACGGCCGCGTCGTCGAGTCGGGCCCCACGGTCCTCGACCGCCCGCGTACCGCGTACGCCAGGGCTCTCGTCACCGCGCGCCCCCGTGAGCCGGAGTCCCGTGCGGAACCGGTCGCCCTCCTGGAGATCGAGGACCTCGGCGCCGGGATCCTGCGCGAGGTGACCCTCGACGTGGCGCGCGGCGAACGGCTGGCCGTGGTCGGCCGCTCGGGCAGCGGCAAGACGACGCTGGCCCGCTGCGTGGCCGGGCTGCGCCCGTGGTCCTCCGGCGTCATCCGCCTGGCCGGCCGTCCGCTGCCCCGGCGGCGCGGCCGTGCCGACCTGGCCCGCGTCCAGTACGTCTTCCAGAACGCCCTGGCCTCGTTCGACCCCTACCGCGCTGTCGTGGATCAGGTCGCCAGGACCGCCGTACGCCTGCGCGGCCTGCCCGTGCCCGCCGCCCGGGAGGAGGCCGTCGAGACCCTCGCCGCGCTCGGGCTGGACCCCGGCGCCGGCCGGCGACGGCCGCACGCGCTGTCCGGCGGCGAGCTCCAGCGCGCCGCCCTGGCCCGCGCGCTGCTCGGCCGCCCCGACGTGCTGATCTGCGACGAGATCACCTCCGGCCTCGACCCCGTCACCGAGGCCGAGGTGTTCGACCTGCTGACCGCCCTCGACGTGACCCTGATCGTCATCAGTCACGACCTGCCCTTGGCCGCGCGGATCGCCGACCGGGTAGCGGTCCTGCACGACGGCCGGCTGGTCGAGCACGGCCCTGCCGGGCAAAATTCCCTACCAAACCTACGGAAATAGTCTGCATTTGTCCGGAAGGTGTGCCATAGTCCCGGCATGAGCTTGGACGAGATCCGCCCCATGAGCGCCCGTGCTCACTCTCCCATGACGGCCGCCATCTCGACCGCGCGCTGGATCAGGTCCGCCGCCGTGGACGACGAGCACGGCAGGCACTGGCGGGCCAACCCGGACCGGCACGGCAGGCCGGCGCTGCGGCCGCGGCCCCGGTCCCTGTACTCGGGCGCGGCCGGGGTGGTGCTGTTCTTCCTGGAGCTGGCCGCCGCCACCGGGCAGGAGGCGTACCTGGAGGACGCGCGGGAGGGCGCACGGTGGCTGGCGGCCACCTGGCGGCGGGAGGACGACCTGACGCTGCACCACGGGCTGACCGGCACGATGATCGCGCTGATGGAGGCCGGCTGGGCGCTCGGGGACGACCGGCTCGACGCCGAGGCGGCGGCCATCGCCGACCTGGTCGTCGCGAGCGGGCACGCCCGGGTGGACGGCTTCGGCTGGACGTTCGACCCCGCCCAGCTCGGCGACGGGGGCATCGTGCTGGGGCTGCTGCGCGCGGCCGCCCGGTTCGGCGAGCCCGCGTACGAGGAGGCGGCCGTCAGCGCGGGCCTGCGCATCGCCGGACTGCCCGTGCCCGGCCGCCGGCACGGGGGCCTGGACGGGCTGCCCTCCGACGCGGTCGCCCCCGGTTTCCTGACCGGTTCGGCGGGGATCGCCTTCCTCATGGCCCGCCTGTACGGGGTGACCGGGGACGAGCGTTTCCTCCGCGCCGCCCGCAGCGGGGCCGGTTTCGTGCGCGAGGTGAGCGTGACGGGCGGCGACCGGGCGCTGGTCCCGCACCACGTGCCGTGCTCCGGGGAGCTGTACTACGCGGGGTTCTGCTCGGGTGCGGCCGGGGTGGCCAGGATGTTCTACGAGCTGTACCGGGTGACCGGCGACCCCGAGGACCTGGACTGGGTGGAGCGGCTGGCCCGCGGCGTGGTCGACAGCTCCGCCCCGCCGCGCCGTACGCCGGGCTACTGGAACTCGGCCTGCCAGTGCTGCGGCACGGCCGGGCTGGTGGAGCTGTTCGTGGGGTTGTGGGCGGTCACGGGGCGGTCCTCCTGCCTGGAGTTCGCCCGCACCCTCGCGGCCGACCTGGTCGCCAGGGCCGACGATCACGACGGACGCGGTTACCGCTGGTACCAGGCCTACCGCCGGGTGCGGCCCGGCGAGGTGAGCGCGGACACCGGCTACATGGTCGGCGCGGCCGGCATCGGGGCGGCCCTGCTGCACCTGGACGCGGCCGGGCAGCCGGACCGGGCGCGCCGGGTGCTGCTCCTGCCGGACAACCCGTTCCCCGCACTTCCATTTCCATGTATATCCAGTAGGGATAGTTGACTATAGGGGGAGTGGCGGGTAGCGTCGTGATCATGAGCCACGCGGTGGGCAGGATCGTGGTGATCGGCGCGGGACCGGCCGGGACGTGCGTCGTGGACAGGATCTGCGCCGGGGCCCCGCAGCCGGGCGGCGGGCGGACGGTGGAGGTCCACGTGGTGGACCCCGCCGCGCCCGAGTGCGAATCGCCGTACGGCGTCCAGGTGCACGTCCATCGCGACCGGGCGATCGGGCTCACCGAGTCGGCGGGCCGGCAGCTCGTACGCCTGCTGGACGGCCGGACCCTGGAGGCGGACGCCGTGGTGCTGGCCCAGGGCCGCCCCGGGTCAGGGGAGCATGACGTCGCCGCCCGGGACGGGCTGCTCCACCTGCCCGGCGGCCCCGGCCACGACCTGGAGAACGTCCCCGCGGGGGAGCCGGTGCTCGTGCGCGGCGCGGGACGGGCGTTCACCGACCTGCTGGCGCCGCTCACCGTCGGGCGCGGCGGCCGCTTCACCCGGGGGCGCCAGGGCGAGCCGGTCTACCTGCCCGGCGGGTTCGAACCCCTCCTGTACGTGGGCTCGCGGCGCGGCGTGCCGCACCACGCCCGTCCCGGATACGAGCCGGCCGGGGAGGCGCGGGCGCGGCGGTTCCCGTACGAGGGCGACGAGCGGCAGGCGACGGCCAAGGAGCTGGCGTACGCCTACTACCGGGAGCTGTTCACCGCCCACCCGTCCCGTACGAGAACGACGTGGGCGGCGTTCGAGCCCGCCTTCGTCCGCGCCGAGCCGGGCGGCAGGGAGATGCGCGCGCTGGTGACCAGGTCCGTGCCGCGTTTCGCCGACCGGCTGCACCTGGACCGGCTCGCCCGCCCGCTGCGCGGCATGCGCTTCGGCGACCTCGCCGGGCTGCAACGGTGGATGCACGGCTATCTCGCGGCCGACCTGGAACGGCGGGCCGACCCCGCCTTCAGCCCCGACCTGGCGCTGATCCGCGCGCTGCGGGACGCGCGCCCCCGCATGGCCGGCGATCCGTGGTTCGAGGACCTGTTCGGCCTGCTGGCCGACGGCCCGTCCCTGGCCCGCCAGGCCGAGCTGCACGCCCTGGCCAGGGCGGGGATCGTCACGTTCATCGGGGCCGAGCCGCGCATCGAGCAGGACGAGGACGGCTGGCGGGCGAGCGGCCCCACCGTTCCCGGCCTGACGCGGGCCCGGACGCTCATCGAGGCGCGGCGGCTGCCGTCCGGGCCGGACGGCTGCGCCGACCCGTTGCTCGCCGGCCTGTACGCCCGGGGCGAGGCCCGTCACGCGGCCGGCCTCCTGGACGTACGCCTCCCCGACGGCCGGCTGATCACCGGGGAGGGCTCCGTCCACGAACGCCGCTTCGCCCTGGGCTCCCTGACCGGTGCCGGTGGGTTCGCGACGCTGCTGCGCCGGGCCGACGCGGTGGCACGGGCCGTGCTCTCCCAGGTCTCCGAGGCCCTGGTGCACGCGGCGGCCTGACCAGAGCCCGGACGACGCAGCCGACGTGATCGCGGAGACCCTTCTCGCCGCGTGGCTCCACTAGGTGTCCGGCATCTCCGTCAGAGTTTCCTCCCCTGCTCACGGGACGCCTGCATCCGAGGGGGAGACGCTGGTCCGCCGTGCGCGTCGGTGAAGGTGGCGCCGATCTCCGCCAGCCGTTCGGCCGCGTAGCCGGGGTCGATCAACGCCTCGGGGGTGTGGAGACCGGGCTGCACGGGGGTGCCGCGCAGGCCGAGCAGCCGCTCGACGCCGAGGGCGACGCCGAGCGCCGTCAGGGGGCGCTGCCCCTCCGGGTGGAGGAGGTAGTGGCTCGTCCTGAGGGGTGCGCCGGTGCGATCCACGCCTTCGAGGTCGATTCTGACCTCCGCGGACGCGGGCCCGCCGTGCCGTCTGCCTGCCGATTCGCCGATCGCGAAGGCGACGCGGACGTTGGCCGCGCCTGTCGCTACGGCCAGGCTCGGTACGTCGAGGATGGGGACGAGCTGGCCGGGCAGCACGGTGCCGTCGACGCTGGTGACCTCCACCTGCGCGTCGGGGCCGCTGAGCCAGTCGAAGACGCCGTCGCGGCGGACGGGTGCCGCCGAAGCGGCGGCCAGCAGGCGTGCGACGTCAGCCACGGCCGCGGGCCCGCCGCCGTCCTGTTCGTCCAGCACGCCGGTGACCTCGATGGTGTCGAGCCGGTCGAACTGCCTGGCGAGGGCGAGCGTGGCGAGGACGACGGTTCCCGCGTACCAGTGGCTGGCCAGCAGGATCGGCGCAGCGCCGGCTCGCTGGCCGGCGGCGGCGACCTCGGGTCCGATGTCGTTGAGGCCGTTGGAGATGCTGACGTACGGCAGGCCGTGGTCTTGTGCGTAACGCAGTCCGTTCAGGTGGCTGTCCCACAGCGCTGCCACGACCGCGGAGTAGCCGTCGGTCTGCTGGAGGCCGAGGCCGTCCCGACGCACGTCGATGGTCACGGCGGTCGCGCCGCCGAGCTCGTCGGCGACCCGCCTGGCGCGGCCGAGATCGCGGGCCGCGATCGTCAACGGCAGCTCCGGGTGCCACCGGCGCAGGAGGGCCGCGGTCTCCGCGCCCACCTCGCCGGACCCGCCCAGGATCAGTACGGAGTGCTCCACAGTGATGTCCTCTCTCTAACCTACATTCTGTAAGTTACATTTTGTAGCTTACGATGGGAGGTAACGCAAGGGAGGACGATGACCACGGGATCGACGCGCCTGTCCAGGCCGGCCAGACGGGAGCAACTGCTCGACACCGCCATGACGATCGTGCGCGCTCACGGCACCGACAGCCTCACGCTGCTCAGCCTGGCGGAGGCCGCCGGAGTGAGCAGGCCGATCGTCTACGACCACTTCGGCACCCGCCCCGGCCTGCTGATCGCGCTCTACCGGCGGCTCGACGAGCGGCACCGGGCCGCCCTGGAGGAGGCCCTGCGCGACGCCCCGGCCGTCCCCCGCGAGATCGCCCGCGTCCTGAGCGCCGCCTACTTCGCCTGCGCCACCGACATGCCGGAGTGGACCGCCATCTCGGCCGCGCTGAAGGGCAACCAGGAGATGGAGGCAATCGAGCGCGAGTTGCTCGACGGCTTCACGGACCTGATGGCCACCGCCCTGCGGCCGTACTCCGGGCTCACCCAGGAAGCCCTCCGGCTGCGCTGCGTCGGCGCGCTGGGCGCAGCGGAGGCGATCGCCGCGGAGCTCAACCGGGGGCGGGCCGTCGTCGCCGATGCCGTCGCGGCGCTGACCGACCTGATCCTCGGCGGCATCGACGCCGGAGCCCGGGACTGACACTGACGCGCCGCAGATCCTGTTGCATGCTTGTTTTGACAAAGCGTGGTTGTAAAAGAAAAGCTTGCTGCTCGTTCGGCCACTCGGCCACTCGGCCGGTCCGCCTGGCTGTCGAAGGAGCTCCCCATGCCTGCCCGCAAGATCACCGCTGGCCTGTTCGTCGCGCTGGACGGGGTCGTGGAGGCGCCGGAGACCTGGCACTTCCCCTATCTGAACGAGGAGATGAGCGCGGCGGTCGGCCAAATGTACGCCGAGGCCGACACGTTGCTGCTGGGCCGCGTCACCTACGAGACGTTCGCCGCCGTCTGGCCGTACCAGACCGGGGAACTGGCCGGAGCGATCAACGGCATCCGCAAGCTCGTCGCCTCCACCACCCTCACGACGGTCGCATGGAGCAACGCGGCCCTCATCGAGGGCGACGTCGTCGCCGCGGTGAAGGAGCTCAAGGGGCAGCCGGGCGGCACCGTCACCCTGGCGGGCAGCATCAGCCTGGTCCGCGCGCTCCTGCAGGCCGGGCTCCTGGACGAGCTGCGTCTGCTGATCCACCCGCTCGTGGTCGGCACCGGGGAGCGCTTGTTCCCTGAGGGCACCGCCCCCGTGCCACTGAAGCTCACCCGGTCGGCCACCTTCACCACGGGCGTGCTCGACCTGACCTACCAGCCCGCCTGACCCACCCCCTGATCAGAACGGAAGACCCCGATGAACGACGTCCGGACCGGGACGCTGCAGGTTCCCGGCGCATGCCTGCACTACGAGGTCAGGGCATCGGGCCCGTGCTGCTGATGATCCCCGGCGCGCGCCCGCCGCCGGCGCGGCGAGGCGGAAGTTCGTCGTCACCGTCCAAGGAGAGACTGGAACGCCCCGCGATGCCCGACCCCGCCCGGATGCCGCCCGAGGCGCTGGAGATGATGGGCCGCATCCAGCGGAACCTCGACCGCCTGACCCCGCAGCCAGGCATGCGGACGCTGATAAGGGGGGTGATCCGCTCAGGCGTGGAGGGTGGGCAGCCCGTCGGTGAACACCCGTGCGTCGACCTGGTCCAGGGCGACGCGCAGCGCGCCGAGTGCGACGCTGTCGGCGCCGAGGACGGAGGCCCGGATCTCGGGGACGCGCAGGCAGAGGCGGCTGAGCTCCCGTTCGAAGGGCTCGATGAGCAGGTCGGCGGAGCGGGAGTAGCCGCCGCCGAGGATGACGACCTGCGGGTCGAGCGTGAGCACGAGGGCCGCGGCGCCCACGGCCAGGTCCTTGACGTAGCGGCGCAGCGCCTGGCGGGCGTGGCGGTCGCCCTCGCGGGCGCGTTCGAAGACCCAGGCGGCCTTGTCGTTGGGGTGGATGCCCTCGGGCACCCCCGGGCAGTTGTCGATGTGGGAGGGCGCCGCGAGCCAGCGGACCGCCTTGAGCGCGCCGATCTCGCCGGCCGCTCCTCCGTAGCCGCGCCGCAGGGTGCCGTCGAGGATGAGGCCGGCGCCGGTGCGCATGCCCGCGAGCAGGTAGACGATGTCGTCGGCGTCCTGGGCGGCGCCTTTCCAGCGTTCGGCGACGGCGGCGAGCTTGCAGTCGTTCTCGACCAGGATCGGGCAGGTGAAGCGGGCCGACAGGTGCTCGGCGGGCGAGACGCTCGCCCAGCCGGGCAGCGGGGTGAACAGCGTGGTGCGGCCGGTGGCGTCGACCGGGCCGGTCACGCCGACCGTGACCGCCCAGATCTGATCGGGCCGCATCCCCGCGTCCGACAGGCACTGGGTGATGGCGGTGTCGAGGGCCTGGAGCCGCGCGGCGGGGTCGGCGTCCGGCTCGACCGGGAGCCGGTGGCTGTGCAGCACCTGCCCTTCGAGGTCGGCGAGCAGGACGAGGATCTTGTGGCCGCCGACGTCGACGCCGAGCACGTGCCCGGCGCCGGCGTTGAAGCGGTAGCGGCGGGCGGGGCGGCCGACGCTGCTGCCGTCGGGCTCGACGACCTGCACCCATCCGTCGGTGACCAGCCCGCGGACCACGACGTCGGTGCCGGGCCGGGACAAACCGGTTCGGTGGGCGAGCTCGGTGACGGTCACGGGTGGCTGGCCGCGCATCGCCCGCAGGATGCCGAGCGAGTTGATCTCGCGCAGTCTGCTGACGTCCGCCCCGGCCGCCTCCGGCACCCCTGCACCCCCGATTATGCTTCGTTTCAGCGAAATTCTAGCGCTTCGTCAGGAGATCGGATACTGCTGCCCCGGCCCCAGCGCGGGCGCGAAGTCCACGGTACGGCCGTCGATGACGAAACTGTAGCGGCCCGTACGGACGATCTCCGGCTGCTCGGCCAGGTAGGCCGTCAGGTGCGCGAGCTCGTCGGCGCTCAGCCAGGAGGGCGGGTCGGAGACCGCCTTGAAGCCGCAGATCGTGGCCAGGTCCCGCAGCCAGCCCATCTGCGTCTCGGTGAGCAGGTTGAGCCGGCTGCGGAAGTACACGATGTCCGGGTCGACCTGGAGCAGGGGTGACTGCCACAGCCGGTGCAGCGTGTTGACCAGGGCGTTGTAGGCCATGGCGTCCGAGGGGTCGTCGGTGGCGTAGTTGGTCCACAGCGGGGCGACGTCCGGGCCGCTGCGCAGCCCGTCGGCCAGGCCGAGCGAGGGCAGCAGCGGGGCGCCGCTGCCGAGCAGGTAGACCTCCGGGCCCGCGACGCGCCGGATCAGGGCGAGCGCGTCCCGGTAGGCCCGCTCGCGGGGCGCGCCGGAGTGCCGGACGCCGGGGACCGCTCCCGCGTTGACGAAGTCGAGCTTGAGGTAGGTGAAGCCCCACTCGTGCACGACCCGGTGGATCAGCTCGGTGAGGTGGTCCTGTACGGCGGGGTGGGTGAGGTCCAGGGCCCAGTAGGAGGTGCCCCAGTTGTGTCCCGCGACGACCGGCTGCCCGTCGCCGTCGCGCAGCAGGAACTCGGGGTGCTCGCGGGCGGTCCGCGACGTGGGCAGCACGATGAACGGGGCCAGCCACAGGCCCGCCCTCATCCCGGCGGCGGCGATGCGGTCGGTCAGGGCGCGCATGCCGGAGGGGAACTTGTCGTTGGGCTCCCAGTCCCCGACGGCCACCTCCCAGCCGTCGTCGATCTGGGCCACGTCGTACGGCAGGCCCGCCAGCGCGGCGAGATCCTTGTTCAGCACCTGCTCGCTGACGCCCTCGTAGTAGGCGTACCAGGTGCACCAGACGTTGCCGGCCTGCCGGTCGCTGCTGCCGAGCCGTGCCGCGAGCTGGTCGGTGTAGCGGGCGAAGACCTCCTGTTCGGGGCCGTAGGCCAGGAACCAGGGGGCGCCGTCGTCCTCATACCAGCCGGCCAGGGTGTCGAGGTCGGCGGACAGACGGGGGGTGCCCAGCCCGAGCGAGCCCAGCAGCAGCACCTGCCCGTCGTCGCCCTGCAGCGCGGCCACGGCCGAGGAGTGGTGGCGGGCGGGGTCGTCCCAGATCGTGTCGTCCGCGGTCAGCCGCCGCCGCGGGTCGGCGATCCGCAACGGGGGCTCGCTGAGGCGGCGCCACCCGCACGGGCTCCAGGAGTTCTGGCCATGCCGGTAGAACAGGGCGTCGGCGAGACCGTGCAGGATCGCGACCCGCCCGGACGGCAGGACGAGACCGCCGGCGACGGGCGTGGGGGGCTCGGAACTGGTGAGCTCGATCGCGAATTCACGACCGGCCAGGTCGACGAGCAGGGGCATGGTTCTCCTTCGAGCAGCAACTGGTGAAACGTCAGGCGAACAGGGCGTTGACCTGCTGGTTGGCCTTCTTCAGCGCCTCGGCGGGCTCGATCTGGCCGAGGATGACCGCCTGCAGGGCGTCCTGGACGATCTGGCTGATCTCGGTGCCGTGGTCGGTGATCGGCAGCAGGAACGTGCCGCCCGGGGTCTTGGTGTAGTCCACGTACACCTGCACGTCACGGCCCTTGGCCTGGTGGGCGGCCAGCGCCTTCTCCGCCGAGGTCTTGATCGCGGGGAACACGACGGCGTTGGCGGCCACCACGTCCTGGCAGGCGGCCGAGCCGAGGTACTTCACCCACTTCCACGCGGCGTCCTTGTGCTCGGTGCCCGCCCAGATGGCGTCCGAGAGGCCGTTGATGGCGCTCTTGCGGGTCCCGGCCGGGCCGACGGGCAGCGGCGCGAGCGCGAACTTGTGCTGGGCGCCGTCACCCATGTACGTGTTGATGGTCCAGGAGCCGGCGATCGTGAGCGCGGCCTTGCCGGAGTTCATCACGGCGTCGATGCCGAGCGTCGACTGCTTGTCGAAGCGGGGCGCGTACCCCTTGTCGGTCATCGCCTTGTACCAGCCGATGGTCTCGATCAGCTTGGGGTCGTCGTACTTGTACCGGGTGCCCCAGGGGTTCTTGTCGAGGTAGGTGAAGCCGTTGGCGGCGGCCAGCTCGCCCCAGCCGTTCTGGCCCTGGGAGCCGTCGTTCCATTCCGGCTGGTATCCGTGGACGGCGACGTGGTTCTTGTCGAAGTCGGGGTCCAGGCCGTTGCGGCCCTTGTCGTCGACGGTGAGCTTGGCGATGACCTGCTCGAAGGTGCCGCCGTCGGTGGGGTTCCAGGTCAGGTCGGCCAGTTCCTCGGGCTTGACGCCGGCCTTGGCGAGCAGGTCGGCGTTGTAGACGATCGCCTCGGTGTCCCAGTCCTTGGGCAGGCCGTAACGCTCGCCGTCCTTGGTCCACAGGTCGGCGAGGCCGTCCTGGTACTGGGTCAGGTCGACCTTGTCGGCCTCGACGTAGGGCTGGATGTCGAGGATCTGCCGGCTGGAGACGAACTGCGGGTAGTACGACACCTGGTTGGTCCACACGTCGGGGGCCTCGCCGGCGGCCAGCTGCGTGGTCAGGTTCTGCCAGTACTGCGCCCAGGCCGTCTGGGTGATCTTGATGGTGATGTTCGGGTTCGCCTTCTGGAAGGCGTCGGCGCAGGCCTGGTAGGAGGCCAGCTGGTTGTCGTCCCACAGCCAGTAGTCGAGGGTGACCTGGCCGCCCCCGTCGCCGCCCGCCTGCCCGCCGGTCTCCGAACCGCCGCAGGCGGTGAGCGTGGTACCCGCCAGCAGCGCGCACAGCGCCGCTCCTGCCAGCTTCTTGTTGATCATGGGAGGTGCCTCTTCCTGGGGGGTGGGGCCGAGGGTCCAGAAGTTGCCTCTTGCCTTGATGGCTCTCTCGAATAATGATGTGGCTCATCGAATATTTGTCAAGGCCGACTCATAATTGCCTTGGCGATCATCCTGTGGAGGCTTCGATGGTCCACACCCCGACCGGCCGGCCCGCCCGGATGGCGCTCGCCGCCCTCCTGGCCGCGACCGTCACGGCGCTGCCCGCCCCGACCCCGGCCTCGGCCGCCGGACCGGGCTGGCGGAACCTGGCGGCAGGGCAGGCCGCGGACGCCAACCCGCTGAAGGGCTTCATCCCCTACGCCGGCGCCTACACGACGTTCCCGCACTCGATGGAGTGGTTCTACCTGCCGCTGAACGCGGTGATGACCGGCGCGCACCGCTTCGACTGGCGGGCGCTCGACGAGCAACTGGACGCGATCGCCGGCCGGGGCCACCAGGCGGCGTTCCGCTTCTACCTGGACTATCCGGGCAAGCCCAGCGGCGTCCCGCGGTTCCTGCTCGACCAGGGCCTGCTGACCCGGCCGTACGACGACTTCGGCAACGACGGGCAGAGCGTGTCGCCCGACTACGACGACCCGAACCTGGCCGCCGCGCTCGACCGGTTCATCGCCGCGCTCGGCCGCCGCTACGACGGCGACCCGCGGATCGGGTTCGTCCAGCTCGGCCTGCTGGGCTTCTGGGGCGAATGGCACACCTGGCCCCACAACGGCGACCCCGGCACGGAGAACTGGTTCGCCTCCCAGGCCGAGCAGCTCAGGGTGCTGAACGCCTACGACGACGCCTTCGACCGGACCCGGCTCATGGTCCGCTACCCCGGCGCCGACAACAAGGCGCACGACCTGGGCTATCACGACGACTCCTTCGCGTACTCCACCCTGCCGGGCCCCGGCTGGCACTTCATGGACCTGATGCGGCAGGCCGGCACCACCGACAAGTGGCGCACCAACCCCAACGGCGGCGAGCTGCGGCCCGAACTGCAGGGCTGCCTGTTCAACACGCCGATGGACTGCCCCGGCGACGGGGACAAGGACTTCGGGGCGAGCGTCGCCCAGACGCACGCCACCTGGCTGCTCAACCACCACGCCTTCAGCCCCGGATACACCGGCGCCGCCTACGACCAGGCGCTGAAGGGCGCGAAGTCGCTGGGTTACGAGCTGAGGGTCACGGCGGTGCGGACCGGGCAGCGGGGGCGCGGCCTCGACCTCGCCGTACGGATCAGTAACGACGGCGTCGCCCCGTTCCCCTACGACTGGCCCGTCCAGGTGGCCGCGGCCGGTCGGGACGGGCGGATCGCCCGGACCTGGACGACGTCATGGAAGCTGACCCGGGTCATGCCCGGCGAGCCCGCCGAGCTCACCGCGTCCCTGCCGCTCGGGCTGCCGAAGGGCGACCACACGCTGGTCCTGCGGGCCGCCAACCCGTTGCGGAACGGGGTGCCGCTGCGCTTCGCCAACGCCGACCAGGACACGACCGTTCCCGGCTGGCTGACCCTCGGGCGGATCAACGTCTCCTGACCACGAAAAGGGGTGCGGCTCCGGCCGCACCCCGCTCCGTCACTTGATGCCGGAGAAGTTCATCGACTGGACCAGCCGTTTGCCCAGGAAGACCAGCAGGATGAGCACCGGGATGACGGACAGCACCGACCCGGCCATGATCCCGGTCCAGTCCGGCCCCCGGTTCGGCGACTGCTGGAGGAACACGCCCAGCCCGACGGTGAGCACCCGGGTGGCCTCGCCCTTGCCCACCAGCAGCGGCCACAGGTAGTCCTTCCAGCTCCACACGACCGTCGTGAGCCCGATGGTGATCAGCGGGCCGCGGCTCATGGGCAGCACGATCCTCCAGAACATCCCCCAACGGCCGATGCCCTCCAGCGTCGCGGCCTCCTCCACGTCCCGGGGGATGGACAGGAAGAACTGCCGCAGGAAGAACACCGCGAACGGCGTCATCAGCAGGCTGGGCAGGACCAGCCCCGGGATGGTGTTGAGCAGGTCCAGCTGCTTGACCAGCACGAAGTTGGGCAGGATCGTGAAGATCGGCGGCACCATGAGCGCGGCGACGATGACGGCGAAGGCCACGTCCCTGCCGGGGAAGCGCAGCCGCGCGAAGGCGTAGCCGGCCATGGCGCAGCAGAAGGTCTGCACGACGGCGATCAGGCCGCTGTAGATGAGCGAGTTCATCGTGTACAGCAGGAAGTTCAGCTGCGCGCCCGACCCGCCCGCGGCTCTGGCCGTCCCGGCGTCGACCAGCCCCAGCACCCGCGCGAAGTTGATCAGGGTGGGGTGGTCGGGCCACAGCCCGATCGAGTCGGTGTAGAGGTCGCCCGCCGGGGTCAGGGCGGTGCGGACCATCCAGTAGAAGGGGAAGACGGTGAGCACGACCGCGACGAGGAGGGCGAGCCAGGCGGCCCTTCTGCCGATCTTCATGCCGGAGAACATCCGAAGCTCCTTAGCCCAGGTCCGAACGCGACGCGCGCAGCATCCGCAACTGCAGGGTCGTCAGCACGCCGAGGATGACCACGAGGACCATCGCCAGGGCGGAGGCGTATCCCATGTCGAAGTAGGTGAAGGCCCGCTGGTAGATGTAGTAGTAGATGACCCGGGTCTCCGGGATCGGCGCCTTGCCGCCGTACACCACCGCGACCGTGTCGAAGATCTGGAACGAGCCGATCAGCGACACCACCAGCACCAGGGCCAGGATCGGCCGCAGGAGCGGCAGCGTGATCGAACGGAACATGCGCCATTCGCCCGCGCCGTCCATCGCCGCGCCCTCGTAGAGGTGGGGCGGGATCTGCAGCATCCCCGCGTAGAGCAGCAGTGCCGTGTAGCCGGTGAAGGTCCAGGTGTTGACCAGGGCCACCAGGGGCATCGCCCAGTCCGGCGCGTTGAAGGACAGGGTCGTGTCGAGGCCGGTCAGGCCGATGAGATGGTTGACGAACCCGAGGTCGGGGTCCAGCAGCCAGGCCCACAGCAGGCCGATGGTGACGTTCGGCACCAGCCAGGGCACCAGGAGCGTGGCGCGCAGCACGACCGACCGGGTCAGCCGGTGCATCAGGGCGGCCAGGCCGAGCGCGAGCAGCGTCTGTGAGGCGATGTTCACGACGACGTAGTAGCCCGTGACCTTGAGGGCGTTCCAGAACTGGCCGTCGCTGACGAGCCGGCGGTAGTTGTCGGCGCCGACGTACTCGGGGTCGGCGAGCAGGCTGTAGTCGGTGAACGAGTACCAGACGCCGCGGGCCGTCGGATAGGCGTAGAAGACCGCGAAACCGACGATCACCGGCAGCAGGAACAGCCACGCGGCGCGGCGGTCGTCCCGTGGTCGCCGCGGGGAGCGGCCATGCCGGCCGAGAAGCCCCTGGCGCTGGCCGGTCCCGGCATCGAGTCGTGTCCCCACCGCTTGCATGGACGCTCCCTGTCGACTGCCACTGGCCGGCGTTCCGTGCGGCCGGTCTGGGTAATAATGATGCGTTCTAGCGATAGTTTGTCAAGGGCTCATCATATTTACGGGCGCAGCGGCGGAGTGGGGTTCTTTCGGGGTGCTTACGTCTCCCGGCGCGCTCTTCGGGCGGGTGCCGGGCGGGCGCATCATGGCGAGCACCAACACCAAGAGAAGGGCTTGTCGCGATGGGACTTCATCGGGTCGCCGCGGTCGCGGGGTTCGTGTCAGGGCTGTTGATCGTGGTCAACGCGGCGCGCAGGGGCGGGCTGGTCGCGGAGACGGACTTCACGCACGCCATCGCGCCGTTCGGGGCGCTGACGGGGCTGCTCGCCGTCACCGGGATCTACCTGGTCATCCGGCACCGGGCCGGGGCGCTGGGGCTCGTCGGGTACGTGCTCAACTCGACCGGGCTGGCCGGGGCGTTCGCGGTCGAGTACATCCTGCACTACGTGTTCCCGTACCTGGGCGCGGGAACGGTGGCCGCGCTGCTGACCGGCATGACCGGGACGGCGTTCCTGGTCACGTCCGCGGTGCTGGTGATCGGTGTGGTGGTCTTCGGGGTGGCCGCCGTCAGGAGCGGGATGATGCCCGTCGTGGGGGTGGTGCTGTACGTCGCGGGGATGCTGCCCGGGTCGCTGCGGAGCCTGGTGCCCGTGCCGCTGTATCTGGGCGGGCTGGTCGTGGCGGCCGTCGGGGTCGTCTGGATGTCGGCCCGGCTGTGGTCCGTGGGGGCGGCGGGGGAGACGGGCACGCTGCGGCGTACGACGCGGCGGAGCGTCACGCCCTGACGCCGACCCCCGATCGGCCGGGCAGGAGGCATTCGGGGGTGAGCCGCATGTCCTCGCCGGGACAGAGGCCGCGGCCGGGGTCGCGACGAGGGCCTTCCGCAGGTGCGGTCGGCTCTTGTCGGCGTCGTCGGCGTCGTCGGCCCGCGCGTCCGGGAGCGGCGCGGACCTCGGTGTGAAGCTCGCCTTGGAGCTTGCGGCCGGTCTGCTCGGTCAGTTTGAAGACGGCTGCGACAGAGCCGTCAGAACCCGGTCGAGCTTGTCGTCCATCTGCGCAAATCGGGTCTCGACCAGGGCTTTCAGACGATGCTCAAGCTGGTCGAGGTCCTCCTTGGTAGCCAGCGAAGCCTTGCCGGCCATGATTTCCCCGAAAACCGGCTCGGTGTACTCGAGGATCTCCTGCCGGATGGTGGTGGGGAGTTGTTCTACGGCAGTCTTGATGTCTCCCAGATCGATGCCGAGCCTGAAGGCGGCGGCTTCGAGGCGTTCAACACGAACGGCGAGTTGCGCGCGATGCTGGGGAGCGGTCATGTGGCCATCGTAGCTCGACGGTGCCCTTTTCTTTTACCGAAGCTGGTGCTCGTGGCAGGAAAGCTGGTCACCAACGCCCGCGAACGCGCCGCGGCCACCAGCCCCGCCCGCGTCCGCTCGTCATGCAGCCGGGTGACCCGGCTCGCCAGGAGCCCGAGCACCAGCGCCACGACCAGCATGACCTGCAGCCCGTGCAGGCCGACGAAGTGCGGGATGCGCAGGTCCCCGCCGACCGTGCTCCAGCCGGTGAGCGGCAGCCCGGGGCCGCCGTCCGGGACGCCCACATTGTGCTGCGCGTCCAAAGCGACGGAGTGCCCGGCTGGTCGTCGGCGCCGTGCTGGTCCTGGGACTGGCGCGGCGATGAACGCGACAGATGTACGGGCGCGCCGACTTCGCCCTTCTCCGTAAACGGATACTCCTCGCGCGACTATCCGTCACCACCGGAATCTCGGAAAAGCCGAAGATTGGACACACCCAACAGGCCGGCTAGAGGTGCGATGCCCAAACTGTGACATGGGGGGACGTGCCTTCCGGAACCCGCTGTACCGCGCGGCGCTCTGTGCCAAACTCGCGTCACCGCAGCTCTCTCGTGACACGGGGTGGCCCATATGAACTGTGGATATCGCCGGATATGCCGTGCATCGCTGATATGGCTGCTTATTCCGGTAATGCTGGTCGGTTGCGACCGCAAGAACAGAGACACGGCGTCCCACCAGCCGAGCACCTCTCATGACAAGATCACATCAAGCGCCGAACCTAGCGGCAGGTCCGACGGCGACGAGCCCGGGATCACCATCGAGGTCCCGATCGAGGTGGGCGGCGACTCGGACAACAACAAGCAGGACAGCGGCTCGGGCAACAACAAGCAGGACAGCGGATCCGAGCAGAACCCCAAAGCGGAAGAACCGGAACCCGACCCCACCGAGGACGCGTTCCGATCCGTCAGCGCGGGCGATTGCCTGCCCGTCTACCGCACCGGCTACGGCGACGACTGGAGTCAGTCGAAGCCACCCGAATCGGTCTCCTGCCGCGGCAACTATGCCGGCCTCTTCTACGTCACCCGAACCGGAGGCAGCGGCCTGATCTGTCCCAACGGCCGCGCCGAGGACTCGTGGCGCTACTACTCCGCCATGTCGAAACAGACCACGACACTCTGTCTCAGGCGGATCTGGGTGAAGAATTACTGCGTACTCGCGATTGCTTCCGGGGACCAAAGCCTGTCTGTCGGCCTGTCGACCGCCGTGGGCTGCAACGCCGACCGGGTGCCCAAGCCCTACAACCGGATCGTGGTCGTCTCGGACGTCTACCGGGCTCCGCCGGACGCCCACGTCGGCTACTGCAAGAAGAACCAGTACGACAATCGCATGTACTGGATGGTCCTGGTGTCCGGCGGCGAGGACATGGTCTGTTTCACTGACCCGAACGCCTGACAGAACTGCCTGGCCTCAGACGAGGGCCGCCGCTTCTCCTGATCCGTCGTCCGGCGGCGGGCTGATCACCGCCACCTCCGAAAAAAACCAACTAAACAAGTAGGACTTGACGGTTTTAGGCGACTGTGTTGAGCTGGGGGCGGCTGACGGACGTGAGAAAGGCCCCGGCTCATGCATGTGGAGTCCCGTCCCTTATCGATCCCGCCCCTGCCGGTCGCCGGCTTCGACCCGCTGGACGACCCGGTGCGGGCCTCGCTGCTCGGGGCGCACGCGCACCTCGCGGAGCGGCGCGGCCGGGTGCTGCGCTACCTCCTCGACGTGGCCCCGTTCCTGTCGATGCCGCACGACCCGGGCCCTGCCGACTGGCAGGACGCGGCGGCGCTGGCGGGTGAGGGCGGCGACGTGCCGCTGACCGGCGCGACGCCGGCGCCGCCGCCGGGCTGGGAGGAGGCGGCGAGCATTCCCGGCGTCCAGCTCACCGGCGAGCACGTCGCGGGGAAGCACGACCCCGATGTGGTACGGCTGGGGGCGGCGGACGTGCCCGAGATGCTCGACCTCGTCGCGCGGACCAGGCCGGGCCCGTTCCGGCCGCGTACCGTCGAGCTCGGCGTCTACCTCGGCATCCGGCACGGCGGCGCGCTGGTGGCCATGGCGGGGGAGCGGTTGCACCCGCCGGGCTGGACCGAGATCAGCGCCGTCTGCACCGATCCGGCCCACCAGGGGCGGGGGCTGGCGACCCGGCTGGTGCTCGCGGTCGCCGCGGGCATCCGCGACCGCGGCGAGACGCCGTTCCTGCACGCCTCCGCCGCCAACACGCACGCGATCGGCCTGTACGAACGGCTCGGCTTCCGCCTGCGGCGCACCACCGAGTTCCGCACCGTACGGGTTCCCGCGCGCGGCCGGAACGGGGGCGGCTCATGACGTTGCCCGAGGTCAAGGCCCCCGTCCAGCAGGAGGCGGACCGGCCGCTGGAGGTGGTGACCGCCCGCCGCCCGCTGCGCTGGCTGGCCGCGGCCGGCGTGCTCGTGGTGCTGGCCATGGCCGCCAGCGCCCTGATCACCAACCCCGCCTGGGAGTGGGAGGTGGTCGGGCAGTATTTGTTCGCGCCGTCGGTGGTGCGCTCGGTGCTGCTCACGCTGGAGCTGACCGCGCTCGGCATCGGGCTCGGCTTCGCCCTCGGCACCGTGCTGGCGCTGATGCGCCTGTCGCCCAACCGGCTGCTGACGTCGGTGGCCTTCGGCTACGTGTGGCTGTTCCGGTCGGTGCCGCTGATCCTGCAACTGCTGTTCTGGTACAACCTGGCGCTGCTCTACCCGCGGCTGTCGGTCGGGGTGCCGTTCGGCCCGGCGTTCTTCGACTTCGGCACGATGGACCTGATCGGCCCGCTGACGGCGGCGGTGCTCGGGCTGGCGCTGCACCAGGCCGCCTACGCCGCCGAGATCGTCCGCGGCGGGCTGCTGTCGGTGGACCACGGGCAGCGGGAGGCGGCCGCCGCCCTCGGGCTGCCCCCGGCGCGGCGGCTCTTCCGGATCATCCTGCCGCAGGCCATGCGGACCATCGTCCCCAACGCCGGCAACGAGATCATCGGCCTGGTCAAGGGCACCTCGGTCGTCTACATCATGGCGCTGCCCGAGCTGTTCTACCAGGTCCAGGTGATCTACAACCGCAACGGCCGGGTGATGGCGCTGCTGCTGGTCGCGGCCGTCTGGTACCTGGTCCTGACCACCGCCCTGTCGATCGTCCAGCACTACGTGGAACGGCACTACGGCAAGGGGCGCGCATGAACGCGATGGTCGAGCTGCGCGGCGTCCACAAGAGCTTCGGCCCGCTGCACGTGCTGCGCGGCGTGGACCTCGACGTGGCCCACGGCCAGGTGCTGGTCGTCCTGGGACCGTCCGGGTCCGGCAAGTCCACCCTGCTGCGCGTGATCAACCACCTGGAGAAGGTCGACCGCGGCTCGGTGCGGGTGGACGGGCGGCTGCTCGGCTACCGGCAGGCCGGCGACCGCCTGCACGAGCTGCCCGAACGCGAGGTGCTGCGCCAGCGCACCCAGATCGGCTTCGTCTTCCAGTCCTTCAACCTGTTCCCGCACCTCACGGTCCGGCAGAACGTCACCGAGGCGCCCCTGTCGGCCCAGCGCAGGCCGCGCGCCGAGGTCGAGCCGCTGGCCGAGCGGCTGCTGGCCCGCGTCGGCCTGGCCGGCAAGGCCGACGCCTACCCGCGCACCCTGTCGGGCGGGCAGCAGCAGCGCGTCGCCATCGCCCGCGCGCTCGCCCTCGAACCCAAGCTGCTGCTGTTCGACGAGCCGACCTCCGCGCTCGACCCCGAGCTGGTGGGCGAGGTGCTCGACGTCATCAGGGACCTCGCCCGCGCCGGCACCACCATGATCGTGGTCACCCACGAGATCGGGTTCGCCCGCGAGGCGGCCGACGCGGTGGCGTTCATGGACGCCGGCCGCGTCGTCGAGCTCGGCCCGCCCGCCCAGGTCCTCGACGCCCCCGTGCACGAGCGCACCCGCGCCTTCCTCGCCAAGGTCCTCTGACACCCCCAAGGACGACAGACATGCGCGCATCGCCCCTGCCCCTCCTCCTCGCCGCCTCCGTCCTCGCCGTCCTCGCCGCCTGCGGCGCCGAACCGGCACTCGACGCCCCGGCCGCCTCCGCCCCCGTGGTCGCCGGCAAGAAGATCAACCTGAGCCCGGAGCAGAACCGGGTGCGGACCGCGAAGGTCGCGGCCATCGCGGCCAAGGTGCCCAAGGAGATCGCCGCCGACGGCAAGCTCACCGTCGGCTTCAGCGCCGGCGGCGCGCCCCCGCTGGTGTCCCCGGCCACCGACGACACCACCCTCATCGGCGTCGAGACCGACCTCGCCCAGCTCGTCGCCGACGTGCTGGGCCTGGAGTTCACCCCGCAGTCGAGCTCCTGGGAGAACCTGTTCCTGGCCGCCAAGTCCAGCAAGTACGAGGCCGTCTTCAGCAACGTCACCGTCACCGAGGAACGCAAGGACACCTACGACTTCGCCACCTACCGCATCGACCAGCTCGCCTGGCAGGTGCCCGACAACAGCCCCGTCAAGGCGATCAAGGGGCCCGCCGACATCGCCGGGCTGCGCGTGTCGGTCGGCGCCGGCACCAACCAGGAGAAGATCCTGCTCGACTGGGACAAGCAGAACCGCGCCGCCGGCCGCGAGCCGGTCGAGATCCTCTACTACGAGAGGTACGGCGACGTGCTGCTCGCCCTGAAGTCGGGCCGCGTGCAGGCGTACTTCGGCCCCAACCCGAACATCGCCTACAACATCGCCGTCAGCGGCGGCTCGCGCATCGTCGGCACGTTCTCGGGGGCGGGGCCGGACCTGCAGGGACTCATCGCCGCCATGACCAAGAAGGGCAACGGCCTGGTGCAGCCGCTGAACGAGGCGCTGAACACCGTCATCAGGAACGGCGCGTACCAGCAGGTGCTGGAGCGGTGGGGGCTGGCCAACGAGGCCGTCCCGGAGTCGCGGATCAACCCGCCCGGTCTGCCCCGCCAGCCGGCTTCGTGAACGGCCCCGGCGTGCGGCGCAGCAGGTAGGTGTCCATGATCCAGCCCTTGCGTGCGCGTGCCTCGGCGCGCAGTTCGCGGATGCGGTCGCCGACCTCGGACACCGGCCCCGACACCAGGATCTCGTCCGGCGTGCCGAGGTAGGCGCCCCAGTAGATGTGGAAGTCGTCGAGCCCCGCGAACGAGCAGTGGGCGTCGAGCATGACCACTACGTCGTCGGCGGTGGGGCCGTGCTCGGCCAGGCGGCGGCCCGTGGTGAGGTGGGTGGGCCGGCCGACCTGGGTGAGGCCGACGCGGTGGCGGGCGGTGAGCGCGGCCACGCTGCTGATGCCGGGGACGACCTCGACGTCGAAGGCGACGTTCCCGCGCTGGAGGATCTCGTCGAGGATGGCGAGCGTGCTGTCGTAGACGGCCGGGTCGCCCCACACCAGGAACGCGCCGGTCTCGCCGTCGGCCAGCTCGTCGCGGATGAGCGCCTCGCAGGCGAGCGCGCGGCGCGAGCGCCAGTCCTCGACGGCGGCGGTGTAGGCGGGGGAGTCGCGGTCGCGCTCCGGGTCGCGGGCCTCGGCGATCCGGTACGGCTCCCGGCCGTGCTCGGCGATGAGGTCGAGGCGGAGCTGGACCAGCTCGTGCTTGACCTCGCCCTTGTCGACGACGAAGAACACGTCCGTGGCGGCGATGGCCTTGACCGCCTGGAGGGTGAGATGGTCGGGGTCGCCCGCGCCGATCCCGATGACGAGGAGCCGCTTCATCCGGCAAAGTCTGCCAGATGGGCAGATATACGATATCCAGCGCACTTCGCGTAGAGGAGAATCGTGAACCTGGCTGAGCAGGGCGACGCCTTCGCCGCCTTCTGGCAGGAGCGGCACCTGTGCACGCTCGCCACCGCCCGCCCCGACGGCCGTCCGCCGCACGTCGTGCCGGTGGGCGCGACGCTGGACCTGGCCGCCGGCCTCGCCAGGGTGATCACCTCGGGCACCTCGTACAAGGCCAGGCTGATCGGGTCGGCGGGTGCCCCGGTCGCGCTGTGCCAGGTGGACGGCCGCCGCTGGTCGACGCTGGAGGGGTTGGCCGTCGTGCGGACCGAGCCTGAGCAGGTGGCCGAGGCGGAGCGCCGCTACGCCGCCCGGTACAAGCCGCCCCGGGTCAACCCGTCGCGGGTGGTCGTGGAGATCCAGGTGACGCGCGTGCTGGGCAACGTGTGATCACGGTCGTCGGGATCGGCGCCGACGGCTGGGACGGGCTGGCCCCGGCCTCGCGGCGGGCCGTGGAGGCGGCCGGCGTGCTCATGGGCGGCCCGCGGCAGCTCGACCTCGTCCCCGGCTCGGCCGCCGAACGGGTGGCCTGGCCGTCCCCGCTGCTGCCCGCGCTGCCCGCGCTCCTCGACCGGTACGCCGGCCGCGAGGTGTGCGTGCTGGCCAGCGGCGACCCCATGTTCCACGGCATCGGCTCGACGCTGGTGCGGCTGCTCGGGGCGGAGCGCGTACGGGTGCTGCCGCACGTGTCGTCGCTGTCGCTGGCCTGCGCCCGGCTCGGCTGGCCGGTCGAGCGGGTGGAGGTCGTCAGCCTGGTCGGCCGCCCGCCGGCGGCCCTCGCCGCCGCGCTCGCGCCCGGCCGCCGGGTCGTCGTGCTCGGCGCGCGGCCCGACTCCCCGTCCGTGGTCGCGGAACTGCTCGTCAGCCACGGGTACGGCCCCAGCGCGATGACGGTGCTGTCGGACCTGGGCGCGCGACAGGAGTCCGAGCTGCGGGGTACGGCGGAGTCCTGGACGGCCGCCGAGGTGTCCCCGCTGCACGTGATCGCCGTCGAGTGCGCCCCGGCCCCGGACGCGGAGCCGCTGAGCAGGGTGCCCGGGCTGCCGGACGGCGCGTACGAGCACGACGGGCAGCTCACCAAACGGGAGGTCCGCGCCGTCAGCCTGTCCCGCCTGGCCCCGATGCCGGGCGAGCTGCTGTGGGACGTCGGCGCGGGCGCGGGCAGCATCGCCGTCGAGTGGATGCGCAGCCACCCGTCGTGCGCGGCCGTGGCGATCGAGAGCAGACCCGACCGGGCCGCCGCCGTACGCCGCAACGCCGAACGGCTGGGCGTGCCCTCGCTGCGCGTCGTGGAGGGCAGGGCGCCCGGGGCGCTGGACGGGCTGCCCGCGCCGGACGCGGTGTTCGTCGGCGGCGGGGCGACCGCGCCCGGTTTGCTGGAACGGTGCTGGTCGGCGCTGCGGCCCGGCGGCCGGCTGGTCGTCAACGCCGTCACCCTGGAGTCCGAGGCCGTGCTCGCGCACTGGTACGGCAGGCTCGGCGGCGACCTGGTAAGGCTCGGCGTCCAGCGGGCCGCGCCGGTGGGCGGGTTCACCGGCTGGCGGGCGGCCATGCCGGTGACCGTGTGGTCGATCACGAGGAAGGACTCACCGTGACCGTGTACTTCGTCGGAGCCGGTCCCGGCGCCGCCGACCTGATCACGCTGCGCGGCCTGCGGCGGCTGGAGTCGTCGCCGGTCTGCCTGTACGCCGGGTCGCTGGTGCCACGGGAACTGCTCGACGCCTGCCCGCCGGGGGCGAGGCTGGTGGACACGGCCGAGCTGACGCTCGACGAGATCATCGCCGAGCTGGCCGCCGCGCACCGCGACGGGCTCGACGTGACGCGGCTGCACTCGGGCGACCCGTCGGTGTTCAGCGCCGTGGCCGAGCAGATGCGCAGGCTGGACGCGCTCGGGGTGCCGTACGAGGTGGTGCCGGGGGTCCCGGCGTTCGCGGCGGCGGCGGCCTCCCTCGGGCGCGAGCTGACCGTGCCCGGCGTCGGGCAGACGGTCATCCTGACGCGTACCTCCGCCCGCGCCACGCCCATGCCGGACGGCGAGGACCTCGGCACGCTCGGCGCGAGCCGCGCCACGATGGTGCTGCACCTGGCCGTGCAGCGGATCGACGCGGTGGTGGCCGAGCTGGTGCCCTCCTACGGGGAGGACTGCCCGGTGGCGGTGGTGGCGCGGGCCAGCCGGGCCGACGAGGTGATCCTGCGCGGGACGCTGGCCGACATCGCCGGACAGGTCCACGAGGCCGGGATCCGGCGGACGGCGGTGATCGTCGTGGGGCGGGTGCTGGCGGCGACACAGTTCCCCGGCAGTCATCTCTACAGCGCGGCGAGGGACAGGCCGGGCAGGGATGGCGGCGCGGGCGGGGACGGCGGCGCGGCCGGGGACGGCGGCGCGGCCGGGGACGGCGGCGCGGCCGAGGACGGCGGCCGCGGGCAGGGATGGCGTGGCCAGGGACGGCGGCGCGGCCGAGGACGGCGGCGTGGGCAGGGACGGCGGCGCGGGCGGGGACCGGGCGTGCGGCGGGTCCTGATTCTGGGCGGCACCGCCGAGGCCCGCGCGCTGGCCGCCGAGCTGGCCGCCGATCCCGCGCTGCACGTCGTGTCGTCGCTGGCCGGGCGGGTCAGCAACCCGCGGCTGCCGGTGGGCGAGGTGCGCGAAGGCGGGTTCGGCGGCGCGGAGGGGCTGGCCGCCTGGCTGACGCGGGAGCGGATCGACGTGCTGGTGGACGCCACGCATCCGTTCGCCGAGCGGATGACGGCCTCGGCGGCGGCCGCCTCGGCGGCGACCGGCGTGCCGCTGCTGGCGCTGCGCCGTCCGGGGCTGGCGCGAAGGACCGGGCGACGACTGGCTGCGGGTCGGCTCGTTGCCTGCGGCGGCCGACCTGCTGGTCAGCGGCGACTGGAGGGCCGGTGCCGCCGCGCCGGGCGAGGTGCGGGTCTTCCTCACCACCGGCCGCCGCAGCCTGCCGGTCTTCGCGCCGCTGCCGGGTGTGTGGCTGCTGGCCAGATCGGTGGACCCGCCCGAGCCGCCGGTCCCCGCGAACGCGTACGTCCTGCTCGACCGGGGACCGTACACCGTGGAGGGCGAGCGCGCCCTCATCCGCGAGCACCGCCTGGACGTGCTGGTGACCAAGGACAGCGGCGGCCGGATGACCACGGCCAAGCTCGTCGCGGCCCGCGAGGCCGGACTGCCGGTGATCATGGTGGACCGGCCGCCGCCGCCCCCGGGCGTC